>CAJQHZ010000016.1:60000-203100 GCA_905478295.1 uncultured Flavobacteriales bacterium | reverse complement strand
AGCTTCGCCCCTAGCGGCAAACGTACTGTTGATCTTAAAATCTATGTGAGTCGTCGTAAAAAAGGAATGCCTGTTAAGCGCGTATGTAAAGCCGTATACACCTTAGGTATGCACGCAGTTAAGTAGACACAGCTGTTCCTTGACAATGATGATGTGGTTATTTCCGGAACAAGATTTCTATTCACCGCGGGCGCGGCTCGCCATGAAAAAAGCCCGGCGCACCGCCGGGCTTTTTTAGTCTTTTACTTTACCCTTTCAAGGCTTCCAGGCGCTGCGTAATGAGTGCTATTTTACCTTCTGCATCAGACATCTTTTTACGCTCAGATGTTACGACCGCTTCAGGTGCATTAGCGACAAAACGTTCATTGCTCAACTTTTTTGTTACACCAACTAAAAAGCCTTGGGTATATTTTAGTTCTTCTTCTAGTTTGACAATCTCCTCTTCAACATTAACAAATGCATCAGCAGGAATGGTATAATTCACACCTCCGGCAACAAAACTAAATGCAGATTTCTGAACTTCGTCGACTTCAACAATGGCATCAACATTCGCCATTTTCTTAATCAATGCATCATATTCTGTATTGTGCGGAGTACCCTTAGCAATCTCAATGGTCAAGACTTCCTTTGGAGCAATACCATTTTCATTACGCACAGTCCGTATACCACCTACAACCGCTGCAAAATGATTGAACGACTTCAAAATGGAGGTGTTTTCAACCTGTAATGTAGGCCATGGGGCAAAATTGATAGTTTCACCTTCTTTACGGACCGCGAGGTTTTGCCACAATTCTTCAGTGATAAAAGGCATGAAAGGATGCATCACTTCTAAAAGTGTATTAAAAATAGATTTGGTCGCTTCTAGCGCTTCTGCCGAAACCTTTTCGCCGCGAGCCGGCTTTACCATTTCTAAATACCACGAACAGAAATCATCCCAAACGAGCTTGTACGTGGTCATCAAAGCTTCAGACAGACGGTACTTTGTGAAGCTGCTTTCCAATTCTACTAATGCCTCACCAATGCGATTGCGCATCCAATTTACTGCCAATGCTTCTGAAGCACTCATGGCGTCTGCTCCAGTCTCCCACATACCCACCAATCGGAAGGCATTCCATACTTTATTTGCGAAAAAGGAACCTTGAGAACACAAATCTTCATCGAACAGAAGGTCGTTTCCTGCCGGTGCTGTCATGAGCATTCCAACACGTACCCCATCTGCGCCATATTGGGCTATCAAATCTAATGGATCTGGACTGTTGCCTAATTGTTTGGACATTTTACGGCGCTTCTTATCGCGTACCATGCCTGTAAAGTAGACGTCTTTGAAGGGACGCTTTCCTTTAAACTCATAACCCGCCATGATCATGCGAGCCACCCAGAAAAATATGATATCCTGTCCTGTGACTAGTGTATTTGTCGGGTAGAAATAATCCTCCTCTTCAGGATTGTCAGCAAACACGCTGTAAGGCCAAAGCCATGAACTGAACCAAGTATCCATAACATCTTCGTCCTGGCTAACCTGAGCCGTTCCCAAAGCTTGTACAGCCTCTTCACGGGTCTTGCAAACGACAACGTTGCCTTCGGCATCGTACCAAGCGGGTATTTGATGACCCCACCACAACTGACGAGAAACACACCAATCCTTGATGTTTTCCATCCAATACAAATAAGTTTTCTCCGTATGTGGAGGATGCAGCGTAATATCTTTTGATTTTACGCCATCAATAGCAGGCTTTACAAGGTCCGCCATTTTAAGAAACCATTGCATCGAAAGTCTCGGTTCTATGACTGCGTCTGTACGCTCACTGCGCCCTACTTTATTACGTAAATCTTTTGTCTCAACTAATAGACCCGCTTCATCCAATGCTTTTGCCACAGCTTTGCGCGCAACAAATCGATCCATGCCCTCAAAAGCACCACCGTGGGCATTCAATACAGCATGCTGATCAAAAATATCAATCACTTCCAAACCATGCTTCTCTCCCAGCATGTTGTCATTGGTATCATGAGCAGGCGTCACTTTTAAAGCACCGGTACCAAACTCAATATCTACATAATCGTCAAAGATGATGGGAACAGCGCGGCCAACTAATGGGACAATTGCTTTTTTACCCTTTAAATGGTGATAACGCTGATCGTCAGGGTTGACACAAACGGCTGTATCCCCAAAGATGGTTTCCGGACGGGTCGTAGCTACTTGCAAAGACTCCTCGGACCCTTCAATCTGATACGTCATGTAGTACAGACGACTGTTCTCCTCTTTATGAATGACCTCCTCATCAGAAACTGCGGTGAGTGCCACAGGGTCCCAATTCACCATGCGTAGGCCTCGATAAATCATTCCTTTTTTATGGAGGTCTATGAAGACGTCTATAACCTGTGTGCTGCGCGTTTCATCTAATGTGAAAGCAGTTCTATCCCAATCGCAAGAGGCTCCTAAATGCCTGAGTTGCTCTAAGATAATACCACCGTATTCATCGGTCCAGTCCCAAGCATGTTTTAAAAAGTCTTCCCTACTGAGGTCCGATTTTTTAATGCCTTGTTCGCGCAATCGCTTCACCACTTTAGCCTCTGTAGCGATAGATGCGTGATCTGTACCCGGTACCCAACATGCATTTAAACCCAACATGCGTGCACGGCGAATGAGAACATCCTGAATCGTATTGTTCAGCATATGTCCCATGTGCAACTTACCAGTAACATTGGGAGGTGGAATAACGATGGTATAGGGCTCCTTTTCACTGACCTCAGCGTGGAAATAATTCTTTTCCAACCAATGGTTGTACCACTTTGATTCGATATCTCCTGGAGTATATTTCCCGATTTCGCGCATGAAGAATTAACTTAAGTAAGCTGCAAAAATACAAGGCTTAGCGCATTCCATGAACCCAGAGGCTAAGAGTTTGTTAAATTCCTTTGAAAGTGCTTAAACTACACTTACATTTGAACAAGTAAAATTCTATTAGCAGATTATGAAAAAGTTATTCCTAACATTATTTGTAGCCCTCTTTGGCTTTGTTGCACAGGCTCAAGAAGAAGCCGTTGACGGTGCGAAAATTGCATTCGAACAAAAAGTAATTAACTACGGAAAGGTAGAAAAAGGAGGAAACGGAACGCGCGTTTTTAAATTTATAAATGAAGGCACAGAGCCATTAGTATTAAATTCCGTTCGCGCATCTTGTGGTTGTACAACTCCAAAATGGACCCGTGAGCCTATCGCTCCTGGTACAGAAGGCGAAATCACCGTAAAATACGATACTAATAGAATGGGGAACTTCCACAAAACGGTTACGGTTCAGTCAAACGCCAGTAACAAAACGGTTGTCCTTACGATTAAAGGTCAGGTTATGAATCCTGAATCAAAGCCTTCAACCCCTACCAAGAAGGGCGGTAGCGTAATCGCAAATTAAGTTCAAAGGTGTGCGAGGTACACCTTCAAAGTTTCAAGAAAGCCCCGTATTTTTGCGGGGCTTTTTGCATTTAAAAATCACACATTATGCCGACTGTATCTAGAAAAGGTAAAGCAATGCCTTCAAGTCCTATTCGTAAACTGGTTCCTTTCGCAGAAGAAGCTGAACGCTCTGGAAAAAAAGTGTTTTATCTAAATATCGGTCAGCCCGATATACATACTCCAGAAGTAGCACAGCAAGCGATTAAACAAGCGGATATTCCAGTACTTGCGTACAGCCACAGTGCCGGATTCGCAAGTCTCAGATCTGGCCTTTCAAGATATTATCACGGAAAAAATCTTCCTGTATCCAGTGAAGAAATTATAGTG
The DNA here is from genome assembly GCA_905478295.1 of uncultured Flavobacteriales bacterium. Taxonomy (GTDB): domain Bacteria; phylum Bacteroidota; class Bacteroidia; order Flavobacteriales; family Schleiferiaceae; genus UBA10364. The sequence continues at coordinate 199,322 of CAJQHZ010000016.1, read as the reverse complement.
ACTACAGGCGGTTCGGAGGCTTTACTTTTCACTTTCGGCTCTGCGATGGACGAAGGCGATGAAGTGATTATTCCCGAGCCATTTTATGCTAATTATAACGGTTTTGCTACGGCGAGTGGCGTAAAAGTCGTACCTGTAGAGGCGAATATTGAAAATGGCTTTGCCTTACCTCCGGTAAGCGCTTTTGAAGCGGCTATTACATCCAAAACAAAGGGAATACTCATCTGTAATCCGGGAAATCCAACCGGCTACCTTTATAGTATCGAAGAATTGGAACAACTCCGTGACATCGTCCTCAAACACGATCTATTTCTTATTGCAGATGAGGTCTACCGGGAATTCACTTACGATGGCGCGAAGCATTATTCTGTCTTAGCGATGGATGGATTGGAACAGCATGCAATAGTTGTGGACAGTTTTTCAAAGCGCTACAGCATGTGCGGTGCTCGAATTGGCTGTTTGGTAAGTAAAAATAAAATCTTCCTGGCTACAGCGATGAAATTTGCCCAAGCCAGACTTTCTCCTCCAACCTATGCGCAAATAGCGAGTGAAGCGGCTTTGAAGACCGCCCAATCGTATTTTGATGATGTAAACGCGGAATACGTGGAGCGCAGAAATGTTCTTGTTGACGGTTTAAATAGCATCGATGGAGTGTTTTGCCCGAAGCCAAAGGGTGCTTTTTATGCCGTAGCATCTTTCCCTGTAGAAAGCGCTGAGCACTTTGCAGAATGGCTGCTTAGCGAATTTGATCACCATGGAAAGACATTAATGATGGCTCCTGCTGCTGGTTTTTACGCGAAACCTGAATTGGGCAGACAACAAGCGAGACTTGCATATGTCTTAAATGTTAAAGACCTTAAGGAATGTATAGAGATCATCCGACACGCATTGCAGGTTTATCCTGGAACTATTAAATAATCATCCTTTGATTGTACAAATCAACAAGAGCCTAAAGGAACTCAACACCTTTGGAATAGATCACAAAGCGGAGCGCTTGATATGGGCCCACAGCAAGGAGGGAATCTTGAATTACGTAAGTCATCACGGTGCGCCTTCCCTTGTCCTGGGAGGGGGATCAAACATGTTGTTGACCCAAGATATTTCTGGTGACGTACTAAAGGTTGACATCCACGGTCGAAAAGTAGTTTACGAGGATGATGACCAGGTTCATATCAGGTTTGGTGCAGGCGAAAATTGGCACGAGATCGTACTCTGGACGTTAGATCAAGGGCTTGGAGGATTAGAAAACCTAAGTCTTATTCCAGGAAACTGCGGTACTGCACCGGTACAGAATATTGGTGCGTATGGCGTTGAACTTAAGGACTGCTTCATCTCTTGCGAGGGGGTACGTATCGACGAAAAACGCTTCTTTGAATTGGACCTTGAAGGCTGCGAATTTGGCTACAGGGACAGCATTTTTAAAAATGACTGGAAAGGTAAAGCCATTATTACTCGAATTACGTTGCGTTTGACCAAACACAATCACAAGCTTAGCCTAGATTATGGAGCGATAAAAGATGAATTGGCCGCGAAGGGTGTTGAGGAGCCTACTCCCAAGACCATTAGCGACGCAGTAGTGGCCATTCGAAAGAAAAAACTACCCGATCCAGCGGAGATAGGAAATAGCGGTTCATTCTTTAAAAACCCTGTGGTTCCCGAAGAGCTAGCAAATACACTTAAAGAGCGTTATCCTGACATGCCAATTTATAATGTGGATGGCGGTATTAAGATTGCCGCAGGCTGGCTGATTGAAAAAGCCGGTTGGAAAGGCTATAAAGATGGAGATGTGGGCGTACACAAGAATCAAGCATTGGTCTTAGTGAACTACGCCAATGCCACGGGAGCTGAAGTACTCGCTTTGGCCCACTCTGTTATTAGTAGCGTACAAGAGAAATTCGATATTGTACTGCAGGCAGAAGTGAACTTAATATGAGTAGATCCGTCGCTTTTCACACGCTGGGTTGCAAACTGAATTTCGCAGAAACCTCGACCATAGCTAAAGACTTTGATACGGCTGGATTCATCACCGTACCCTACAAAGAAAAAGCCGATGTGTATGTCATCAACACCTGCAGCGTTACTGAAAACGCGGACAGAGAGTGCCGAAATATCGTCGGACGTGCACTAAAAGCGAACCCCGATGGATTTATCGTGGTGGTTGGGTGTTATGCCCAATTAAAGCCTGAACAAATCATGGAAATGCCGGGCGTCGATCTCGTCTTAGGAGCTACCGAAAAATTTAATGTGACCCAGTTTTTAGGCGCCCTCGAAAAACAAGAAGGTCCGGCAGAAATCCACAGCTGTGAAATATCTGAAGCCAATTCTTTTGTGAGTTCCTACAGTGCTGGTGAACGAACACGAGCTTTTTTAAAAGTTCAAGACGGTTGCGATTATAAATGCACCTATTGTACCATTCCTCTCGCGCGCGGAATCTCACGTTCGGACACTTTAGAGAACGTGGTGAAAAATGCACAAGAAATTGCAGCGAAAGGCATACCTGAGATTGTACTCACCGGGGTAAATGTTGGGGATTATGGTAAAGGGGAATTTGGTAATAAGCGGCACGAGAATACGTTTTTAGAATTGGTTCAAGCACTAGACGAGCAGGTACCTGTGGAACGTATTCGTATCTCTTCTATCGAACCGAACCTTCTGCGGGATGAAATCATTACTTTCACAGGCGCGAGTAAAAAATTCGTTCCGCATTTTCACATCCCACTTCAAAGCGGTTCGGACGAAATTCTCAAGAAGATGAAACGGCGATACATGACCGCACTCTACAGGCAACGTGTGGCCGCTATACGAAAAGCCCATCCCAATGCGGGAATAGGCGTTGACGTCATCGTGGGTTTTCCTGGTGAAACAGAGGCACATTTTTTAGAGACCTACAACTTTATCAATGACCTAGATATAAGCTATTTACATGTGTTTACTTACAGTGAAAGAAATAACACCGCCGCTGCAGAGATGGACGGTGTTGTTCCTATCCCTGAGCGAAAACGCAGAAATAAGATGCTGCGTATATTGAGTGAAAAGAAAACACGCCTGTTCTACGAAAGTCAGTTAGGCACATCACGAGCTATCCTTTTTGAAAGCGAAAATCGTAACGGTTACATGTACGGATACACAGATAATTACGTTCGTGTAAAAACATTCTGGAACCCCGAATGGGCAAACAAAATCAAAAGTTTCTCATTATCAAGCATTAACCATGATGGAATTATTATCTTAGAAGCACCTAAGAACGCCATTAATGCCACAGATTTTCATCGAATATAAGCCCCTTGTGGGTGAGGATGCTTTTATAAAGCATTGGCAGAAATGTCGGGCCTCACACGTGAAAGACGGTCTAGTTCACAATTCAGAATTGTATAAAATTAGAGAAGGTATGTTCCTTGGAATGATCGATTTCAATCCAGACCATAGAGAGCAAGTCCTCACACTCTACACGGATCATCACAAAGTTCAGAGTGGAATGCAAACCATTTGTAAAAGCATCCATTTTAAATACGCAGCCCTTCGAAAATAGCGAATGAACCTCCTCTCCATTACCAGCGCCGTTGAAGCTATTGCAAAGGAAGCCGGCGCCTTCCTTAGAATACAGCAAGCTGACTTTTCGCAAGAGCGTGTAAGTCTAAAAAGTCTCAATGCCTTAGTCAGCGATGTCGATGAGAATACAGAGCGATTGTTAGTCAATCGGCTTTCAGAATTAATTCCCCAAGCAGGTTTTTTAACTGAAGAAGAAACCACTAAGCAGGACATACAGAAGGAATGGGTTTGGATCATTGACCCACTCGATGGCACAACAAACTTTGTCCACGGCCTACCCATATACAGTGTATCAATAGCTTTAAAGCACAAAGATGAGTTAGTTATAGGTGTAGTCTACGAAATCGGTATGGATGAATGCTTTTCTGCCTATTCTGATGGCGGTGCAAGATTAAATGGCCAATCCATCCAGGTAACGGAAACGGATATGCTTGAAAACAGCCTATTGGCTACTGGATTTCCGTATTACGACTTTGAGCATATGGAAGGTTTCCAGAATACACTTGCCACTTTTTATAAATCCACGAGAGGATTACGTCGTATAGGTACTGCCGCAGTTGACCTTGCCTACACTTCATGCGGTCGATTTGACGGATATTTTGAATATGGTTTAAGCCCATGGGACGTTGCCGCTGGAATTGTGCTGGTCAGAGAAGCCGGAGGAATAATTTCAGACTTTAATGGCGGCCCAGAGGCTATTGCGTCTAAAAGCATTGTAGCAACGAACAAAAGACTCTACCCAAGCGTTTTAAAAGTAGTTCGTAAAAACATGGGCAATGCGTGAAGCTAGAGTATGGGTATTACCGGGATTAGGTGCCGATTCGAGGATTTTTCGAAATCTCGAATTCCCATGGTCTGCAACGTACTTAGAATGGATTCTCCCCGAGGAGGGCGAGTCCATATCTTCCTATTCTGATCGATTGTTGGCCCCGCATGATATTCAAGAGCACGATTTGCTTTTCGGATTCAGCCTTGGAGGAATTGTCGCGCAAGATTGGGCAAGTCGTCAACACGTACAGCGAGTGGTTTTACTGAATTCATTACACCACAATACACCTTTACGACCATTATTTAAACGTATTGCTGCCACAGGAGTACTCAATTGGGCTCCTGAAGGTAGTATTCGGAAGTTCATTTTCTTTATGGCTCGACTGAATAGTCGGCCTTCTGCTCATTTTGAAGGGGTATTAGAAATGATGGAGCAATTTCCTTGTGACTATTACCGTTGGGTACTAAAAGCTGTATTGCACTGGGATCGACCTACTCCCCTTTGTCCAGTAGATAGTGTGACCAGCGATTGGGATGTGGTTTTCCCTGAAGTTCAGCCATCAAACCGCAGCTGGACATTGAGCAATGCAACGCATTTAAGTTTTTTAACGCATGCAAGGGAAATATCGATCCTTTTGAAAGAAAAGGTCGACCCGATGCTTTCGTAAGCTTATCCTGCTATTTTTGGGGTATGCAAATCATTGAAACACCATTAGCAGGGTTGCTGCTTATCGAACCGCGCGTCTTTGGGGACAGTCGTGGCTATTTCTTTGAAAGTTACAATCGCGAAGTATTTGCCGCTCAAGGCATTACGGGAGAATTTGTGCAAGACAATGAAAGTTTATCTAACCGTGGGGTCGTACGTGGACTTCATTTCCAAGCACCACCGAAAGCGCAAGGGAAATTGGTCCGTGTACAACGCGGTAAGGTTTGGGACGTTGCTGTGGACATTCGTGAGGGTTCGCCTACCTATGGCGCGCATTATGGAGTTGAACTTAGCGGTGACAACAAACGAATGCTGTGGATCCCTCCTGGCTTCGCACACGGCTTCGCCACTCTGGAAAACGATACCGTATTTTTGTATAAATGCACCGATACATATAGTCCCGAACATGAAGGGAGCGTTTTATGGAATGACGCATCGCTTGGTATAGACTGGAAGATTGATAAGCCCATTTTAAGTGCAAAAGATCAGGTAGGAAATACCTTTACGGCCTTCAATTCGCCATTTACCTATGAAAAATAAAACGATTCTTATTGGGGCATTGGGTATTGCTCTTGCCTATGTTGGATTGAGAAGTGCTCAGTCAAATGAGACACCGCACCCCATAGAAGTTCGACCAAGCACGGTAAAGCCCTTTGAACTCCCTGAACAATTAAATTTTTCGGGTGAATCGCTACCCTTGAATATGATGGAGGTCAAAGAAAAATTGGACCGTGAAATTCTTGTGAATACTTATTGGCAGAGCAACAATCTGTTAATGCTAAAACGAAGTTCAAAATACTTTCCCATCATAGAGCCTATTCTTTCAAGAAATAGCATACCGAATGACTTTAAATACCTTGCCTTAATTGAAAGTGGACTTCAAAATGTTGTAAGTCCCGCGGGTGCGGCAGGATACTGGCAAATCATGAAGAGTACGGGTCGTGAAAATGGCCTTGAAATAAATAACGAAATTGATGAACGGTACCATATCGAAAAATCTACGCAAGTAGCCTGTGATTATTTGAACGAGGCTTACGAGCGTTTTGGGAATTGGACTTTAGCCGCAGCATCTTATAACATGGGAATGGCAGGAACAGCGCGACGGTTGGCAGAGCAAGGAGTAGAAAGTTATTATGACCTGCTTCTGAACGCTGAAACGGCGCGTTATGTGTACCGTGTTGCAGCAGTAAAGCACATTCATGAAAATCTCGAAGAATTCGGCTATGTTTATCATCAGGATCAGGGTTATTCTTTTCCCGAGATGGATACCATTTCTGTCAATACGAAGGTTACGGACTGGATCAGCTGGGCAAAAGCACAAGGAATAACCTATAACACGCTCAGAGTATACAATCCATGGATTCAAAGCCAGCAATTATCGAATTCCACAAACAAAGCATACCATATTTGGGTTCCTTCTAAATGAGCGAAAACATAGAAGTCTTTGGCGCGAGGGCGCACAACCTGCGCAACGTAGATGTTGCCATTCCTAGAAATAAATTGGTTGTAATTACCGGTCTAAGTGGATCGGGTAAAAGCTCATTAGCCTTCAATACCATTTATGCGGAAGGCCAACGCCGTTATATGGAGACTTTTAGCGCCTATGCCCGACAATTCTTAGGAAGTATGGAGCGACCGGAAGTCGATAAGATTGAAGGGCTCTCACCCGTAATTTCAATTGAACAAAAAACTACTTCGCGTAATCCTAGATCTACGGTAGGAACGGTAACGGAATTGAGTGATTTCCTTCGCTTGTTATTTGCCCGTGCATCGACGGCATACAGTTACAATACCGGCGAAAAGATGATTTCCTATTCTGATGCACAGATCGTGGAATTGATCGCTGAGCGCTATGTCGGTCGTAAAATTGCTGTTTTAGCGCCAGTTGTGCGGGCGCGGAAAGGTCATTACAGGGAGTTGTTTGAGCAGATTACGCGTATGGGCTTTATTCGGGCCCGTGTTGACGGCAAAGTGGTTGAGGTGAGTAGCGGATACCGTCTAGATCGATACAAAACGCACGATGTTGAAATCGTGGTAGATCGCATCATAGTAGCGGCGACTGCAGAGGCACGGATTGCGCAAAGCGTCGAAACTGCGATGAGTCATGGCAGTGGAACCATTGCAGTGTTAGATTTAGAGAGCGATGAATTAGCGTATTTCTCGAGACATCTTATGTGTCCGACGAGCGGTATAGCTTACCAGGAACCTGAACCTAATACTTTTTCATTCAACAGCCCGAAGGGCGCATGCCCCATGTGTGACGGACTCGGAACTACGAAACAGGTGAACCAACGAAAGTTGTTTCCGGATCCTAAGCAAACCATCAGAAAGGGCGGGATTGCGCCAGTCGGAGAATACAAGAAAAATTGGATGTTCAATCAACTCGAAATTATAGGGTTGAAACACAACTTCACGATGGATACCGCGGTTGAAGATATTCCTGAAGAGGCATTGGAAATCATTCTCAATGGTAGTAATGAAGTGATGACTATAGAACACAAAGCTATAGGCGTCACGAAAGAGTATAAATTGAACTTTGAAGGCATCATAAACTTCATCGAGGCCCAAGGTAAAGATGCGAAAAGCAGAAGTATACAGCGCTGGGCGGACGAATACATGGAAAATGTTATCTGTACCAAGTGTCATGGAGCACGTTTAAAAAAGGAAAGTCTTCACTTCAAAGTAGCGGGTCAAAGTATTTCTGAAGTAAGTACCCGAAGTTTAATTCACTTCGGTGAATGGATCGACTCCTTAGAGCAAAAATTGGGCTCAAAGGAATGGCAAATCGCTGAGGAAATTGTGAAAGAATTGCGTGCGCGGAGTTCATTCCTACTGAATGTTGGGTTGGGATATTTAAACCTAAATCGCAGTGCACGAAGCCTAAGCGGTGGTGAGGCTCAAAGAATACGATTGGCTACACAGATCGGATCGCAGTTAGTTAATGTATTATATATCCTTGATGAACCATCTATCGGCTTGCATCAACGTGATAATGCGCGACTCATCGATTCGTTGCAAAAATTAAGGGATATTGGTAACAGTGTGTTGGTTGTTGAGCATGACAAAGAAATGATCGAAACCGCCGATCACATTCTGGATATAGGTCCGCGTGCTGGCGTGCATGGTGGTTCTATTGTAGCTCAAGGAAATTTAACAGATATTCTGGGTAGTAATAGCATTACTGCGCAGTATCTAAATGGACAACTTGGGATCGGTGTACCTGAGATTCGTCGCAAACCCCAAGGTTGGATTGGACTTTATGGTGCAACAGGTAATAACCTTCAAAATGTTGATTTAAAAATTCCGTTGGGCGTTTTAACCTGTGTAACGGGCGTAAGTGGTAGTGGAAAATCTACTTTAATCAACGGTACCCTCTATCCTATTCTGAACCATATGATTTTCCGTGCGGTTGGGAAGCCGCAACCGTATAGGACTATTGAAGGATTTGAGAAAATCGATAAGATTATTGATATAGACCAAAGTCCTATTGGTCGAACACCGCGTTCAAACCCTGCCACTTATACCGGGGTATGGTCAGAAATTCGTCAGCTTTTCGCCGGACTCCCTGAGAGTAAAGTTCGTGGATATAAGCCGGGACGTTTCTCCTTCAATGTAAAAGGAGGCCGCTGCGAAACCTGTCAAGGTGGAGGTTTGCGTGTGATTGAGATGAATTTCTTACCGGATGTATATGTACATTGTGAAACTTGTCAAGGCAAGCGATTCAATCGCGAAACATTAGAAATCCGTTACAAAGGGAAAAGTATTTCAGACGTTTTGGACCTGAGTATAGAAGATGCATTACCGTTCTTCGAGCATGTTCCTAAAATCAATCAGAAGTTGCGTACATTAAAAGACGTAGGCTTGGGATACATTCGATTAGGACAACCGTCCACAACATTGAGCGGTGGTGAAGCTCAACGGGTTAAATTGGCCACCGAGCTTAGCAAGAAAGATACCGGTAACACCATGTATATTCTTGACGAACCTACTACTGGACTGCACTTCGAGGATGTTAAAGTGCTCATGGAAGTCATTCAAAGATTAGTAGAACATGGCAATACAGTGCTTATTATCGAGCACAACATGGATGTCATCAAACAAGCAGATCACATTGTCGACTTAGGACCGGAAGGTGGCTCAGGTGGTGGTAGAATCGTTGCGGAAGGCACTCCAGAAGAGGTCATAAAAATTGACGAAAGTATTACAGGCCAATTTTTAGCGGGCGAATTAGAATAATCCATCCGCACTTTTATGTATCTTATAGGTAAGAAACTATCTACCTATGAAGATTCATTCAAGAAAAACCTGGACCGAAATAAAATCAGAAGACAGTTGGGCATTATTCAAAATAATGTCAGAATTCGTACATGGCTATGAAAGTCTAAGTCGAATAGGACCTTGTGTAAGCATTTTCGGCTCAGCACGAAACACCACTGAACCACGCTATTTAGACGCAGCTACAGAAATTGCACGCCAGCTCACAAGTAAAGGCTTCGGAATTATCACCGGTGGCGGTCCCGGAATAATGGAAGCGGCAAATAAAGGCGCACAACTGGGCAAAGGTCCAAGTGTAGGATTAAACATTGATTTGCCCTTTGAACAAAACAGCAACCCATTTATCGATCATGATAAAAATTTAGACTTTGACTATTTCTTCGCTAGAAAAGTCATGTTTGTAAAGTACAGCCAAGCCTTTGTGGTTATGCCTGGGGGATTTGGAACGCTTGATGAACTCTTCGAAGCTATTACGTTGGTCCAAACGAAAAAAATTGATCAATTTCCTATAATTCTTTTTGGTGGCGATTTTTGGGAAGGCTTAAAGCAGTGGATTGAAAACACGCTCAAAGCGACAGGTAAAATCAGTCCCGACGACACAGACCTTATCCAAATCGCGAACAGTGAGGACGAAGTGGTCGGAATCATTGAAGATTTCTACAAGACTAAAGGATTCACCACGAATTTCTAATGCTCTCGATTTTATGGTAGAAGCACTACCGGAAACGTTTTCGCTTGCGATCCCCATTGCACACGGAGGTAATAAGTACCATGTGCATACTTATTTTTTAACGTAATCGAATCCTTCAATAGAAGTCCTTCTTCTAGCCTTCTTCCATTGCCGTCAATAAGTTGATACGCACCGTCTTCAACACCGGTTAATTGAAATGTTCCGTTGTTGGGGTTTGGCTGTAATACTATTGCAGAATGAGCTGCATCTTGAGTACCAACATTATTCACATTAAGCAAAGATATTTTTAGCGTATCGAAGACACCTGCTTGCCACTGGAAAGCAGACTTATGAGTAACGAATCCTGCCAGTTTTACGCTTATGGAATCCAATACGGACAGGTGTGTACCCGCATTTGCCAATCCATCAATACTGCTTTGTAACGTATCGCTGGCAATATCGAACACGATATCAGCATTACTCAACGGTGCTCTTGTAATGCTATCATAGACTACCAAATGAACACGTGATGCTTCTACATAAGTAGGTTCAAGCACGAACAATCCCTCTTCGATATCTGAACAAATAATGGCGTCCGATTCAAAATACGGATAGGCTCCCCAATTACCGTAGAAACCATTGCCAGAGAATGAAGGTGAAGTATCATAAAACCCAACTTCCACGAGTAATTCTGGGTATTTCGCATCCACGATTTGAACACCTGCAGTGTAATAAGAAGTTACTACCCACTGGTCATAAACATGAGCGTTGTGTGGAATAACGCTTGTCCCTAATGAGGTTTGAATACGATCTAATTCAGTGATATTCGCTAAATCACTTACATCATAGGCCGTTAAATAAGCATCACCTATTTCATCCGTGGTAAACAAAACAGAATTATCGTCGCTAATCCAAGTGTTGTGTGTGAAAGCATTTGGAGTTCCATGTGTAGCTAGGGCTACTGTGCTGTCTTTTACCGTAGCATCTACCACTACAAATTTACCTTGATAAACCGCTGAACCCCAGATGGTATCACCCCGAACCATGCCGTCATGAAAGTAGTAATCGTCATACATTCCCACATAAGTAGGATTCCAAGGATCCGTTGCAACATCGAAAATTAGCGCTCCACCGTTGCCGACATTTGCTCCGAATAAATAAGCATAACCATTTTCATCAATGTATAAATTGTGAGCCGTTTGTAAGGTGTCCATACTACCTAAGGGCGTCTGAATAACGGGGTTCATAGTCTTAAAGGTAGGTGTTGCATTATCAATACTGTCTAGATCTATAATAAGTAAGCCGTGATCTGGTATTGTATTCCAAGCAAAGGTATTATCGTGGGTAACATAGGCATAGTGATCCCAAGTTTTCAAATCGCGCCATATGCTGTATGGCCCCTGAATAAATTGCTTTTTCGTGGGACTTGCTGGGTTTGTAACTTCTACTATACTGACACCAGCAGTGGTACCACCGAGCGCAAATTCTCGACCTGAAGAAGAAGTATATCCCCAGATATCATTCATATCATTGAGATAAGTCGTCTGACTCTTTAGCGCAATATTAAGGCTGGTCTGTGCCGATAATCCGAATGATAGAAAAAGAAGTAAGGCTAGGTGCGTGGGGCGCATATTAAAAATCTAAAGTTATTTGGGGAGCTTCATCATCCGCACCATAAGAACCCTTTTCGTCCTCTTTTGGTTCAGGGGGAGCCTCCTGCACGGGTTCGAGCGTGTCCGTGGGTTCGGTTTCGTTTAGATTAACAGTACCTTCTATTGCACCATCCGTGACCTGCGCCTGCTCTTCTACAGTACTATCGTGAATAGGCTCTGACGTGGGTTCTGATACGGATTCAAGTGGTTCAATTTTATTCAGGGTTTCCGTTGTTAGTTGGTTCCCTTTGGCTTTAACACCTTTCAATGTGATGAATTCAGCCAAATCTACTTCTTCTGGCTCACGAGCCTCGCCTTTACTTTTACGATAGACCATTTGAATTCTTGGCAAAGCATCATTCGAGAGGAAGTTCAATTCGCTCTTAGGATGTGCAGTAATGATATTTTCTTCCTTATCTCCACCTTCCCAGAGGAATCGTTTAACAAAAAAACGCAATTTTTCTCCGTCAAAGTATACAGCACTTAAAGGCTTCTCTTCCTCCAGCTTTTCCAGGTAAATCATATCTGAATCAAAGTGCAAACTCAATTCCGGAATAACCACACGAAGTGTTCCATTCCTAGTGGCAATCAAAAGCCTGTCTTCGCCTTTGAAACTTCCAACCAATCGACCGCGCTGGTCACTATTTAATCGCTGTACTGTGGGATCGAACCAGATTCTCCTAGCCTCTAGTGTACTCTCACCTTTTTCCTTGAGCTCAATGCGCTTAACCGGGAATTTTGTAACGATGTTACCTTTTGATCCTCGACCCTTAACTGCAATATCTGCGAAATCTAGGTCAATCTTGAGTTTCTTAAGTTTTGCCAATTGACGCAAGAGTACCAATACTTTCTCGGCTTCGCCATTCGGGTTGGATGTGAAATAAGTAATACGAGATCCTTTGCTCCCAGTGGTTACACCGTACTCTCTATCGCGAGTAATGCTTTGCACTGCAAAACGCTTCACGTAGCTCACTTTTGAAATACCGTCAAGATAAATGGTATTATACACTGTACGATCATCGCCTTTTTTCCATACCGCAACATGGATAATATCTTTCCCGAAAAAGGCTTTATCCTTCACCTTACTGACACTGTATTTACCATCCGCTCGGAAAACAATAACATCATCAATGTCGGAACAGTCACAAACGTATTCGTCGCGCTTCATACCGTATCCAACGAATCCTTCTTCACGATTGACGTAGAGTTTTTGATTACGAATAACCACTTTCGATGCTTCAACACTATCAAACGTAGCAATCTCTGTCTTACGCTCACGACCTTTACCGAATTTCTCTTTCAGCTCTTTGAAATAGTTGATCGCATAATCTATCAAATGTGCTAAGTCGTGCTGAACCCCGGCTATTTTACCCTCTAAATCTAGAATTTTATCGTTGGCCTTATCGCTGTCAAATTTTGATATACGCTTGATCTTTATCTCTGTTAAGCGCACGATGTCGTCCTCTGTCACTTCACGCATGAGATGGCCGATATGCGGCTCTAAACCTTTTGCAATAAAGGCAATCACTTGCTCCCAAGTTTCCGCTTCTTCTATGTCGCGGTAAATTTTCTTTTCGATAAAAATGCGCTCTAATGAAGCAAAATGCCATTGCTCACGAAGTTCTGATAAACGAATTTCGAGCTCAGCTTTCAAAACACCTTTTGTCGCCTCTGTACTGCGCTTTAAAACATCCTTAACTCCTATAAATAGGGGTGTATCTTCATGTATAGAACACGCCAATGGCGCAATACTTACCTCACAATTGGTAAATGCATACAGGGCATCAATCGTTTTATCTGGACTAATCCCTCCAGGTAGATGAATAAGGATTTCCACATGCTCAGCAGTGTTGTCCTCGATTTTTTTGATTTTAATTTTACCCTTATCGTTCGCCTTTAAAACACTATCGATCAGACTCTGTGTATTAGTGGTAAAAGGAATTTCAGTAATGACAAGGGTATTCTTATCCAATTGCGAAATTTTCGCACGAACCCGAACGCGTGAGCCGCGCTCACCATTGTTATAATTGGAAAAATCTGCTGTTCCGCCGGTTGGAAAGTCTGGATATAATTTAAACGGCTTGCCTTCCAATTCTTTAATGGAGGCATCAATCAATTCAAGGAAATTATGCGGTAAAATCTTCGTGCTTAATCCCACGGCAATTCCCTCCACACCCATTGCTAAAAGCATGGGGAATTTCATAGGTAAATGTAAAGGCTCATTTGCGCGACCGTCGTAACTAAGCTGCCACTCAGTGACCTTTGGGCTGTAGGCAACGTGTAAGGCAAACTTTGTTAACCTGGCCTCAATGTACCGGGCTGCTGCGGCACCATCACCAGTGAGTATATTCCCCCAGTTTCCTTGACAGTCAATGAGCAAGTCTTTTTGACCCATCTGAACGAGGGCGTCACCGATAGAAGCGTCACCGTGCGGGTGAAAACGCATGGTCTGCCCAATAATGTTTGCTACTTTATGAAAGCGCCCATCATCCATTTCTTTCATCGCATGCAACAAACGACGTTGTACAGGCTTTAAACCATCGTTTAAGGCGGGTACAGCGCGTTCAAGGATGACATAAGATGCGTAATCCAAGAAATAATCTTGATACATACCGGAAACACGGGTAATGCGGTTTCCCTCCTCCTCAATAATCTCTGAACCGGACAATTCCGGATTCAATTCTTCGTCAATGGGTTGATTTTCTTCGCTCATTAGTTAAAGAGTTCCTCTTCCAAGTTTTTCTCCACGCGCAGATTTTCAATAATGAATTCCTGACGTTTCGGTGTGTTTTTACCCATGTAGAATTCCAATAAGTCCCCAGAAGTATAGTCTTTGCCTATCATCACCGGTTCCAATCGGATGTCTTTTCCAATAAAATGCTTGAATTCGTCCGGCGAAATTTCACCCAATCCCTTAAATCGAGTGATTTCTGGTCGCGGACCTAATTCATCTATCGCCGTATTTTTTTCTTCCGGAGTGTAACAGTATCTCGTTACCTTTTTGTTCCGAACCCTGAACAGTGGCGTTTGTAAAATGTACAAGTGACCCTCACGAACCAATTCTGGGAAGAACTGCAGGAAGAACGTGATCAATAACAAACGAATGTGCATCCCATCGACATCGGCATCCGTTGCAATCACCACATTATTGTAGCGTAACTCATCCAATCCATCTTCAATGTTCAAGGCCGCTTGAAGCAAATTAAATTCCTCGTTCTCATACACCACTTTCTTACTCAAACCATAGGAGTTTAATGGCTTTCCTTTCAATGAAAATACCGCTTGTGTATTGACATCTCGGCTTTTAGTAATAGAACCAGATGCACTGTCACCCTCCGTTATAAATACCGTAGTTTCAAGACGTCTGTCGCCTTTTGCACTTGCTTTTTTATCACTTAAATGTGCACGGCAATCGCGAAGTTTTTTATTGTGAAGATTGGCTTTTTTCGCACGTTCACGGGCCAATTTTCGAATGCCTTGTAAGTCTTTTCTTTCCCGCTCCGCACGTTGAATCTTTTTTAGAAGAATCTCCGCAACCGCAGCATTTCTGTGCAAGAAGTTATCGAGATGTTCTTTCAAGAAATTCCCGACGAATGTTCGAACGTGAACTTCACCAGGCGCCATTTCTAGCGAACCTAATTTCGTTTTCGTTTGAGATTCAAAAACCGGCTCAACAACTTTTAGAGAAACCGCTCCGATCACACATGCACGAATGTCGGCGGCATCAAAGTTTTTACCGTAAAAATCTCTCATTACAGTGACTAGTCCTTCTCTGAAAGCGTTTTGATGTGTTCCTCCTTGGGTCGTATGCTGACCATTTACAAAACTGTAGTACTGTTCACCTTGCATCCGCTCTGCATGGGTAATAGCCACTTCTATATCGTCCGCCTTAAGATGTATGATATCATGCAGTACATTCCCATCCAGATTATCTTGAAGAAGGTCTTTTAACCCGTTCTCTGAGTAAAATTTTTCACCATTTAAGTACAGCGTAAGTCCAGGATTGAGGTACGCATAGTTCCACAACATCTTCTCCACATATTCCAACATGTATTTGTAGTTAATGAAGATATCTGGATCCGGTCGGAAGGTGACTTTTGTTCCTTTACGCTGTGAAGACTCTTCGATATGATCGTCTTCGACTAACTTTCCGTGCGAGAATTTTGCCCGTTTGGTTTTACCGTCTCTATACGCTTGAACAATAAATTCTGTAGATAATGCATTCACGGCTTTGGCACCAACCCCGTTGAGCCCTACAGATTTTTTAAAAGCTTTACTGTCGTATTTAGCCCCTGTATTGATCTTAGAAACCACATCAACCACTTTACCTAAAGGAATGCCCCGACCGAAATCTCTAACCATCACCTGGCCGTCAGCGATTTTGACCTCAACGGTCTTACCAGCGCCCATTACATATTCGTCAATGGAGTTGTCTAGGATTTCTTTGAGTAGAATGTAGATTCCATCGTCGGGACTTTTACCATCGCCCAACTTACCGATGTACATACCAGGACGTAACCTGATGTGCTCATCCCACTCCAGCGATCGTATGTTGTCTTCAGTATATTGTGCTTCTTGTGCCATAAATAAATTGGAATACAGGATTCCTAATTTAAGAATGCGCGCGACTTTACGGCGTGTTTATTACATGAAAGTATACACAGGTTTTACACATTGAAACGGAAGTGCATGACATCACCATCCTGAACGATATATTCTTTTCCTTCAACGCGCATTTTACCTGCTTCCTTCACTGCATTTTCACTCCCTAGTGCATCATAATCACTGTATGAGATTACCTCAGCACGAATGAAGCCTTTCTCAAAATCTGTATGAATTACACCAGCAGCCTGTGGTGCCGTGAAGTTCTTCTTAATGGTCCATGCCCGAACTTCCTTCACGCCTGCTGTAAAGTACGTCTGCAGATTTAACAGTTCGTATGCCGCACGAATCACACGATTTACCCCGGCATCTTCAAGACCCAATTCCTCTAGAAAAAGTTGTTTCTCCTCATAGGTTTCTAATTCAGCAATATCCGATTCTGTACTTACCGCGATGTGAATGCAACCCGCACCTTCGGCCGCCGCCATTTCAACAACACGATCAACATATGCGTTTCCAGATTTAGCAGCGCTTTCATCGACATTACACAAGTATAAAACCGGCTTATCAGTGAGTAACTGCATTTCTTTGATCAATTCTTGTTCGCGCTCGGAACTTTCAAAACCGCGGACATTTCTGCCTTCTAAGACAAAAGCGATCAGTCGTTCTAAGGTAGAAACGTTCAGTTTTGCCTCTTTTTCGCCGCTTTTGGCCATTTTTTTGGCTTTATCGAGGCGCTTTTCGATGGTATCGAGATCTTTAAGTTGTAATTCGGTATCGATAGTTTCCTTATCGCGGATAGGATCTACACTTCCATCGACATGGGTGACATTCTCATTTTCAAAGCAACGGAGAACGTGTATGATCGCGTTGGTTTCACGGATATTCCCTAAGAATTGGTTCCCTAAACCTTCTCCTTTCGAGGCGCCACGTACCAATCCAGCGATATCCACGATTTCTACATTCGCAGGCTGAACACGCTCAGGATTAACCAATTCAGACAAACGCTCTAAACGGTAATCCGGCACCGTTACCTGACCAACATTCGGCTCTATGGTACAAAACGGATAATTAGCCGCCTGCGCTTTCGCACTCGATAGACAGTTGAATAACGAACTCTTTCCAACATTCGGCAAGCCGACGATTCCACACTTCATACTAATTGCTTTAGGGCGGCAAAGATAAAAGGATTCTTTGTTAGCAACGTGTGTATATGTGAATTGGATTTAAAAGGGAATTGGGCCTTCTTTTGGCTTAATTTTACTGCGTATTGAATATAACATTTCACCCATGTCACAACAAGACCTACAAACCGTCGTATCCCAAGTCCGTAGAGACATCGTACGAATGGTACACGCTGTAAATTCAGGACACCCAGGCGGTTCCTTAGGATGTGTAGAGTTTTTAACTACGCTCTATTTTGATCACATGAAACACGACCCTAAGGCGTTCACGATGGACGGTAAAGGTGAAGATTTGTTCTTTTTATCAAACGGCCACATTTCACCGGTAATGTATTCGATTCTTGCGCGTGCCGAATACTTCGATGTAAGCGAAATGGCAACGTTTAGAAAATTGAATACACGTTTACAGGGACACCCCACTACCCATGAAGGACTGGAAGGTATTCGAATTGCTTCTGGTTCTTTAGGTCAGGGAATGAGTGTTGCTATTGGTGCTGCTGAAGCGAAAAAACTAAATGGTGATAACAGATTAGTCTACACCTTACACGGCGACGGGGAATTACAAGAAGGACAAGTTTGGGAAGCTGCAATGTATGCCGCTGCTAAAAAAATAGATAACCTCATTTCTACTGTTGACGTTAACGCCAAACAAATTGACGGATCAACAGATGAAGTATTGGCCATGGGATCCATCCAAGCAAAATTTGATGCTTTCGGCTGGCACGTAATAACAGTGGCGCAAGGAAATGACCTAAGCGCAGTAAAATTGGCACTCAATGAGGCTGCGGCCGCGGCAGGAAAAGGCAAACCCGTTTGTATTCTTCTTCACACGGAAATGGGTAACGGCGTTGATTTTATGATGGGTACGCACAAATGGCATGGTGTTGCACCAAATGACGACCAACTTGTAGACGCACTTCGTCAAAATCCAGAAACACTCGGCGATTACTAAGTCTATTGTGAAACAACTCAACGTCATAGTATTTTTCTTTTTCTGTCTTGCCCTTCAGGCACAGTCACAGGTTGAAGAAGAACGTCCACCGCTAACGCGAATATTATTCGTTTTCGATGGAAGCCAAAGCATGTATGGTCGTTGGGAAACGGGTGCGAAAATAGATGTTGCACAACGCTTAATGGGGCAAATGCTCGATAGCTTGCAAGGGATTCAAGAGGAAGGAAATTTTCAATTGGCGCTGCGTGTCTACGGTCATCAAAAACCTGTACCTCCTCAAGACTGTTCTGATACGCGTTTAGAAGTTCCGTTCAGCAACGGTAACATCTATAAAATCAAGCGTGTACTAAAGGCTATTAAACCAAAGGGAACCACACCAATCGCTGGTTCGCTTTTAAAGGCATCAGACGATTTCCCGCCTTGCGAGGATTGTCGCAACATCGTTATCTTAATAACAGATGGTGTTGAAGCATGTGATGGTGATCCGTGTGTTGTGAGTAAGCGTCTTCAACAGAAGGGTATCATACTTAAACCTTTTGTTATCGGTATTGGGCTGGACGAGGACTTTAAAAACAGCTTCGAATGTGTAGGGACGTATTTCGACGCTGCCGATGAAAATACATTTAAGAACGTTTTAGGGGTCGTCATTTCGCAAGCTTTAGACAATACAACAGCTCAAATCAACCTTTTAGATAGCCGAGGCAAGCCAACAGAAACAAACGTTCCAGTCTTACTGTACGATCATACTTCACAAAAAGTAAGAAAGAGTCTTGTGCATACCTTGAACTATAAGGGCCAGCCGGATACCATGGTCTTAGACCCATTAGTCGTCTATGACATGGTGGTTCATACCATTCCACCGGTTAGTGTCGATAGTATTGTCATTCATCCTGGAACCCACACCCATATCGGCGCTTCCACCCCTCAAGGACAGTTGGAACTGCAATCAAACTCCAGACAAAGCACCAAAATCTCGTGCATCATCAAACCACATGGTGAGAATGAAATTTTACATGTACAGGACTTCGGTACGGTTCAACGGTACCTCAGCGGCACCTATGATTTAGAAATCTTAACCCTACCAAGAATTTTTCAAAGCGGTGTACTTATAAATCCGAGTTCGACCACAACTATAGCAGTACCCCCACCAGGCATGGTCACCTTACAAGCAGGAACAAGCGGCTATGGCTCCATATTTGTGCAGAGAGAAGACGGTTATGAGTGGGTCACTGATCTCAGCGAAAGTGGTGAGCGTCAGGTTTTTCAACTCCAGCCCGGACAGTACATGGTGGTGTTTAGGAGCAAATTTGCGCAGGAAACCGCTTACAGTAAAACGAAGGAATTTAGAGTGAGTCCAGGCTCATCAACCATAGTGAAAATCAACTAAGAAATGAAGAAGTACACAGATTCAGGCAGTAAAGACACCCGTTCAGGATTTGGCGCAGGCCTCCAAGAATTGGGTCGACAAAATGAAAATGTCGTTGCATTATGTGCCGATCTTACCGGTTCACTCAAAATGAATGCATTCGCAGATGAAAATCCGGACCGATTCTTTCAAGTCGGTATTGCCGAAGCAAACATGATGGGTATTGCGGCAGGCCTGACCATCGGTGGTAAAATCCCATTCACTGGAACCTTTGCAAACTTCTCTACGGGTCGCGTGTACGATCAGATTCGCCAGAGCATCGCTTACAGCGGTAAAAATGTGAAGATATGTGCTTCTCACGCAGGTTTGACGCTAGGTGAAGACGGTGCAACACACCAGATTCTTGAAGATATCGGCCTGATGAAGATGTTGCCGCACATGGTCGTAATCAACACCTGTGATTACAACCAAACTAAAGCTGCTACCATCGCAATCGCGAATTACGACGGTCCTGTATACTTAAGATTCGGACGTCCAAAAGTGGCGAATTTCACCTCTGCTGATGCTAAATTTGAGATTGGAAAAGCGGATGTATTAACAGAAGGTACAGACGTCACCATTATTGCCACTGGACACCTTGTATGGGAAGCGTTGCAAGCTGCTGAAGCACTCGAAGCTACAGGCGTAAGCGCAGAAGTCATAGGCATGGCGACGATCAAGCCGCTGGACGAGAAGGCCATACTAGCATCTGCCTCTAAAACAGGTTGTGTAGTGACTGCTGAAGAGCACAACCGCTTTGGTGGTTTGGGCGAGAGCGTTGCTCAAACTCTGGTAACCAATAACCCAGTGCCACAAGAATTCGTAGCTGTAAACGACAGCTTTGGTGAGAGTGGCACTCCAGCACAGCTCATGGAAAAATACGGATTGAACGCTGATGCTATCGTGGCTGCAGCACAAAAGGTGATCGCTAGAAAGTAATTCCTCACTTAAACCTTTAGTATCTTCCATTCATCTAAAGAACAATGGAGGAAACCAAGAATATCAAGAGCCTCCTATTGCAAGAGCAGTGGGAGGCTTCTTTTTTTGAGATCGTTGAGCAGTACAGCGAGCGTCTCCTCTATTGTGCTATGGGCATCCTTAAGAGCGAATCATTGGCCCAGGACGCTCTGCAAGAAGGAATGATCAATATTTGGAAAAACCTTCACAAGTTCAAGGGCAACAGCCATCCATTTACCTGGTGCTACACCATTGTTCGCAATGCCGCTTTGAACGAGTTGAAAAAGGAAAAGCGACATCTCAGTGCCGATTTAGAGAGTGCCTATGCTGCACAGAGTACCTCGGAGCTAAAATGGGACAGTGAGCAGATCAGTGCCAAGGTGCAGGAAGTCCTCATTAGCCTCCCGGAAAAACAGCAGTTGGTTTTTGAATTGCGGTACTACCAAGATCTGAGCTTTAAGGACATTGCCGAACTCACAGGTACTTCTATTGGTGCACTTAAGGCAAATTACCACCATGCTAAAAACAAGATGGAAGAAAAATTAATCGGCCAATTAAACCTTCCTTAATTACTAGAACTCTAACATACGGATGGATAAACAACGAACATATAAGGCAAGTGATGCTCAGTTAAACGAGCTCAAAGCAAAGCTTCACCGCATTCCGGAGCAGCATCTCTTGGACCGGACCACGAGCCCTGTTGTTGCAACGAAGTCGCGCTACATGCGTATTGTCCGCTGGTCCATGACCGCCGCAGCCGCTTTTGCCATTGCTGTTTTCTTCTGGCCAAATACCTCAGAAAATGATAGTGAAGTAACCGAAGATTTAATGGCTGAGATGTACAGCCTAGGCTATGTGCAGGTTGAGGATATGTACTCCTTTGTGGAGCCCGATTCGCTTGACTTCGCTGAAGTCGAGCTTGATGCAGATGTGTATTACGATTATTACAACTCATATTACGAATACTTAGAATTATGAAAAAGACATTGATTTTTGGCCTCTTGCTTTCTACAGCAGCGGTCATGGCACAGCCTAAGATGGGCGATCGAGCCGAGCTTGAAAAAAAGAAAGAAAAAATTGAGGCCATTAAAGTGGCCTACATCACCGAGGAACTTGAACTCACTGTAGCTGAAAGCCAAGCTTTCTGGCCAGTATATAACGAGCTTCAATCTAAAGAACACGAATTGCGCGAAAAGCAACGGGCAAATTTCATGAGCTTGAAAAAGGATGAAGAAATAAGTGAAAAGGAATTAGAAACGATGATTTATAAGATGTCAGATATTCATATTGCCATCGAAGAACTTCGTAAGTCTTACCTCGATGATTTTATTGACCTATTAGGAGCAAAGAAAACGCTTCAACTCATGAAGGCTGAAAAAGAATTTGGTCGTAGAATGATGGAACGTTTGAAAGGCAAGGATCGTCCAAGAGATAGGGAGAGACGTCCTGGACCTGAAGGCGGACGCCCAATGCGATAAGGAACTATATTACGCGGGTCGTTATTAGATACGCCGAATTGTGATAAGAAGTTCTCTGAGTGTCTTGGCAACAAGAAACGGTCTCAAACCAAATTGAAAGCAGGAAATTAAGTAAAATGAAGAAATATAAATCTTCACAGCAAAAACCTTGAGCACTTAAGCGCTCGGGGATTGTTATTTGGCCGTGGAACGTATCTTCGTGGCATGGCCAGCATCCAATCACTTTTTTTAAATCATGTCGCCCAAGTGGTTGGCGCTCCTAGCGCTCTAGTTATTGATCGTGCTGAGGGCAATTACTTGTACGACCCTGAAGGCAAGGCTTATCTCGATTTTATCTCGGGGATATCTGTGGCCAACCTTGGACACGGTCATCCCTCAGTGGTGGAATCTGTTCTCGAGCAGGTGAAAAAGCACATGCACGTAATGGTCTATGGTGAATTCGCTATTGGGCCGCAGGCAAAATTGGCCCAGAAAACTTTAGAGAAGCTCCATCCTTGTATGGACCGTGTTTACTTCGTGAATAGTGGTACTGAGGCCATTGAAGCCTCCATGAAGATTGCTAAGAAATATACCGGTCGAAGCCAGTTCATCAGTTTTAAAAACAGCTACCACGGTTCAACACACGGTTCCTTAAGCATCCAAGGATCAGACAAATATAAAGGCGGTTATTACCCGCTATTACCAGATACATTTCAGGCGAATTTTAACGATTTCGCTGTGCTTGAGCAGATCACTTCAAAGACGGCAGGCGTTGTGATTGAATGTATTCAGGCAGGTAGTGGATATATTCCTGCGGACCTCGCATGGATTACTGCAGTACGCGCCCGTTGTAGAGAAGTGGGTGCATTGATGATTCTGGATGAGATTCAAACCGGCATGGGCAGAACTGGACCATGGTTTGCGCACCTTGACTATGGCTTCTGTCCGGATATCATGTGTTTGGCGAAAGCCTACGGCGGCGGTTTGCCTCTAGGCGCTTTTGTAGCTCCCGAACATATTATGAAAGTAATACAAGCAGATCCCATCCTCGGGCACATCACCACCTTTGGCGGTAACCCAGTGAGTTGTGCAGCCTCTCTAGGAGTCTTTGAAGCACTTGAATCTTCCCCTGATCTCATGGCAGGAATCCCGGCCAAGGAGCAGCACATTCGAGATGTGCTCGTTCATCCTAGTATTGAAAAGATCAGTGGTAAGGGACTCATGTACTGCCTGTGGCTCAAGCCTGAAATAGACAGTTTTGCGGTCATTGCCCGATTAGAACAAGAAGGATTGATAACCAACAGTTTCCTGTTCGCAGAGAATGCTATTCGTATCACACCACCGCTTACTATTTCTAGGGAAGAACTCGATAAAGGATTGAAGCTTATTCTTCGTGTGATCGAGGAATTTAGTGCCTAAATCAAATCCCATTAAGTACAACGGGACACTCCTCTTTTACTCCTTTAAAAATTTCATGGTTCGACCGTCTTCTAACCGAAGAAAGTACAAACCTGAAGCATACCTGGAAAGATCGACAACCTCTTGAGATTCTTTTATAATACCTTCAGCCGCACGTTTCCCAGTAATACCAATAATCTCGTAAGTAAGCGGGCCACCAAAGTTATCGAGTGAAATAAGGAGGGCTGTATTAGCTGGAATAGGGCGAAGAGAAATACCGTAATCGTATTCCGGAACATCTACGTAGTAATACTTACACGCAGAGGTATCTGAACAGAACCCTGGCTTCACGATGATCGCAGCATAATACCCTGTATCAGGAGCTTGTAAAAACTCATTGCCTGGGTTGATGGTATCAGCACCCATGGTGGTATCTACAAAAGCCCCCGTGTTACAATTGAACCAGTAATAAGTCGCTCCTAGGTCTGTCCCAACGAACATACTGGCATCTAAAAATCCTGTCCAAATAGAACCGGTATCAACAGTAGGTAAGTACTCTACCCTACCCATAACCACAGAATCACAGCCCAGTGCCGTCGCGCCGTTGTACACTACTGCACCTGTATCTGTGCGCCAAGCATCTAAATAGAATACGCTATCTCCAGCGCAAAGGTCTGCAGCAGTAATCGTATTAGTCACTGTAGCATTCACAATAACCTCTTGCGCTACCACGGAATCACATCCTGCTGGGGTAGATAAAGAATCATACAGCGTTGTTGCGGTAGTTATCCAAGTTCCGAAGACCTGAGCGCTGTCTCCTTGACATATACTTAAAGACGGCAAGGTATTGACGACAGGTGCCGTATACTGCACGCTCTGTTCGACAATCGAATCACATCCTATGGTCGTTACAAGCGTATCTGAAATGGTACCTGGCTGGCTTATCCACTCACCGAAGATTTGCACGGAATCACCAAGACAAATACTTAGAGGTGTTAATGTCGTTGTTGGAATGTTGCACTGATTGACAAGATTAATAGTTCCTATACCTCTATTTGCATTACCATGATTTCCGAATGATGTTCCTCCTTTTGCCCAAATCAATGGAATGGATCCGCCACTAACTGGAAAAGTATAATGATTAGCCGAAGCTCCAATTCTAGAACGTTCAATGTACGCCGTGCGAGTAGTTCCGGCAGTAACCGCACTGTAAGCTATGGACGAAGTCAAGACAGAACCACCGTTGTATTGCCCCAACTTACGTTCAGCCATAGTCCCATTCGAATTGACTAAAAGAATGTATGTACCATTCATGCCCGTGCTACCAAAACCCACGGAAAAGTAGCCCGAAGATGGTCCACTAAACTCCATTTCCAAAGAATCAGTAGTAGTGTTCATGGTAATATCAAGAGTCATACTAGAACCTAATGAGGTCGTTCCCGAATAAATTTGCGCTTGACCGGTAAATGACAAGAGTATGGCAAAATATAGATATCTATTTTTCATGGCACTGAGCTTCTATTAAATAGAAAACCCCCGGCACATGCCGAGGGTTCATATTTTTCAAGAAAAATATTTAAGCTTGACCTGTAGGACCGCCAAAGTTTAACGGTACCTGCGGCGGTTCGTGCGTTCGAACATCACCGAAGTTCTGTTCGTAGCGGGAAACATTTTCCCCAAGAGCTTGCAAAAGTCTCTTTGCATGCTCAGGAGTTAATATTACCCTTGATTGCACTTTCGCTTTAGGAACACCCGGCATCATCTGAATAAAATCAAGGACAAATTCCGTTGGGCTATGATTGATGGCAACGAGATTACTATAAACCCCTTGCGCCATGTCTTCACTTAACTCAATATTAATTTGACTGTCTTTATTCTGCTCTGCCATTTCTCTTACTTCAGTTTATTCTACAACTTCTGCAGCCATTGTATCCTGCATTTTCTCATACTCTTCTTTAGAACCTACCACTGTTTCGCGGTATTTCTTAAGACCCGTACCCGCCGGAATCAAGTGACCCACAATAACGTTTTCTTTCAAACCTTCAAGCGTATCTTCTTTCGCATTTACAGAAGCCTCATTCAACACCTTAGTCGTCTCCTGGAAGGAAGCTGCTGAGATGAATGATTTCGTTTGTAGTGATGCTCTTGTAATACCCTGAAGAACTGGAGCAGCAGTTGCTGGACTCGCATCGCGTGCTTCCACTAATGCTTTGTCTTCACGACGTAACAAACTGTTTTCATCGCGCAACTCACGAGTACTAAGGATTTGACCTTCTTTCAAGTTGGCACTATCACCTGCATTCTCCACTACCTTCATTCCGAAGATGCGATCGTTTTCTTCGATAAAGTCAATGGCATGAACCAAATTACCCTCTAAGAACAACGTGTCTCCAGTATCTTGAATCTTAACCTTACGCATCATCTGACGTACAATTACCTCAAAGTGCTTGTCGTTAATCTTCACTCCTTGGAGGCGGTATACCTCTTGAATTTCATTCACCAAATACGATTGAACCGCAGTTGGGCCTTTGATCGCAAGAATGTCGTTAGGTGTTATTGCACCATCAGAGAGCGGAGTTCCTGCTTTCACGAAGTCATTCTCTTGAACGAGAATTTGCTTGCTCAAATTAATCAAGTATTTCTTCACTTCACCAGTACGGCTCTCGATAATAATCTCACGATTACCACGCTTAATTTTTCCGTAGCTAACGATACCATCAATTGCAGCAACAACAGCAGGATTCGATGGATTACGTGCTTCGAATAATTCAGTTACACGTGGGAGACCACCGGTAATATCACCCGCCTTAGCGCTCTTACGAGCAATCTTAACAAGAATTTTACCCGCAGGAATATCTTCACCTTCTTCTACCATCAAATGTGCACCTACTGGAAGAGTGTAGTTCTTGACTTCATTACCATCCGAATCTAATACCTGGATAGTTGGTACCAACTTACGGTCACGGTTTTCAGAAATTACTTTGTCTTGGAAACCGGTCTGCTCATCAATCTCAACCTTATACGTGGTTCCTTGAATGATATCCTTGTAACCAATCTTACCTGGCATCTCAGAGATAATTACGGCATTGTAAGGATCCCATTGAACGATCTCCGCCCCTTGCTTCACCTTCGCACCATTTTTCACCTTCAAAATACCCCCGTAAGGAATCATATTGGTCATTACAGTACGGCCCGTTTTAGTATCCACGATACGCATCTCACCAGTTCGGCCGATAACAATCGTATCACCATTATCTCCTTCTACAGTTCTAACATCTTCTAATTCAACTTTACCGTTAAACTTCGCTAAAACTTTGTTTTCCTCACTAACGTTACCTGCTGTACCCCCAACGTGGAAGGTACGTAGGGTCAACTGTGTACCAGGCTCACCAATAGATTGTGCAGCAATTACACCAACACTATCTCCTGCTTGAGCCATTTTACTCGTCGCAAGGTTCGTCCCGTAACACTTCTCACAAATACCTCTTTTCGTTCCACACGTTAACGGTGAGCGAACTTCTACAGTTTCAATCGGAGATGCGTCAATTTTCAGGGCGATCTCTTCCGTGATTTCCTCGCCCGAAACAATGTATACTTCGTCCGTTAACGGGTCGATAACATCATTTAGAGATACACGGCCAATGATACGCTCTGCGAGCGTCTCAACGATTTCATCACTCTTCTTTAGAGCGCTTACCTCAAGACCACGTAATGTTCCACAATCTACTTCATTAACCACTACATCTTGTGCAACATCGTGCAGACGACGGGTTAAGTAACCAGCATCCGCCGTTTTCAATGCCGTATCTGCAAGACCTTTACGTGCACCGTGCGTAGAAATAAAGTACTCAAGGATGGATAGACCTTCCTTAAAGTTAGAGATGATCGGATTTTCGATGATTTCACCACCTGCTGATCCAGATTTCTGCGGCTTAGCCATCAAACCACGCATACCAGAGAGCTGACGAATCTGCTCCTTAGAACCACGTGCTCCAGAATCGAGCATCATGTAAATCGGGTTAAAACCTTGACGGTCGTTGATCAATGTACTCATTGCAGCTTGAGTCAAACGCGCATTCGTGTTTGTCCAAACATCAATGACCTGGTTGTAACGTTCGTTATTAGTAATAAGTCCCATGTTGTACGAAGCGAAAATTCCTTCCACTTCCTCCGATGCTTCCGAAATCAATGTTGCTTTTGCATCAGGAATACGAATGTCATTCAGAGAGAACGATAGTCCTCCACGGAATGCACGTCCGTAACCCATAGACTTAATATCGTCTAAGAATTTAGCTGTAGCAGGTACATCTGTCTTTTTCAAAACATTGGCGATGATACCGCGAAGTGCCTTCTTCGTTAAAATTTCATTGATGAACGCCACTCGTTCTGGTACGGCTTGATTGAAAAGTACACGACCGACAGTGGTATCGATGAATTCCATGGCCATTGTCCCGTCTGCTTGCTCTACACGACCCTTGATTTTGATCAAAGCGTGAAGATCAACGGCACCTTCGTTAAGGGCGATTTCAACTTCTTCAGGAGAATAGAACACCATTCCTTCACCACGAACAGGCATCTCCTTTGTGTTCTTCATAGGTTTGGTCATGTAGTATAGACCCAAAACCATATCCTGTGAAGGAACTGTGATAGGAGAACCGTTTGCAGGGTTCAAAATGTTGTGTGAAGCAAGCATCAATAACTGTGCTTCTAAAATCGCTGCTGGACCTAAAGGAAGGTGAACAGCCATCTGATCACCATCGAAATCCGCATTAAATGCCGTACACGCTAGTGGGTGCAATTGGATTGCTTTACCCTCAATAAGCTTCGGCTGGAATGCTTGTATACCCAAACGGTGAAGCGTCGGTGCACGGTTCAAGAGTACCGGATGACCTTTCATCACGTTTTCTAGGATATCCCAAACAACTGGGTCACGACGATCGATGATCTTCTTACCAGACTTCACAGTCTTCACAATACCTCTTTCAATCAACTTACGTACGATGAACGGCTTGTAAAGTTCTGCAGCCATATTCTTAGGAAGACCACATTCGTGTAGTTTCAATTCTGGACCTACAACAATTACCGAACGTGCAGAGTAATCAACACGCTTACCCAATAGATTTTGACGGAAACGACCTTGCTTACCTTTCAAAGAGTCTGAAAGTGATTTCAAAGGACGGTTGCTCTCAGTCTTTACTGCGGACGACTTACGAGTATTATCGAAAAGACTATCTACAGATTCCTGAAGCATGCGTTTTTCGTTTCTCAAGATCACCTCTGGTGCCTTGATTTCAAGAAGACGCTTCAAACGGTTGTTACGGATAATTACACGACGGTACAGATCATTCAAATCTGATGTTGCAAAACGACCACCGTCTAATGGTACTAATGGACGTAGTTCTGGCGGTATAACCGGTACAACGCTCATCACCATCCACTCTGGATTATTCTCAATACGCGTATTTGCATCGCGTAGGCTCTCAACTACCTGCAAACGCTTTAAAGCCTCTTGCTTACGTTGCTGCGACGTTTCCGTATTAGCTTTGTGACGTAATTCGAAAGACAGAGAATCTAAATCTAAGGTACCTAACAGCGCTTGAACAGCCTGCGCTCCCATTTTCGCAACGAATTTGGTAGGGTCAGCATCATCTAAGTACTGATTTTCAATAGGCAAACGCTCCATTGCATCCAGATACTCATCCTCTGTTAAGAACTGCAGACGTGTCAGGGGATTACCCTCATTATCCACCGCATTACCCGCCTGAATAACCACGTAACGCTCGTAATAGATAATCATGTCCAATTTCTTGGATGGAAGACCTAAGAGGTAACCAATTTTATTCGGAAGCGAGCGGAAATACCAAATGTGAACTACAGGAACTACCAAGGAAATGTGGCCAACACGATCGCGACGCACTTTCTTCTCCGTAACCTCAACACCACAGCGGTCACAAACGATTCCCTTGTAGCGGATACGCTTGTACTTTCCACAAGCACATTCGTAATCCTTTACAGGACCGAAAATACGCTCACAGAATAAACCGTCGCGCTCAGGCTTGTGAGTACGGTAGTTGATTGTTTCTGGTTTCAAAACCTCTCCGTGACTGTTCTCAAGGATGGTTTCAGGCGCTGTCAACGAGATTGTGATCTTGCTGAAGGCGCTGTTTTGTTGTTTATCGCTTTTTCTAAGAGCCATAATGCGATTTTTATTGTAGTCCGCAGCCCGAAGACTGCGGAGATTACTCAATTAATTAGTCCAACGTTACTTTCAATCCTAAACCTTTCAATTCGTGCAATAACACGTTGAACGATTCTGGAATTCCTGGTTGCGGCATTCGCTCGCCTTTTACGATTGCCTCGTAAGTCTTCGCACGTCCTACGACGTCATCTGACTTCACTGTGAGGATCTCACGTAAAATATTCGCTGCACCGAATGCTTCAAGTGCCCAAACCTCCATTTCACCAAAGCGCTGACCACCAAACTGAGCTTTACCTCCTAATGGTTGTTGCGTTATCAATGAATACGGACCAATTGAACGTGCGTGCATCTTATCATCAACCATGTGACCTAGTTTCAACATGTAGATAATACCTACAGTTGCTTTTTGATCAAACGGCTGACCTGTACCACCATCGTAAAGTTGCGTGTGGCCAAACTCTGGCAAACCAGCTTCAGTTACGTAGCTTGAAATATCATCAAGAGAAGCACCGTCAAAAATTGGCGTAGCAAACTTCTTATCCAACTTACGACCTGCCCATCCAAGAACGGTTTCGTAAATCTGACCAATGTTCATACGCGACGGTACACCCAATGGGTTCAAAACAATATCCACTGGCGTTCCATCTTCTAGGAACGGCATATCCTCATCACGAACGATACGAGCAACAATACCCTTATTACCGTGACGACCTGCCATCTTATCACCCACCTTAAGCTTACGCTTCTTAGCGATGTAAACTTTAGCCAGCTTCATGATTCCTGCTGGAAGTTCATCCCCCACAGTAATCGCGAATCGCATACGACGGTATGATCCCTGAATATCGTTGACCTTGATTTTGTAGTTGTGAATGACCGTATCGATCTTATCATTACGTTCAGCATCAGTAGTCCATTTACCACCTACGATGCGACTGTAATCCTCAATAGCATTCAACGCCTTCAATGTAAACTTCGTTCCTTTTGGAATTACGTCTTCATTCAGGTCGTTCTTCACACCTTGACTTGTTTTACCCGAAACTAAAACACTCAATTTGTTTACGAATACAGATTTCAATTCAGCTAATTCGGCCTCCATCTGAAGGTCCAATTGGCCAATTTCTTCTTTGTCTTCCGCACGTTGACGTTTGTCTTTAACTAAGCGCGTAAAGAGCTTCTTATCTATAACTACCCCATTCAAAGATGGAGAAGCTTTCAAAGAAGCATCTTTTACATCACCGGCCTTGTCTCCAAAGATGGCACGTAGAAGTTTCTCTTCAGGAGAAGGATCGCTCTCGCCTTTTGGTGTAATCTTACCGATGAGGATATCACCTGGCTTGATCTCAGCACCTACGCGAATGATTCCATTCTCGTCTAAGTCTTTTGTAGCTTCCTCACTAACGTTAGGGATATCTGCAGTGAGTTCTTCTGCTCCTAATTTCGTATCACGAACCTCTAAAGAGTATTCGTCAATGTGAATCGAAGTAAAAATATCCTCACGCACGACACGCTCAGAAATAACGATTGCATCCTCAAAGTTATACCCTTTCCAAGGCATGAAAGACACTAACATGTTACGACCTAAAGCCAATTCACCTTGCTGTGTGGCATAACCCTCACAAAGAACTTGACCATATTCAACACGATCACCTTTCTTTACAATAGGCTTCAAGTTGATGGTCGTTCCTTGGTTGGTCTTCTGGAATTTCACCAATTGGTACGATTTAATATCGTCCTCAAAGCTTACTCCACGCTCATCATCAGTTCGATCGTAGCTGATTTTGATTTGCATTGAATCCACGTACTCTACAGTACCCGCTCCTTCAGAGTTAATTAAAACTCGAGAATCGGTTGCAACCTGGCGTTCGAGACCTGTACCTACAATCGGTGATTCAGGACGTAACAACGGTACGGCCTGACGCATCATGTTAGATCCCATCAATGCACGGTTTGCATCATCATGCTCTAAGAATGGAATCAATGAAGCTGAAATAGATGCAATCTGGTTCGGTGCAACGTCCATAAAGTCGATAGTTTCCGGCTCTACAACCGGGAAATCACCTTCTTCACGTACCTTAACTTTATCATTGATGAATGTACCGTCAGGGCTGATAGGTGCATTCGCCTGTGCAATTACTTTCGCTTCTTCTTCCTCAGCACTTAAGTACGTTGGCTCGCGGTCCACAACCACTTTCCCATCCTCAACAGAACGGTAAGGAGTCTCAATGAATCCCATGCCATTTACTTTAGCATAAACACACAAAGAAGAAATCAAACCAATGTTCGGCCCTTCCGGTGTTTCGATGGGACAAAGACGTCCATAGTGCGTGTAGTGAACATCACGTACTTCGAAACCAGCACGCTCACGAGAAAGACCACCAGGTCCTAAAGCTGAAAGACGACGCTTGTGCGTAATCTCAGACAATGGATTCGTTTGATCCATAAACTGAGACAGCTGATTCGTACCAAAGAATGAATTGATAACTGAAGACAACGTCTTCGCGTTAATCAAATCGATTGGTGTAAATACTTCGTTATCACGAACGTTCATACGCTCGCGGATCGTACGTGCCATACGCGCAAGACCGACACCAAATTGGTTGGCCATTTGCTCGCCTACTGTACGTACACGACGGTTGCTCAAGTGATCAATATCATCGATCTCAGCTTTTGAATTGATCAACTCAATCAAGCGCTTAATGATCTCGATAATGTCACCCTTTGTCAATACCTGCGAATCTTCCTCACTGCCGTTGTACAATTTCTTGTTTAGACGGTAACGACCAACCTCACCTAAAGAGTAACGTTGCTCAGAGAAGAATAATTTGTCAATGATACCGCGAGCAGTTTCCTCATCTGGCGGTTCAGCGTTACGAAGTTGGCGGTAGATGTGCTCCACGGCCTCTTTCTCTGTATTTGTTGGATCCTTCTGTAAGGTGTTGTGAATAATCGCAAAATCCGAAGACGCAATGTCTTCTTTATGCAATAGAATTGCATTCACTTCAGCATCTAGAATTTCTTCCGTGTGCTCCTTATCTAAGACAGTATCACGATCGAGAATAACCTCATTACGCTCGATAGATACAACTTCTCCAGTGTCTTCATCAACGAAATCTTCAATCCACGTCTTCAATACTCTTGCCGCAAGCTTACGACCGATTGAACGCTTCAACGACGCTTTACTAACCTTCACTTCCTCAGCAAGGTCAAAGATTTCTAAGATGTCTTTATCTCTTTCAAAACCAATTGAACGTAACAAGGTCGTTACAGGCAACTTCTTTTTACGGTCGATATACGCGTACATGACTTGATTGATGTCAGTAGCGAATTCGATCCATGACCCTTTGAACGGTATGATACGGGCTGAATACAATTTAGTTCCGTTCGCATGGTAGGATTGTCCAAAGAATACACCAGGTGAACGGTGCAATTGGCTAACGATAATTCTTTCTGCACCATTCACGATAAAAGTACCGCGTGGTGACATGTATGGAATGGTTCCTAGATACACATCCTGGACAATCGTCTCAAAATCTTCGTGTTCTGGATCCGTACAGTACAATTTTAGACGCGCCTTCAACGGAACACAGAATGTCAAGCCTCGCTCGATACATTCGCGTTCCGAATAACGCGGGGGATCTACAAAGTAGTCCAAGAACTCAAGAACAAAATTGTTTCTTGAATCCGAAATAGGGAAGTTTTCCGCGAAAACACGGTACAATCCTTCCTCTGATCTTTCTGATGGCTTCGTCTCTATCTGGAAGAAGTCCATGAAACTCTTCAACTGAATATCTAAAAAGTCCGGGAATGCCGTCTTAATAGCAGTGGAAGAAAAATTGATACGCTCCTGTGGAGCAGTAATTTGGTTTACCATTTCAGCCCAAAATGTTAATTAAACACAAAAAGGTTTAGGTCTAAGGGGAGCTCCCCAAAGACCTAAACCGGATAACCTAGCAGTCGATCAATTACTTGACCTCAACTTCAGCACCAGCTTCTTCAAGCTGCGCTTTCAATGCTTCTGCTTCGTCTTTTGTAACGCCTTCCTTCAATGCTGCAGGGGCGCCATCTACTTTTTCTTTAGCTTCTTTCAAGCCTAGACCTGTCATTTCCTTAACAAGCTTAACAACAGCAAGTTTAGAACCGCCAGCAGCTTTCAAGATTACGTCAAACTCAGTCTGAGCTTCAGCAGCGTCACCGCCACCACCAGCTGCAGGACCAGCAACAGCTGCAGCAGCTGCAGCAGGCTCGATGCCGTGTTCTTCTTTCAAGTATCCTGCTAATTCAGATACTTCTTTAACTGTCAAGTTTACTAGGGCATCGCCCAATTCTTTGATATCAGCCATTTTTATAAAATTTAATTTTTATTCTTAATTAATTGTAAATAAAGGAATTACGCGTTGCGCTCTTCCAAAGTTTTGAGGAGTCCGGCAATGTTGCCACCAGCGCTCTGAAGAGCAGAAACAACGTTTTTCGCAGGACTTTGAAGCAAGGTTAATACTTCGCCAATCAGTTCTTCTTTAGACTTGATTGCAACGAGCATTTCCAAATTCTCATCACCTACGTAAACGCTTTCTTCTATCCACGCGCCTTTTAAAACTGGCTTATCGTTCTTCTTACGGAACTCTTTAATGAGTTTCGCAGGAGCATTACCAGCTTCGGCAAGCATTATGCTTGTATTTCCTTTAAGTACATCGTACAGACCATCGAAGTTTTTCTCCGAAGCGTCCATAGCTTGTTTGAGCAAAGTATTTTTAACGACGTTTAATTTAATACCCTTACCAAAACTAGCACGACGCAAGTTAGATGTTGTTTCTGCATCTAACGCTGCGATATCAGCTAAATAAATGGTAGCGGTATTGTTTAATACGGCTGTTAAATTTTCAATCTGTGTAAGTTTTTCTTCTCTTGTCATGATGCTATTCTTTAGCGTTATGAAATTGATTTAGCATCCACAGCAATACCCGGTGACATGGTCGAAGACATATAAACACTCTTCATATAAGTACCTTTCGCCGAACTTGGCTTAAGCTTATTAAGAGTCTTCAATAATTCTTCAGCATTCTCACGAATTTTAGCTGCTTCAAAAGAAACCTTACCGATTGCAGCGTGAACGATACCGTAACGATCAACTTTAAAGTCAATCTTACCTGCTTTCACCTCACCTACTGCTTTTGCTACGTCCATTGTAACGGTACCGGACTTCGGATTCGGCATCAAGCCACGAGGACCCAATACACGACCCAATGGTCCAATTTTACCCATTACAGAAGGCATGGTTACGATGACATCAATGTCAGTCCAACCGCCTTTAATCTTCTCTATGAATTCATCAAGGCCTGCGTAATCAGCACCTGCTGCTTTTGCTTCTTCCACCTTATCTGGTGTAACCAAAGCCAAAACACGAACACTTTTACCTGTTCCATGAGGTAGACTTACCACGCCACGAACCATTTGGTTTGCTTTACGTGGATCCACTCCCAAACGAACAGCTAAGTTTACAGATGCGTCAAACTTAGTACAGTTAACCTCTTTCACTAGAGTTGCTGCCTCGCCAACAGGATAAACCTTACCTTTTTCAAGTTTGGCGATCGCGTTTTTCATGTTCTTAGTCAATTTTGCCATTGCTTCAAACTTTTAATTAAAACGGCTTTTCGCCAGTTACAGTTATACCCATGCTTCTTGCAGTACCAGCAATCATACTCATTGCTGATTCAACAGTAAAACAGTTTAAATCAACCATTTTATCTTCTGCAATTTTGCGAACAGCGTCCCAAGTGACTTTAGCAACTTTACTACGGTTAGGCTCTGATGATCCCTTCTTAATCTTCGCTGCTTCCATCAATTGAACTGCTGCAGGTGGAGTCTTAATTAGGAAATCAAATGATTTGTCTGTGTAAACAGTGATCACTACCGGCAATACTTGGCCCATCTTGTCTTGCGAACGAGCGTT
The DNA here is from genome assembly GCA_905478295.1 of uncultured Flavobacteriales bacterium. Classification (GTDB taxonomy): domain Bacteria; phylum Bacteroidota; class Bacteroidia; order Flavobacteriales; family Schleiferiaceae; genus UBA10364. The sequence goes on along the minus strand of CAJQHZ010000016.1, from coordinate 163,601 downwards.
GAATTGCTTACAGAATTCCATAATATTGACACCCGCGGCACCCAATGCTGGACCTACCGGAGGAGAAGGGTTAGCTTGGCCACCACGGACCTGAAGCTTTACTACTTTACTAACCTCTTTTGCCATTTCTTGTTTCTACTATTTTGCGTTGTTTGTGCGGATCATTCTTCAAGTTGGAAGCGTAAAGAACGAACCTATATATAGCTCACACCTATATCAATTATAATTTCTCCACTTCCGTGAAGCCAAGTTCAACTGGAGTCTTTCGACCAAAGATCTTCACTGTGACCTCTAGTTTCTGTTTCTCCTCGTTGATCTTCTCAATGGTCGCATCAAATGTACTGAACGGACCATTGATTACTTTGACAGTTTCTCCCAAAGTAAATGGGATCATTAGCATTGCTGCATTTTCTGCCTGACGATCTACTTCGCCTAACAATCTGCTTACCTCAGAGGCGCGCATTGGCGAAGGATCTTCTCCCTTAACGTTAGATAAAAATCCAACGACATTTGGAAGATTTTTAATCATGTGACTCACCTCACCAGTCAATACAGCCTCTATGTACATGTAGCCTGGTGTGCGGGTCTTTTCTTTAATTACTTTCTTTCCATTACGGACTTGTACAACTTTCTCCAGCGGAATCAGTACACGTCCCACGAGATCACTCATGCCTGCATGAGCCATATCCTTTTCAATGTAGGTCTTTGTCTTCTGCTCTTGACCACTTATTGTGCGAAGCACATACCATTTCATTCCAGTATCCGACATATTATCCGAAGATTGAATAAACAAACTCAAGTACTGTTGAGATTATCTTGTCCATACCAAATACTACAAGTGAAAAGATGATGGTACCCACAATTACCAATGCAGTGCTCTTCTGCAACTCTGACATTGTAGGCCACGATGCCTTAACGGCAAACTCGTGCCAAGACTCCTGTATACTCGTAATTAATTTGCTCATCTTTTTATTCTTTGCACGGGCACAAGGATTCGAACCCTGATCAACGGTTTTGGAGACCGCTATTCTACCATTGAACTATGCCCGTATGCAGGCAGAAAGGCGCCTCCCGTCGGGAGGCACCTTAACTACCTGTACTTTATATCAAAAGAGTAAGTTATTACTCGATGATTTCAGTTACTTGACCCGCACCTACTGTACGCCCACCTTCACGCATTGCGAAGCGTAGACCAGTATTAACCGCTACGTTAGCGATCAATTCAACCGTAATTGACAAGTTATCACCTGGCATTACCATCTCAACGCCATCTGGAAGTTGGATCTCACCAGTAACGTCTGTTGTACGCAAGTAAAACTGAGGACGGTATTTGTTGTGGAAAGGAGTGTGACGACCACCCTCTTCTTTCTTCAACACATATACCTCTGCCTTGAACTTCTTGTGCGGAGTAATTGAACCTGGCTTACAGATCACCATACCACGACGGATTTGAGCTTTCTCAATACCACGCAGAAGGATACCAACGTTATCACCAGCTTCACCGGTGTCCAAAATCTTACGGAACATTTCAACACCAGTAACGGTAGAAGTCAGTTTCTCATCACCGTAACCGATGATTTCGACTCCTTCACCTGTGTTTGCCACACCAGTCTCAATACGACCCGTTGCAACAGTACCACGACCTGTGATAGAGAATACATCCTCGATAGGCATTAGGAATGGCTTATCACGATCACGCTCTGGCTCTTCGATCCATGCATCTACTGCATCCATCAACTCCATAACGGTATCAACCCATTTCTGCTCGCCGTTCAATCCACCTAGAGCTGAACCTGCGATAACTGGAGTGTTATCACCATCGTACTCGTAGAAAGAAAGAAGATCACGAACTTCCATGTCTACCAATTCCATCAATTCTTCATCATCAACCATATCTGCCTTGTTCAAGAACACGACGATACGTGGAATACCCACCTGACGACCTAAAAGGATGTGCTCACGAGTTTGAGGCATAGGACCATCAGTAGCAGCAACTACCAAGATAGCACCGTCCATCTGAGCGGCACCAGTAACCATATTCTTCACGTAATCCGCGTGACCTGGACAGTCAACGTGGGCGTAGTGACGGTTAGCCGTCTCGTACTCTACGTGAGAAGTGTTAATGGTAATACCACGCTCTTTCTCTTCTGGAGCATTATCGATCGAATCGAAATCTCTTTTTTCAGACAAGCCTGCATTCGCCAAACATGTGGTGATTGCAGCTGTCAATGTTGTTTTTCCGTGGTCAACATGACCAATTGTACCAATGTTCAAATGAGGCTTGGTACGTACAAAATTCTCTTTTGCCATGACTAGCGATTATTAAATATATAAACAGTGTAAAGATTCAAAATTAAAATTTAGAGCCAATGACGGGAATTGAACCCGTGACCTCTTCCTTACCAAGGAAACGCTCTACCCCTGAGCTACATCGGCGTAACCTTGGAGCGGAAGACGGGATTCGAACCCGCGACCCTCAGCTTGGAAGGCTGATGCTCTACCAGCTGAGCTACTTCCGCGGTAGTGGGGGGAGCAGGATTCGAACCTGCGAAGGTTTCCCAACGGATTTACAGTCCGTCCTCGTTGGCCGCTTGAGTATCCCCCCGGTGTGTACAAGATTCCACTAGAAAATCAAATACAAAACGTGAGCCGATAGTCAGATTCGAACTGACGACCCCGAGATTACAAATCACGTGCTCTGGCCAACTGAGCTATATCGGCATTGATGTCAAAGTACTTCCGCTTTGTCAAACGGACTGCAAATGTAGTAAAGAGAATCAAACGCGCAATACCTATAAAAAAAAAAGTGAAGACATTTTGCCTTCACCTTACATGCTATATAGTTAACCTGTTGATTTTATTGAGGTTTCAGTATTTTTTCTTTGCGTTTTTTTAGCTGTCGAATCAACACATCTACTGCAATATCTACCGCTTCCTCAAAACTCTTGCGCTCTTTCGTCACAACTATGTCAGATCCCGGTACGCTCATGCGCATTTCTACGATCTTATTTTCGCGATTATGATTGTTATCTACTTTCAAAAAAACAGCCGTACAAATGGTACGATCATAAAACTGAGTTGTTTTGGCTAACCGTTCCTTAATAAAGGTAATTAACTTACCATCTGCTTTGAAATTTACCGATTGAATGTTCACAGTCATACTCTCATGATTTACGACCCTTTAGGATGGGTCTGGTTATACACTTTAATAAGCTCCTCAAACGAACTGGTAGTATAAACCTGAGTTGAGCTCAAACTTTCATGACCAAGCAACTCTTTAACAGTATTTATATCGACTCCAGCATTAAGAAGGTGCGTGGCATAAGAATGACGCAATGCGTGAGGGTTCTTGTCGACCACGGATGTAGTCCTATTAAGGTAGAATAAAACCCGATTATAAACAAGGTTATCATAAAGCTTTTTTCCTTTTGCCGTGAGTAAGAGTGTTGCATCATGGCGAACGGGCAACTGGTCCCTGATTTCGACGTAACGTAAATAATACTCTTCCAGCAAGGCCGGCATAGGAATTTGACGCTCTTTATTTCTTTTTCCGATCACGCGAACCAATTTTCGCGACCAATCAAAGTGGGCCGGCGTCAAAGAGATGACTTCCGCACGGCGCAGACCCAGACCGTAAAGTAGGAGTAGCAAAAGTTGGTCGCGTCTACCTTCGAAATCTGTCGTGAAAAGATCAGGATCATTGACCAGGGCTTTCAAATCGTCTTTTGGGACACTCATGACTACTTTTTTCGCAGTTTTCATACTACGAACACCTTGCCCCGGGTTTTCACGAACTAAGGCTTCGCGAATGGCCCATTTGTAAAAAGTGCGAATACAACTTAAACTACGATTTATTGAACGCGGTGATATACCTTGTTTATTGCGCCAGACGATATAGCGCTTAACGTGCGCCTTTTGCGCAGCCTTTAATGATGCGTCTGCTTCTTCCCGTAAATAAAGTGCCCAACGCTCCAGTTCCTTCTTGTACGCGACAGAAGTCTTCGGGCTGTAGCCGCGCTCTGCGATTAGGTACGCTAGAAACTGATCAATATATACCGCTGAGGATTCCATAAAGGGAAGGTAGTGCGGGAGGTGATGAAAAACAAAAAGCCCAACCTTTCGGTTGGGCTTTTCTTTATAGTATAAGCATAGACTATTCTGATTCTGCTTGACGCAAAGTCTGAATGTATGCAGCTTTCTCATGCATGCGACGCTTAGCTTCCGTTGGTTTCGTATGATAACGATCCTTACGAAGCTTGCGCACTACACCCGTAGAGCTGTGTTTTCTCTTGTAACGCTTAAGTGCGCGTTCGATCGATTCACCTTCCTTGACATTAATTACGAGCATAGTAACACCTCCTTTCTTTAGGATTGCGAAAGTACACCGATTTTTCTATTCCGATACATAGTGTTGTAAAAAAGTCGTATCCACATCGGAAAATTCTTCCCATGAGGCCAATTCCCTCCAATGTACCGGACCAAACCGCTCTCGATAGAAGACAATTCTTTTGACTTGGTGGAATCGGAAACCGTAGAATTCGTTCAATTCTGCGAAGGAACTGCTGTTTAAAAAAAGTTCAGGTGCGCGGGGAACAACATAAAACACCGTGTCCCACTCCTTTTGCCAACGGGCGTCAATGGATCGGATCTTTCGCAATTGAGAAACGGTGGAAAAATAGCCCCATCGATCTCTCTCCTCAACGATAGCACCAGCGGACCATGGACCTATACCTCGCACCGCGACAAGCGCTGTGCTATCCGCTTGATTTAAATCTAATCGATCAAGAGAGGCATTCGCACCATGTTTTGATCTTCGCTGCTCCCACGGAATCGACTTTAGGTTTTGCCCAGAACTCCTTCCCCACGGCTCTTTCTCTTTTTGTGGCATGGGGGTAAAATCAAAATTGCCAGTAGTGATAAATAGGGTATCCATCCCCGGTAGAGATTTTAAGGTAAGAAGATCTTTTATAGTCCAATTCTTCTTGCATCGATACCACCATGATTTTTTAGCTGCTTCTTGCAAAGGAAAATTCCAGATGGCGTTCGAATCCAATTGGTTGACCTTAAGCTTGGGCTGCTCCGACCACCACATCGAAAGGAAGCCGAGGCGCGCTTCGCGCGCCTCGGCTGCGGGCCGTAACCAAATAGTGGCCGCGAAGGCGGCCACTATAAAAAGCTGAAAGGTTCGAATGATTTGTGCTTTGGCTTGGTGCATTGCAATTGCATTTCCATGCAAATTGAGCAAGACGAAGCAACGCTACAAATTTCGTGAATAAGTAAAAGTTACCGACTTAATCGCGCAGTGTGTCGTTATTGTCTTTATACGAATCCGGCTCGGGTTTCGGTGGCGTCTTCAACACCTTACGAAAGAAATAGATAGTAGCTGTGATGACAGTTCCTTGCGTTAAAACGATCATTATTATTGCGGAAGTCGTCATAATTAAGCGGCTTTTTTACGTTTGTTGGATGCAATTTTCACCATTGCTACAAGACCAAAGAAACAGGCCAAAAGGAAGAAACGACTCATATCAATGTAGAACATATTCGTGAGTACACCATCAGCCATCCATTGTACACCTGTGTTGATGTGGAAGATTTGGTTGATAATGCTGTCGTTCGCCCAGGGCCAGCCCTGTCCACTAGTTAGGCTTGAGAAAGCGGTGGACCAATCGGATAATTCGCCATTCAGCGGCTTAAACAACGAGGTCAAGAAAATGATCCCAATAAAAAGCGGTGTAACGTATTTAATAATGGGACGGTAAATACGGGGAATGCGCATATCCGCTCCATCTGTAATTTCCTTCCATCCTTTGTCCATTCCAAATACCCAAGCAAAGAGTATGACCTCAGCGAGTGCAAAGATGACCAAACTCACTGTTCCGGTCCAGTAATCGTATTCGTCAAAGACACCTTTCTCAAAAAAGAGAATAGTTGGCAGTCCCATAACGAAAATGGCGATTCCCAAAAGGAGCGCACTCTTTTTTTTGGTCCATCCAAATTCATCCTGAACAAAGCCCATCCATGGGGTACCCATAGCTAATGATGAGGTAATTCCAGCAAAGAAGAGCAGTCCGAACCATGCCACACCGGAAATCACCGCCATAACACTGCCCCACTGATCAAAGAGGAAAGGCATCGTTTTAAAGGCCATCATGAACCCGGCGTTATCGACAACCCAATCCAAACCTAGGTAACCTACGGCGATTGGAATAACTACCGCAGAGCCCAATACAATCTCTACAAAACCATTCATCCAACCGGCTGACATGGCATTTAATGCAATGTCATCTCGCTGACTGAGGTAAGAGCTGTAACAGTGGATGGTTCCCATCCCAACGGAGAGGGTGAAAAAGATTTGGCCGGCAGCAGCCAACCATATTTTAGGATTCGATAGCGATGAAAAATCGGGCTCCCACAAAAAGTTCAATCCAACAAAAGTGGAACAGTCCTCACAACGGCCCGTTGAACCGGTTGTCCAAGACATGATGGCAAGGAAGGCTCCAAAACCAATAAGTAATGGCATGGCAATTTTTGCCACTTTTTCAATACCACCGCTCAAACCTTTAGAGAGGATATAAATGTTTATTGTTAATGTAATCACGAAGGCAAGCAGCGCCCATACCGGGAAGTTAATGCCGCTACCTAGGTCGACGTAGTTGTTAAAATAGGTATCCAATTGGTCCAAATTCACCCCTAAGAAATCACCTTTCAGTGACTTCAAAGTATAGGTCAGCGTCCAGCTTTCGATGTAGGTATAGTACGCCATGACCCCCATATTGGTAAAGATTCCAAATACACCAAAGTATTTCCAGAACCGGCGTTTGGTCATGTTGTCTAAAATGAACGGCGTACTGTGATCCCCGAAACGACCGCCAAATCTGCCCATAGCCCACTCTACCCAGAGTAGTGGGATTCCCATGAGCAGAAAACTAACCAGGTAAGGAATAATGAAGGTCCCACCACCATTTTGTACAGCTTGGACTGGAAAGCGTAAGAAATTACCTAAACCAACAGCATTTCCTGCCATTGCTAATATGAGCCCTACGCGTGAGCCCCATGCTTCTGTCGATTTTGCCATGCTCCTTTCGGATCTGTTAGAGTGAACTCCGAAAATAGTGGAAAGCAGTGGTCCCTACAAATATGTGGTTACAATCCTGCTTGATTTGCAATGATTTCTAGCGCCTGATTAAAAGTATGTGGCTCATAGCCCAATTCTTTGCGAGCCTTCGATATATCAAAACCTGTGCGTGGCGGTCGTTTAGCAGGCTGATTCAAGGTGGTGGAATCGGTTCGTGTTACGGACTCCATCGATAGGCCAAAGTAGGCTGCAACCTGCCCTACCAAATCATAAATGGACATGAAATCCGGTCCTGAAATATTAAAAACGCCTTGAGCACATTGATCGGCTGCAAGCAAAGCACCCTGAGCTAAATCTTCGGCGAGTGTTGGCGTGCGGAATTGATCGTCAACCACATTGATAGGTTGGCCTTTCTCTAAAGCGCCTTTCGCCCATAAGACTATATTGCTTCTGCTCAAGTCTTCCGCCATACCTATGACGAGAACGGTACGCAAAATGCTCCAAGAAGGCAAATCTTTAATGATATCCTCTGCTTCTAATTTCGTCCAACCGTAATGACTTAAAGGCTGGGCCTTTGCATCCTCTTTATACGGTCCATCCTTTCCATCGAAAATAAAATCTGTGCTGATATGAACGACGTGTGCGCCTACTTCATTGGCTGCATTCGCTATGTTACGGGTACCCTCCACATTCAATAATGTGGCTTGATCCGGATGGAGTTCACATTCGTCCACGTGTGTCATGGCTGCACCATGGATAATCACATCCGGCTCAAAATCGCCAACAACGTTACTAACATCCTCAGCATTGGTAATATCCATTGATGCATAGGTTGCTGTTCCCATCGCTTTGGTCCTATTTGCTCCTCGAGACGTAGCGAGAAAACTGTGCTGGGGATAATTGGCCGTAGCAACGGCTATTTTTTGACCTAATAGGCCATTGGAGCCGGTAAAAAGTATCTTCATTATTAAGAGGCCTGTGTTTGTTTATTAAACCAATTTCGAAACGCACGTATCTGTTCGTCATTACCCAAAACATAGAGTTTCGAATGGGGCGCTACTTTAAAATCGGGCGATGGATTCACTACCAATTCCCCCGATTCATCCACATAACCTATCACAGTACATCCAGTTTGTTGTCGAATTTTTAAATCTTTGATATTACAACTGGACATTTCTTCAGGCAGCTCATCCACTACAATTTCTTCAATATTTGTAGCGCTAGACCCGCCCACACTAAGGTGGTCTAAGAAGTTCATCACACCGGGGTTCATAAGGTTATGTGCAAGATGTGAACCGCCCACTAGATTGGGACTCACGGTATAATTTGCACCTGCTGCTAAAAGCTTCTTCTCCGTACTTTCTGTATTTGCACGCGCACCGATGACCAATTTTGGGTTCAACTGACGCGCAGATATCACCACAAATAGGTTGTCCGTATCCGATGCCAAGGCAGCGACTAAACCACTGGCATGAGTAATGTTCGCTTTCTCAAGAATTTCATCATTCGTGGCATCACCGATCAATACCACGACACCATCAAGCTCTGCGCGATACCTATTCGCGCGTTCCTCTTCCAATTCCAATACCACGACTTGAACGCCGTAGGCTTTGAGTTTACTGACCACTTGGCGTCCGTTTCTCCCCAGCCCGCAAACGATTGTATGATTATTTAGTTTTTCCACTTTACGCTCCAATCTTTTCGTTCGTAAATAAAGTTGCACTTTCCCGTCGATGGCCAATTGGGCCAAAAGGCCTGCACCATAAGCAAAAGTCCCAAAACTTCCCGCAATTAAGGCTATAGTAAACCATATACCGCCAGTACTAAGAGGACCTACTTCATTGAACCCCACGGTACTAACCGTCTGGATCACCATGTAAAAGGATTGCAGCCAATTAAAGCCCTCAAGCCAACGGTAGCCCACAGTGCCTGCAATGAGAATCACTGCAAAAACAAAGAAGACATTTTTTAGACTTTCGAACGGATTACTCATTGGCTTAAAGGTACACTCTTCAAAAATGAGCCTGAAACCTTGGACGCAAATTTATTTGATGAAGGATAATTAGCGGGGAAGTTTATCGCGCAATACTCCTTAAAGGAAGGTTCTAGATAAAGCGGCTATCAAAACGATACCTGATCAAAAGGCACACCTCATGCATAATCTCTAGTTAGAGAGTCGTAGGACAGACGTAATCTGAGACGTTTAGTCCGGCTTCTTTAATAGCCTTAAACCCGCCTGCTACGTCGACCATATTGTGATAACCACGGGCCTTCAATATCGAAGAAGCTATTACGGAACGGTAGCCGCCTGCGCAATGAATATAGAATGTGTCTTCTTGAGGCAATGAAGCCATGTGGTCGTTTATGGTGTCCAATTCCACATGAATCGCATCAATCATATGCTCACTCTGAAACTCTCCAGATTTACGAACATCCACAACTGTTGCGTCCGAAATACCTTTAAGCTCTTTAGCGGTAACTTGAGGAAGCGTATCTATCTCTTTTCCTGCACTTTTCCAAGCATCAAATCCGCCGTCAAGGAATCCTATACAGTTATCATAGCCAACGCGAGAAAGGCGAGTCACTATTTCTTCTTCCATTCCTGGATCGGCAACGACAAGAATTTCTTGTTTAATATCCGGAATTAAGGCACCAACCCACATTGCAAAACTGCCCTTAATACCGATAAATATTGATTGTGGAATGAAACCGTGAATAAAAACATCCTGGTGACGCGTATCCAGAATTAGTGCATCTGTTTCATTAACCGCTACATCAAAAGCATCTACAGAAAGTCTTCGCAAACCGCGCTCCATGACTTTATCTAAACTTTCATAACCCGTCTTATTCATGCGAACATTCTCGGGGAAGTAGGCTGGTGGGGGTAGTAAACCATCCGTTACCTCTGCAATAAATTCTTCTTTCGTCATGTTTGCACGGAGCGCATAGTTTGTTGCTTTTTGCTCACCAATCGTCCCCACTGTTTCTTTTGACATGTTTTTACCACACGAAGAACCTGCGCCATGTCCGGGGTATACGATAACATCGTCAGCTAAAACCATAATCTTGTTACGCAATGAATCAAATAATATTCCTGCTAGATCTTCTTGTGTAATACTTGCTGCTTTCTGCGCTAGATCTGGACGACCAACATCTCCTAAGAACAAGGTGTCTCCCGAGAAGATCGCATAATCTTTACCACTTTCGTCTTTTAACAAATATGTGGTGCTTTCCATCGTATGGCCTGGTGTGTGGATGACATGAATGGTTACGTCACCCACTTTTAATACCTCACCGTCCTCAGCAATATGGCAATCAAACTGCGTATTCGCAGTAGGACCATAAACGATCTTCGCACCGGTCTTTGTCGCTAAATCAAGGTGACCTGAAACGAAATCCGCATGAAAATGCGTCTCTAAAATGTACTTAATAGTTACACCATCCTTTTCAGCACGATCTAGGTATGGACCTACTTCGCGCAATGGATCGATAATTACTGCTTCTCCATTAGAGGCAATGTAATAGGCTCCTTGTGCCAAACATCCAGTGTAAATCTGCTCTACTGTCATGATATTGCGAATTTTATTCTTTGCTTTTAAAGTTGCTTTCCTATGATATATACGGCCATCAAAAGAACAAACCAGCCGAAGCCTTTCTTCAATTTTTTACCGTCAATAAATGTATTTAGATAGATCCCGATAAAGATACCAAATACTGCAATGGCAGTGACGGTAAGTAACCGTGTCCAGTCTAATTGATCCCCATAACGCTGAACATCACCAATAAAACCGATCAAACTCTTCGCTGCAATAATTAATAAAGAGGTCCCAACCGCTTTCTTCATGGGTAATTTTGCGAAAAGAACCAGTGCTGGAATAATCAAAAATCCACCGCCAGCGCCAACAATACCCGTTAGTACACCAACTACAGCACCTTCTATAATGATTACGGGCAAATTTAACTGTGGCACTGCATTTTCTTCTTCTTTCTTTCGCTTGTTGCGAATCATACTCACTGAAGCGGCGAGCATGACCAAAGCAAAGAAAACCATGATAGCAATATCTTTTGTCAAGACATAGGTTCCTAGGGTCATTATTACACTAGGAATAGCAGGAACAAGGTAGGCGCGGGTTGTATAAACAGCGATAAACGCCGGAATGGTAAAAACCACCGCGGTTTTATAATTTACGTTGCCTAAAAATGCGTTTCGCACACCCCCTACCAATGCTGTTGAGCCCACAATAAATAATGAATAGGCAGTACTCATTTCTACCCCAATACCAAAAAGGTATACCAACACAGGAACAGTTAATATGGACCCACCACTACCGATAAGGCCGAGTGAAATCCCAATAAAAATGGATGCGATGTATCCAGTGATTTCCATAATTGAGTTTTAAGATAGCTCAAAGTTCAGGGTTGAAAAATACACGAGTATTACTCAACGCACATTAGAACAATAAGCGCTCCATTTCTTGCTGAAGCGTTCTAGCTGCACTACCCGCCGCTTGTGCGAAATCCAGTCCATTACTTTGATAGATGATACCGCGCGTACTATTTACTAAAACTCCGTAATCTTTATTGGTCGCCTGTTTAAGGACTTCCTCGAGTGAACCACCCTGCGCACCGACGCCGGGAACTAAAAAGAAGTGCTCAGGAGCAATGGACCTTAAGCGTGCCAAATGCTCCGTTTTCGTTGCGCCCAAAACAAACATCAGCTGATCTGCAGTAGCCCATTTTTGCGCTTTTTTCATGACACTTTCGAAAAGCGCTTCACCTTCCGCGTTCTCAATAAATTGAAAATCAAATGCGCCTTTGTTTGAGGTAAGTCCTAATAGTATCACCCATTTGTTTGGGAAATCAAGAAAAGGGGTCACACTATCTTCACCCATGTAAGGGGCTACAGTAATACTGTCGAAATTCATGTTTTCGAAAAACGCCTTTGCATACATTTTCGATGTATTCCCTATATCACCGCGCTTGGCATCTGCAATGGTGAAAATTTCAGGATACTTCGCATCTAAATACTGAATGGTTTTCTCTAGACTATGCCAACCTTTGACGCCCATAGATTCATAAAAGGCAATATTTGGCTTATAGGCGACCGTAAAGGCGGCTGTCGCATCAATGATGGCCTTGTTAAAGGCGAAAACAGGATCATCCTCTTTCAATAGGTGAGTTGGGATTTTTTCTAAATCCGTATCCAATCCTACACAAAGCACACTGCGCTTTGCTCTAATCTGCTCAAGTAAGGCTGCTTTATTCATCTTGCTTTAATAATCGTCCGATCCTTCTTTCATTTTTTCGGCATTCTCAGCCATATGAAGCTCGTCAATAAACTTCTGAATATCCCCGTTGACTACATCGTTCAAATTGTAACTGGTTAAACCAATTCTATGATCGGTGACTCGTCCTTGAGGATAATTGTATGTTCTAATCTTTGCCGAACGATCACCCGTACTGACCATGGTTTTACGTTGCGCGGCTTGTTCTTCTTGCTTCTTTTTAAATTCCATATCAAACATACGAGAACGCAATACCTTCAATGCTTGCTCATAGTTCTTATGCTGGCTCCGGCCGTCTTGACATTCTACGACAATTCCCGTAGGAAGGTGCGTCAAGCGCACAGCACTCTCGGTTTTATTTACGTGCTGTCCCCCCGCTCCTTGTGAACGATAGGTATCTTTTTTCACATCCTTCATATCGAGGTCTACATCCACTTCCTCAGCCTCGGGCAACACAACCACAGAAGCGGCTGAAGTATGGACCCGACCCTGACTCTCAGTAGCCGGAACACGTTGAACGCGGTGTACGCCGCTTTCATATTTTAAAATACCATAAACCGATTCGCCATTCACCTCAAAAGACACCTCTTTAAAGCCTCCGGACGATCCTTCATTCATGGTAAGAACTGCTACCTTCCAACCTCTACCCTCACAATAACGCTGGTACATTCTAAACAAATCACCTGCGAAAATAGCTCCTTCATCACCTCCCGCACCTTGACGAATCTCAACCAAAGCATTTTTATCATCCTCAGGGTCTTTGGGTAAGAGCAGTAACTTTACTTCTTCCTCTAAAGCTTCAAAAGTAGGTTCTAATTCGTCCAATTCCATTTTCGCCATCTCACGAAAATCGGCATCTTTCTCCTCTTTCAATACCCCTTTAGCTTCCTCAATACGGCTGGATAATTCTAAGTATTGCGATCTAACTTCAACCAGCGGCTTCAGGTTTTTATACTCTCTATTCAGCTGAACATAGCGTTTGCTATCAGATATAACATCAGGCTGAATAATGAGATCATTCACCTCATTATAGCGTTGAAAAATCACATTAAGCTTGTCGATCATCGCCATTACTTCTCGTACTTAAAGGTCCCGAACTCACTACTAATGGTCAATTCTTTAGCGGCACTCTCTTCCACCCTTCCCACGATCTTTGCGGGTACCCCAAAACTTTCACTTATGGCGATAATTGCATCCGCGATGGAAGGGTCTACGTACAACTCCATACGGTGTCCCATATTAAAGACTTGGTACATTTCTTCCCAGCTGGTGCCGCTCTCCTCTTGAATCATTTTAAATAATGGTGGTATCGGGAACAGCGCGTCTTTAATAACGTGTCCTTTTTCTAAGAAATGTAAGATCTTCGTTTGTGCACCGCCTGAACAATGTACCATACCGTCAATTTTATCGCGATACTGGTCTAGGATTTGCTTAATAATAGGCGCATACGTTCGCGTCGGACTTAGGACCAGTTTTCCTGCGTCTAAACTCGTCTCCGTCGACTCCGTTAGCGTCTTTGTACCTGTATAAACCAGCGACTCTGGAACCGCGGGATCAAAGCTTTCAGGATACTTCGCCGCCAATGCTTTTCCGAACACATCGTGTCGGGCGCTGGTCAATCCATTAGACCCCATCCCACCGTTGTATTCGGATTCATATGTGGATTGACCAAAAGATGCCATACCCACAATCACATTCCCAGCTTCAATATTTGCATTGTCTATTACATCAGTGCGTTTCATTCTTGCGACTACAGTGCTATCAACTATAATGGTGCGCACTAAATCACCGACATCGGCCGTTTCTCCGCCTGTACTGATGATGTCTATACCGTGTTTTCTGTATTCTTCTAGAAGCGATTCAGTACCGCCTATGATTGCACTAAGTACCTCGCCTGTAATTAAACCTTTGTTACGACCGATCGTGGAACTAAGCATAATATTCTCTGTAGCACCCACACAAAGTAAATCATCGATATTCATGATTAATGCGTCTTGAGCGATACCCTTCCATACACTTAAATCGCCAGTCTCTTTCCAGTACATGTAAGCAAGTGAACTTTTAGTACCTGCACCATCCGCATGCATAACTAGACAATAGTCGTCATCACCCGTCAAATAATCCGGGACAATTTTACAAAAGGCCTTTGGGAACAAGCCTTTATCGATGTTTTTGATTGCGTTATGGACGTCTTCTTTCTGGGCACTCACGCCTCGTCCTGTATAGCGGTCTGATGTATTATTCATGCTGCAAAAATAACGAGAAAGCGCGCACGGGAGACCCGTGCGCGCTTTTCATTTTAATAGTTTATGCTACTTAATCTGAATCCAAGATCCAACGATCAAATCTTTATCACTCTTAAACCCGTTTAGGGTACGAATGTCCTTGACACTTACGCCAGCTTTTTTAGCAATACCTCGCATATTGTCGCCGCGCTCAATCTGATAATGATCTTGATCAAAGGCGGAATAATCACCGTTAGGTGTCACTTTAATGATCATACCGGGCATAGGACGTGCGCCGCGTAACCCTCCATTCAGGTTTTTCAGCTGTACAACATTCATTCCGTTGTCCATTGCAATTTTACCTAATGAACGGTCTTTAGGCCCGAGCGTCATGGTTTGACCAATAGGATTCACATTCTTCTTAGGTTGAACTGCTCCGCCTTCAGACGTTTCACCATCTGTTGCAGTTGCGGAAGGAACGTAGTCATCACTTAATACCTTGAAATCCGTGCGACGATTGATTTGATTTGCTATTTCCTGGTCCTCTTTATTGAGTCGCTTAATGAACGTTTCCGTTAGATTGTCCCCGGCTTTGAATTTATCCGCACCATACCCCTTGTATTCTGTTGAGATAACAAATGGCTCTTTCTCACCCATTCCAACTGCCGTTAAACGCTCAGCGGGAATTCCTTTTTGAATGAGATAATCCACACAACTCTGTGCACGTGCCTGAGATAAAACATCATTTTTAGCATCTGTATCACGATAATCCGTGTGCGAACGCAGACCAATGGTGATTGTAGGGTTGCGCTGTAATATACTGAATACAGTATCTAATGCTACTTTACTCTCGTCACGCAATTCAGATTGCGCTAAGTCGAAAAATACGTTCGGAAGTACAATAGGCACTTCAATCGGATCCATTTCAAGACGGAGACTGTACGACTTAAGATAAGCGCGCTCCTCTTTTACCTGCGCATAATCATTCAAGGCCAATCCTTTCGTAGTGATATCATCAACTGCGTTTAAGAAACGCTTACGACTCATATTCAGCTTGTACGACTTATCCTCTTCCATTTGTCCACGAGGAATACTGAATTGACCGTTGGCATTGGTCGTTACTGTGAACGTTTGGCCTTCTTTATTGCTTACCTCAATGGTAACGTCGCTTACTGGCTTACCATTTTTAGTACTGACTACCGTACCTGCAGCCTCGAAGAATTTTTTCCATTCAGTCACGTACCATACATCATGTCCCCCGCGTGTTCCCTTACGGTTACTTACAACAAAACCTTTTTTGGTATTATCGCCTGGCACAAAACGCAATGAAATATCGTCGGCTTCTGAATTGATAGGACTCAGCATGTTTTCCACATCGCCGACCGGTGCGCCGTTTTCATCAAGCTTTACGCGGAAACAGTCGAAACCGCCCATTCCAACGTGCCCGTTGGATGAGAAATACAAGTATCCATCACCATGCGCAAACGGATAAAGTTCGTCTCCGCGTGTGTTAATGTTTAAGTTTGTTGGTGCGGCCCACTCGCGTTTCCTGCGATCGTAAGTAGTCATGTAAATATCCTTACCGCCTTTTCCACCCGTAACTTCTCCGGCGAAATACAATACCTGGTCGTCTGGACTGAGTGCAGGGTGGCCCACAGAAGCACCGCTGTCCAGCGCAATCATTACCGGCTCCGGATTTGCCCAATCTTGACCAATTTTCTTGGTGGTATAAATGGCACATCCCATCTTCATGTTTTTCACTTGCATACACTTCGTGAAATACATTTCTTTACCCCTTGAGTCAAAAGTTACAACGCCCTCATGGTCTTTGGTATTGATAATATCGCTCATAGGATTTAATTCGCCCCAAACAATTTCATCATTAGCGTTCGCCTCTTTACCCTTTTTCTTTTTCTTATTCTTTTTTCGTTCTCCCTCTATGATAAAAACATCAGAGAAACGCTGACCCATCCAACCGTCTTCTTTACGACCAGTTGCATCATCACGCATAGACGATATCATAAGGGTTAAATCTTCCTTACCGCGCTTTCCTGCAAAAGCTATTGAGTAATCGGATTTTTTCGAGTTCAGATCTTTAGCGTTATCCAATGCGAATAGCGATCCAGAAACTACCCATTGTGCCGCCTTTTGACAGCTTTCAATACCTCGGTCCGCACGAGCATCGCTAGGAATTAACTTTTTATAGGCTTCGAACGCGATAATTGCGTTCTCATATTCTCCTTGACATTGCAACATCTCAGCGTAACCTATGTCAGCCTGAGCACCATAACCCAATTTTGAAGCACGCTGGTAATAACTTGCCGCCCTTTTACATTGACCGGTGAACCTATATCCTTCGGCCATATTGAAGGAAATGCGCTGTTTTTGTTCGCGTGTTTTTTCTTTAGAATACGCCTTAGCATAAATTTCAATAGCAACAGAATACTCCTTTGATTCAAAATATTCGTCTGCTTTCACAGTAAGCTTATGAGGTTTTACATCTACCTCTTCAACAGTGGCGTCTTGAGCGAAAGCTATGATGGGCAAGAAGGCGAGGACAACGGTCCAAGTTCGTAAAATGCGTTTTTGCATGCGAGTCTGGTCTCTTGTGTTTAAGCACCCACAATATAGATAAAATAAAAAAAGAAACCCCGCGCGTGCGGGGTTTCTCTCTATCAAAATTTGAAAAACTAAAATTATCTGGTGAAGAGCATTTCGCGGAACTTAGGTAACGGCCATTGCTCGTCGTCAATCATAAGCTCTAATTTATCGCTTTCGTAACGAATAACATCAAAGTAAGATTTTACGTTATCGTAGTATAAGATGGCTTTTTCACGTACATCCACTTGCGCATTTGCGTCCTTACGAGCCTGAACCATAGCATCCTTCGAAGCCAAGATTTTAGATATACGGGCAGAAATATCTTTAATCATTTCTAACTGCTCTTTTGCCACGGTTTCGAACGTCGCCTTATCCATGATATCCTTCAAACGTTGAACGTTGTCAATCAAGGTGTTCTGGTATTTGATCGCCGTAGGCACAATATGATTTCCTGCTAAATCTCCAAGCACACGGCTTTCAATTTGGATTTTCATAAAGTACGATTCTAATAAGATTTCGTGGCGCGCCTCAGCTTCACGTTTAGACATGACCTTGAGATTTTCAAACATCTGAAGCGTTGTATCACTTACGTAAGCATCAAGTGCACGAGGCGTTGATGGCTCGTTACTCAAACCACGCTTAGCTGCCTCTTCTTTCCAAGCATCGCCATATCCATCTCCTTCGAAACGAATGGCTTTAGACTCTTTAATATATTGTTTGAGAACGCTAAAAATTGCCTCATCTTTTTTCAATCCATCTTTGGCAATGAGTGCGTCTACATCAGCCTTGAAGTCAATCAATTGCTCCGCCATAGCACTGTTTAAGACCGTCATAGGCTGCGCACAGTTACTTGCAGAACCGGCAGCACGTAATTCGAACTTGTTACCTGTAAAGGCAAACGGCGAAGTACGGTTACGGTCTGTATTGTCTAGAAGAATCTCTGGTATTTTACCCACCACATTTAGCTTGAGATCAGTTTTTTCTTGAGGCGTCATTTTGCCACCTCCGATGTTTTCTAATTGATCCAACACCTTGCTCAGCTGATCTCCGATAAATACGGAAATAATTGCTGGTGGCGCTTCATTGGCGCCTAAGCGGTGCTCATTACCCGCCGAACCAATCGAAGCACGAATCAAATCTGCATGCTTGTAAACCGCTTTGATGCTATTCACGAAGAAGGTTAGGAACATCAAATTGCTCATCGGCGTTTTACCTGGTGCCAATAGATTTACACCTGTATTGGTTGCTAATGACCAGTTATTGTGCTTACCGGAACCGTTAATATTCGCAAATGGCTTCTCGTGCACGAGCGCACGGAAATTGTGACGTCGCGCCACTTTTTCCATGAGGTCCATGAACAATGAATTATGATCTACAGCAACATTCGCCTCTTCAAATACAGGGGCAAATTCGTACTGCGCAGGAGCAACCTCATTGTGACGCGTTTTAACTGGAATACCCAATTTACGGCTTTCGTATTCCAATTCTTTCATGAATTCGATTGCGCGTTCCGGAATAGAACCAAAGTAATGATCATCCAACTGCTGTCCTTTAGCAGGCGCATGACCTACAAGCGCACGACCAGCCAAAGTCAAATCTGGACGGGCATGGAAATAAGCCTCATCAACTAAGAAGTATTCTTGCTCCCAACCTAATGTTGCATTTACCTTATTGACATTTTTGTCGAAGTACTTACATACATCTGTTGCTGCTGCATCAACGGCTTGTAAAGCACGTAACAATGGTGTTTTGTAATCTAATGCTTCACCGGTATACGAAACGAACACTGTCGGAATACATAACGTTGTACCAAAGACAAAAGCTGGTGAAGTTGGGTCCCAAGCTGTATAACCTCGGGCTTCGAAGGTATTGCGAATACCTCCGTTCGGAAAAGATGATGCATCAGGCTCTTGCTGTACAAGCATTCCCCCTGAAAACTTCTCCATCGCCTCACCATTTCCAGTTGGCTCGAAAAATGAGTCATGCTTTTCTGCGGTTGCCCCAGTTAAAGGTTGAAACCAATGCGTGTAATGGGTTGCACCCAAACTCAATGCCCAGGCTTTCATACCAGAAGCTACCTGATCTGCAATATCTCTTGAAATCTTTGTACCGTTCTCAATAGAGTCGTTTACTGCTTTAAACGCTTCAGAGGTCATGTATTGACGCATCGCTTTTTGATTAAAAACGTGCGAACCGAAGTATTCTGAAACTCGTGTTCCAGGTGCTTCAAAGTGTTGAGGCTTACGCCCTATTGTTTCTTCTAGTGCTAGAAATCTTACCGTTGGCATGTGGCTAATTTTTAATTTAACACAAAGATACCCCTATTTTTTGAGGGCTGCAATGAAAAATTATTAACCAATGTTAATATCAACCCCTTAAATAAATAGGTAGGTCATGAAAATGATGTAAGAAATAAGCAATATGGCCCCTTCGACACGATCCAGCCGGTCAGATTTCAGCACACCCATTAAAGGAATAAGCAAAAGTGTAAAGAGTAAACTTATCGGAAAGTCGATATAAAGTAATGCTTGATCGGAAAGTTCTATGGGCTGTATTAATGCGGTAAAACCTAAAACGCTGAGAATATTAAAGATATTCGACCCAATGATATTACCGATAGCTATGTCTGCCTCACCCTTTCGCGCAGCCATTAAACTTGAAGCTAACTCTGGAACACTCGTGCCAAAGGCTACAAGGCTCACTGCGACCAGTCGTTCACTCCAACCCCATTGCGATGCAAACGTTACGATTCCGGAAACAAATAGTTGCGCACCGTATTTCAAACCAACTGCACCAATAATAAGCAGCATCAAACCCTGCCATAGAGGCATGGCAGGAACGTCAATATCCTGAGCTATAGTTGCCGATGCCCGCTCTATTCTTGCACTGCGTATTTTCAAAACATTATAAACTAATAGTGTTACCACCAGTAGCATTCCCTGTACAAAGCTGATTCCACCTGAAAGAAGAAATCCACCCAGCAAGACGTTCGCGCCGAGCAAAAACAACCAATCCTTACGGTAAGTCAGACGAATCGCTTCCATTTTATAGAGCAGCGCTGTCAGTCCTAGTATAAGCCCAACGTTCGCAATATTCGATCCCAGGACATTCCCTAAAGCAATAGCGCTCTTTCCTTTCATTGCGGCTATAACACTTACAATGAGTTCTGGGGCGCTCGTAGCAAAAGCAACAAGTGTTAAACCGATTATGACTTTTGAAACGCGAAGTTTAAGCGCAATAGCGACTGAGCCACGAACTAAAAATTCGCCGCCCAATAACAATAAACCAAAACCTGCTAATAGAAAGAGCGCCGTCACAACTTGGTACCTCTTTTGATGGTATCCGTAACTTCTTTGAATGCATCACGACCTTCTTCAACTGTTTTTTTAACGTCCGTCAAGGCATTGTCCTCCGCGTTATCTAAAATATCTCTCTTGATATCGTTGGTTGCGTTTTTAACTTGCTTAATAACCTTAGCAGCCGACCGCGCCATACCTGGAATTTGCTTTGGGCCAAACAAAAGCAAAAACACCAATGCCACAATGATAAACTCACCGCCGCTAATGTTAAAGAGTAGAAAAACGTGTTGCATTACGCGAATTTACAATAAAAAACCCCCGACGCGCGAGCGCGCCGGGGGTTTTAAGAATTTTGCTTTTCGGTTGCTTAGCTCTCCTTGTCTGAAGCGTCGAACATCACCGGAGTAGCAATAAACAATGAACTATAAGTTCCTACAAGTACACCTAATAGAAGTGCAAACATGAAGCCACGAATGACTTCACCACCAAATAAGAAGATAACGAGAAGTACAAAGAAGGTAGTCAACGAGGTGTTGAACGTACGGCTCAATGTCTGGTTCAATGATTTATTGATACTAACGCCGTTTTGCTTACCACGAGACCCCATATTTTCACGAATACGGTCAAATACGACCACAGTATCGTTCAATGAATAACCAATCACTGTTAGAATGGCAGCAATGAATGCTTGGTCCACTTCTAACTGGAATGGTAAGAACCCGTCCGCTAAAGAGAATACCCCCATTACAAACAGCACATCGTGTAACAATGCAACTACCGCACCAAGCGAGAATTGCCATTTACGGAAGCGAATGAGGATGTACAAGAAGACTACAATCAATGAGAAAATGATGCTGTATACAGCACCTGATTTAATATCATCTGCTATGGTTGGACCAACAACGCGTGAACCAACTAGACCTATGGCATCTTCCGTTTCGTCTGTAAAGAAAGATTCTAGCGGTAATTCTTCTGCAAAGAAATCAGCAACACCGGAGTACAGCTTAGACTGAATGTCCTCGTCAATTGTAGGACCCGTTTCGCCAATGCGGTAGCTCGTTGTGATGATCACCTGGTTTGCATCACCCAAAGTTTTCACCACTGGGGTGTATGAATTACCCTCTTCATCAACAAAAGCATTGCTCAATGATTCGGCAACATCACTAACTTCTACAGGTTGGTCGAAACGTACCTGGAATGAACGTCCACCCACAAAATCAACGCCGAGATTCAAACCTTTTGTGAAGAGCGAGAATAATCCGATTGCAATTACTACCGTGGAAATACCATATGCAACTTTACGCTTCTTCAAGAAGTCGAAGCTCATGTTGGTGTACCAATTTTTGGTGGTTTTAGTAGAGAACTTGATATCTTTCTTGCCATTCAATCTTCTCTCGAATACAATTCTGGAGATGAACAAGGCGGTAAACAACGAAGTCAAAATACCGATCATCAGTGTCGTTGCGAAACCGCGGATAGGACCTGTACCGAAAGCAAAGAGAATAATACCCGTTAAGAAGGTCGTAACGTTTGCATCGATAATCGCACTGTTGGAATTTTTGTATCCGTCAACAATGGCTGCACGAAGTCCTTTTCCAAGGCGCATTTCTTCACGAATACGCTCGAAAATAAGAACATTCGCATCTACTGCCATACCGATGGTCAATACGATACCTGCCATACCTGGAAGCGTCAATACTGCTCGCAAACTAGCAAGAATACCGAAGATCAAGAACATGTTAATCAACAGCGCCATATTGGCCACAAGACCCGCACCACTGTAGTAGAAGTACATGTAAAGCAATACCAAAGCGAGTGCAATAGCAAACGAATTAATCGATGCAGAGATGGCCTCCTTACCTAAAGAAGGACCTACTACATCCGACTGAATAATGCGTGCGGGAGCATCCAGCTTACCTGCACGTAGAATATTCGCTAAATCCGCACTTTCCTCAGCACTGAAGTTTCCTGTAATCTGAGTACGACCACCTGCAATTTCATTTTGAACTTGCGGATAAGAGTACACATAGTTGTCTAATACGACCGCGACAGAACGCTTCGGCGTTTGCGCAGCTGCTTCCGCAGTTAGGCGTTGCCATTTCTGTGCTCCCGTGCCATTCATGGCCATGGTTACAATGTTGCGGTTGTATTCGTCTAAATCTGGACGCGCATCTACGATCACACCACCGTCCAATTCGGGTGTGTTTTCGCGATTGCCTTTGATTGCTAAAAGAGTTATAATATCAGAATTAGGCTCTGGCTTACTGCTCCAAAGGAACTTCGCGTTGCGCAATTCTTGATTCATCATTTGAACGATCTCTGGACGTGCCAAAAACGCATTGACCTTCGCCGTATCACGAATGAGTGAATATCCGACACGAGGTCCTTGCATAGCCATTCCCGTTTCACTCACCATTGGGCGGAAAACTTCAAACAATGGATTGTTAGTAGAGAGCACATCTGAAGAATCCGTAGCAGAAGAATCTGCAGGTACCTCAGCATCTTCAATGGCGAAATCGCTAAAATCAGGTGCTTCTTCTACGGTCTCCGTAGTCGCTTTCTCACCTTCTACGAGGTCGCGAAGTTTATCGTTTGCTGAAACTAAGAATGGAAGTACCTCCGCTCCTTCGTACATATTCCAGAATTGTAGTTCCGCAGTCGATTGTAATAGTTTCTGAACACGCGCGGGATCTTTAACACCAGGTAGTTCCACTAAAATACGTCCGGTTCCCTCTAGGCGCTGAATGTTAGGCTGTACCACACCAAACTGGTCGATACGTGCACGCAAAACAGTAAACACATTGGCAATTGCAGCCTCAACATCGCGACGAATTTCCGCTTGTACCGCATCATTTGCGGCATTGAAACCTACTTTGTCCGTCATTTCCGGCGTACCAAAAAGCGAAGCGTCGCTCAACAACAACCCGCCACCAGTTTCGGCGCTGATTTTATCAAAATCCGCAAAGAACGTGTTTAGATAGTTGTTTTGACCTTGACTTTGTGCTTCGTCGGTATTCGCGATGGCTTGGATGAAGCGAGGATCTTGGGCATTTGCCACTAAACCTTTCAACACATCTTTTACGCTCACTTCGAGGATGACATTCATCCCTCCTTTGAGGTCAAGACCAAGGTTCATTTCCTTTTTCTTCACTTCGCCGTAGGTAAACCCAAGTACTGGGTAGACCTCTTGCGACATCATACTGTCGAGATAAGCCGACTTAACATTTGCATCTCCTGCGGCGAATGACTCTGCATCGCTAGCGACGTTATTCGCGACCCATGTGAACGAGAGCTGGTACAATGAAGCCAGACCTAGTGCAATCGCGAAAACGGTAATTAATCCTTTGTTCTGCATCCTGATGGATTGTTTCAGTTTTTCAATAACGCGCAAATATAGGCAGTTCGAGGTGCCTAACCTAAAGTTTTTTGTACCTGCAGGCTTCTAAGTTTATCCTATCTTTGAGTACCTATGAGAAGGACCTGTATTTTACCCCTAGTTTTTCTGCTTTTTGGCCTACTAAGTTATGGCCAAAGTAATCGATTGAATTTCAATTGGTCGGCGGGACCTACAGTGAATGTTGGAGGTTATAGCATACCCTACCCTTTTTTAGGCGGAGTGGATTTACCTCAATGGTCTAAAGTCGATTTGAATTTAGATGGTGTAGAGGATTTAGTTGCCTTTGATCGACAGGGCGGCAGATGGATCACGTTTATCGCTGAAAACGGCAATTGGGTGGGTAAACCGGAATATGCATCGTTGCTCCCTGCAGTAAAAAATTGGGCACTATTCAGAGATTACAATTGTGACGGGAAGAAAGATCTTTTCGCCTATGTCTTGGGGGGAATGGGCGTGTGGGAGAATACAAGCACCACAGATTCTGTAAGTTTCACTTGGGCATTGAACACTAATTACTTAACTACTAGTGCCGGTGCAACGACCACCAACCTGTATAACTTCAATAGTGATATTCCTGCCATTTCTGATATTGATGGTGATGGCGATCTAGATGTGCTAACCTTTGGGCAAAGTGCGACTGTTAATTGGCATGAAGGCCTCACCGCTTGCGGCCTTGATTTTACACTTAATACAACTTGCTGGGGCCGATTCGAAGAAAACCTCAGTTCTAACGACCTTACCTTGAATGGCTGCGCTGGAGTTCAAAAACTTGAATTCAGTCAGAAAACTTCAGGCGGCATGCATGCGGGTTCTTCATTGTTGGCGCTCAACCTAAATGGAGATACACTTCAAGATATACTCATCGGTGATGTAAGTTTCACCAACCTTGTTGCAGCTTACAATGGCGGTCATATCGATAGTGCTTTTATGGTTACAAAGGATACGCTCTACCCGCTGGTTCAACCCACAGCAATAGAATATTTTCCAGCGGCATTTTATGAAGATGTCGATTTTGACAGTATTCCCGATCTCATTGTAAGTCCCAATTTGAATGGATCACAGAATACAAAAAACAATTGGCTTTATCCGAATAACGGGACCCTCAACAACCCTAGTTGGGGAACATTGGACTCCGCATTTCTAGTCAGCGACATGCTTGATATAGGTTCTGCCGCAAAGCCAGCCCTGGTCGATATAGACTTCGATGGGGATTTAGATTTAGTAGTTGGCGGCAAAGGATTGTATACTGCACCGAGCACCTACGAAAGCCGAATGTTGTTGTACAAGAACACAGGAACAAATACGGCCCCTGCCTTCACGTTGACAGATACTGATTTGGCGAATGCCGGTTATAACAACCTAGGAGCAAGCCTCAGTCCGGCTTTTGGTGATCTCGACGGCGATTTTGACCCGGACATGATTGTAGGTACAGAAACGGGTGAATTATTTTATTACGAAAACACAGGGTCTTTTACAGCCCACAGCTTCACGTATCGCGGCGACCTACAATCCATAGACGTTGGCAATTTTGCTACACCCGCACTGGGCGACATTGACGGAGATGGTGATCTCGATTTGTTAATTGGAAATGAACTTGGTGCCATTGCCTACTACGAAAATACGGGAAGTATGCCTAGTGCATTCACACTGGTAGATGCTACATGGGCAGGAATTGACATGACCAGCCCCCAAGCACCGGACGGGTATGCAGCTCCCGCATTTGTTTACGGGCAAGACACTACTCTACTTATAGGATCAGAAAGCCTGGGCGTTGTGCAGAAAGATAGCTTACGTACCATCATGAGCGGTGCGACAGCGTTGGACTTAGTGCTTGGCGGTGGTACAACAACATCTGCATCGAGAGAAGAAACCCCCTTTGGAGGGTCCAAGCGTAATGGCCGGACCCAGATCGTATTTAGTAAGGACGAATTAATGAATGCAGGCGGAATTTACGGGCAGATAAAAACCATCGGGTTTGAATTGGGCACAAATACGAGCCTTTATCTGACTCAGGGTTTTGATATCAAAATGACACACGTCTCAGATACGGCGCAGACTACTTTCATAATACAGAACCTACAAACCGTATATAGCGGTATCCGCGTTATGACCACCGGATGGAACGATATTGCATTAGACGTCCCCTTTACATGGAACGGTACTGATCACCTACTGGTGGAGATTTGTTTTTCGAAACATGCGCAAACAGGCGATATTCCAGTTCAACTTCAGAGTACCTCTTTTTCCAGCATGCGCTACGGTGATGTGACAGGCTGGAACGGCATTACAAATGACGGTTGCCAAATGCCTTACGGCGGGCGCATTTCGAAACGTCCTAACATGCGTTTTAATCTCCGCCCAACCTTGCGGAGTGCTGACACTCATTTTCTAGCTTCTGGATCTCGTTTGCACCCCGCCATTGGTGACTTAAATGCAGACGGCTATCCAGATGTGATTTTAGGAAACATGAGCGGCGGCTTGCATTATTTCCAGGGCAAAGCTTTTAACGATATTTCAATAGAAGAGACTGCATCTATTCCAGTAAAGTGTTTATTATACCCCAATCCGACCAGAGGATCTTTCCAATTTGAGTGTACAGACCCTCGTATTACTACTGCACAAATCTATTCCATTGAAGGGCGACTGCTCGGAGAAGTAACGGCAGGTACCAAAAATTCTATTCCTCTTGCAGAAGGAATGTACCTGGTTGTCTTTCAAATGGAAAACGGCAGCCCAAATGTGGAACGATTGATTGTTCAATAATGCCAAATAAAGAATTCGATCGCAATGCTACCGTAGTTTTATTCGACGGCCCTTGTACCCTTTGTAATAAAAGTGTCGACTGGATTCACTCTAGAGATTTTTACGATACATTCTCTTACTCCTCATTGACAAGCAAGTGGGCCAAGGCACATTTACCGGAACACCTAAAACATGAAGATTCTGTCGTTTTGTATTTAGACGGCCAATTTTATATCCGCTCAAAAGCTGCCTTGCTCATCCTCGAACGACTTCCCGGCTACCGTTGGACCCTCTTTTTCCATCTCGTACCCACCTTCTTTCGGGACTTCGTTTACAAGATCATCGCTAAAACGCGTTATCGAATCTTTGGCCAAGGCTATTGCACCTTCGTCTCCGGCGAAAAAATGCTCAAGTGACCCCTTAATTTTTGGCATAAAAAAACCCCCGAGCGCTCGGCGCTCGGGGGTTTGAATTTTTGACCCTCTGGGTCTATAGATTTTCGTCTAATGCAGCATTCATTTTACGAACTGCAGTAGCAGAAGCTTCAAACTTCTCCTTCTCATCTGCGCTCAAATCGAACTCAACTACATTTTCCCATCCATTTTTACCGATGATCACTGGAACACCGATACAAATGTCGTCTTGTCCATATTCACCGTTAAGTAGCACTGAACACGGGAACATCTTCTTCTGATTGCGAACAATACTTTCAACCAATTCTGCACCCGCAGCACCCGGCGCATACCACGCAGAAGTACCTATAAGCTTAGTTAATGTGGCACCGCCTACCATGGTTTCTTTAACTACATGCTCTTGCTGCTCCCGCGAAAGGAACTGCGTTACCGGCATGCTGTTGTATGTTGCGTGATGGATTAAAGGAATCATGGTAGTATCGCCGTGACCTCCTATAACCTGCGCCTGCAAGTCGTTTGGAGAACAAGCCAATTGCTCAGATAAACGGTATTTAAAGCGTGCTGAATCCAGAATACCTCCCATACCAATGATACGGTTCTTTGGAAGTCCCGAAGTTTTTGACGTCAAATACGTCATGGTATCCATAGGGTTAGAAATCACAACAATGATGATATCAGGGCTGTGCTTGATCAAATTCTCTGTTACCATTTGAACAATCTTCGCATTCGTACCGATCAACTCTTCACGAGTCATACCCGGCTTACGCGGAATACCTGAAGTAATTACTGCAACCGCTGAGCCGGCAGTTTTACCGTAATCATTGGTCGAACCGACAACCTTTGAATCAAATCCATTCAAAGTCGCAGTTTGGTTCATGTCCATGGCCTTACCTTCGGCAAATCCCTCCTTGATATCAAGCAGTACAATTTCCTCCGCCAATTCGCGGCGAACCAAGTTATCTGCTACTGTAGCACCTACGTTTCCGGCACCTACAACAGTAATTTTCATATGTATCTGGTTTTAAGTTAAAATGGTTTTGTAAATGTACATCACAGCCGTCGGTTACCACAGATTCGTTCGAGAATTCCATTCGCGCTTGTATGCCTTAATAATTCAATACTGCGTTGTACCTTTGGCTGACGAAAAAACACGCTCCCCATGGTTGCATTAAAGCTTATCGGAATTACAGTTGTGCTTTTAGGATTAGGATTTGCGGGAATCGCAATTAAAATTTGGGCAAAAAAAGACGGTGAATTTGCGGGTACATGTGCCTCTCAGAGTCCGTATTTAAACAAAGACGGTGAAACGTGTTCCTACTGCGGTAAAGATCCTAACCAATGCGAAACGAAGCTCGAACAGGCTAGTTAACGGTATAGCGCTTCCACCCTGGAGTCTCGATGACTTCAATCTCGCCAAATTTAGCACCTACAATAAAGTAACCTTCCACACCAGGAAAGCGGTCGAGCATGTTCGTAGCACCGACAATGCCTTTTATCATACAAGCCGTGGCCAATGCATCTGCCGTCGTCGCAGTCGGTGCAATAATGCTTGCGCTCAAAAGATTACTGATGACAGGCCGCCCCGTCTCCGGGTCTATGCTGTGAACGACCTTCTGCCCTGTTTCGTCTTCCCAATATTTCCGGTAATTTCCACTCGTCGCTAAGGACATACTGTCCAGCTCAACAATCGTTTGAAACTGGCCGGTAACACGTTCTTCCGAGGGTTCTTCAATGCCAATGCGCCATTTCCGACCTCTTGCATTGACGCCTTTACAACGAACCTCGCCACCTATCTCAATCATATAATTAGAAACATCTTCGCTTTCCAAAAGGCTGGCTACAACATCCACCGTATACCCTTGAGCAATGGCGTTTACATCAATCGCGTAGCCTTGTGGTAACGCATATTTTTCCAATCGCGTGCCCGGTCTATGAGCAACCATTCCCTTGTAACCAACAAAATTCATCAAACTGTCTATATTGATCGCGTCTTTTCGCGAGCCGCCAGAAAATCCCCACGCTTGAATCAATGGTGCAATGGATATATCGAAGGCGCCATCCGTCAATTCACTGAGCATAAGTGATTTCAAAATAACGTCATGAAAATCTGTACTGAGAAAAATCGAATCACCGTTATTTAGCGCCACAATCTCACTATTCTCCACCCATAAGCTCATTTGCTGGTCCATAGACAGCAGGATAGAGTCGATTGCAGTGCGGTAATCCAAGCCTTCCGGCACCAGATAGCTGATACTAAAGGTGGATCCTTGAGCGGGACCCTGATTCGTCATTTGAACCAATTCGGGTCGGCTCGAACACGAAGCTAAAATCGCGAGAGACAAAAGCGCTATACATTTCTTCATATCGTGAAAATAAAAAGCCGCTCCTTAGGGAGCGGCTTTTAGTCTAAATTTTTTCGATTATCCACCGAAATCATCAAAACTGACGTTCTCTGGCGGCACACCAAAATCGTCTACCATTTTGAGTACCGCAGCATTCATTAATGGCGGACCACAGAAATAGAATTCGATGTCTTCCGGTGCATCGTGATGATTCAAATAGTTATCAATCACCGCCTGGTGCACGAATCCTACGAAACCATCTCCTTCATCTTCCATATTGTCTTTCGGGTCCCAATTGTCTTCTGGCAATGGCTCTGAGAGTACTAAGTGGAATTTAAAATTCGGGAATTGCTCTTCGATCTGACGGAAGTCTTCTAAATAGAAGAGCTCACGCTTAGAGCGACCGCCGTACCAGTAACTTACTTTACGTCCTGTTTTCAATGTGTGGAATAGGTGGAACAAATGCGAACGCATTGGAGCCATACCTGCACCACCACCGATATACAACATCTCTGAATCTGTCTCTTTGATGAAGAACTCACCGTAAGGCCCTGAAATAGTAACCTTATCTCCTGGCTTTTGATCGAACACATAAGATGAACATACACCTGGATTGACATCCATCCATCCGCCTTTCTTACGGTCAAACGGTGGTGTTGCAATACGAATATTCAACATCACGATATTGCCTTCTGCAGGGTGGTTTGCCATAGAATAAGCTCGGAATAACGGCTCGGGGTTTACCATCTTAAGGTCCCAAAGTTTGAATTTATCCCACTCCTCTTTAAACTCATCTGGTGCCTTACCTAATTTCGGGTGAGATGTAATGTCAATGTTCTTAAAATCGACTGTAGTCTCAGGAACATCTACCTGAATGTAACCGCCTGCTTCAAAATCTAGGTTCTCACCTTCTGGTAAACGAACCACGTATTCTTTGATGAAGGAAGCAACGTTATAATTACTGACTACCTCACATTCCCATTTCTTAATACCAAAAATCTCTTCCGGCACTTTTACGGTCATGTCATTCTTTACCTTGATCTGACAACCTAAACGCCAGTTGTCGGCGATCTCTTTACGGTTAAAGAATCCTGTTTCTGTTGGAAGAATCTCACCACCGCCTTCGGTGATTTGACACTTACACATACCACAAGTACCACCACCACCACATGCTGATGGCAAGAAGATCTTTTGGCTGCTTAATGTGGTGAGCAGGGTTGTACCTGATTCCACCTCTACATCATCACCATTAATATTCAACTTTACCGGTCCGCTTGGAGACAAGCGTGCTTTCGCTTGCAATAAAATAGTCACCAATAAAAGGATCACTACTACGAAAACGACTACCGATGAAAAAATTACTGTGCTAGATAAAAACATAGCTACCTCTAATTATAATTTAATACCCATGAAGCTCATAAATGCAATCCCCATCAATCCAGTGATGATGAAGGTGATCCCTAGACCACGCAAAGGAGCTGGAACATTCGAATAGCGGATTTTCTCGCGGATTGCAGCAATGGCTACGATGGCTAGGAACCAACCCACACCTGAACCTAGGCCGTAAACCGTCGCCTCAGCGATGGTCCCAAAAGCGCGTTCCTGCATAAATAATGAACCACCAAGAATAGAACAATTCACTGCTATAAGGGGCAAGAAGATACCCAATGCACTGTACAGAGCTGGAGCAAATTTCTCAACGATCATTTCAATCAATTGAACCATAGAAGCGATTACCGCGATAAACATAATGAATGAAAGGAAGCTTAGGTCTACTTCTTCAAATCCTGCCCCCAACCATTTACCTAAGGCACCTGGTTGCAATACATAGTTCTCTAATAACCAGTTTACCGGTAAGGTGATGACCAGTACAAAAGTTACAGCAATACCAAGACCTACAGCGGTCTTAACTGTTTTAGAAACTGCCAAATACGAACACATACCTAAGAAGTAGGCGAAGATCATGTTCTCGATAAAAATCGATTTGACAAATAAGTTAATTAGTTCTTGTCCCATGTCGGCTTAGTTTTCTTCGATGAGTTTAGTGTTCTTCGCGCGTTGTGCCCAGATGATCATTCCTACAACAATCAATGCCATTGGAGGGAATAAAAAGAATCCGTTATTGGCGTAGAATCCCGTTCCCTTATCCATGTCGATGTACCAACTCAGTGGGATGATCTGTGCTCCCATAAGCTGTCCTGAACCCAAAAGTTCACGCACAAACGCTACAGCAATAAGAATCACACCATATCCGATAGAGTTTCCAATTCCATCTAGGAAAGCCTTCCATGGACCATTACCCAAAGCAAAAGCTTCAAAACGTCCCATGATAATACAGTTCGTAATGATCAATCCAACGAATACCGAAAGCTGCTTACTTACATCGTAAGCAAAGGCTTTTAAGAATTGGTCTACGAGAATTACCAATGAGGCAACTACTACCAACTGGACGATAATACGGATACGGTTAGGAATCAGATTACGAATCAATGAGATGATCACATTACCTACCGAAAGAACGAACATCACCGATAGCGACATTACGATAGCCGGCTCTAGTTTAACCGTAATAGCCAAGGCAGAACAAATACCCAAAACCTGCACGGTAATAGGGTTATTGTCATTGAATGGATCTTTTAATAGTTGTTGGTTCTTCTTTGAGAACAACGACTCTTTAGTTTTTACTTCCGTACTCATGGCTTAGATGTTTTTGAAGTATTCTGCATACGGTGCAAGACAATCTGCAAGCATGTCGTTCACACCATTAGATGTGATCGTACCTCCAGAAATTCCATCCACCATGTAATCGCCAGTAGAGGTTCCTTGTTTCACCACAGAGATGGATTGGAACAAACCTGCTTCAGAGATTTTTTTACCTGGAAACTGGTCAGTAAACATCGGTGTAGTGATTTCTGCTCCCAATCCTGGGGTTTCACTCTTGTGGCCAAAATTAGCGCCTACAACTGTATTTCCATCCGACTCCAAACTCACAAAGCCCCAAACTGGACCCCAGAGTCCTTTGCCGCGCAAAGGAATGATGTAGTAGTTTTCTCCGCCTTTATTTGCGACATACATAGGAACTTCACGATCCATATTTTCTGCTTTGATCGCACCAGCCATATCTACATTGAAACCAATTTCGCGATCCGTACTTACGACCTCCCCGCCTCTAATGGTTAAAACTTCTTTGATGACCTCGTCATAATTGGCTTGCGCCTCACTCCGCTCCACTTTCACGCCAACTGAGGCTAAAATGCTCTGCATTTTCTCCTGTTTAACGTTGTTCTCTTGTTTGGATTTGAGCCCTAAAGAGGCACCAGCTAATAAAACGGCTACCACAACTACCATAACGGTAGCGAAGGTGTAGGTATATGCATTGCTATTAACGTTCATATCTTAGGTTTTAGGCGTTTGCTAAACGTTTCGCGCGACGTTTTACGTTCGCTTCAACTACGTAATGATCAATCAAAGGAGCCATAACATTCATGAATAGAATGGCCAACATGATACCTTCAGGGTAAGCAGGGTTGAAGACACGAATCATAATTCCAAAGAAACCTGCAAGGAATCCGTAAATCAATTTGCCCGTTGCCGTTTGTGATGCACTAACAGGGTCAGTAGCCATAAAGACCATACCAAACATGAAGCCGCCCAACATCAGCTGGTGCAAAGGATTCAATCCCATGAATTCATTTACTGCGAAAGCGCTAAATATTGCAGCCATTACAAAACCTCCGATAAAGAAGCTTACCATAATGCGCCACGACCCCACTCCTTTAAAAACAAGGAATAATCCTCCTAGAAGAATCAACGCTGCAGAAGTTTCACCTATAGATCCGGGTATCAACCCTAAAAAGGCATTCGCTAACGAATAGGTGCCTTCCGGACCAAACTGTGCCATTACTGTTTCTGTGGCAGGGTTTCCCATGCCTTGACCTACAGTCGTTGCGAGATCTCCTAATGCGGTTGCGCCAGAATAACCATCGACCAATTGACTGCCTTCAGTTGAAGTAGTATTGATCCATACTTTATCTCCCGACATCCAAGTTGGATACGCAAAGAATGCAAACGCACGAGCAGTTAAAGCAGGATTCAATAGATTCATCCCTGTACCTCCAAAAACTTCTTTGCCAATCAACACGGCGAAAATCGTGCTGACTGCAACCATCCATAGTGGGATGTCCACGGGCATAATCAATGGAATGAGTAGACCCGAAACTAAGAAACCTTCATTTACCGGGTGATTGCGTTTCCAAGAGAAATAAATCTCTACACCTAAACCAGCAGCGTAGGTAACAATGATTAAGGGCAATAATTTGATGGCGCCAAAAATCACATTGTCTAACAACGTACTTTCTTCACCGAAAGCGCCGAAGTGCAAGCGGCCTATGTTCCACATACCAAAAAGCAATGCCGGAACCATGGCGAAAATCACGGTAACCATGGTGCGCTTAAGATCTATGGCATCACGTACGTGTGCACCTGAGTGCGCCGTGTGATCTGGAACAAATGCCATCGTCTCAATTGCGTTGTGCAACGGGTAGAGGATGTTTCTTTTGCCATCTTTTTCAACAAGCGGTCTAGTCTGGTCGAATATGTTTTGTACAAACTTCATAATCTGGCTATTAAATCATTTCTTTTCTAAGGTCATTCAATCCGTTACGAACGATTTCCTGCAGCGGTAATTTCGAAGTACAGGCTACTTCTGCCAAAGCGAAATCTTCAGGGACAACCTCGTAGATGCCTAATTGTTCCATTTTTTCGATATCACCGATCAAAATACTACGGAGCAATTGCTGCGGGAAAATGTCCATTGGGATGAATTTCTCATATTCCCCGGTAACCACAAACGCGCGCTCTTCGCCGTGCATGTTGGTATCGAGATCGTATTCGCGGTTCGGGAACAACCAGCTCCAGAATGCACGGTTCGTTGAGAATTTACCAAACCCAGGCAAAACCCAACCAAAGAATTCAGTTGTATTACCTTCTGGTATTGCAGTTAACTGCGATTGACCGAAACTAAGGAAACCGTCATTTTCAATTTTTGATCCAGTGAGCACGTCACCCGAAATTACACGCGTGTTGTCTGTGTTCACATTCGCAGATAAAAACTGTGCGAGCGAAACGCCCTGCAGCGCATTAGCATAACCGGCATTTATTACTTTCGATCCAGCGACCGTAATCCGGTATTCTGGACGGTACTCACCCGTTTCAAAAGCTGCACCGATAGTAGGAAGGTCTATGGCATTGACGGTCCAAACAATTTCACCCTTATTCAAAGGTGCTGTTTGAGCAATCTGCGTTCCTACAAGTCCTTTCGGATGCTTTCCTGAAAACGTAATGTGGGTGGCCTCTAGCGATTGCAGCGCCTCAATAGGGGCCTGATCCGCATCATGACTAACGTACACCGTACCCTCGGTCATTAGCTTCAGTGCTTTTACCGCTGTTACTATAGATTTTTCTTTGCCTGTGAGTTGGTAGGCTAAGTCTCCTGCAAGAGGGCCACTTTGAATTCCGTTAACGAAAATTGCACGCGGCTTTTCCGACATGCTTGCAGCTACACCATAAGGACGTGAAGTGATGAATGCGCCTACACCCGTTGTACCAAAATGTGCTTCAGCATCTTCACGAGTTCCTCCAGAAAAACTGAAAGCACCATGATCGGCATAGGTGATGTCCGAATCGGCTAAAATCAAAACGGCCAGGATTTTACGCTTTGCACCGCGCTTTACCTCAGCCACTTCACCAGAGACGGGAGAACAAATTTTCACTTCAGGTCGATCTTTATCAAAAAATAAAGTATCGCCTGCTTTTACTTGCGTTCCTGCTTTTACAGCCAACTTCGGAGTAATTCCAGGAAAATCTAGGGGTGTCACAGCGTAAGTAGATGCCGTAATGCGGCCCAAATCTGTTATGGGAGCGCTTCCGACTAACTTAATATCATGACCCTTGCGAATCTTAAAGGTTTGAGACATCGTACTATAAGATGATTTTGGGTTGCAAAATTAGGATACGTGTTTCATTTAGCCTCAAGAATTCGAGACTAATTGTACCTTAGACACCAATATTTATGAATATGTCTGTTAATAAGTCCGTGACATTTGTCATCCTACTGATTTCAAGCCTCCTGAAGGGTCAGGTTTTGCGCGATACAGTAGCTTATGAATACCTCAAAACGATCCAAATCGCTCCTGTTGGAACACCTTTAGACTTTCCTGCCTATGAATTGGGCGTAAAAAATGGTCTTGAATTCAGTTTTGACGACATGGCATATGAATGGAACAATTATGCCTACAAGATTTTCCATTGCACGAAGGATTGGGAAAAATCAGACTTGTTGATCAACCAATACCTCGACGGTTTCGATGGCAACTACCTCAACGACTTCGCTATTAGCGTTGGTACTTTCGTTCCTTACACTCATTACACGCTTCGCGTCCCAAATGTAAATGCTCGTCCGCGTATTAGTGGCAATTATATCCTGGAGGTCTATCAAAATGACGATCCAACGGACCTCATTATACGTCGCCGGTTCATTGTGTACGAAGATTTGGTTTTGCCTTCCGTTCAAGTTTTGCGCGCAACCGACCTGACCAATTTTTCTAGCGAGCAAATGGTGAATGCTAAAGTTGCCTTAGCGGGTTACCCCATTCAAGATTATTTCCAAGACCTAGATTTGAGCATCTTACAGAACAGACGTTGGGACAACGCGTTGACTCGCTTAAAACCAACCTTTATTAATGACGGCATATTGGAATACAATTTCTTAGGCGAATATGCATTTGAAGGAGGTGTCGAATTCCATTCGTTTGACACCAAGCGACTCAATCAGGTGGGCATGGGCGTGAAAGTTTCGCAACTCGATACCTGCTGGTCGGTGTATTTGGAAGAAAAGAAGAATCGGAGCATTGCAGTCTACAGCTTTCAGAATGACATCAACGGACGTCGTTTGATTCAGCGAGCGGATGTGGGAAATCCAGATTTAGCCGGTGATTATTGCTGGGTAGATTTCTTTATGGAAAGTCCAGAATTGGAAGTTCCTGTTTATGTTTATGGACAATTAAGCAATTGGAAATTGGACCCGGAATTTGAACTTTCTTACAACTATAACAAACAAGCCTACACGGTTAGAGTGCTGTTAAAACAAGGATATTATAATTACGTATTTGCACACCCCCGAGAGGATGGAGGTGTTAGCACCGTCCTCACTGAAGGCACCCACTGGCAAACTAAAAACGATTACACTTTAATAATGTACAACCGTGGCATGGGATTACGATACGATCGTATCATAGGCTACTTTAAACCTTCTTCTGCTTTGTAATGAAAAAACTACTTTCTCTAACGCTTGTATTAAGCTCATTGACCGCGTTTTCATGGGGATTAACCGGACATAGAATTATTGGGCACATCGCAATGGATCATTTGAATCCTGAAGTACGTGCTCATATTTTGGAAACATTGGGCGGCGAAGATCTCGCTCAGGTGGCAAATTGGATGGACTTCATTAAGAGTGACCACGCCTACGACAGCCTAAAGCCATACCACTACTGTACCGTCGCAAATGTAGATGCTCTAGAAGGACATATACATCCTGAGGAAGGTGATGTTTGGGAAGGAATCGAGAAATTCTTACGCGAGATTGAAACTGGAAAATTCAGCGTTGATGAAGCATTTGCGTTGAAAACTTTGGCGCATTTGATAGGTGATGTACACCAACCGCTCCATTGCGGAAACGGCACAGACATGGGCGGTAACCAGATCAAAGTAAAGTTCTTTTGGGAAAGCTCGAACCTGCATCGTGTATGGGACAGTGGAATGATTGATTATTGGAGCATGTCTTACACTGAATACAGTGTTTGGGTGATGTCTACACGGGTAGCCTCTGATATCGAATCGTGGAAGAATTCAACCGTCAAAGATTGGGTGAAAGAAAGTGTCATCCTCAGGGAGCAGTGCTATGCGTTCGATGATCCTGAGAAATTAGGGTACCGCTATATTTATGACCACAGCGACTTGCTACATTTACGACTGGCACAAGGCGGTGTGAGGCTTGCGGATGCATTGAACAAAGCATACGCCAAGAAAGGCTAACTAAAAAAACCCACCCTTCGGCGGTTTTTTTATACGTTATCTAGAGCCACAAGCTCTAAAATTTTAACAATCACATCGGTGGCACTTTCCATATCCTGCAAGCTTACGAATTCATACGGGCTGTGGAACGCATGCTCTCCCGCAAAGACGTTGGGACAAGGCAAACCCATAAAACTAAGTTTCGAACCGTCTGTACCCCCTCGAATTTTAGATTTCCGTACCGGCAATCCGCAGGCATCAATGGCACGCTCTGCATAACCCACCACCTCAGGGTGCTGGTCCAACACTTCTTTCATGTTTCTGTATTGCTCAGAAATTTGAATCTCGTAGGAGGTGCGTTTCACTGCTTTCGAAGCTTGCTTCGCCAATGCATTTAGAAGCGCTGCATAATCTTCAAGTTCTGCTGCATCGAAACTGCGAAGAATCATGGTAATACGAACTTCTTCAACACCACCGGTTATCTCATAGGGATGAACAAATCCTTTTTCACCTTTGGTCGATTCTGGAGACCATTCTTGACGTGGCAAAAGACTTAAAAACACACCTGCCGCTTTTACAGCATTCCCCATTTTCTTAAATGCAAAACCAGGGTGGGTATTGGCACCTCGAAATATAATAGTGGCACCGTCTGCCGAGAATGTTTCGTCTTCAATCGAGCCTTTTGTGGCACCGTCCATGGTATACCCGAATTGGGCACCTAATTTTTCCAAATCTACATGATCGGCACCACGACCAATTTCTTCATCTGGGGTGAACAGTACCTTCATCGTCGCGTGGTGTACCTCTGATTGCATCAGCGCCTCCACAGCAGTCATGATTTCTGCCACGCCCGCTTTATTATCTGCACCAAGCAATGTCGCTCCGTTTGATGTCACAATAGTGTGCCCTTTCATTTCCTTTAAGGCACCGAAATCGTTGGGGGAAATAACGATACTGTCCATAGGGAGTTTCAATTCACCTCCGTCGTAATCGTGATGCAACGTGGGAACCACTCCAGCCCCAGAATATTCTGGCGAAGTGTCCATATGTGCACAAAAACAAACTGCAGGAGCATTTTCGTGACCCGGCGACGCAGGTACCGTAGCGTAAACGTATCCTAAATCGTCCATGTCTACATCTACAACACCCATTTCCTTTAGCTCTTCTGCGAGCACCCGAGCTAAATCTTTCTGCTTTTCCGTGGACGGCACGGTGGAACTGTGAGGATCGCTCTGCGTATCTATTTGAACGTAGGTTTGAAATCGATTAAGAAGATTGGGGTATTTCATCTTTTATTTTGAATGTAAAGTTGCCGGTGCGAATAAAGTGCGCACGGCCGTTTCTATGACTATGCGTAGATCCAAGACCAGTGACCAATGTTCAATGTAGTAGACATCGGCTCTGATGCGCTCTTCGAGCATTTCTGGACGTGCTGCTGTACCGCCACCGCGCAAGCCACGGGCTTGCGCTAATCCGGTAAGCCCCGGCTTGGCCCAATAGCGAATCTTATACGATGCTACAGATGCAGCATAGATTGCTCCATCGCCTGCCGTATGCGGCCGTGGGCCGACCATTGACATTTGACCTAAGAGCACATTGAATAATTGAGGCAATTCATCTAAACCTGTTTTTCGCATCCAGCGCTGCAAGAAATTACTCTCGCCTTCGCCATTCATACTTTTAAACTTCAATACGGTAAAAGTCTTTCCTGAGAGTCCTTCTCTGCGTTGGCTAAAAAGCGGCCAACCTGCACCGGTTAAAGAAAGTAGAATCGCTAACACCGGAAACAACCATAGCCCAACTGCAATTAGCAAGACCAGCGAAACCAGTACGTCAAATATGCGTTTTATAAAGGCATTGGTCCAGTTTGACAGCGGCTCGCGACGCTGCGAAAAAAGCGGAATTCCTTCAAGGTTTTCTAAAAACATCTGGCCAGCATATTTTGGCCCCATATCTGGCAGGAATCGAAAGCGCATGCCCTCATTTAAGGCAAAATTTGCTGCGGCTTGGTAAGCAGAAGTACCCGGCGCATGTGCGCAAATGACTTCATCAACCGCTTTAGTCTTACCGTCAAAAGTGCCTTTGTAGGACCAACCCAACTCTGGGCGCAACTCCGTAAGTTTTGCTAGCGCTTCTGCTGTAGCATGTGTTCCGGCTAAGACATACGTCCGTTGCCATTTGCCTCGAGCCATTTGTCTCCTTAAATAGTGAACTAAGAGTAAACGGTAGAGCCATGCTAGACCGTAGAGTAACATGAAATACGTGGCCAAGAAGAGGCGACTGTAGTAATAGCCTTTTAAACCGACGACAATAATGGCCAAAATGGCGAATTGGGCCAAGGCAGCACGCAACACATTTGCCGTTACATTCCGTTGCTCTAAACCGCTGGTATAACTAAAGATACCCGACCAACGACCCGCCGCAAACCAACTGACTACTGTCAAAACCAACAGTTGCAAATAGTAGTTGTAATACTCCGGATTCGCGATACGCAGGTCATCGAAACGCCAATAGCCGATCACCACAAACAGCACTAACAATAAGGCGCTGTCCGCAAGCAACGTAACGAGTCTAAAGATATTTGTGCCTTGGTTTTGCATTTTCGTGGGGCAAAAGATACTTACTTTTACAACGATGAGCACTACCCAAAGCCCTATAGTCTATGCACCCGGAATTGGTCCGGACCGCGCGGCCCTTCTCGCTGAAGAGTTCGGAATACGGACCATAGCGCAATTCATAGAGCATTATCCCTTTCGTTACGTGGATAAGAGCCAATTCCATACCATAGGCTCGTTACACGCCCACAGCGGTGAAGTTCAGATCAAGGGTCAAATCGTAAAGATTGATGAACTGGGCGCACCTCGTCAACGGCGACTAGTCGCAACATTCACCGACGGCGAAGGCTTCATCGAATTGGTGTGGTTTAAAGGTGCAAAGTGGGTTAAGAAGAGTCTAAAGCCGAATACGCCCATGGTGGTTTACGGAAAGATGAACGACTTCAACGGTAAAAAAAGCCTGCCGCACCCGGAAATCTATGCCCCTTCTCAGGTCGAGGACTCTGCCGTTGAGCCTGTGTATTCCACCACAGAAAAACTGACCAAACGCGGCCTAAACTCAAAGGGCATTGCGCGGGTGATGAAAGAGGTGCTCAAAAAAGAATTGGGCCAATTCGAAGAAACTTTTTCCGAGGCTTTTCGAACAAAACATCAACTGATCAGTAAGATACAAGCGCTGAATTGGATTCACTTCCCCCCTTCCGCGCAGCATCTTGAGGCGGCAAGAAAGCGAATTAAATTTGAAGAATTCTTCTTTCTTCAATTGACGCAGCAGCGCAACAAACTGCGCCAAAAAACAGCCATAAAAGGCTATACTTTTAAGGAAGTTGGTCAGTTCTTTCTAAATTTCTACAGCAACCACCTGCCCTTTGAATTGACTCAAGCTCAAAAACGTGTCGTCAAAGAAATTCGAGGGGATGTTCGAACGGGTGCTCAAATGAATCGGTTGGTGCAAGGCGATGTAGGCTCAGGTAAAACGATTGTCGCCTTACTTGCAATGCTTCTAGCCATAGACAATGGTTACCAAGCAGCGCTCATGGCTCCGACTGAAATTTTAGCAACTCAACACTATAACGGACTAAAGGAACTGTGCGATCCAGCGGGTATTTCGGTAGCATTATTGACCGGTTCTACACCGGCGGCTCGTCGTGCAGAAATACATACTGGACTAAAGGAAGGTAGTTTGCAAATCCTGATTGGAACACATGCGCTGATCGAGCCCAC
Organism: uncultured Flavobacteriales bacterium; assembly: GCA_905478295.1. Classification (GTDB taxonomy): domain Bacteria; phylum Bacteroidota; class Bacteroidia; order Flavobacteriales; family Schleiferiaceae; genus UBA10364. Next base: position 122,367 of record CAJQHZ010000016.1, on the reverse strand, counting down.
AGTGAAATTTGCCAATCTAGGACTAGCAGTCATTGACGAACAACACCGCTTCGGTGTTGCCCAACGAGCGAAGCTTTGGAAAAAGAACGAACACCCGCCCCACGTTTTAGTGATGACGGCCACACCCATACCGAGAACCCTTGCCATGTCGGTTTATGGAGACCTCGACATCAGTGTTATTGATGAATTGCCACCAGGACGAAAGCCTGTAAAAACCTTACATCTTTTTGATAAAAATCGTCTAAAGCTCAACGGCTTCATGCAACGTGAAATAGCTGCTGGAAGACAAGTTTATGTCGTCTTTCCACTCATCGAAGAGAGTGAAAAATTGGACTTAAAAAATCTTGAAGTTGGATATGAGCAGCTTTTGCGCGATTTTCCTAGACCCCAATACCAGATTGCAGTCGTACACGGCCGAATGTCCGCAGCGGAAAAGGAAGGTGAAATGCAACGCTTTGCAAAGGGTAAAGCGAACATCATGGTCGCCACCACAGTGATTGAGGTTGGAGTAAATGTGCCCAATGCTTCCGTCATGGTCATCGAAAATGCAGAGCGCTTCGGCCTGAGCCAACTGCACCAATTACGCGGCCGTGTCGGCCGTGGATCCGATGAAAGTTACTGTATCCTGGTCTCCTCCTTCAAGCTTTCCTCAGATGCAAAAACTCGTTTAGAAACTATGGTCCGCACGAGCGACGGGTTTGAAATTGCCGAAGTTGATATGCAGTTGAGAGGTCCAGGAGATTTAATGGGGACGCGCCAGAGTGGACAGCTTCAATTTAAATTAGCCTCCTTATTGAACGACGGTCCGATATTGAATTGGACTAAAGAAGTTGTGGAACAATTATTGCGCAACGATGCCCAACTCATCCATCCTGACCACCAGAGCATAAAATCGCGCTGGATTGAACTTTATAAAGATCAATGGGGTTGGAATAGAATATCATAACCCCATGCAACAACGTATACCCACCATTTTGAAAGGATACCACAGGCTGCTTAGGCGTTCAGGCGGTTATGCTTTTATGCGACGGAACCTTCTGAAATTTTTGGGATCCATTGGAGCAGTCCTAGGTTTATTCTATGCGTTTGATACCTGGATAGTGGATATAGATTCTGCTGTCAAATGGATCACACTCACTTTGAACACTCCTGTATTGTTGGGACTGTTTTTCGCGAGTGAAGTGAGTTTCGGAATCATCACTCCTGAACTCCTCATCGTTTGGGCCGATGAAACGCTTAAACCAAGATGGATGCTGTTTTTTCTAGCCTCGTTAAGCTACAGCGCTGGAATCGCGAGCTACTTCATAGGTCGATTTTTACGTACTCGAGCCATTATTAAAAACCGGATTTTAGAGCGGCACAAATCCACTTTAGACCAATTAAGACTTTTTGGAGGATTGCTTATCATCCTTGCTGCTCTGACGCCGTTACCCTATCCTATCGTGTGTCAACTATGCGGGCTCAACCGGTTTCCCTTTAAGCATTTTGTCGTGTTAACGTTAGTACGGTTTCTGCGCTTTGGAATCTATGGATTAGTTCTTTTCAACCTATTCTAATTCAGACGAAATAAGCCTTTGCGATTGTCTTGCAAAGTGTAACTTTGATATTCAATCAATTTTGACCCAATGAAGATTTCGTACCGCTGGCTTAAGCGTTATTTACCTATAGATCTCAACCCGGAGCTCGTCTCCGAATTATTGACGGACACCGGCCTAGAAGTTGAAGGCTTGGAAGAGGTGGAGACCATACCTGGTGGACTTCGAGGGGTTGTCGTCGGAGAAGTGCTTACCTGCATCCAACACCCTAATGCAGATAGACTTCGAATCACTACTGTAGAGATTGGGGCGGAAGAGGCCGTACAAATTGTTTGCGGCGCACCCAATGTTGCTGCAGGTCAAAAGGTCCCTGTAGCGACCGTAGGCACGTTATTATATCCCGGCGGTGAAGAATTAAAAATCAAAAAAAGTAAAATCCGTGGCGAAGTCAGCTTAGGTATGATTTGCGCCGAAGATGAATTAGGGCTGGGGGGCGATCACGACGGAATCTTGGTACTCGATGCCGCTTTGACACCCGGAACGCCATGTAGTACAGTTTTTAACGTGGAGAGTGATTTCGTATTTGAAATAGGCTTAACTCCGAACCGCACAGATGCGATGGGACACATTGGTGTAGCTCGCGACTTACGTGCCGCAATGATTACCAAGGGGTTAGACGCACCGAAACTAGAGGTGCCGCATGGCTCAACGCCTGAAACTGCCACAAACCCGATCACTTTAAATATTGAAGACGAAAATGGCTGTCCTGCATACAACGGTACTTTTATTTCAAACGTAACAATCACAGAAAGTCCAGATTGGCTAAAAGAGCATTTGATTGCTATTGGTCTTACGCCTAAAAACAATGCAGTTGATAGTACCAACTTTGTACTACACACCTTTGGACATCCCTTACACGCCTTTGATGCAGATACTATTGGTGGCAACACCGTAAACATACGTGCAGCAAAAGCGGGAGAAAAGCTTGTCACTTTAGACGAAGTGGAACGTACTTTAGACCCACAAGATTGCATTATCGCAGACGCTACTAAACCCCTATGCATTGCAGGAGTATTGGGCGGAGCGAATAGCGGCGTAACAGAAAGCACAAAGAACATTTACCTTGAAGGTGCCTATTTCGACAGCGTTCGCGTTCGGAAAACGGCAAAACGTCATGCTATAAATTCAGATGCCAGTTACCGCTATGAGCGAGGCGTTGACCCAAATGCAACCATTGATGCACACGTATATGCCGTTGCGTTGCTATGCGAGTTAACAGGAGGTACAGCCAGTGCTCGAGACCATAAAGGTCCTGAAAATTTTGAACGTGTTGCTATAGCGTTCAGCCGTTCAAAAGTATTAAAGCTCATAGGTGTCGAATTGACAGCGGAAAAAATGACGCAAATTCTTGAATTGCTTGATTTTGAAATCAAGGCTATTGAAGAAGATATGTGGCATATCCTAGTTCCTACCTACAGAGTGGATGTCACTCGCGATGTAGATGTGGCAGAAGAGTTACTGCGAATCTATGGTTTCAATGAAGTACCCGTTCCAGATCAAATGCGCATTAGCGTTGCCGTTCACGATCCTCGACCAGAAAAAATCGAGCGTAGCGTTCTGGATCAATTGACAGGTAATGGCTTCTACGAAATCATGAACAACAGCCTGGCGAAAGGAACAGATTACACCGCACTCCTACCCGAAGTGTCAGCGTCACTCATTGAAATGCTCAATCCGTTGAGCCTTGACCTCAATGTGATGCGGAATAACCTTCTATTTGGTGGACTTCAATCGATCAGTTTCAATCAAAAGAGACAGCAGCCGAACTTAAGATTCTTCGAGCGAGGAAAAACCTACGGAAAAGGATCGAACGGCTATTATGAAAACGTACAGCTTGATCTTTTTGCCGCCGGCGCACAGGGAGAAGAGTACTGGGACTCCAGAAGTCAACCGAACGATTATTTTTGGATGAAAGGCCTGCTTGAAAGTCTTTTCGAGCGATTAGGGCTGTCGGTATCCTCAACTACTGCGCAACATTCACTTTATGGCGAGTATGTTGTTTTTAAATCAGGTAAAAGCACCATTGGCTGTTTAGGCACAGTACATCCTAAAGTTTTAAAACACTTTGACATTAAAGGGGCTGTTGTACACACGAGCATCAATTGGGATCAATGTAAAAACCTAGTGTTGCAACGCGGCGCTTCACTGTTCAATAACTTACCAAAATTCCCTTCTGTTCGTCGTGACATAGCTCTATTAGTCGATCGTTCTGAGCAGTATCAGAATTTACAAGATTGCATTTTACAGGTAGGTAAAGGTCTTTTAATCAATGTATTCCTTTTTGATGTGTACGACGGGGATAAACTTCCAGCGGATAAGAAAAGTTATGCCATTGGTATGATTTTCCAGGATGCCAACAAAACGCTCAACGATAAAGCGGTAGACAAAACGGTGCAACGGATTGTTGACCAATTGAACAAACGTACTGGGGCCGTGTTGCGGCAATAACATGATTAAAGTCGCCTGGGCGCCCATTTATCACCATCATTTGCCGGATAACCATAGGTTTCCTATGTCTAAATACAGCCTATTGCCACAGCAATTGTTGTACGAAGGGACCTTAACACAGGAAAACTTTTTCGCTCCAGATCTTGCCTCGGAAACACAAATCCTGCGAACACACTGTCCGGACTATTTTCAAAGTTTACTGGACGGAAGTATCGATGGCAAAGCACAAAGAAAAATCGGCTTTCCTTGGAGTGCTCAGTTGATTGAGCGCGAGCGAACCATAGGACAAGGCACTATCGACAATACCTTGTTCGCCATTAAAAACGGTTGTTCGCTAAATATAGCTGGTGGCACCCATCACGCATTTTATGATCGTGGAGAGGGCTTTTGCATGCTCAATGACATTATGCTCGCAGCACACTACGCACTTGACCAAAGCGGCGTCTCTCGTATTTTAGTCGTCGACCTCGATGTACATCAAGGCAATGGAACGGCTGCCATGGCTGCGGATGACTCACGAATTTTCACCTTTTCAATGCACGGTGAAAAAAACTATCCTTACCATAAGGAGTCCAGTGATTTAGACCTTCCATTGCCCGATTATATTGAGGACAAAACGTACCTCAGCTTATTGAACGAAACTTTAGACGAGCTCTTCGAAAAAGTTCATCCGGAATTGGTTTTCTTTCAAAGCGGTGTAGATGTTCTTGAAAGCGATAAACTCGGACGCATGGGACTCACGCTCAACGGCTGTAAAGACCGTGATATTGCAGTAATCTCACGTTGTCACCGTAATGCCATTCCTCTGGTTATCAACATGGGCGGCGGCTACAGTCCTGAGATTAAAACGATCATCGAAGCGCATGCAAATACCTTTCGAAATTGTGTCAAGTATTACCAATAGTGAATAAATTTCTTTATTCGCCGATTGACACACCGGGTCAAATTTCGAACTTAGTGAAGCCCAATCCTTGAATAATGCGTCGACTTTTACTGCTTGTCATTTTAAGTACAACTTGTTTTCACTCTGTAGGGCAAGACGTAGGACAGATGAATCCCAATCGGTTTAGCTACGTTAGTTTAGGAGCGGGATTTCCATACGTCAGCGGTCGAATTGCTTTTGAAGCAACACACAACACCTATATCGAATTACAGGGACTGACCGACGGAGGGGCAGTTTGGAAAGAGAATGTCTACAACGACTGGCGAAGCATTAGTCTGTTAAAAGCTTTTGACTTAAAACCGCTATCGAGTGAAATCCGTATGGGAGCAGGAATCGTTCAAACTGCCGAGCGAATAAGTCAGCAACGCGCCAATACATTCGGAATGACTCCTTCTTTAGGGTTTTCATCAGTCATCCGACCAAAATGGGCCGTATATGGCAGCATCTATTACCCCATTTCGCCTGCCACAAGTCTCACGACTGGAATTACCTTTGGGCTTGAATACCGCATTGGCCGCTATGTAAAAGAAAACGGCCTCTACTCTCGTAAAGGCCGTCCAAATTTCTAATCCTGTTGTTCGATTTACGCGCTCAATATCGTTCCAAGCGCACTGTCGTAAATTTCTTGGTACTCACTAACGTGACCCCAATCTTCGTCATCGACGCGTACACCCCCTTTGGTAACATGACCCAATAGGTCAAAGTCACAACCATTAAGCATCATCAAGTCGATAAACTTATCTTTATTTTCTTCGCTCACAGTAACGAGAATTCTAGAAGCAGATTCCCCAAAGAGCACTGCATCTTTTCTATGTTCAGCTGGCAGTGTAATGTCAAAACCAAGTCCACTAGCGAAGCCTTTCTCCAATAAGCCAACCCAAAGTCCACCTTCACTTAAATCGTGCGCACTATTGAGTACGCCTTCGCGAATCAACATTTGTACTTGCTTTTGATTTGCATACTCTTCCTCTAGGTCAAAATACGGAGTCGAGCTGTTTGACACACCGTGTATGTTAATCAAATACTGTGATGAAGAAATATCATCGCGGTTTACACCGATCATGAAAATCAAATCTCCTTTTGCCTTGTAGCTCAACGTGGTAATGAACTTTTTATCCTCAACCACTCCGATCATACCGATGGTCGGTGTAGGGAATACCGGCTCAATCGTATCTCCGATTTGAGTCTGGTTGTAAAAACTGACATTACCTCCAGTCACCGGAGTTTCAAATTTTTCACAAGCTGCACTCATACCTTTGATTGAACCTACAAACTGCCAGTATACCTCTGGATTGTATGGATTCCCAAAGTTCAAACAATTCGTCACTGCCGATGGAATTCCTCCCGAGCAGGTAATGTTTCTAGCTGCTTCAGAAACGGCCATAGCACATCCTACTTCAGGATCTGCATTTACAAACCTACTGTTACAGTCTACGCTCATTGCTAAGGCCTTGTCTGTGCCTTTTATGTTTACGACACCCGCATCAGAAGGATCATTAGTCCCCATGTTACGCGTTCCAACCATACTATCGTACTGCTCGTAAATAAAGCGTTTTGAGGCAATGTTTGGTAGCGCCACCATTTTCGTCGCAACCGATTTCAAATCTGCAGGCTCTTCAACAGCGTTTATATCAAAATTTTTGAATTCTTGGTAGTACGTAGGCTCCGACCACTCTCTGTGGTAAACCGGTGCACCACCGCCTAAAACAGCACTTTCTGCGGGCAACGCTCCCACAAGCTCACTATCCCAGAAGTAATTCACTGTTCCTCCTTCAGTAACGACGCCAATCTCTTCACACTCTAAATCCCATTTGTCGAAAATATCGAGCACTTTCTGCTCTTTACCTTTTTCCACGACAATGAGCATGCGCTCCTGCGATTCAGACAATAAGATTTCCCATGGCTCCATATTTTGACGAAGTGGCACCTTGTCTAACCAAACATCCATACCGTGTTCTCCCGCAGCGGACATTTCACAAGAAGAACAGGTAATCCCCGCAGCTCCCATATCTTGCATACCCACTACTGCATCAGTAGTTGCCAATTCCATAGTTGCCTCTAAAAGCAATTTTTCTTGGAACGGATCACCTACCTGTACAGATGGGATATCTTCAGCCGAATCTTCATCAAGATCTTTTGAAGCAAAAGAAGCACCGTGAATACCGTCTTTTCCAGTAGCAGAACCCACGATAAACACGGGATTTCCTACACCAGAAGAAGTAGCAGAAATTTGCTTACCCACCTCTACAATACCTGCGGAAAACGCGTTCACTAATGGGTTTTGATGGTAACATTCGTCAAAGTAAACTTCACCGCCAACAATAGGAATTCCAAAGGCATTTCCATAATCTCCGATGCCTTTACTCACACCTTTCACTAACCATTTTGTACGGTCCTCTGTTGGCTTACCGAAACGCAATGAATTCAGCTGCGCGATAGGACGAGCACCCATCGTGAAAATATCACGGTTTATTCCGCCCACGCCAGTTGCAGCACCTTGATACGGCTCTACTGCAGAAGGGTGATTGTGTGACTCTATTTTAAAACAACACGCTAATCCGTCACCTATATCTACTAAACCGGCATTCTCTTCTCCCGCTTCAACGAGCATATGAGGTCCTTTCTTCGGGAGTTTTTTCAACCAGACTATAGAGTTTTTGTAAGAACAGTGTTCACTCCACATTACACCATAAACGGAAAGTTCGAGGTAGTTGGGAGTGCGTCCTAAAATCTCTTTGATTTTATCAAACTCTTCGGCGCGGAGCCCCATTTCTTGGGCCTGATCTAAAGTCGCTACGGCAGTGCTGTTCATTATTGAAAGGAATTTGGACAAATTTAGGTATTCTTGTACCAACTCATTTGTATTCTATGCGCAATCTTTCCCACACTTTTAACCGATTTGTTGTTTATAACCTTCTCTTCATCTTCACACTGAGCAATTGCACCCCAGCTGAGGAAATGGATCTATTGCTTACGAACTTCGAAATGCACAACCCCTCGAATAAACCGGGGAGTTACAGTGAACAGCCTAATTATTCCGTTGGAATCAAAGGCGGCAAAATTGCGGCTATTATTGACCACAGTGAAGGTGCGAAATTACCGAGAGCGAAAAAGACGCTGTCCCTAGAGGGGCAGCACCTCTACCCCGGATTCATTGATGCGCACGGGCATCTTTTCGGATATGCCCGTACCTTCAGTACTGTTAATCTTTTCGGAGCCTCATCTAAGCAAGAGTGTATAGATCGTATTGAATCCTTCATCGCACTGCATCCCAACAAACGATGGATTATCGGCAGCGGTTGGGATCAGAATGATTGGACGCCACAAGATTTCCCAATGGCTCAAGATCTTGCAGAATTTTCAGATAAACTCATCTACCTCACTCGAATCGATGGGCATGCAGCTTGGGTCAATCAGGCAGTGCTCGACACCTTCTCCATTACGCCCAGTACAACCGTTGAGGGCGGACAAATTCTCGACGGCGTGCTTGTAGACAATGCAGAGTCGTTAGTCACTTTGCCAAAACTCACCAGCAGGTATTGGCGTGCAGCATTGCTCCGAGCGCAGGATAGTTTAATTAAATATGGACTTACTGCAATGACTGACGCAGGACTTACAACCAACCAAATCCTCTTGTTGGATTCTTTGCAAGAGGAAGGTCAATTCCATCTTTTTGTAAATGCGATGATCAGCAACAACGAGGAAGACTTGGCGTATTTCGAGTCAAACGGTCCCATTGAAAAACCGCTGCTCAGAGTAAAAAGCGTCAAAGCTTATCTCGATGGCGCCTTAGGTTCGCGAGGCGCTTTACTGCGCGACCCGTACCACGACTTGCCGGATCATTACGGTCTACCACTTCTGAACCCTGGACAACTCAATGACTTGCGCGAGCGATGCGTTGAGAACGGCTGGCAACTTTGTGTGCATGCCATTGGGGATAGCGCACACCACGTTTTATTAGAATGTTTTAACCAATTGGACACCATAGCGGATCTTAGATTTAGGGTGGAACACGCTCAAATCATGACCCCAGAGGATAGCGTATTCTATACCCATCCGAACATTATCGCTTCCGTTCAGCCGACCCACGCGACAAGCGACATGTATTGGGTGGAGGACCGTTTAGGATCACATCGTGTTCAGCACGCATATAGCTACAAACGAATTTTTAATGCTTCTAATGAAAGAGTAGCTTTCGGTACCGATTTTCCGATCGAACACATTGACCCATTGGCCACTTTCTTCGCTGCTACTACACGCCAGGATAAGAATCATTGGCCTGATGGCGGCTTTTTACCTGACCAAACCGTAAGCCCCGGAATGGCAATTTATGCGATGACTTTGGGCGCCGCATACAGTGCTTTTGGCGAAGAGACCTACGGAAGTATTGCCTTGGGTCAACAAGCCAATTTCACCATCTTGAACACGAATCTCTGGAACCACTCCCCTACACTGCGAAAAAATACGCACGTAGTCAAAACTATCGTTGGAGGTGAGGTACTATATGATCGCAATTCAAATAAAGGTCGATAGTACATTTTTGCTATATTGAAGGTTCGCAATACATACATTTATCAAGAGCACAAAAACATGAAACAACCCACTAGATTATTTGACATTCCACATTACCAATTGGAACACATTCCAATGAAACTAATGATGACCTCGAAAGTCGGTGGAGAATGGAAAGCCTACAGTACAAAAGAATTCATCGAAGCTGTAGACCAAGCAAGTCGCGCGCTGCTCGAACTTGGTGTTAAACATGGTGACAAAGTTGCTCTGATTTCGCACAACAACCGTTGCGAATGGAACATTATGGACCACGCGCTTTTACAAATTGGCGCTGTAGATGTACCAATCTATCCTACTATGACGGAGGCAGATTACGAGTACATCTTCAATCATAGTGAGAGTATTTACTGTTTTGTCTCCAACGATGAGCTTTACGATAAAGTATCTGCAGTTCTCGACAAATGTGAGCACATGAATAAGGTCTACACCTTTGAACACTACGAGGGTAAAAACCACTGGTCAGAGGTGTTGGAATTAGGTGCCGATCAAACCCGTCAAGCTGAGGTTGAAAAAGCGCGTGACGCTGTGAATCCTGAAGATCTTGCTACTATTATCTACACCTCAGGAACAACAGGGTTACCAAAAGGGGTAATGTTGAGCCATAAAAATGTGGTAAGCAATGTCATTGCAGCTACACCGCGCATCCCAGGGCTAATTAAAGGCGAAGCGAAGACTTTGAGCTTCCTACCTGTTTGCCACAGCTTCGAGCGTTTCATTCAATACCTATATATGTACAATGGCGCCAGCATCTACTTTGCTGAGTCTATTGAAACCATTAAAGCCGATTTAAACTACTGCCAGCCAACTATTTTCACTGCTGTCCCTCGTCTATTAGAGAAATTCTTTGACGGTATTGTTGCTAATGGTACCAGTGCAGGCGGGCTGAAAACTAAAATCTTTGAGTGGGCCGTTAGCCTTGCTTTACAATGGGAACCGGAACATTCAAATGGCGGATTCTATCATTGGAAATTAGGCATAGCGGACAAGCTGGTATTCAGCAAGGTCCGTACTGCTTTAGGGATGACTGAGGTCAAAGCTGTTGCGTCGGGATCGGCAGCATTGCAACCACGATTGGCACGATTCTTCAATGGAATTGGTGTACCCATTCTCGAAGGTTATGGACTTACGGAAACGTCTCCAGTGATTTCTGTTAATACTACGGCAGAACCTGGTATGCTTCGCATTGGTGCAGTCGGTAAAGTGATTGATGGTGTTGAAGCTAAAATTGCAGAAGATGGCGAGATTCTTGCAAAAGGTCCCAACATCATGATGGGGTATTACAAGCAACCCGAACTCACCGCAGAGGTAATGACCGGTGAATGGTTCCACACAGGTGATATTGGTGTAATTGAAGATGGCTTTATCCGCATCACAGACCGTAAGAAAGAGATGTTTAAGACTTCTGGAGGTAAATATGTAGCTCCGCAGTTAATAGAGAACGAACTAAAGGCGTCGCATTTGATTGAACAGAGTATGGTCGTTGGTTCAGGGCGCAAATTCCCATCTGCGATCTGTATCTTAAATGAGCCAGGCGTTAAGGAATGGTGTTCGCGCCATGACATAACATACACAACCATCGAAGAGATGGCCGATAATCAACAAGTACGCGACCGTGTTTGGCAAGATGTCGAGCGTGCTAATGCTGGGTTCGGTAAATGGGAACAAGTGAAAAAAATAATCATTGATACCGACGAATTCACCGTCGACAATGGTTGTCTGACCCCAACATTTAAGGTGAAGCGCAAACCAATTCTAGCGAAATACGAAGTAAAAATCGATGCATTATACGCCGAATAAATACGGTATTAAATACCACTTCAAATCCCCGCCTCCGGCGGGGATTTTTTTTGCCCCTACCCCATGCACTCCCTCTTAAGAACAGGTAAACAAAAGAGCGCGCGGACGATGGCCATAACTACGGGAAAAAGAGACGATAAAACTTAAGCATATCTAGCTCGTCTTAGACGCTTGGTAACGCAGTCGAAAAGAAAATACGATGTAGTCCGGGCGATTTATAAAACAAAAAGCCCGCTTCCTAACGGAAGCGGGCTCACTGAATATTTACACGGTAAAGAAAAGCCTATAGCGCAGCGACGTGCTTCGCTAAGCTTGACTTCAAGTTAGACGCTTTCTTCTGGTGAATGATGTTACGCTTTGCCAAGCGATCAAGCATAGAAGTTACGCGTGGGAGCATTTCTGCAGCTTCCGTGGCGTCAGTTGATCCGCGAAGTTTGCGCACAGCGTTACGTGTCGTTTTGTGATAGTAACGATTGTGTGCAGCCTTTTTAGCTGTCTGACGAATTCTTTTTAAAGCAGACTTATGGTTTGCCATGTCTTTTATTCTTAAATAGTTGTGACCCCTAAGAGAATCGAACTCTTCTTTCCAGGATGAAAACCTGGCGTCCTAACCGATAGACGAAGGGGCCTTAATGTTTTAGAACGCACCCCTATTTTGCTAGGGGAGTGCAAATGTAACAACGTTTTTTAAATTCGCAACACATTCAATCAAAAATTCCAAAATAATGTTAGTCCTAAACGCACCCCCGTTTAATAGGCCTTAGCAAAGACTACACGCTGCTTGCTTGGTTTTCCAGTAAGGACACAAACCCCATCTTCCTCCTTAGCATCCAATGGAATACAACGTATGGTAGCCTTCGTTAATTCTTTGATTTTATTCTCCGTTTCTGTTGTTCCATCCCAATGCGCGTATACAAATCCTGGATTCCCCTTCATTAGCGCCTCAAATTCTTCCCAAGAATTCGCTTCTTGAGAATGTGCTTCTCTAAAGTCGAGCGCTTTTTGAAACAACGTATGTTGAATCTCGTCGAGTAACTCCGGAATTTTCGTCGATACCTCTTTTTGATCTACGAACTCCTTTGTTAAGGTATCTCGACGCGCCAATTCCACGCTACCCTTCTCAAGATCCTTGGGACCGATCGCAATGCGTAATGGAATTCCTTGAAGCTCGTATTGGTTAAACTTCCAGCCCGGTTTGTGCGTATCCCGGTTGTCGTATTTTACAGTAATACCCTGAGCACGTAACTGACCCATTAAGTCTTCAGCCACTTCACTAATGGCATCCAATTGCTCTTGACCCTTATATATGGGAACAATAACCACTTGGTATGGAGCCAATTTTGGCGGCAAAACCAATCCATTATCGTCGCTATGTGTCATAATAAGTGCGCCCATCAATCGCGTACTAACGCCCCATGATGTTGCCCAAACGTATTCTTGTTTGCCTTCTTTATTCTGAAATTTCACCTCGAATGCCTTGGCAAAATTTTGACCTAAAAAGTGAGATGTACCTGCTTGCAGGGCCTTACCGTCTTGCATCAAAGCTTCGATACAGTAGGTCTCTAGTGCGCCCGCAAATCGTTCGCCTTCGGTTTTCAAACCGCGTAACACCGGAATGGCCATTACATCTTGCACGAAATCTGTGTAGACATTCAACATAGTCTCCGCTTCCGTGATGGCTTCTTCTTTCGTTGCATGTGCTGTATGACCTTCTTGCCATAAAAATTCTGCCGTTCTTAAGAAAAGACGCGTACGCATTTCCCAACGCACTACATTGGCCCATTGGTTTACAAGTATAGGCAAGTCGCGGTAGCTCTGAATCCAGTCCTTATAGGTGTCCCAAATAATAGTCTCAGAGGTAGGACGAACGATCAATTCTTCTTCTAATTTCGCAGAAGGATCAACCACCACGCCCCCACCATTGGGATCGTCCATTAATCGGTAATGTGTGACCACGGCACATTCTTTGGCGAATCCGTCTACGTGCGATGCTTCTTTCGAAAAGTAGGATTTTGGTATGAATAACGGGAAATAGGCATTCATATGACCAGTTTCCTTAAATCGTCTATCGAGATCCGCTTGAATACGTTCCCAGATCGCAAACCCGTAAGGCTTTATAACCATGGAGCCGCGTACTCCTGAATTTTGCGCCAAATCTGCTTTGACCACCAATTCATTGTACCATTTCGAATAATCTGCCTCGCGGGTTGTGAGATGTTTTGCCATGTAATTGAGCTTGGTATAACTTTTGTACATTGTAATTGAGAACGCAAATCTACAGAAGTTATGAAGAAGCCCATACTACTACTATTCATTTCTTCCCTCATATTATCATCATGTGGGAGTTCTGTGAGTTTGACGGAAAATTATTTCGAGGATGAAAACTACTATAATCCTGTTTTGCCCGCACCTCGTTTTGCCAACGCAAAAGCAATGGGCAGCATGGACGGTGAACCCTATTTGGATGAAGATTATGCACTCATTTGGGAAGGGGAACAACCCTTAGTTTCAGCACCATTTCAGGGCAGCAATAATAATTGGTGGAATAATAGCAGAAGCTACTGGACGCCTGGATTTGGCACCTTTTTCTATCCGCAATGGAACAATACCATGGGATTTAACTCATGGAATACAATGAACGGTCATCCATACGGTTGGAACAACGGCATTGGAATGGGCGGATTTTCACCCTATACCTATGGTTCATATGGATGGAATAACGGCTGGACCATGGGCTATAATCCCTACGGATATAATTCATACGGTTATGGATATAATGCATGGAACGGGGTAACTAATTTTGGGAACACAACGGCATCATCTTCGAACGAGCCTACCCGAACTGGAATTAATTATGGAGGCCGACGTCCGAACAAATACCGCAGAAACGGAGGACAGGGCAGTACAAACGGCCGCATAGACAACTACACAACGGATTGGCGTAATTACATGATTCAAGAAACTGGCATGTCACCCGTAAAAACAGGTCGAGGCTGGGCGCAACCGCTGGTTGAATCCGCACAAAAATCTCGCCGCAATTCGACGACGACGAGCCCTCGCGGCAATAGTCGACCAAGCGAAGCCGTAAAACCAAAGCGCACTATTCGGAAGAATTTAAAATATTCGCAGCCCAACTCGAGATCAAATTTTGAGCGCAGTGGCAGTTATCGAAGTAACAGTGCTCCTGAATCGCGAGGCTCAAATTCTTACACTCCATCTGCTCCCTCGCGAAGCGGTTCCACCTCTAATTCTAGCGGTTCAAGGAGACGATGAAAAAAACTCGAGCACTCGCACTGCTTTTTTTGCTTTGGGTTGAAGGAAGCGGACAAAGTGTTGACTATTTCGCTGAACTCAACCAGCCCGTAGTGTGGGGCGATGCACGTTACAACAGTCTTTCTGGTGCAATGACAGCAATGAGTGGATCCTTTACGGCGCTTGCCGAAAATCCAGCTGGAGCAGGTCTTTACCGCCAGGCTGCCTTCGGAAGCGATCTTTCCATCTACAGCACTACTACCTTCAAAAACAGTAATCAATTCCCAACCGGAAACGCATTCACATTAAATCTAGCCAACTTAGGCTATGTAGGCACAGAACCTGAAACTGGATGGAACATATTCTTCACCTATAATTCAGACGACTTATTTCGTCAAAATTTACGCTACTCGCAGAATGGAGGGGGAAGCATACAACAACAGTGGATTGAAAACAGCAATTATGTTGTTCCGGATGACCTGCCTTGGGTAGGACCGTATGAAGATATGTTGTACCAGAGCTATGCATCGGACCGCAACGACACCACAGGCGAATACTACAGCACCGCCAATCTCAACAACACAGATTTCGTTCACGACCTTCATAGAACAGGTATGAAAAATCAGTGGACCTTAGGTTTTGGGGCGGCGGCAAACAAACAACTTTATTACGGCGCTTCCTTTAAAATTGTGCATTCGTATGAAAAGGTGATAGTTGCACATGAGGAGCGATATTCTGAAACAACCGACCTCACTTCACTCGATGTATTAGACGATTGGGACAACAGTGGCATAGGAATTACTGCAAATGCGGGACTTCTTTACCGTCCTACACAAGCGCTGCGCTTGGGACTCGCGATAGACCTTCCTCAAGTGTATAGTTTTACCCAGAATTGGAATACTGAAATGATAGCGTCCCGATCTTCAGTGAATCGGATCATTTCTAAGGCAGAAGGCTACGGACTGCGATACGAATGGAGTATGATGACTGCGCCAAAAATAAAGTCTGGACTCACTTTGGTGGGTGGCCGATTAGGTCTCATTACCCTCAGTCACACCTACATCCCACACCGAATCACTGCAGCGCTGAGCAGAGAAGAGCGCTACATTAATCAAATTATAGATGACGAATTGAAAGACCAGCATACACTTGCTGTCGGCTCCGAATTACGCCTAGGCCCCATCACATTGCGAGCGGGTGGCGGCTACACTAATCCATTTCAGGAAGGACATGACGCGCAGTGGCGACGAAGTTTAGGCATCTCTTTACAAAGCGAAGGCAACACCTTCTTTATGAGCTGGAGTCAACTCCGCCAATCCACGCAATACTTTCCGTTCAGCGCAGCCTACACCGAAGCTTTAGCCATTACACGGCAGCGCTCGATACTTTCCATTGGTTCGACCTGGAAATTCTAAGGCATTTTACATCTTTTAACGTAATTTGCAAGGACCACACACATTGTGGGCCAATTCATTTAAATACACCACCGAATGAGCCATTCATTTCGTAATACTACGTCAGCAGTAGTCTTTTTATTTACAATTCTATTCACGCTACCTGCACATGCGCAACGCAAAAGCAAGGAAGATCAGCCGTTATGGGCGAAAACGAGCCTTAGCGCATTCAAGTTTCGCAATGTAGGCCCGGCAACCACCTCTGGGCGTATCGCCGATTTAGCTGTAGACAGTAAAAATCCTGGAACGATGTACCTCGCATTGGCCTCCTCTGGGGTATGGAAAACCACAAATAACGGAACCACTTTTGAACCTATTTTCGATAGCGAAGGAAGTTACAGTACTGGCTGCATAGCCATTGACCCAAACAATTCTAATGTGATTTGGGTCGGTACTGGCGAGAATAATAACCAGCGTTCAGTAGCCTACGGTGATGGACTTTATGTTAGTCGTGATGCAGGAAAAAGCTGGACTAAAAGTGGCCTAGAATCTAGCGAGCATATTGGAATGATCGCCATAGACCCAACCGATGGTAATCATATTTACGTAGCAGCCTACGGACCCCTTTGGTCTTCCGGCGGAGAACGGGGTATTTATGAATCACAAAATGGTGGTCAAACCTGGACACGCATTTTATTTGTAGACGAGCATACTGGCTTTAACGAAATACACATAGATCCGCGCGATTCGCAAACACTTTATGCTACAGCACACCAGCGCAGAAGACACGTTTACACGCACCTCAGCGGTGGGCCGAACAGTGCGATGTACAAAAGCACGGACGGCGGAGCGCATTGGAATAAAGTAAGTAATGGGTTCCCGAGCGGTGATGTAGGAAGAATAGGTATGGATATTTCTCCAGCAAATCCAGACGTGCTTTATGCCACAGTTGAAGGTCACGGAACCTTTTCCTCTACCGATCGCGGAGAAAGCTGGAACAAGCGTTCTGGACATGAAACATCGGGTAACTATTATGTTGAGTTTGTATGTCACCCGACCGATGTAAACACCGTTTACAGTATGGATACGTATGCCCATGTTAGTACCGATGGCGGAAAGAGTTTTAAGAACATACCAAAACGCTTCAAGCACGTGGATAATCACTGCTTGTGGATTGACCCCGCGAACACAGACCACATGTACATTGGTACTGATGGCGGACTGTATGAAACGTGGGACGGCATGTCGAGTTGGAATTGGAAAGCGAACGTACCAACGATTCAATTTTACCGTGTGGCTGTAGATAATGACTGGCCTTTTTACAACATCTACGGAGGAACTCAAGACAACAATAGTTTAGGCGGCCCGTCCCAAACTATCAATCAACGAGGCATTATCAATAGTGACTGGTTCGTTACCAATGGTGGTGACGGTTTTGAAAGCGCGACGGATCCTGACGATGGAAACATTGTTTATGCACAAGCGCAATACGGATGGTTGGTTCGTTTTAATAAACAAACCGGGGAAAAGACACCAATACAACCTCAGCCGCGTTACAAGGAGGCACCGTACCGCTGGAATTGGGATGCACCACTGGTTGCGAGTAAGCATCAGAAAAAAACTTTGTACTTCGCGGCAAATAAAGTGTTTAAAAGCACTGATCGCGGCGATAGCTGGACAACCATTAGCGGTGATCTCAGCAGACAACTGGACCGCAACACATTGCCTATCATGGATCGCTACTGGGGACCAGAAGCCATCGCGCTGCACAAAAGCACTTCCATTTACGGTAATATCGTAACTTTCCGTGAAAGCCCTTTAGACGCAGGGCACCTTTGGGTAGGAACGGACGACGGACTCGTTTGGAAATCTAAAGACGATGGCAACAGCTGGAGTAGTATAAAAACGATCACAGGCTTACCAAAAACGCAAGTTGGATCGCTGAATTTACCCTTAGTCTATGTGCAGGACCTCATGCCTTCGCAACACGATAAAAAAGTGATTTACGCAGCGTTTAACAATCATAAAAATGGCGATTTCAAACCCTATCTTTTCAAGAGTATTGACGGCGGAAAAAGCTGGGATGACATTGCAAAAGACTTACCAGAGCGAGGCAGCGTGTACAGCATAGCTGAAGACCACATTAACCCGAACTTACTATTTGCAGGAACGGAATTCGGGGTATTCTTTACCCTAGATGGCGGTGAAAATTGGGCGGCACTCAAAAGCGGACTGCCGACAATCGCTGTACGCGATATTGCTATACAAGAGCGCGAAAACGATTTGGTTCTAGGGACCTTCGGACGTGGTTTTTACGTTTTAGACAACTACAGTCCACTTCGTGAGCTGGAGTATGTTCTGGAACAAGAGTCGGCGTTCTTTACAACGAAGCCAGGTCTTTTATTCCGTCGCGCTAGCATTGGAGGCACGGCCTACAAAGGTGCGCAATTGTATAAAGCTAAAAACCCTGAAGTTGGAACAACCTTCGAATGGTATTTAGCAGAAGGGGCAAATCGCGTTAAAGAAAATCGGTCAGAAGCAAATGAGGAATTGCCACACTATCCTAGTTTAGATCAGTTACAGAAAGAAGATTGGGAAGAGCAACCCTATTTAATTTTTGAAGTCTCTGATTCGCTAGGCAACCCCGTCGCCCGATTTACAAAAGCGGACAGCAAGGGCATTTCACGTTACACCTGGGACGGTCGCATGAGCAGTAAAGCTTCTATTCGTACAAATGGAGAACCTATTACTGAAGCCTATGGAACCACATTCGTCCTGCCGGGAACGTACTATATGAGCCTTAGCAGGTCGACGAACGGAACCCTGGAAACTTTAGTAGCCCGCCACGAATTCAAAGTGAATCACTTGTACAATTACGAAGGTATAGACATGGAGTTCAATCAAAGTGTAGATGCACTCATGGCACGTTCGAACGAGGTAAGCGCAAGGTATTCAGAACTTAACGATGCACTGAATAAATTACGTGCTGGACTAAGAAACACGCCGGGTGCTAGTCTAGAGGATCTGTCTACAACCCGCACTATTGAGGTGGAATTGAAGGAGCTTGGCGTTTTATTAAACGGCAATTCTACGCGAAAGAAGCGCGAGTTTGAGACGGCAGGTTCACTTGGAGACGTTACTGGATTGTTGGCGTGGGGAACGTTCAATCACCGCGGCGCGCCGACGGGTACCATGCGTACTATGAAAGAAGATGCCGAAGCGATGATTACTGATGCAATTGCCGCGTTGGAAAAGATTGCTGACGAATTGGACCAATTAGAGACCAAAGCACGTGAACAAGGGGTCCCTTTTTGGGATTAATAGTTTGTACCTTTGCGGCCCTTAAAAGCATAGACTAAAAGAATGTCTGATACTATTAACCAACTTCTCGCTGATGAAATCGGCGATGCACACGAGAGTTTCACAGCAGTAACGCCGTTACGCGAAGATGCTTTTGACCTTTCTAATGAAGAAAAAATCGCAACCATCGCGGAGCATGTCAAAGGCATTCTAACTACTTTGGGTATGGACCTAGAGGACGACAGTCTGCAAGGAACACCAATGCGCGTAGCAAAACTCTATGTCAACGAAGCGTTTGGAGGACTAGATCCTTCGCGGAAGCCGGGAATGAGCACATTCGAGAATTCCTACCGCTACAATGAAATGCTGGTGGAAAAGAACATAGTCGTTTATTCTACTTGCGAACACCACCTTTTACCCATCGTGGGTCGTGCACATGTTGCATACATTTCTAAGGGTAAAGTAGTTGGATTGAGTAAAATGAACAGAATTGTAGATTACTACGCGAAACGTCCGCAAGTTCAAGAGCGTCTCACCCGCCAGGTAGTTCAAGCGTTGCAAGAAAGCCTAGGTACAGACGATGTCGCTTGTGTGATCGATGCGAAACACCTTTGCGTAAACTCTCGTGGCATTAGAGATATCGAGAGCTCAACTGTTACTGCGGAATTCGGTGGTGCCTTCAAGGACGAGGTGAAAAAGCGAGAATTTTTAGATTATATAAACCTTTCAACCGATTTCGGCGTCTAGTGAAACTACTGCACACTTCTTACCCCTTGAATATTGAGAATAGCCTTACCGGTGAAAAAGAGGCTTTTGTCCCCGTTCACGAAGGCAATGTGGGTATGTATGTATGTGGCCCAACGGTCTACAGCGATGTGCATTTAGGGAATGCACGAACGTTCACATCTTTCGACATGATTTTCCGTTATCTAAAGCATATCGGCTACAAAGTGCGCTACGTTCGAAACATTACGGACGCAGGGCATTTAGAAAACGACGCTGATGCTGGTGAGGATAAAATTTCAAAAAAAGCACGTTTAGAGCAAGTAGAACCGATGGAGATTGTGCAACGTTATACCGTTGACTTTCATAAAGTCATGGATGCACTGAATGCGTTCCCTCCTTCTATCGAGCCTACTGCTACTGGACATATCTGCGAACAGATAGAAATGATTCAAACCATTTTAGACAAAGGCTGGGCCTATGAAAGCAACGGCTCAGTGTACTTTGACGTGACCGCCTACAATGCAAATGGAGGCGACTACGGCATCCTGTCAGGGCGTAAAATGGACGAGCTACAAGCCGGTACCCGTGCTTTAGATGGTCAGGAAGAAAAACGCAACCCTGCAGACTTTGCACTTTGGAAGAAAGCATCGCCGACACACATCATGCGTTGGCCTTCTCCATGGAGTGTAGGATTTCCAGGCTGGCACTTAGAGTGTTCAGCGATGAGCACAAAATATTTAGGCGAGTCGTTTGACATCCATGGCGGTGGAATGGATTTGAAGTTTCCGCACCACGAATGTGAGATTGCACAAAACAGCGCTTGCTCAGGACACAAAGGCGCACAGTATTGGATGCATGCGAACATGTTGACGCTCAACGGAAAGCGCATGAGCAAGAGTACCGGTAACACGATTTTACCGAGGGAACTGTTCGCCGGTGACAGTCCACTATTAGACAAAGGCTTTAGCCCGTCAGTAGTACGCTTTTTCATGATGCAAGCGCACTACAGTAGTGTGTTAGACTTCAGTAATGATGCTTTACTTGCGGCAGAAAAAGGGCACGACAGGTTACTTAGTGCATTAGAAAAACTGGAAACCTTAGAACCGTCAAAGGAATCCACCATTGCACTTCAACCGTGGATAGACAAATGCTACCTAGCGATGAGCGATAATTTCAATACGCCCATTCTCATTGCACATCTGTTCGAAGCCATCAAATGGATCAGCACCGCGGAGGACAGTATTGGACTTAACGCTGACGAATTAGCCATATTTAAAACTACCTTACACGCTTTCACTTTTGAGCTCTTAGGCTTACGGTCAAAGTCAGTAGATTCTTCAGACGCCCATAAAGACGCCTTAGATAAAGCCATGTCATTGGTGATTGAATTAAGAGCACAAGCCCGCTTGAACAAAGATTGGGG
This sequence comes from uncultured Flavobacteriales bacterium, assembly GCA_905478295.1. GTDB lineage: Bacteria > Bacteroidota > Bacteroidia > Flavobacteriales > Schleiferiaceae > UBA10364. The sequence continues at coordinate 100,917 of CAJQHZ010000016.1, read as the reverse complement.
AACGGCAGATTTAATTCGAGATCAATTACAAGAAGCCGGTATCCAGCTCAAAGATGGCGCAGACGGCACTAGTTATAGCCTCTAAAAAATGAAAGCTGTGAAGGATGTCGTTTTGAAAGTATTCGGAGCTCCCTTACTTGCATTGATTTGGTTGTACCGTACGGTATTCTCAAGATTGCTAGGTCCTTCTTGCCGTTACCAACCCACCTGTAGTGTTTATGCGGCCGAAGCGGTTAAGATCCACGGTCCATTTAAAGGTTTTCTGATGAGCGTAAAAAGAATTGGCAGTTGTCACCCTTGGGGCGGACATGGCTGGGATCCTGTACCGGGAAGCGCACTTGAAAAAGAATTAAAAGACAAAAACATACGCTAATCTCACCTTATATAATGAAGAAACTAGTTCTATTCGCTGCGGCTTTTGCCTTATTCGCTTGTCAATTTAACCCTGAATCTGCAGATGGAGCGAGCGGAGCGACTTGGGAGGACAAAATCAGTTACGACGAAGAAATTCATCTTGAAGGCATTCGACAATTGACTAATGGCGGCGATAATGCCGAAGCCTATTTCAGTTTTGACGGAACCATGCTCACCTTCCAAAGCAATGCGGAAAAGTGGGGGAATCAATGCGATCAGATTTATGCTTTTGACTGGAACATAGATACCATATGGGATAAAGAACCGCAGCTCATTTCGAATGATTTAGGCCGTACGACTTGTGCCTATTTTATGCCGGGCGATTCTACGATTCTTTATGCCAGTACATTCAGAGGCGATACTGCCTGTCCCGCGGTGCCCGAACGCGGCGAAAGCGGCGCCTACGTATGGCCCATCTACCCCGATTTTGACATTTACGTAAGTGACCTGAACGGGCACATTGTGGATACCTTGATTTCTGGCCCAGGTTACGATGCGGAAGCTACTGTAAGTCCTGACGGAACTAAAATTGTCTTTACATCGGACCGCAGTGGTGATTTAGAACTGTACACTTGTGATATAGACGGCTCTAACATCGCAAAGGTTACGTCGGGTCTAGGCTACGACGGCGGCGCTTTTTTCAGTCCTGATAGTAAGAAATTAGTCTTTAGAAGTTCACGTCCGCAGACTGAAGAAGAGGTTAAAAAGTACAAAGACCTTCTTGCAAATGGTATGGTCGAGCCCACCCACATGGAGATTTACACGTGTAATGTGGACGGCTCAGAATTGACCCAGGTTACCCAGCTAGGAAATGCCAATTGGGCTCCATTCTATCATCCGAGCGGTACGAAAATTATTTTCTCATCGAATCACCACAGCGAGCGCGGCTATCCTTTCAACCTCTTCATGATCAACACCGACGGCACGGGTCTAGAACAGGTTACCTACGACGGTGTTTTTGATGCATTCCCAATGTTCTCGCCTGACGGTAGTAAATTAGTCTTCGCTTCAAATAGAAATAACGGCGGCACGCGCGCGACGAATCTATTTATTGTAGACTGGAAAGAATAACATTATGCTTTTGACTATTCTCTGGGACTTTCCCAACCACATCCCTATCGCCGGCTTCGAACTCCGGTACTATTCTTTGATGTTTATAATCAGTTTCGTTTTGGGTCAGTACGGGATGCAATATGTTTTTAAAAGAGAAAACGTCAATCCCAAGCTCATGGACAGCCTGATTTACTGGATGGTCGGCGCTACGATTATTGGTGCTCGACTGGGACACGTTATTTTTTACGACTGGAGCTACTACAAGGATCACCTGGAAGAAATCTTGATGGTATGGAAAGGCGGCCTAGCCTCACACGGTGCAGCCATTGCAATTGTAGCAGCCATGTTCTACTGGAGTAAAAAATTAGCGAAAAAACACCCTTTGTGGACCTTAGACCGAATCGTTATCGTTGTAGCGTTAGCAGCCGGATTTATTCGGATGGGAAATTGGTTCAATTCGGAAATTTATGGCGCTCCTGCCAACAGCACTTTTGAAACGGTATTTGTGGAGCATGGTCGCAATACCTTGATGCGTGGATACGGAGGAACACTAAAATCAGTGAGTTTTGAATCCACCGACCAATTCGTACGTACGGATTCCATTACCTATCCAATACTGAATACTACCCTATCCTTCGTGCGTCTTAACGACGTCCAGACGCAGCAGTACGCCACCGACTTTTTACCGCGTATTCTCAATACACAGGATCCCGATAATCAAAACCTTTTGGTTCAGGGCATTCCAGAGGTAACGGTATATGAAGATGAAAATGGCTGGCACGCACAAACTCAGGTGGTTGGCGTTCCACGCTACCCCACACAGTTGTTTGAAGCAGCGGGCTACTGGCTCTTTTTTATTATTCTCGTTTTACTCTACTTAAAAACTACTGTTGGAGAAAAGCGCGGGTTTCTATTTGGATTTTTTCTAGTGCTTGTTTTTGGCTTTAGATTTTTCATTGAAAATTTCAAAGAAGTGCAAGTAGATTTCGAACAAGGCATGCAATTTAATATGGGTCAGTGGCTAAGTATTCCGCTGGTTGCAATTGGACTTTTGTTTATGGCGCTGAGCAAGCGCAACAAATCATCATTATAATGAATGCATTCAGGAAATACGCCGTATGGATTGTCGGCCTCGGGTTGGCCGCATTTATCATTCCGTCTGTCGTGGGCAGTATTGGTAAATTCAGTTCTAACACAAAACCTTCTGTAAAACAACCCAGTCAACCGTATGAACCGCCCTTCAGGATGGACGGTATGGTTTGGGCCGTAAACGGGAGGGACACCACAACAGTCTTTGAAACAGAATATGCCATTACTCCGGAAGCTATAGAGATTGGCATGATGTACCGCAGATCTGGACCACTAAACAGGGCAATGCTCTTTTTTATGCCAGGTGGTGATCAACCGCGGAGTTTTTGGATGAAAAACACCCTAGTATCGTTAGATATCATTTACATCAATGCAATGAATGATGTAGTGAGCATACAAGCCAACGCAGAACCACGTTCGATGAAAAGCTTGCCAAGTGGCGCCCCTGCATCCTATGTATTGGAAGTACTCGGTGGTCAAGCGGCAGCGCAAGGAATTGCCGTGGGTACAAAGATATACTGGAGTCTAGACGAGACTGAATAAATTTCAAAAAGCCGCTCAGAGTGAATAATTTATCTATATTTGCGCACTTATAGCATTACAAACATCTAAAACGATTTTGGTATGTACCTTACTAAAGAAAAGAAAGAAGAAATTTTCGCCGAATTCGGCGCATCAGCAAAGGACACAGGTTCAGCTGAAGGACAAATCGCTTTGTTTAGCTACCGTATCGATCACTTGACCGGTCACCTAAAGCAAAACAAAAAAGACCACAACACTGAGCGTTCGCTCATCACGTTGGTAGGTAAGCGAAGAAAACTACTGAACTACTTAAAGCAAACTGATATTGCACGTTACCGTGTAATTATTGAGAAACTAGGCTTAAGAAAATAATCTGAGCTTAAGAAGTACACAAAAAGGCAATTTTCACAATTGCCTTTTTGCGTATAAAAAAGTATCTATTTACACTATATATGATTCCACAAGCAATTACTGAAACTATCGTACTTCCTGACGGAAGAGAAATCACACTTGAGACTGGGAAACTGGCCAAACAAGCGGATGGCTCTGTAGTCGTTAAGTGCGGTGGGACAATGCTGTTGGCCACTATTGTGTCCAGCAAAGAAGCGAAGGACGGCATTGACTTTCTTCCGCTTACGGTAGACTACCGTGAAAAATTTGCGGCCAATGGTCGCGTACCTGGAGGCTTCCTCAAAAGAGAAGGTCGTCCTTCAGACAATGAAGTATTGACCATGCGTTTGATCGACCGCGTATTGCGTCCTTTATTCCCAAAGGATTACCACGCTGAGATTCAACTCATGATCCAAATGATCTCGTACGACGAGAATGTTGAAGCAACCTCTTTAACTGGTTTAGCTGCATCTGCAGCGATCGCAGTGAGTGATCTTCCATTCGATGGTCCTATTTCGGAAGTGCGCGTTGGTCGCATTAACGGAGAACACGTAATCAACCCTACTCCTGCTCAGATTGGTGAGCTTGAACTAGACATGGTTATCGGTGCGTCAATGGACAGCGTCGTAATGGTCGAGGGTGAAATGCAAGAAATCTCCGAAGAAGAAATGGTTGAGGCTATCAAATATGCCCACGATGCCATTAAAGTTCAGATTGAAGCGCAATTGCGTTTGGCTTCTCATGTTGAGAAAGCACAAACTAAACGTGAATACAGCCACGAAACGCACAATGAAGAAGTGCGTGAAGAAGTAATGGCTGCTACGTATGATAAAGTATATGAAGTTGCAAAAAGTGGTTTGCCAAAGCACGAACGCTCTGCAGGCTTTAAGGCAATTCTTAACGAATATCTTGAAGGCAAAGACGAAGAGTGGTTGTCTGCAAACACTGGTTTTGCAAAAACCTATTTCCACGATGTAGAGTACAAAGCCATGCGTGACATGGTATTGAACGACGGCCAACGTTTGGACGGACGTGCAACTACAGAAGTTCGCCCTATATGGTCTGAAGTAGACTATTTACCAGGTGCTCACGGTTCTGCAGTGTTTACACGTGGTGAGACGCAATCATTGACAACAGTGACTTTAGGAACGTCATTAGATGCAAACAGAATTGATGATGCAACCTTTACTGGTGAAGAGAAATTCTATTTACACTACAACTTCCCACCATTCTCTACCGGTGAAGCGCGTCCTATTCGTGGGGTTAGCCGTCGCGAAATCGGTCACGGTAACCTTGCACAACGTGCATTGTACCAAATGGTAGATCCAGAGAACCCATTTACAATTCGCGTAGTTTCTGATATCCTTGAATCGAACGGTTCGTCTTCTATGGCAACAGTTTGTGCCGGTACTTTAGCAATGATGGACGCGGGAGTTAAATTGGTTCGTCCAGTTAGTGGTATCGCTATGGGATTGATTTCAGATGGTGAGAAATTCGCAGTATTGTCTGATATTTTAGGTGATGAAGATCACTTAGGTGATATGGACTTTAAAGTGACGGGTACTGAAAAAGGTATTACTGCCTGTCAAATGGACATCAAAGTAAAAGGCTTGAGCTATGAGATTTTAGTTAAGGCACTAAAGCAGAGCTTAGAAGGCCGCTTGCATATCTTGGGTGAAATGCTAAAAACCATGCCGGAAACGCGCACGGAATTGAAGCCAAATGCTCCTAAGATTTACAAGCTTACTGTGAAAAAAGAATTCATCGGCCCTATCATTGGCCCAGGTGGTAAAAACATCCAAGGAATCCAAGCAGACACCGGTACTACTGTAACTATCTCTGAGGTAGACGACCGTGGTCACGTGGAGATTTCAGGAAAAGATGCTGCCATGATGGATAAAGCATTAGAAATGATCCGTGCCATCGCATTCGAACCGGAAATTGGTGAGGTATACGAAGGTATTGTACGTGGCGTACAGACTTACGGTGCATTCGTAGAGATTGCTCCTAAAGTTCAAGGATTGCTTCACATTTCAGAGATTGACTGGACCCGTATTAAGAACGTTGAAGACGTACTTAAAGAAGGTGATACAGTTAAAGTGAAGCTTCTAGAGGTTGACAAAGCAGGTAAGATGAAGCTTTCTCGTAAAGTGCTACTCCCTAAACCGGAGAAAGACGGCGATAAAGCCGAGGCATAATTCTTATCTTTTGAACTTGTGTAGTGCGCCTTTGTTCATCAAAGGCGCACCTACGCTAAAAAATTCATCTCGAGCATGAGACAGTTAAAAATCACAAAACAGGTAACGAACCGCGAGACGGCTTCGTTGGACAAATACCTTCAGGAAATCGGTAAAGTGGAGTTGATCACTGCTGAGGAAGAAGTGGAATTGGCTCAGCGAATCAAAGCCGGCGATCAGATTGCCCTTGAAAAGTTGACCAAAGCCAACCTTCGATTTGTGGTTTCTGTAGCAAAGCAATATCAAAACCAAGGTCTAACCCTTCCCGATTTGATCAACGAAGGAAACCTAGGTTTGATAAAAGCTGCGCAACGCTTCGATGAAACACGCGGTTTTAAGTTCATTTCTTACGCCGTTTGGTGGATTCGTCAGAGTATTCTGCAAGCACTTGCAGAGCAGAGCCGTATCGTTCGTTTGCCATTGAACAAGATTGGTTCAATCAATAAAATCAACAAAGCATACGCATACCTCGAGCAAGAGCACGAGCGTCCACCAAGTGCCGCTGAAATTTCCAAGCATTTGGAGATGAGCGAATCTGACGTGAAAGAAAGCATGCGTAACAGTGGTCGTCACGTAAGTATGGACGCGCCACTTGTTGAAGGTGAAGACAGCAATTTGTACGATGTATTGAATTCTTCAGACAGTCCACATCCGGATGAAGATTTGATGATGGACAGTTTGCGTACTGAGATTGAGCGCTCATTAGCGACATTAACACCGCGTGAAGGCGATGTTATCCGTCTGTACTTCGGTTTAGGCGGACAGCATCCGATGACGTTGGAAGAGATTGGTGAGAAATTTGACTTAACGCGTGAGCGTGTTCGTCAAATCAAAGAAAAAGCCATTCGTCGCATGAAGCATACCTCAAGAAGTAAAATCTTGAAGACCTACCTCGGTTAATAAACTTGGTATTAAGTTTTTTATAGAACACCTCGCCTTCACGGGCGGGGTGTTTTACTTTTGTATAGAACTTAAACGCATCAGCATGGCTGCACCTATTATCTCACCATCACTATTAGCTGCCGACTTTGGCAACCTCCAACGCGACTGTCAAATGGTCAATAAAAGCCAGGCAGACTGGTTCCACATTGATGTAATGGACGGGGTTTTCGTGCCTAATATATCGTACGGTATGCCTGTAATAAAGACAATGGCTGAAAACTGTGAGAAGGTTATGGATGTGCATTTGATGATTGTACAACCAGAGCGTTACATTCAGACGTTTAAAGACTGCGGTGCAGATATATTAACTGTTCACGCAGAAGCCTGTACACACTTGCACAGAACTATCCAAGAAATTCACAATGCAGGAATGAAAGCTGGCGTTGCGCTGAATCCGCATACCCCAGTTAGTGTGCTAGAAGATATCATTCAAGATCTGGATGAGGTGCTTTTAATGAGCGTAAATCCTGGATTTGGTGGTCAAAAGTTTATTGAGAACACCATTAAGAAAACCGCACAAGCACGTGAATTGATTGACCGTACGGGTTCCAAAGCACTGATTGAAATAGATGGTGGCGTAAATCTAGAAACGGGTGCACGTTTGTTAGCCGCTGGTGCAGATGCGCTAGTTGCTGGTTCGTTTGTCTTTAAAAGCGATGATCCTATTGCGACGATTGCCGCTTTAAAAGCACTCTAGCGACGATAACCTGCCGTCTGCTCATAGACCGCTTGTAAGATTTCGTTCTCGACTTCGTCCACTGCTAAACCGCGGCGCTGCATCATCCGGTGTGCAGTATCTAAGGCTTTATCAAGCTTATACTCCATGGTGCCCTGAGGACCTCCCCAAGTGAATGAAGCAATGAAATTACGGGGAAATCCAGCGCCGTACACATTAGCACTCACCCCAACCACAGTCCCAGTATTGAACATGGTATTGATGCCGCTTTTACTGTGATCCCCCATAATCAAGCCACAAAACTGTTGACCTGTTTTAGCGAAACGTTTACTTACGTAACTCCATGCTTTGACCTCGTCGTAATTGTTCTTTAGGTTTGAATTGTTCGTATCGGCGCCTAGATTACACCATTCGCCTAAAGCACTATTGCCTAAAAATCCGTCGTGGCCTTTATTGCTGTAGCCTATGAATACACTGTTATTGACCTCTCCACCTACTTTACAATGCGGTCCCAACGTAGTAGCGCCGTAAATCTTTGTGCCGAGTTTTAATGCACTGCTTGCTCCCAAGGCTAAACCACCGCGAACCACGCAACCTTCCATAATTTCAGCATCCTTTGCAAGATATATGGCACCCGATGTGGCATTCAAAATACTGGCTGTTGCCTTCGCTCCTTCTTCTAGAAAGATCCGATCGCCGATGACCGTACAAGACTCATGAATCGGTGCACTTGTGCGCCCAGCGGTAAGTAAATCAAAATCAGCCTCTAATTCAGCTGCGTTTAATCCCCAAATGTCCCAAGGTCGAGCCACGATATTCAGAGGCCCCTCAAAACATGCACTGCCGGCGGTATCTGCAGGCTTTTCACCTTTCCATGCGATCACAGTATCGCCCTTACATAGGCTCTGCCCCATGCTAAGCGCACCTAAAGCCGAAAAGAATTCATCCGTCGGACAAACGCCACCATCGACAGCTACATCTGCCTCTACAAGACTCGGGAATTTACGCTGCAAATACGATTGTGTCTCATTACCTATCGTATGGCCTCGTTGCGCATATTTCTCGGCAATGGTCAAAATCCCGCAACGCAGCTCAGAAACCGGACGTGTAAAGGTTAAAGGCAGCAAGTGATCGCGGTTGGAAGAATCGACTAATTGTATACGCATCTTGAGGTAATGACTTTGGTTTCGGAAAGTTAGGGCAAAAAAAAGACCCGCTGCAAAGCGGGTCTTGTATTTTATAAAGTCTAAACTTAACTTTTCTTTCCGTAACGGCTGCGGAATTTGTCCACACGACCCGCTGTATCTACCAACTTCACTTTACCAGTGTAGAATGGGTGGGAGTAGCTAGAGATCTCCATTTTTATTAATGGATATTCTACGCCTTCAACTTCGATGTTGTCTTTTGCATCTGCACAAGACTTAGTAATGAACTGATCGCCAGTACCCATGTCTTTAAAGACACACAAGCGATAGTTTTCTGGATGAATACCGTTTTTCATTTTCTGCTTTTTATTTAATAGTCTGAGTTTTGGCCCAGACCCCTGTTTCTTTGTGGACGGCAAATATATGGTAAATGTTCATAACCACTTCATTGCGAGTACAAAAATACATGAGTAGCTTCGTAGAAATGAAAAAGGTCCAATTCTTTTTGCTTCTCATCGCCATTTCCGCACTCTGTAGCTGCCGCAATACTATTGATTTTCAAGGCAGTAACATTGAATTGAACTTCTCTCAGGACACCATTTACCTCGATACCGTTTTCACAGGATTAGGCAGCTCAACGCGCATTTTAAAAGTGTACAACACCACTTCTGAAAACATGACGGTGGACAGAATTCGTCTTGCGCGTGGAGTAAGCAGCTACTACCGAATGAATGTGGACGGTATAAGTGGTAAATACGCAGAAAACGTAGAAATCTTAGCTGGTGATTCCACGTACGTCTTTATTGAAATCTCGCCGGATGCCCAAGGATCGACAGAAATGATCTACACGGATAGCATCTGGTTTGAAAACGGAAATGTAAAACAACACGTAAACCTGATCACTGCTGTTTGGGACGCGTATTATCATTTTCCTGACCGTGTACTTACCATCACTCAGCCCGAGCCGTATCCGGACATTAAAATTCCCTATTCCATCCTGCCCTGCAATGCCACATGGAATAATGACAAACCCCACGTTATTTACGGTTATGCCGTTGTAGATAGCGCATGCCTACTTACGATTAATGAGGGAACACAAATCCACATTCATAAAGGGGGTGGACTCTGGGCGTATCGAGACAGTCGGCTGGTTGTGAATGGTGGTGGCAACGACGCAGATCACATGAGCCAACCTGTTGTTTTTCAAGGGGACCGATTAGAACCCGGTTACGAATGGGTACCCGGCCAATGGGGCGGCGTGCTAGGTGGACTCTTCCTAATGCGATCGAACCAAAACCACGAAATCAAGAACACCATCATAAAGAATGCAACTACAGGCATTCGCCTAGACAGTGCCGCCACATTAATTGCCGATCAGCTCATCATCAGCCACAGCTCCCGCGTGAATTTATACGGGGGATTCGGTGATGCCACATTGACTAATTTTATCAGTGGACCCGCGGGCGTCTATGGGCTATATGGGCTGGGTGGGCACTACGAGGCGCGAAACAGCACCTTTTTGAATACTTGGAGTTATTCTTCGCGAGGCGGTACAGCTGTTGGTTTAAGTAACTTTTTTGAAGACGGGAGCGGCACGCGCTATACGCGTCCGATCAGCGCTTCATTTTTTGAATGTATTGTTGATGGCTCACTAGATAATGAGGTGAGTCTTGCCATCGATAATGGTGAAGATTTTGATGTTGTGTTCGAAAAATCGGCCCTAACCATAGACCCCAATCCGCAAGGAGGTCACTATGCACTTACCGACGTTGACATGTTTGTAGGAAGTGATTTATTCTACAATGAAAATTGGGGATATACGACCGGACCGTTATTGCTTAATTCGGGATTTTCATACGTACCGGATAGTGTGAATGCGCTGATTAATGCAGTCCAGCGTGATCTTTCTGGCCCGCAATACGACATTCATGGCACCTTCCGCAACAACTACATCACGCTAGGCGCTACCGAGCCGCTCTAAGTTAAAGTTGCGCTAAGAAAGCCATCGTGTTTACCCCGTCCGCATAATCCCATAAATCAGGTTTCTGGGCTTTGCCAAAAGGAATGTGGCCGTGGCCAACCACGCATTGGATTTTCTCACCCCATTCGGCAATCTTATCTGCGGCGTCAGCTTCAGCTTTGTAACGACTGATATGAAGAATGCCCACCGGCGTATGTAACTCTTCGTTTTCACGAACTATGATAAAGCCGTTTTCTAAGAAATCGTCCTGATTGAGTAAGAAAAGGGCACGGTAGTATTCGTAGTTATTGCCGTATTTGTTGTTGTTTACGATGCCGTTCCAATCCACAATGTTTGCAAAGATGCGTTGCACATCAAATGCTTCAGGAACCACAACATGGCCTACATTCCTGCATCCCATACCAAAGTAGCGGAAGATATCTTCACCCAATGCTACCAATTCTTCATCAGATTCGCTACCGTCTAGTAATGCGATAGAGGTCCTGTTTTTACGTATAATGTTGGGGTACTTCCCAAAGTAATATTCAAAGTAACGCGCTGTATTATCACTGCCTGTGGCGATCACTGCTTCCATATCGTTTAATCGGTCTACAAAGACCCAATCCCCTTCGAACAACGGATCGTGACGCAATAAAACCTTAACTAAGACCGGAATCAGGTATTCATCGTCACTACTGCGTTTTACCAAAGCAAAATGTCCCGATAAAAACACGGCTAAAAAATCGTGCAATCCGACCAACGGAATATTTCCCGCCATAACGATGCCTACACGCGTTCTGCTGATTTCTCGAATCCCCCCTTCACGCTCGCGCCAATCTAGAAGGGCCTTATGAGAAAGCGCTTGACCCCAAGCAGCGAGGGCGTGGCGCTGATTTTCTTCAATAAACCAGCCGTTGTTTCTGTGCGACTGGACGATCGCCGTCTCAAGTTCTTCGGCGATATCTTCGTGACCGCCCGAGATGGCAATACCGTCGGAAAATTCCCTTAAAAATTGGCCCAGGTTCGAAACTGCTTGAATCCTATGGTCTGAGAAAAACATTGGCGCTACCTTTGTGTTAGATTTGCAAAGCTAAAACACTACGCGTAGAAATGGCCATTAAAATCACAGACGAATGTATCAATTGCGGCGCATGCGAGCCGGAGTGCCCGAATAATGCTATTTATGAAGGTGCTATGGAGTGGCGATTCAACGAGGGTACTGACCTGAGCGGAAAAATCGTTACACCAAACGGCAATGAATACAATGCAGATGAAGCGCAAGAACCCGTGGATTATGACGTTTATTATATCGTAACGGACAAATGTACAGAGTGTATTGGCTTTCATGAGGAGCCGCAATGTGCCGAAGTTTGTCCTGTAGACTGTTGTGTACCGGATGAAGACCACGAAGAAACCGATGATGCGCTTATGGCTAAGAAAACCTTCATGCATTTGGATGATTAATCCACTACGTCTTTTGTTGGCAACCTGCCTATTGAGCAGTTTTGCCACGATGGCCCAGGTTACAGAAGTGCGACTTGCACAGCTGGGTCAATCCTATTTACTCCCTGAAAACGAGCCCCACCGTGACTCCCTTGCTGAGATCTTCTCAGATAGTCTTTGGGATTTCATAAGTGTGACTGAGCATTATGGCGCTGCATTGAAAGGCGTTCGCAACTTGAGTGTACAGCTCCCTGAAGACCGTAGCTTCGCGTTGTATACCTGGGCAGTACCACAATCTAGCGGTGAATTCACCTTTCACGGTTTTCTGTGGAACCCGAGCTGGGAAGATAATACTCGACTCGTATTAGAAGATATAGGAACCGTCGATGCACCCTATCGATGGCTGAAAGGTGGCGAATTCGTAGGTGGTATTTGCTATGATATTCGAACCACACGCTACCGCGGAGAAAAACACTACACACTACTCACTTTTCGCCCAGGACGTACGGTAAATACTAAATTTATTGATGCCATTGAATTGGGAAGTAAGAGCAATAAGGTTCACTTTGGCTCACGTATTTTCAATATTCGCTACAACGGCGATGAACGCTACCAGCGCAGACCCTACCGCATTCAGTTTCGTTACAACAGCACCTTGACCGCGGCCGTAAGGTGGGACAAGAAGCACCGCGGATTTATATGCGACCACCTCTCTCCATCGCAGGAAGGTCTAGAAGAACGTTGGTTTGCTTACGGCCCCGATTTCTCTTATGATCGCATCTATTGGTCCAATGGTAAATGGGAATTGGACGAAGCCTATCCGCTGGTTCAAAACCTCGAGGTCGCACCAACGAATAATAATGTGCCCACCTCATTGGACCCAAAAAAATAGCGCCCATAAAAAAGCCCCGCGATGCGGGGCTTTTTTATATCGAATCTGCACTGCGCGCTGCGCAGACCAGCGTTTTATTAATGGTTCAACATTACCGGCATAACGAGCATAAGAAGATCTTCCCCATCGTTCATCCCGTCTGCAGGAATAAGCAGACCGGCACGGTTTGGAGCGCTCATTTCCATGCGCACATTATCACTGCCCAGATTACTTAACATCTCAAGCAAAAAGCGGGAATTAAAACCGATTTCCATATCATCGCCTTGATAATCACACGAAATACGCTCGTGTGCCTTATTACTGAAATCTGGATCTTCAGCGCTTACAGAAATCTCTGCACCTGCTAATTTTAAACGAATCTGGTGTGTCGTTTTATTTGAGAAGATCGCCACACGCTTCACTGACGATGAGAAGGCACTGCGGTCAATCAGCATCACATTTGGATTCGACTGAGGAATCACAGCTTCGTAGTTCGGGTATTTTCCGTCGATCAAACGACAAACCAAAACCACATTATCAAATGTGAATCGAGCATTCGTGTTGTTGTACACCACCTCTACTTCTGAACTGTCGTAGCTCAATGAACCGCGCAACATGTTCAGCGGCTTCTTCGGCATAATAAATTCCGCGGTATCCGCTGCTCCTAAATCTGTTCTGCGGTAGCGCACTAATTTATGTGCATCCGTTGCCACAAAAGTCAATGAATTGGACTCAAACTGGAAGAACACGCCGCTCATTACCGGTCGTAGTTCATCATTTCCTGTTGCGAATAATGTCTTCGTAATACCTGTGACCAATGCTTCCGCAGGTAAATTTGCTGTTGATGCATCTTCCAGCTCTGGGAATTTTGGAAACTCCTCACCGTCGATGTACGCCAAAGAATACTTACCGTAATCTGAAGCCAACTCAATAGAATGAGCTCCTTCGTCAAAAGTAAAAGTCAATGGCTGCTCCGGGAAGGTCTTTAAGGTGTCTAAAAGCGTCTTAGCAGGAACCGCAGCTGCGCCATGGTCTTCGCTCTCCACCTCCAAATTTACGCTCATCATGGTCTCTAAATCAGAAGCACTGACCGTTAATTCCCCCTGCTTTAATTCAAACAGGAAATTATCCAAAATAGGCAAAGTGTTATTGCTCTGAATAATGCCTCCAATCAATTGGAGTTGCTTCAAGAGTTTAGAACTGGATACTATAAACTTCATACGCGTTGTATTTAATGCTCGTAAGACAAATATAAACGGGTAGGTGCCTTTCTACCGGCCCATAGCCCAATTTTCTTTTACACAATTGTTAATAATCAAATACCCTGTAAATCACTGTAATTCAGTGAAATCCCAGCGTAACTTCAATAGATTTCTCCAGCCATAGCGCTGAATTAGTGCCATCCGCCCGTCCGGTAATTCCGCATAGAATCGATCCGGATCCCAAACGTGTACAGTTCCGTCCGCCGCCTGCTGTTGCCCCTCAGGCTTTTTGTAAAAAGCACGAGTGCGCAACTGCTGACCCTCTGCAGTATTTACGAGTAACTCGAAAGCAGGTGTTGAAGCGAAAATGCTGTCTTTTTTAATCCACACGTTGTCTGATGGAATAATAGCGCCTTCATATTTCAAAGTCTGCACACTCTTCACCACCGTAAATAAGGCCAAGTCATCCTTCACTTGAACCGTTTCAAACGATGCGTCCACCATCGACCAATGCTCCGGTGTTGATGCCGGTTCAAGCAACGGGCCGTTTAAATCTTTCAAATTTTGACGCGTGATCACCCAACCCCCGCTAGGATCTTGTGGCAGTACCATTTCGATATTTTTAATGGCTGCAGGCGCCAAACCAAAAATGGTTCTGTCGCGCCACAAAGTAGATTCCGTAAAAAAACGAGTGCTTAAATACCCGTTAAACCCTTGTATGTAAACAGAGAAAGGAAGTTCTGCTCCTACCATTTTGTAATAGGTTCCCAGCATATCGGGAGTTTCTGTACCCACGATGTAGTGCTTCACGCGCTGCTTACCCACAAAGACCTCTACCCACTTCCCATACACCTCCATGCGTTGTTCAATCTCTGGAACAGCACTTTCGGTGACAAAATTTTTCAATCGAACCTCGCTCAAAGTCTTTAGTAACACTTCAATCGCATCCTTTCTAACGGGATGCACGCTATCAACGACCCATCCCTTTGCCGTTCGTTCTAAGGTTACTGAAGAAGGCTTCTTATCGCGGATAACTATCTTGGTGATGCTCGCCGTGTCTGGCACAGCAAAGTCATACTGCGCCTTTAATGCCTCAAGGCCGTTACTCTGATCTCCACCAGTGCAGGCGGTTAAAATCAAAGCAGTTAAAAACGAAAGACTAATTAGGTTACGAATGCGCATATTTTCTTCTGCGTAATAGGTTAAACAGCAATGCCGCGAGGAGCAAAAGCACCTCAGGTAATGCCACATTTATGAGTTTCCATTTGCCCGCTTCAGCAACGAGCTTTTCGCCGTCGAGCAGACGCAACTTGAAGTCACGCGTTCGGGTTTGCATCAAACCCTTATCGTCAAGCATGTAATCAACGACATTTAATACTAAATCATCATTGCCGTATTGTATGCCTGTGTATTGATCGTAACCCAATGGCAATGGTTGACCGCGCGGTAATTCAGGGTTGATCAAATTCACTTGATTGCGAATGAAATCACCGTCGCTAAATACAGCCATGGCGCTCGTAGGACTTTCTTTTAATTGCGGCAAGCCTTCACCTGCAGCCTTCGGTGCAATGCGCTGTGCATAGGCACTGCTGAATTTTCCTTCCAACAGAACGCCCGTCACTAAATCGCGTTGCGTAAAGGCACGGGGATCGGGACGATTGTACAATGCCTCTAAGCTTACTGTATGCGGCGCAGCAACCGATTTGGAATTGATTGATGTACGAAGCAAAATAGACGACTGAATGCCCGGACTTTCTAGGGTATCTAAGGTCGATACAAATTCACCTTTGACCGCATTTAGATTCTGAACCGCCGGGTGATTTTGAGCCGCTAAAAGCGGGAAATATACCCAAGGCTGAATACTTCTGCGGTCGTTCACGCCACCGCAACGCACGTCTTGTATGACATCCGCATTGATACGAACGCCGTACTTAAACAACAGGTCGACGATATTGAGATCGTAAATCGCTGGATACGCCAAGAATTCCGGACCAAAACTTAAGCTGTCCATTTCCGCATGTACCCCATCAATAAACCACATGAGCTTACCTCCGCCCATGACGTATTGATCCAATAAGTATTTATCCAATTCCGAAAAAGCTTCCGTAGGCTTCGCTACAATAGCACATTTATAAGTATTCAAGCGGCGAACCATATCCTGCAAATCAGGGTCCCCGTTCGGCAATGCCTTATACGCGGTCATCGAAAAACGGTCCACTGTATAATTTTCGCTCAACGCCAATCCTATCCCTGCTGTTTCTACAGCACTTAGCTCACCATGTCCTGTAATCATGGCGACTTTCGGCTTGTCGGTGGTAAGGAGTGTATTCAGCGCCTTTGCAAGGTTAAATTCCAATTGCTGAATGCTAATATTCACCTGCGCCGCAGGATCGTAGACCATAACATCTTCTAATAGTACGGCAGTCGCTTCGCGTTCCTGATAGCTCAATATGGCCCCTGGAAAAACGTTGAGCACACTTTGTCCGTCATTATTTTGAACTTGCAGTTGCACGGCATTAATTCCTTTGGTACCCAATTGATTTTTGAACTCATTGGCATTTTCTACTGTGTTCGGATTGATGAACTCAAAAAAGACGTTACCGTTCTTTGCGCTCCACTCTTCTAATTGGTGTTGCGTCTCGCGTTGAAGTCGCTCAAACCCTGCCGGAAAATCCCCCGATAAGTATACTTTAATCAATAACGGTTCTTCAATCTGTGAAAGCAAAGATTCCGTCCCTTCACTCAACGAAAAACGTTGCTCCTCGGTAAGGTCAAAACGGAATCGGGCCGTGAAGGAAAGTAGCAGTAAAAGAATTGCTGCTCCCACGTAAACGCCAGCTTTACCCCAAGGCGATTTTAAATGCGGGCGTCCTATTACCGCTACAGTCGCACCGATGAACAACAAAACTAAACTCACGAAATAACCCAAATCACGTGCATCAATCACCCCTCGTGACATCGAACGGTAATGCTCGTTGATGCCTAGGTTTCTAACGGTCAGCTCCCAACCCGAAAATTTATACAGGTCCGCCAAAGCTTCAAAACCCAGGTAAATCCCCATATTAAAGGCTACTCCTAGTACGAAGGCAACAACATTGTTCGTTGTAAGCGCACTTGCAAATACAGCTACAGCAGTGTACGCAGCGCCTAAAGCAATGAGGCCAATAAAGGAGCCTACCGCAGCACCCCAATCAAGATTTCCAACAGGCGAACCTAGAGCATTTATACTCCATAAATACACGAAGGTTGGCAGCACTGCTAATAAGACCACCACTAAAGCCCCTAAGAATTTTGCCCAGACCAACTGAACCACGGAGATAGGACGTACCACAAGCAACTCCATCATTCCAGACTTCAGCTCGTCGCTGAAAATTCGCATCCCAATAGCAGGAATGAGAAATAGAAATACCCAAGGTGCCAAACCAAAGTAGTTTTCCAAAGAGGCATAACCGCCCTCCAAGAGATTAAAGGGACCGTTAAACACCCACAGCATTAATCCATTGATAAGCAGGTAAATACCAATAATTAGGTACCCTAAAATACCTGAGAAATAGACTTTAAGTTCCTTACGAAGTTGTGCAATCATTTGGTCATATTCTCTAATGAGTTACAAGTCCAAGCCAGGGGCTTGCCTGAAAATAGCGCTTTTGTTTTAGGCCAAACCACCCCAAAGGTGGCACTGTCTCGATACGCATTTAAATCGGTTTCACTGTCCCACCAACTGTAGGTGAAGTAGCAGGTGTCTGCAGCCAATAATTGGATGCGTTGGCAGCCCACAGTACCCAATATAGCTGTTTTGTATTCCTGAAAGAGTGCTTCAAATTTTTGGCCATTCTCAGAACCTGGCGTTATGGGCAACTGAACGATTCTAACGATCATATAAAATCCATTCTGACCCAATCGTGCACTTTCATACCTAGGAGTTCGTTTGATCCTTTTACGTGTTCGCCTCCGCTCTTTCCCACTACAATACACAGATGCTGGTGTTCATCCCAAACTGCGGCGAGTTT
Organism: uncultured Flavobacteriales bacterium; assembly: GCA_905478295.1. Taxonomy (GTDB): domain Bacteria; phylum Bacteroidota; class Bacteroidia; order Flavobacteriales; family Schleiferiaceae; genus UBA10364. Next base: position 82,963 of record CAJQHZ010000016.1, on the reverse strand, counting down.
TCCCGGCGGCACATCGCCAATACGATCGTAAAAGCGACTAATACTGCGGTTGCGCGGCGTCTCAACTGAAGGCTTTCGTCCACTTAGTTGAGCATCAAACATAGATTTCGTAATGTTCGTAATGCAGGTTCCATAATGATCAATATAGACAACTGATCCACGGATCATTTGCTCTTCAACCATAGGCTCGTGCTCTTTGATGCGCTTTATACGCTGAACCACGGGACCGAGCAATTCTAATTTTCCTCCTTCAGCTAAATGTGCAGCCGCGGTACTGTACAATGCGAATACATCATTTGGATCTACACCGCGAATGTCTAATGCTCTTGCATCCGTAATCTTAGCATCCGCCAACAAACTTGGCAAAACGCCATTATTTGCTGCAATAAAATATTGTTTGTTTGCTTTAACACATACGTAAGTCAATCCTTGCTGAGGACCACTTCCCACGAAGACGACATGAATAGTACCCGGAGGGAAAGATGTGAAGGCCCGTTTTAAAAGGAAAGAAGCTTGTTGAATATTATGCGGTTCAACCTCATGGCTAATATCTACCCATTGCAACTCCTTGACACGACGAATAAAGTGCGCTTTTGCTTTCGCAAGCGTTGCGTCTTTAGGTCCAAAATCTGAAGTTGCTGTAATGACCGCCATAGAAGGGCTAATGCCGCGTTGTGTATTGGTAAAAATGTAGTTACTTTGTCAAAAGTAAGGCAATTCCGCCTTCATTTACACCATACAAGGTAGCAGTAATTGACAGAACGCATATTTGAACTCACAGGGGCAGATCCAGCACAACTTTATGGGCCCAGTAATACGTTCCTAAATCAGATAGGCACGTACTTTCCAAAGCTGAAAATTGTTGCACGCGGCCACAAAATAAAAGTCAGCGGTCCAGAAGAAAGCGTCATCGAATTCGAAGACAAACTCGACGGTATCCTTGCCTATGTTGAAAAACACAAAACACTAGACCAGCGTGCTTTTGACAATCTTGTGCAGGCGAGCGATGCTACAAGAGAAAATTACACCCTACTGAAGGATGAGGTCATTTTACACGGACCGTCAGGGCGAATCATAAAGGCGAAGACGCCTAATCAGTACAAGCTTATAGAAGCCAGCGTAGACAACGATATGGTATTTGCTATTGGACCTGCCGGCACAGGCAAAACTTATACTGCCGTTGCTCTGGCAGTTCGAGCGTTAAAAAATCGTGAAGTACGTCGCATAATTCTTACTCGACCAGCAGTTGAAGCAGGAGAGAACCTTGGTTTCTTACCGGGCGATTTAAAGGAAAAACTAGATCCCTATTTAGCGCCGTTATACGATGCATTGCGCGACATGATTCCGAAAGAGAAATTGGAATTTTACCTAGAAAACAAAACCATCGAGATTGCGCCCTTAGCTTTCATGCGCGGTAGAACTCTGGATGATGCCTTTGTTATTTTAGATGAAAGCCAGAATACAACAACCTCACAAATGAAGATGTTCTTAACGCGTATGGGGGAAAGTGCGCGGTTCATCATCACTGGGGACACCTCACAAATTGACCTCCCAAAGCATCAAAAATCAGGATTAAAAGAAGCCGTCGGTTACCTTAAAAATGTAAAGGGAATTGGGTTTATCTATCTTGACGGAAGCGATGTAATTCGCCATCCATTGGTGAAGCAAATAATTGAAGCATACGAACAAAAAGATTGATCATGAATCAAGAGCCCACCTACAAATTTTCTGGATTAACGCATTTCTACCGCGGAAAAGTTCGCGACGTTTATACCATCGGGCGTGATGTTCTTGTGATGGTTGCTTCGAATCGTATTTCAGCTTTTGACGTGGTTCTGCCCCGTCCTATACCAGGAAAAGGTCAGGTTTTAAATCAGATCGCGGAGCACTTCTTAGAGGCAACGAAAGACATTGTGCCCAACTGGCGACTTGCAACTCCGGATGCCCAGGTTACCATAGGCCATCGAGCGGAACCGTTCAAAGTAGAAATGGTCATTCGCGGTTACCTCGCAGGGCATGCTGCAAGAACCTACAAAAGCGGCATTCGTGAATTATGCGGGGTTACACTACCGGAGGGAATGAAAGAAAACGGTGCCTTCCCTGAACCCGTTATTACTCCTGCAACGAAAGCCGAACACGGCGCGCATGATGAGGATATTTCGCGTGAAGCTATTATTGCAAAAGGCATCGTAAGTGAAGCGGATTACCTTCTACTCGAACAATACACCCGTGCCCTATTCAAACGCGGCTCAGAAATGGCCGCCGAACGCGGGCTCATTCTTGTGGATACGAAATATGAGTTTGGAAAACTCGCTGATGGCACCATCGTACTTATTGACGAAATTCACACACCTGATAGTTCGCGTTATTTCTATGCAGAGGGTTATCAGGAGCGGCAAAACGCGAACGAGCCGCAGCGTCAACTTTCTAAGGAGTTTGTTCGAGAATGGCTAATGGAAAACGGATTCCAAGGCAAGGAAGGTCAACAAGTACCTGAGATGACGGATGATTTCGTCCAATTGGTCAGCAATCGATACCAAGAACTGTTTGAGAAAATCACTGGAAAACCATTCAATAAAGTAAGTGAGATGGCGGTTGAAACACGCATTCACACGAACGTTGAAAACTACCTCTCAACCTTTTCAGGGTAGACAATATATAATTTGGAACTATTTTTGTTTATGCCTAGGTAACTGTTTATGAAATACAATCTGTCTCTTATCGCTTTCTTACTCATCTCTACCCTCAGCTTTGGGCAGTTTAAGGTGATTAAATTTGGCGTAAAAGGCGGCGTAAATTATCCGCAAAATGCGCTCAGCGCCGCGGATATACTCACGATCTACAACGACCAGACCTACGATATCACAAACCTGCAGACGGATTTTCAAAACGGATTTCACTTTGGAGGTATTACTCGAATCAGTCTCCCATTAGTACCTGTTTACGTTCATGGCGAAGCCCTCTATACGCAGTTTAAAGAGACACTTATTATAACGGACGGAGGACAGGAAGTTGACCTTAGCTCCACAGTGAGACGCTTAGATTTCCCGATAAGTGCTGGCGCTAAATTTGGGCCAGCGTACGCTGGCTTAGGTGGTACACCGTCTTTACCTTTTGCGAATGCCAGCGCACTGTGGTCTAGCGACCAAGAAGCTAACCTGACTTGGGGCTGGCATATTCAAGCGGGACTAAAGCTCTGGCGTCTCATGGGAGAAGTGAAATACGAAGGTGGCTTTGGAATGCTGTCTAGAAACGTTATCTATACCGATAACGGAGGTACAGATTACAGCTTTGATTTAGATGCGAGACGCAGCCAAATCATGGTAAGTCTTACTTATTTTTTCAAGTAATTAATCCAATACTTTGAGATAGCCCTTTTGAAGAAAGTGGTGCATCACCCCCACGGTATATGCATCACTTTCAAGATGTACCATGCGTTTCTTTAATTGTGCTACGTTCGTAGAGTCTGTCGCAAGATAAAAATAGGTATACCCTAAAACGCGGTAGTTTTCGACGATAATGGCACATTGTTCCGTTGATTTACGACCGGGCCCAACCAACACCCCTTCTTGAGGCAACATGTAACTGCGAAGAGTACTTATTCCCACACGCTTATTTTTAGCTTTCCACTGTAAATTCCGCGTATGTTTATTATAGTGCTCCCGATCTCTATCTAAGAGGAATGTATGGGGATCTAAGCCTTCTGACATCATCATTTTTTGCAACCACGGATAGATGGATTTAGGACCTTCGAAATAAAAATCTGGTGCTTTATAACGAACCGGGAAGATGCGCACATGGTCTATTTCCGCGCCTTTTTTAGCATCTATAAAAATACCGAAATTCAAAAAGTGTTTCTTCTTAGTGACATTATACACGGGACGATGCTTATCTAAGGTGGAGCGCACTAATACCTCAGCGACAGCCTCATTACCTAGCTCTTCGACTTCAAGTGTTGTTGCCTCACTCTGTAAGGCCAGGGCTATTTTATTGTCTGCAACAAAATGACGATTGATGCTGTTCTGAAGATCCTTACTGGACCCTACATAAATAGCCTCGCCTCCCTCATTATAGATGTAATAGATTCCCACTTTATTCTGCATGTTTTTTACCTGCAGCTTAAATGGATTTCGTCGAACGCTCGCCTCTTTACTGACATGCACCTTACTCAAGTAAGCATCACGATCTTTTTCAAGCAAAATTTTCAGGAGCTCTAATGTTAACCTCGCATCGCCCTCTGCTCTGTGGCGCGATGAATTTACCAATCCCAATTCCTTACTCACCGTTTTCAGGCCATAATTCTCCCAATCTGGGAAGATGCGTTCACAATACGGTATGGTATCGAGCGTCGCACGATGATAATCGAACCCCATAGATTCAAATTCCTGTTGAAAAACGCGGTAGTCAAAACTAATGTTGTGCGCAACGAACGTGCAATTTTCAGTGATCTTCACTACCCGTTTAGCCAATTCATAAAACTTGGGAGCTGTACGCACCATTTTATTGGTGATTCCGGTCAATTTAGTCACATATGGATCGATGCCTTTTTCAGGATTTACGAGAGACACCAATTGGTCTACAACTTCGCCATTTTCTAATACGAATATGGCAACATCAATAATTCGCTCCGAACCAAAGGTGCCGCCTGTACACTCTATGTCAATTACGGCAAATCTCATGGCGTATATGTTCTTGCACCGAATATGGCAGACCCTATTCTCACATGCGTCGCGCCATATTCCAATGCAATGGTATAATCACCGCTCATGCCTATGCTTAATGTGTTCCAATCTTGCTTTTGAGCGTGAGCATTGTAGAAATCGCTTAACCCGGAAAACTCTTTACTGATTTGATCTTGATTATCCGTATTTGACGCCATACCCATCAAGCCACAAACCTTGATATTCGTATAGGCGGATAAACTGGGCAGCACCTCTTCCAATTCAGCAATCGACCATCCAAATTTTGTCTCTTCCTGAGCGATGTGTACTTGCAACAAACAATTGATGACGCGGTCTACTTTCTTCGCGTGCTTGTCCAATTCTCTTAATACTTTTTCTCGATCAACGCCATGCACCATGTGGACAAAAGGAGCCATGTACTTTATTTTATTCGTTTGAACATGACCGATCATGTGCCAAAGAATGTCTTTAGGCATGGCCTCCGCTTTGAGTGCCATTTCTTGAACCTTATTCTCACCAAAGTCGCGTTGCCCAGCTTCGTAGGCTTCAAATAACAGTTCTACGGGCTTTGTCTTACTTACGGCAACCAGCTGCACCCCTTCCTGTAGCGAAGCGCGAACTGTTGTTAAAGCTGATTGTATTCGTGTCATTTAAAAAGATGAAGGAGCAAACCGCTTCTTAATTTAGGCTCAATATACGTGCTCTTGGGCGGCATAGACCCTTTGTTAACAGCGATTTCTTTCAATAGTTTTACACTTACCGGGGGTAAGCGAAATCCTAGAGCATACCCCTTTCTTACCATCTCATTACTACGGTCCGATTGTGTCTGTCTGTGATACTGTAAACGCGCATCGTTTCTCGGATCTACAACATCAAGTAGCGGGTGTAGAATGGTATCCAGCAATTCTTGAGAAGGCAAAATCTCTTCGGTTGAAAATCGGCTGTGTAATGCATACCATTTGCCTGCAAAAAAGCATTGGAAACTGACTCCATTAAAATCGTCCGTGGGCCCTCCGATACGTTCTAGGATATAATGAGGCTCTAGATCAGAAAGATCAAATGAATCCTTACTTAAATCGAACCAACGTTCAAAAGATTCGATTCCGACTTGTTCCTCCGCCATAAACATGCAAAGGACGCCTTGAGCTAGTGGATTATCTTTTGCATCCTGAGCAACGAGCACTGAGGAGGCTAAACGGTGGTGTCCGTCGGCGATATATTTCGTGCCTGACTGTTCAAAGAAACTTGCGAGTTCGCTCGCCTGATGTTGCGGCACTACCCACATGCGATGAAGGTATCCGTCAGTTGACGAGAATTCGTATTCAGGACGATCCTCTTTGATATGCGCTACCCTTTCCTTGTAAGCATCATTTACCGAACCAAAGACCAGAACAGGTTCCGCTTGAAACCCTGTAATGCTCAAATACCGAGCAAATATGTGCTCACGCTTTGCAATGGTTTTCTCGTGCGGCAAGGTCATTCCATTCGCTACACTTTCGGCATCAAGTAATCCAATAACACCGGTATAAGTAGCCGTTGGTGTCCTTTGTTCGTATAGGTAATACGTTGGCTGATCCTCTTGTATGAAAATGCCTTCTTTCTCAAATCGATTGTAACGACTACGAACCGCACTGAATCGTTCCTTATAGTGCAGTTCCGGAAAGGCATTCGGGTTAATGACGTGTAGAAAAGTATACGGGTTGTTTGACAATTTATCATCAAGCTCCTCTGGGCCATACGTGATGTAGGAACGAGTGGCTACTAAATAAGCCTTGTCGCGCGTCGGGCGCACCGCTTTGAAAGGTCGGAGCATAACTGAATACTGTTGGTGGTTCTTGCCGTGAAATTACGTAATCATAAAAGAAAAGCCCCGCGGAATCCGCAGGGCTCACCAAAAAGTTTTGAGTACTACTTAAAGACTCGCAGCAAGCGAATCAATGTGGGCTGCTAATTCAGTCCCAATACGATCTTGTGCTTCACCAGTCGCAGCGCCAATGTGAGGCGTTAAACTCACTTTTCCATTCATCAACACCTTCACTGCTGGTGTAGGTTCGTTTTTAAAGACATCTAGTCCTGCACCAGCTACTTTGCCGCTCTCAAGGGCATCAAGCAATGCCTCTTCATTAATTACTCCGCCACGTGCAGCATTTAACAAAAATACACCGTCCTTCATTTTCGCGATTTCAGCTGCGCCAATCAAATCGCCACCTGGTACATGTAGTGAAATAAAATCCGATTGTGCCAACACACCTTCCAAGCCTACATTTTTACACGTAAAACTTAATGATTGGCCGTCGAAGAATTCCAATGCCACGTCAATATTGTCATTGTGCATATCAGAGAAAACGACCTCCATACCTGCACCTATGGCTAATTTAGCCAAGGCTTGGCCGATACGACCGAATCCGACGATACCCAAAGTTCTGCCGCGCAATTCCATACCGCCCGCAAATGCCTTTTTCATGCTTGCAAATTTCGTATCACCGTCTAAAGGCATGTTTCTATTGGAATCGTGCAGGAAACGCACCAGCGTACGCATGTGACCCATGACCAATTCAGCGACCGAATCTGAGGAGGCTGCGGGCGTGTTGAACACCTTCAAGCCTTTTTCACGAGCATACTCAACATCGATATTATCCATACCAACGCCACCGCGACCGATTCCTTTTAGTGAAGGACATGCATCGATCAACTCCTTTCGTACAGTGGTCGCTGAACGTACCAAAACAACATCAATCTGATGTTCATTGACGTAAGACTCGAGTTGCTCTTGAGCTACTTTTACAGTTATTAATTCGTGACCTGAGGCCTCTATAGCTGCGATACCCGAAGCTGAAATTCCGTCGTTTGCTAATACTTTCATGCGTGTGTTTTTTCTAATTCTTTCATACAGTTGACTAAAATCTGAACACTTTCCAAGCCTAATGCATTGTACATTGATGCACGGTAACCACCAACATCGCGGTGACCGTTGATACCATTGATTTTCTCCGCTTTAACCAAATCATCGAAAGCAACTTTATGTGCTTCATCTTTCAATAAGAAACATGCGTTCATAGTCGAACGGTCTTCGACAGCTGCAGTTCCAACGAAAAGTGGGTTGCGATCAATCTCATTATATAACAGTGCAGCTTTTGCCTCATTGCGCGCTTCAATGGCTTCTACGCCCCCCTTTTCTTTCAACCATCGCAGCGTCAACATACTCACGTAGACAGAGAAAACGGGTGGTGTATTGAACATACTTCCTTTATCGATGTGTGTTTGGTATTTCAACATCGTAGGAATGTAACGTCCAGACTTCCCTAGAGCATCCTTTCGTACTATGACCATTGTCGCCCCAGCAGGACCTAAATTCTTTTGCGCACCGGCGTAAATCAAATCGAATTTACTCACATCTATCGAACGTGAGAAAATATCTGAACTCATATCGCAAATGACCGGTACGTTAGTCGCTGGAAACGACTTCATTTGTGTACCGTAAATGGTATTGTTGGAAGTACAGTGGAAGTAATCCGCATCCGGGTTAATGGAATACCCTTTGGGAATAAAATTATAGTTCTTCTCCTTAGACGATGCGATAATAGTCGCACTACCTAAACCCGCTGCTTCTTTGTGCGCTTTAAATGCCCAAGCACCTGTATCGAGATATTCCGCAGCACCCGATTCACTTAAAAAGTTAAAAGCAACCATCGCAAATTGCAAGGATGCTCCACCCTGTAAGAAAACCACTTCATGTGATTCTGGAACACTCAGCAGCTCCTTAACTAGAGCGACTGCCTCATCCATCACGGCAACGAAATTCTTGCTGCGGTGAGAAATTTCAACTACTGACAGCCCTAGGTTATCAAAGTCTATTAGTGCTTGCGAAGCTTCTTCAAAAACTTGCCCTGGAAGGATACAAGGTCCAGCTGAGAAATTATGCGTTTTCATAGTTTGCATTATTGTGAACGACAAAGTTACACGGATGAAAAAAGGCAACATGGACGAGTGACGAAAAGTTTAGGTTATTTTTCACGGGTAATCAACAATTTTAGACGGTATGTTAATCGTGTGCAGAGTTCCTGCAATTCCAATCTCTAGTGTGTAACTTTGGTGGGATAATTAAAGAACCAAATCCCACGAATATGTCGAACGGAATTTCTCAAGTACCCGCAGCCACCAATGAACCTATTTACGATTATGCGCCCGGAACCCCAGAGCGCGAAGCGCTACTAGCCGCCTATAAAGAGCAATACAACAGTACCGTAGATGTACCTATGTACATCGCTGGTAAAGAAGTGCGTACAGGAAACACAGGTGAATTAGCGCCACCTCACGACCACCAACACAAATTAGGCGTCTTTCACAAAGGTGATGCAAGTCATGTGAGCGCAGCCATCGATGCGGCATTAGAAGCACGCAAGCAATGGGCAGATATGCCGTGGGAACACCGCGCTGCAATTTTCCTTAAAGCTGCGGAGTTGATCAGTACGAAATACCGCTACCGCTTAAACGCTGCAACCATGCTGGCGCAAGGAAAAAATTGCTTTCAGAGCGAGATTGACTCCGTATGCGAGTTGATTGATTTCTTGCGTTACAATGTGGAATACATGACCCAGATTTACAGTGAACAGCCGGAAAGTTCAGTTGGCGTGTGGAACCGTCTGGAATACCGCCCGCTTGAAGGTTTTGTATTTGCTTTGACACCGTTCAACTTTACGGCCATTGCAGGAAATTTACCAGCCTCCGCAGCCTTAATGGGAAATACGGTGGTTTGGAAGCCGGCCAATTCTCAAATTTATTCTGCCAATGTCGTCATGGACATCTTCATGGAAGCTGGCCTTCCCGCAGGTGTAATCAACCTCGTGTACGTTAGCGGACCCGTTGCAGGTGATGTGATATTTAACCATAAAGAGTTTGCCGGTATACATTTTACGGGCTCAACCGGTGTATTCCAAAGTCTTTGGGGGACCATCGGAGCAAACATCAAAAAATACCGCAGCTACCCACGTATTGTTGGGGAGACGGGAGGAAAAGATTTTGTTGTTGCACATCCTTCAGCAAAAAGCAAAGAGGTGAGTACAGCGCTAGCTCGTGGAGCTTTCGAATTCCAAGGTCAGAAATGTTCTGCTGCATCGCGCGCTTACATTCCAGAGAGTATGTGGCCTGCCGTAAAAGAAGAATTGGTTGCGGATATCGCTACATTCAAAATGGGTACCCCAGAAGATATGGGTAACTTCATCAATGCGGTTATTGATGAAAAAGCATTTGACAAAATTGCTTCATACATCGAATATGTGAAAGAACAAAGCGATGCGGAAATCATCGCAGGTGGCGGATACGACAAGAGCAAGGGTTACTTTATTGAGCCCACTGTTGTGGTAACTTCTAACCCTAAGTTCCGTACCATGGTGGAAGAGATCTTCGGCCCGGTATTGACCATTTATGTTTATGCTGATGCAGATTGGGACGCTATGCTCGAATTAGTAGACAGCACCTCTGACTATGCTTTAACCGGTTCTATTTTCTCTGGCGATCGTTACAAAGCGATTGAAGCTGCCAAAGCACTAGAAAATGCAGCGGGTAATTTCTATATCAACGATAAACCTACGGGTGCCGTTGTAGGCCAACAGCCTTTTGGAGGTGCACGTGGATCGGGAACGAATGATAAAGCGGGATCTTACCTCAACCTATTGCGTTGGGTCAATGCGCGTACAATCAAAGAGACGTTGGTTCCACCAACGGACTACCGCTACCCATTCTTGGGCTAAGCGAAAAATTTTGAATTACATGAAAAAGGCGCCCAATGGGCGCCTTTTTTTATCCTCTAAATTGGTTGATTTCGCTTTTCGGTAGGTAGACAACTTTTTTCGTTTCAAAGAATTCTGAAGTGAAAAAATTCGAAAGGTTGGAGATCCGCGCCTTCATGGTGCCAAGCTCCTCTGCAAGGTCACCGCCCTTCAAATACAATAAACCATTGATCCTATCCGTATCTAGGTTCTTTTGCGAAATTTTACCTTTAATCCAGGGTACAAAGCGTTGCATTTGGGTTACCGCGCGCGAAACCACGAAGTCATACGGCCCTTTAAATTCTTCAGCACGGCCGTGATCTGCACGAACATTTTCCAAATCTAAAGCTTCAGCCACTGCCAAAACTACCTTGATTTTTTTTCCAATGGAATCCACGAGATGGAATTGCGTATCTGGAAAAAGAATGGCGAGCGGTATACCGGGGAAACCTCCGCCAGTTCCTACATCAAGCACCTTCTGACCGGGCTTAAAGGAATATACTTTTGCGATACCTAAGGAGTGTAAGACGTGTTTCTCGTAGAAAGACTCCATGTCCTTACGTGAAATGACGTTAATCTTGGCGTTCCATTCCGTGTATACGTCTTGGAGCGCTGCGAACTGGTGCCGTTGGCGTTCTGTTAAATCCGGAAAATGTGAATAGATGAGTTCTACTGTTTGCATGGACCAAAGATAGCGCGGGTGCCGTACTTTTGCGTACAATGAAATTTACTTTAGAACATAACGATCCTAAGAGTGCTGCACGTGCCGGAACCATCGCCACGGATCACGGAACCATACAGACGCCCATATTTATGCCCGTTGGCACAGCCGGTACGGTTAAAGGGGTGCACACTAAAGATTTACGAGAGGACACTAAGGCTCAAATCATCTTGGGAAATACCTACCACCTGTTTTTGCGTCCGGGTACGGATATTTTAAAAGCGGCAGGTGGATTGCATAAATTCAATGGGTGGGACCGCCCCATTCTTACCGATAGCGGTGGTTACCAGGTTTATAGCCTCGCGAATCAGCGCAAAATCACTGAGGAAGGTGCCACCTTTGCAAGCCATATCGATGGCACGAAACATTTGTTTACACCGGAGCGGGTGATGGATATTCAGCGTGAAATTGGCGCAGATATCATCATGGCATTTGACGAATGCCCGCCGTACCCCAGCACCTATGAATACGCAAAGCAATCGATGCAGATGACGCACAGGTGGCTGGACCGTTGTTTCAATAGGATCAATGAAACGGATCCACTTTACGGGTATCAACAAACCCTCTTTCCTATCATTCAAGGTTCTACCTACGAGGACTTGCGCAACGAAAGTGCGGAATATATAGCCAGTAAAAATGCCGACGGCAATGCCATTGGCGGACTGAGTGTGGGGGAACCTGCGGAAGAAATGTACAAGCATGCAGCGGGGGCCTGCGCCATACTACCGAAGGATAAACCGCGTTATCTCATGGGTGTAGGTACGCCCGCCAACATATTAGAAAACATCAGTTTAGGAATAGACATGTTTGATTGTGTAATGCCCACAAGAAACGGTCGCAACGGTCAAATCTTCACGAGTGAAGGCATCCTAAATCTGCGAAATAAAAAATGGGAGAACGTACATGAGCCATTGGATCTAAACGGAACGAGCTTCGTAGATATTCAATATACCAAAGCCTATGTACGTCACCTCATCCACAGCAAAGAGAGCCTGGGAGCACAAATTGCCTCCTTGCACAACATTCGTTTCTACCTCTGGCTTGTGGAACAAGCGCGCGAACACATTATCGCAGGAGACTTTGCGTCATGGAAAAACCAAATACTGCCAAAATTAGAGCAGCGGTTGTAGTATGAATAAATTGGATCGATACATATTGCTCAAATTCATCGGGAGTTTCTTCCTTACGATGGTATTGATTCTTTCCATTGCAGTGGTTTTTGATATCAGCGAGAAATTGGACGATTTCCAAAACGGCGCGTCGATGAACGAAATTATCTTTGATTACTACATCAACTTCATCGCTTTTTACGGCAACCTTTTCAGCGCACTGATTTTATTTATTTCAACCATTTGGTTTACCTCTAGAATGGCGTCCAATTCTGAAATTGTAGCCATCTTAACCTCAGGGACCAGCTTTCGTCGCCTGCTCCGTCCCTATTTTATCGGTGCCTCGATCATTTGCGCTCTATCGCTGACGCTGAATCATTTACTCGTTCCACAAACGAACATTAAACGCATTGCATTTGAAGAAAAATACGTGACCGGTGTCAACCGCCCGATCAGTCAGAAAATGCACCGCCAAGTGCTGCCCGGGCACTATGTCTATTTTGAAACCTTCTCAGGGGTGCGCGAGAGCGGGTACCAAATGACCTATGAGGTTTTTGAAGACCACCAACTTAAAAGCAAACTCTCCGCAGATTTTGTCCGCTTAGATACCGCCACTGGACGGTGGCGCCTAGACAACTTTAGACTCCGCACGCTAGATGAAAAGGGGGGTGAGCAAATCTCTTTCGGCCGAAGAATGGATACCGCCCTTGCCTTTACTTCAGAGCAAATCGCCCCCAAGCTTAATTCCATCGCTACAATGAACAGTAAAGAATTGAGCCGATTCATTGCTCAGGAAGAGCTCACTGGAAACGAAAACATTGCCTCCTACCAAATGGAAATGCAACGCCGAACGTCCTACCCCGTCAGTTCTTATGTTTTTGTTTTGTTAGCCGTAGGGCTCGCGAGTCAAAAGAAGCGCGGCGGACTGGGTATAAATATCGCAATAGGACTGGTTTTAACCGCCATCTACATTTTTTTCATGCAGCTTTCTGAAACGTTTGCGAAAACGGGATTACTCAGTTCAGAGGGACTACTAGGAGGACCGTTAGAATGGATTGGGATACAACCTGCTGAATTTGCAGTCTGGATACCTAATATTGTATTTGCTACAATCGCACTTTGGCGCTACAGTGCGGCTCCAAAATAACGCCGCTAATGAAACCACTGAGCAGTCACTTTAAAGACCAATTAAGTCTTCACTTCATCGTCTTCATTTGGGGTTTTACCGCCATCTTAGGACGCTACATTTCAATCGACGCTCTTTCGCTTGTGTTCAATAGAACGGCACTTACCTCAGTCGCCATTGCAGGATACATGCTTTGGAAAAAGCGTCCGTTCGGCGCAAGTACAAAAGAACTTTGGTTTATGGCCTTATGCGGCATATTGATCGCAGTGCATTGGATCACTTTCTTTGGTGCCATTAAAATTGCCAATGTCAGTATCACTTTAGCTGGAGTTTCAACTGGCGCATTGTTTTCCGCCTTGCTCAATCCTATTTTGAATAAAGGGAAATTAGATCCTATAGAACTGGCATTAGGCGCTATTGTGGTTGTAGGAATTGTAATCGTCTTTTATGAAGAACCCAACGCGGCTTCCATAAAAAATTACGCTTGGGCAGGTTATACACTGACGAATTACCAATTGGGCCTACTCATTGCACTTTTCAGTGCTTCCTTAAGCGCGAGTTTTAGTATTTTAAATAAGCAGCTGGTGGCACGGTACCCACTGCCCGTTCAAGTTACTTTTTGGGAACTCTCCTTTGCCTTTGTTGGTGTAGCGCTCTACGACCTTATAGCAGGGAGTCATAACCCCATGACACTCTGGGCGACTACAGGAAACGATTGGTGGTTCCTTGCGGTTTTAGCGCTTTTGTGCACCGCCTACCCCTTCATTAAAAGTGTTGAACTACTCAAACGACTATCACCGTTTAGTGTCATGCTCGCTATCAATCTAGAACCTGTTTATGGTATTCTACTAGCGGCTTTACTTTTCGGTGCCGAAGAGAATATGAATCCCCAATTTTACTTAGGTGTTCTCATTATTTTAGGGACCGTGATCGCCAATGGGATTATAAAAGCACAAAAAAGGAAGTCCGGGTCCTAAGGACTTTGTATTTTGCACGACCGATTCAGAAAGTAATTATGGATTATTTATCATTTGAGAAACCCATCGAAGAACTTGAGGTTCAACTATCTAAGGCCCTAGAGCTGGCAGATGAAACCGGTGTAGATATGGCGAAAAGTATCGACGATATCCGCCAGAAACTCGATGAGGCTAAAAAGAAAATTTACGGCAATCTGAGCGCGTGGGAACGTGTCCAATTATCTCGTCACCCGCAACGTCCTTACACTCAGGCATACATCAATGCTATCACAGAAGGAAACTTCATCGAAATGCATGGTGATCGCGGGGTGAAAGACGATAAAGCAATGATTGGAGGCTGGGGAATGATCGGCGACCAATCCTACATGTTCATTGGACAACAAAAAGGCGTCAATACAAAAATGCGTCAGTACCGCAATTTTGGTATGGCAAACCCAGAAGGATACCGTAAGGCCCTACGTCTTATGAAGCAAGCTGAAAAATATGGTCGTCCTATTATCACCTTAATCGACACACCGGGAGCATTCCCAGGTCTTGAAGCCGAGGAACGCGGTCAAGGTGAAGCGATTGCCAAAAACATCATGGAGATGTCGCGCCTAAAAGTACCTGTCATCTGCATCATCATTGGTGAAGGTGCTTCAGGAGGTGCAATCGGCATAGGTGTAGGAGATAAAGTTTTAATGCTTGAGAACACGTGGTACAGCGTGATCTCTCCTGAGAGCTGTTCTTCTATTTTGTGGCGTACTTGGGATTACAAGGAAACCGCAGCAGATGCACTAAAACTCACTGCGAAAGACATGAAAAAGAACGGTCTCATTGACGGCATTATCAAAGAGCCCTTAGGCGGTGCACATGCGAACCCAGACGCCATGTTCGAAATTGTAAAAAGAGAAATTACTAAACATACCAAAGTCCTTTTGAAAATGGATCCACAAGAGCGTGTAGAAGCGCGTATGGAGAAATTCTTCAGTATGGGAGTCTTTGCTGAATAACACAAACTGTGGCTGAACAACCCAATAATAAAAATGCTGGTGCACCGGGAAGACCTTCCGGTAAAACGACCAATCTAACTGCAGGAGGACGTGTACCTCCACAAGCTGTTGATTTGGAGATAGCAGTATTGGGTGCGCTTTTGATTGATAAAAATGCGCTTTCAAGAGTCATTGATATCCTTCATCCAGAGGCGTTTTACAAAGAGCAACACCAGCTTATTTACAAAGCCATTGGCAGCCTTTTTGGAGACAACCAACCTGTCGATATTCTGACCGTTTCGGCAGAATTACGCAAGGAAGGTCTAATGAAGCAGGCCGGTGGGGAGCGCTACCTTGCCCAATTGAGTCAAAAAGTCAGCTCAGGTGCACACATTGAGTACCACTCGCGCATTGTTTTGCAGAAGCACATCCAAAGAGAATTGGTCCGTATTTCAAGTGAAATCATCGAAAGCGCCTTTGACGAAACTACAGACGTTCTCGAACTATTAGATACTTCTGAGCAAAAGCTTTTCGAAGTGGCGCAAGGTAACCTTAAGCGGAACTACGAAAGTGCGGAAGATTTAATTCGCCAAGCATTGGATCGAATCGAAACCATTTCAAAACAAGAAGGCCTTTCCGGAGTCCCTTCCGGTTTTGCAGCATTGGATCGTGTAACCTCTGGATGGCAACCGTCGGATTTGATTATTCTTGCTGCTCGTCCGGGTATGGGAAAAACAGCATTCGTACTTTCAATGGCTCGCAACATGGCTATTGACCATCAAAAGCGAGTGGCGGTATTTTCACTTGAGATGTCTTCGGTCCAATTAATCACTCGTATCATTTCTTCCGAAACGGGCATCAACTCAGAAAAACTGCGTAAAGGAGACCTTACAGACGGGGAATGGAACCAATTAACCTCCGGTGTAAAGGACCTTGAAAAAGCAAAACTCTTTATCGACGATACGCCTGCCTTGAGTGTTTTCGACCTTCGTGCTAAAGTGCGTCGTCTCCACTCCACCCAAGGCCTGGATTTAATCATTATCGATTACTTGCAGCTCATGACTGTAGGGGGCTCTAAATCGCAAGGAAACCGTGAGCAGGAAATCTCGACCATCTCCCGCTCGCTCAAATCCGTTGCGAAGGAATTGAACGTACCCGTAATCGCTCTTTCACAGCTCTCACGTGCTGTTGAAACTCGTTCGACATCAAAACGTCCGCAGCTATCTGATTTACGTGAATCCGGTGCAATCGAGCAAGATGCCGATATCGTTAGCTTCATTTACCGTCCGGAATACTACCAGATAGAGGAATGGGAGGATGGCGATTCTTCAATGGGACAGGCGGAAATCATTATTGCTAAACACAGAAACGGTTCGCTCGATGATGTGCGCTTGCGCTTTATCGCAGAACTCGCTAAATTCTCTGATCTAGACCAAGGGGATACCATCACTATGGAGAGTAAAATGAACGACGGTCCTGGGTCCCGATCCGCAGGATTCAATTCAGACGATACCGGCGGTTATACCAACCTCCCCACACCTGGACTCGACGGCGGCGACGTACCTTTCTAAACCATGCACGCTAACCACAAATCGCACTCTTTGCTGTTGAGCGTACTACTGTGGGCGCTCTCATTTCTTTCAACCGTTGTTTCTGCCCAAGTCCTTATTCCTATGGACGAAAGTCAGCAACGCGACCATCTAAAAGCCTATGGCCTCCTTTACAACGCTATAGAAGACGGCTACGATTGCCATTGGCTTTTAAATCATAGAGGAGGTTCCTTCGCGATATTAAACGCCGATTCAAAACTCATTCAACAAGCGCTTCTTCGTGGTGTGTCTTACGAAACAAGCTCGGCCACCAAATTGGTCCAACTCATGGCAGATCTAAAGAGCCCCGCAAACAACACCAATACGGTCGCACTACAACGGGTCCCAAAGATCGCCGTTTATTCTCCAGACGGTGCACAACCCTGGGATGATGCAGTAACGATGGTTTTAGAATATGCTGATATTCCGTTCACTACCATCTACGATACAGAGATACTCGATGGCAGCCTCGGCGACTACCAGTGGCTGCACTTGCATCACGAAGACTTTACTGGACAATACGGCAAATTCTATGGCTCTTATAGAGATGCAGCTTGGTACATCAACCAGAAAGCTAGTTTTGAAGCAGCCGCGCTCGAAATGGGCTTCACTAAAGTGAGCCAGCAAAAACTCGCTGTCGCTAAAACCATAACAACCTTTGTAGAAAATGGTGGCTTTTTGTTCGCTATGTGCAGTGCCACGGATTCATATGATATCGCACTGGCTGCCCAAAAAACAGATATTTGCGAAAGTATGTTTGATGGAGATCCCATGGCGCCGGGAGCGGCCTACCAGCTCGACTATGCTCCATGCTTTGCATTCAAAGATTTCACCTTAGAAACCAATCCCCTTCGGTACGAATATTCGAACATCGATATTACGGACCGCCGTGTACGTTCCATGAAAGAAGACAGTGACTACTTTGAGCTCTTCGACTTCAGTGCGAAGTACGATGTCATACCAACCATATTAGTTCAGAACCACACGGATCTTGTCAAGAGCTTTTACGGCCAAACCACGGCATTCTTACCCAAGACATTAAAACCAACAACTACCATATTAGGCTCCAATGCAGTCGATGGTGCAGCACGTTATATTCACGGCACGCAAGGCAAGGGTTACTGGACTTTCTATGGTGGACACGATCCAGAAGATTACCAGCACCGCGTCGGCGATCCCCACACGGATCTTAACAACCACCCTAACAGTCCGGGCTACCGCTTAATTCTAAACAACATCCTTTTCCCTGCAGCGAAGAAGCCGCCACAGAAGACCTAGTTGAACAAGGTCCAGCGAGCACTCAATTGAACCCAACGATCTGTTCTTGGAGTTGCACCAAAAGCGTAATAGCTGTAATCTGCTAATCCCTCAAGGGCATTTACGACTCTTACGCCTGCGATAAAATTCGCTATTCGTGCTTCAAAGAATGCGGTTGCCCAAGGATAACTCCCTGCTAAATGATCGGTCTGCATAGCCCAGATAGGCACACCCACTAGATAGGTAGGCGTATAGAAGGCATCCTCCACACTTACATTGACTCCAGCCTTCAACTCAAACCTATTTCCGATACTCGTTTTATAATTCACCTCTGTAAAACCGCCCCAATTTGGCGTTGTAAATCCTCCAAACGAAGATTTGTAAGCGCCATACCCTTGAACACTTAAGTTCAAGCCTTCTCTATCACTCGTTAATCCGACCTGTGCTCGAGCGTAGGTGCCGTCCCAAGTTGCCAATTCATCGAATGACTCGAGGTAACGCATCCCTCCTATCTTTGCCCCGTACAGGAGCAACTCCTTTTTCCAACGCTCCCCTTGATTCCAATCTAACGCTACCTCATTCTTAAAGTAAGAAAGCTCGATATCCCTAAAGTCATATGAATATCCATAGAGTTGCTCAAATCGGTACATCTGTGGTTGGTGAAGGAAATTAACGCCAATAGTAAAATCGCCAGGAATCTTCGGTACAGAAATATTATTCCGTAGGTCATAACCTCCGGCATTGAAGCCAATGATATTGACTGCATATGTACCACGAAATGATAATAGCCCGTCCCGTTCTAAGGCTAAAGTGCCTTGGGCTCTGACATATGGTTGTACTATGTTATCAAAAGCCTCTGAAACTGCACTACTATCTGTTCTAAAGGCATCCCAACCTCCTGAATTACTCCTTAGGTTTTCTATCCCTGCATGGGCGTTTATGGCGTAGTAAGCCCCGTTTACACCAAGTCCTCCCAAAGTCTTATCGTAATGCAGAGTGACCTCCGCACTCGTCAGTCGTAATGAATCATTGTAATAAAGCGTTCGGCTATCTAGTTGTGGTATTACATCAGTACTGTCCCAGAAATACTCCGTCTGTTGTAAATCACTTTGCACTGCCCATGCCGCGCTCTTAAGTTGAGCTTTTAATGTAACATCACTTAAATGACGGTAGTACATAAAACGTAGCTGTTCTTCATACAGTTCGCCTCGATCGTTTGCGACACTATAGTTTCTACGTAAAGTGGGCACATTACTTTCAAAGAAATCAGGAGAATTAAGCCCGCCGTTCTGACCACTTCTTGAGCTGAAGTAACTAAACTCAAAACCGTGAAGTGGTAACGTTCGTTTACCATCCTTGTACACACCGTCTTGACGCATCTTAATGTTGAGCTCATGACCGTCCGTACCTTCATTGCGGTATAATCCTAAAGCATTCGAACGCAAATAATCTACCCACAATTGCTTTGCGGAATCAACCGGGGACATGGTCTTCAAACCGAAAAGCTGACCGCCTCCTATTCCCGTAAGGACAGTTAGGTCCGTTTTAGGTGAACTGGCACTGTGGTAATTGGGCATTGATAAATAAGATCTTGAAAACTGATGCCAACCATCTAATTCTGGTGATATATACGGATTTAATGCATCGTACTGTATACCTCCTATTGCGGAATTCTCTCTCTGCGTCCACTCCCATGATTTAGACCTCCAGATTTCAGATTCTACACGATCATTCAACAGAAGCGTAAGACTATCTGTTGGCTCCTTTTCTATACTGACGAAAAAACCTTGAGAATACGCTACGTTTGACGCAGCGGTATAAGACCTAAAAGAGTGAATGCTATTTTCAATCGTGTCCGCTTCCAACAGACCAGTCGTATCTGATTGAGCAAAAACGCCAGCAGAAAATAACAAGAGTAAAGAAGTCAGTAAGAAGGGCCTCATAAGGGCATAAACTTAATCAATAATGGATCAATAACGCTTAAAGCCAGACTTTAGCGCATAAAAAAACCCAACCTAGTAAAACTAGATTGGGTCTGAAAAATGGCGGCGACCTACTCTCCCGGAAACCCAGTACCATCGGCGCTAATGTGCTTAACTTCTCTGTTCGGAATGGGAAGAGGTGATCCACACTGCGATAACCACCATAAACTTTAAATAAGTTTAAATGCGTTAACACATTGGTATATGAACATATAAAGTCTTCGTCTTAGAAAGCCACGGGTAATTAGTACTTCTCGGCTATGACATTACTGCCTTTACACCTGAAGCCTATCAACGTCCTCATCTCGAACGACCCTTAAGGGAAATCTCATCTTGAGGTGGGCTTCGCACTTATATGCTTTCAGTGCTTATCCCAACCAGCCGTAGCTACCCTGCGATGCTTCTGGCGAAACAACAGGTACACTAGAGGGCTGTCCAACTCGGTCCTCTCGTACTAAAGTCAGCTCCTCTCAAATTTCCAACGCCCACAGCAGATAGAGACCGAACTGTCTCGCGACGTTCTGAACCCAGCTCGCGTGCCACTTTAATGGGCGAACAGCCCAACCCTTGGGACCTTCTCCAGCCCCAGGATGTGACGAGCCGACATCGAGGTGCCAAACCCCCCCGTCGATGTGAGCTCTTGGGGGAGATCAGCCTGTTATCCCCGGAGTACCTTTTATCCTTTGAGCGATGGCCCTTCCATGCGGAACCACCGGATCACTATGTCCTACTTTCGTACCTGCTCGACTTGTTAGTCTCACAGTCAAGCATCCTTGTGCCATTGCACTCTACGTACGGTTACCAAGCGTACTGAGGATACCTTTGAAAGCCTCCGTTACTCTTTTGGAGGCGACCACCCCAGTCAAACTACCCACCATGCACTGTCCCCCTTGCGGGGTTAGGCATCAAACAAGCGAAGGGTGGTATTTCAAGGTTGACTCCACGCTGCCTAGCGACAACGCTTCAAAGTCTCCCACCTATCCTACACATCTCTTGTCCAATGTCAATACAAAGTTGTAGTGAAGGTTCACGGGGTCTTTTCGTCCCGCTGCGGGTAATCGGCATCTTCACCGATACTACAATTTCACCGAGCTCATGGCTGAGACAGTGCCCAGATCGTTACACCATTCGTGCAGGTCGGAACTTACCCGACAAGGAATTTCGCTACCTTAGGACCGTTATAGTTACGGCCGCCGTTTACTGGGGCTTCAATTCAATGCTTCGCCGAAGCTAACATCTCCTCTTAACCTTCCAGCACCGGGCAGGTGTCAGACCCTATACATCATCTTTCGATTTAGCAGAGTCCTGTGTTTTTGATAAACAGTCGCCTGGGCCTTTTCACTGCGGCCCCCCATAAGGGGGCGTCCCTTCTCCCGAAGTTACGGGACTATTTTGCCTAGTTCCTTAGCCATGAATCACTCGAGCGCCTTAGAATTCTCATCCCATCTACCTGTGTCGGTTTACGGTACGCGTTGTTTATACCTGAAGCTTAGAGGTTTTTCTTGGATGTTTTTAGGCACACTATCCGATTGTCCGAAGACTCTCGGTACTATCGACCTTCTCCAGGTCCTGCGGATTTGCCTACAGGTCCTATAGATACAGTCTTCAACGCACTATTCCGTCAGTGCGCGGTGCTTTCAGTACATCGTCACCCCATCGCAGTATAAACAAGTACAGGAATATTAACCTGTTGTCCATCGACTACCCCGTTCGGGTTCGCCTTAGGTCGCGACTAACCCTCAGCTGATTAGCATAGCTGAGGAAACCTTAGATTTTCGGCGAGCGGGTTTCTCACCCGCTTTATCGTTACTCATTCCTACATTTTCTTTTCTAGCCGCTCCAGCAAACCTCACGATTCACCTTCGGCGCAACTAGAATGCTCCCCTACCACATTTTCATGTCCATTGCTTCGGTAGTATACTTATGCCCGATTATTATCCACGCCGGACCGCTCGACTAGTGAGCTGTTACGCACTCTTTAAATGAATGGCTGCTTCCAAGCCAACATCCTAGCTGTCTAAGCAGTCTGACCACGTTTGATCAACTTAGTATACATTTGGGGACCTTAGCAGATGGTCTGGGTTCTTTCCCTCTCGGACATGGACCTTAGCACCCATGCCCTCACTGCTATGAAACAAGTAGTAGCATTCGGAGTTTGACAGGATTTGGTAGGCGATGAAGCCCCCGCATCCAACCAGTAGCTCTACCTCTACTACTCTATAACATAACGCTGCTCCTAAAAGCATTTCGGGGAGAACGAGCTATTTCCGAGTTTGATTGGCCTTTCACCCCTACCCACAGGTCATCCGAAGATTTTTCAACATCAACCGGTTCGGTCCTCCACTCTGTGTTACCAGAGCTTCAACCTGCCCATGGGTAGATCACTCGGTTTCGCGTCTACCGCCACTGACTATACGCCCTATTCAGACTTGCTTTCGCTTCGGCTGCGGACCTAAAGTCCTTAACCTTGCCAGTGACGAGTAACTCGTAGGATCATTATGCAAAAGGCACGCCGTCACATCTTATGATGCTCCGACCGCTTGTAAGCAAACGGTTTCAGGATCTATTTCACTCCCTTATTCAGGGTACTTTTCACCTTTCCCTCACGGTACTAGTTCACTATCGGTCTTGCAGGAGTATTTAGCCTTATCAGATGGTTCTGACAGATTCAGACAGGATTTCACATGTCCCGCCCTACTCAGGATACCACTAGAAATAATTCGCACTTACCTATACGGGACTATCACCCTCTATGGTTCAACTTTCCAGTTGATTCTAATT
>CAJQHZ010000016.1:0-57500 GCA_905478295.1 uncultured Flavobacteriales bacterium | reverse complement strand
ATCTCGCCCTAATAGCTTTTTAATCGGGGTGGCAAATGTAGAACTGATTCTAACACTCACAAAACAATTCAAAAATTTATTTCTCCTTGTTTCCCCGGTAAAAAAAGAACATGCTTTGCTTCCAAAGCGGTGGCAAATGTATACTAGTGTTTCAATTATACAAGCACTGGAACTGTCTTTTTTTTATACTTTTTTCTTGACTTCTCGTTATCAAGGAGTTGACATAGAAACCGGGAGCACTTTTCCTCGCATTACCAGGTGTGCCGTAGTCGCAAACATGAATATGAAGGGGCTTAATTGTTCTGGTTGCAAGGGAGCTTGCAGGCCTGGAAACGCTTCCTTTAGCATTTCCGTTTGGACAGCACCAAGTGCCAGCGCATTAAAAGACCATTGGGTTTCCTGTTCAAATTCAGCTTGGAGACATTCTGTAAGCACATTCATGGCTCCTTTCGCAGAGCTGTATGCCGATAATCCCGCAAATTTCACGCTGCCCTGGATACCACCGACAGAACTTATGTTCACAATATGTGCCTTCTCAGTGAATTGAGGAAGCAACTTCTGAATCAATAGATAGGGTCCAAAGACATTAACACCATAGCTTTTGTGTAAATCGGCAATTGAAACTTGTGAAAGTGGTTTATTGACAAGAGCGCCCGCATTGTTAATGAGGATATCAACGGGTAGATTTGGTAATTGGACTTCATCTAATTGGATTAGATCAAGCTTACAGATATGTAGTTGACCTGGATACTCTTCTATGAGCGGTTCCAATTTCTCAATTGCCCTCGTTAAAACAACGACTTGCCAACCGTTTGATAGAAACTTTTCAGTAGTCGCAAAGCCAATTCCTCTTGACGCTCCCGTGATCCAAACAACTCCCATAATTCGATGTGATTTTAGAGTACTATATAATATGTATACAAAAACGGCCCAGACTTGTTGTCTGGGCCGTGTAATATTAAAGGTAAAATTGGTTTTACACCAACATTGTAACTGGATTCTCTAAGAAACCTTTTACTGATTGTAAGAATGCCGCACCTCCTGCACCATCTGCCGCTCGGTGATCTAAGCTCAATGTTACTTTCATCACATTTCCAGGAACAACTTGTCCATCTTTTACAACTGGGACCTGCTTGATACCTCCTACCGCAAGAATTCCTGCATCTGGTGGATTAACAATGGCAGTGAATTGTTCCACACCAAACATACCTAGGTTGGAAATAGTAAATGTATTTCCTTCCCAATCTGAAGGTTGAAGCTTTTTGTCTTTCGCTCTTCCTGCCAAATCTTTAACATTAGCCGAGATAGCAGCCAAAGGCATTTGATCCGCATGACGAAGAACAGGAACTAACAATCCATCCTCTATAGCCACTGCAACACCAATATGCACGTGTTGATTTGTACGAATGAAATCGCCCATCCAAGAACTATTGATTACCGGATGCTTTTTAAGCGCTAAAGCACAAGCCTTAACGACGAGGTCATTAAAAGAAATCTTAACCTCACCACTAGCATTCATTGCTTTACGTGCTGCAATTGCATTGTCCATGTCTATGTCCATTGTTACATAGAAATGTGGTGCATTATTTTTACTCTCAGATAAACGGCTCGCGATAACCTTGCGCATCTGACTTACCGGCGTATCCGTAAAGCGCTCTACACCTACAGGAACTGCCGGCGCTGCCGGCGTACCCGGTTGTGGAGAAGTGTGAATGGCGGGATTGAAGCTGTCTATATCTCTTTTAACTATACGACCGTGATCACCACTACCCTTAACCATGGAGAGGTCAACTCCTTTTTCAGCCGCAAGTTTGCGAGCTAGAGGCGATGCCTTTATACTTCCGTCAGTTTCTGTCGCTACTGGTGCTGGTGTTGCAACTGGCGCTGCAACTGGAACAGCCGGCGTTTCTTCCACTGCAACGGCTGGGGCGGGCGCTGCCGGTGCTGCTGGCTCCTCAGCTGGAGCCGCTACTTCACCGCCTTTTAATGCTTCAATGTCCTCACCCTCCTCACCGAGAATGGCTAATACCGTATCAACTGGTGCTGTTTCACCTTCACCCGTTCCTATATATAGAAGCTTACCTTCTTGTCCAGGAAAAGCTTCGAATTCCATCGTTGCTTTATCTGTCTCGATTTCTGCCAATAAATCCCCTTCATTAACAGAATCACCAATTTGCTTGTGCCACTTTGCTACAACACCTTCAGTCATGGTGTCGGAAAGTCTCGGCATATTAATTACTATCGCCATCTAGAATTAGTTTTTGATGAATGGGTAATCTTCTTGAGCGTAAATCCCTTGGTACAATTCAGAAGCATCAGGGAAATCGCTTTCTTCAGCGAATTTCACACATTCCGCAACTACATCTTTAACTCGCTGAATAATGGATTCGATTTCTTCCTCTGTCGCCCAATTTTTCTCTTTAATCTTATTCAAACAAAGCGTAATAGGATCTTTTGCTTGGTACTCTGCTACTTCCTCTTTAGTTCTGTACTTCTGAGGATCTGACATTGAGTGTCCTTTATAGCGGTAAGTTCTAATTTCTAATAAGGTAGGTCCATCACCGCGACGTGCGCGTTCTGAGGCTTCATACACAGCGTCATACACTGCGATTGGATCCATACCGTCAACCGCACGATTAGGCATGTCATAGCCTTCACCTAATTTGTGAATTGGAGTCTGGCCGGCTGTACGCTCGACTGAAGTACCCATAGCATATCCATTGTTTTCGACACAGAATACCACAGGCAATTTCCATAACATCGCGAGATTGGCAGTTTCGTGCCAAGCACCTTGACGAATGGCTCCATCGCCCATGTAGGTTAAGGTCACATTCTTACGCCCAAAATACTGATCGGCAAAAGCCAAACCTGCACCTAAAGGAATTTGACCACCGACAATACCGTGACCACCCCAGAATCCTTTATCCGGCGAAAACATGTGCATAGAACCACCCTTACCGCGAGAGGTACCTGTCACTTTTCCCATAAGTTCCGCCATAATGCGTCTTGGATCTTCACCCAAAGCCATAGGTTGAACGTGGTTTCTGTACGCGGTAATCATATTATCCCCGTCTTCCATAGCATAGGCAGAACCTGCTAGGATAGCTTCTTGACCGTTGTATAGGTGAAGGAAACCACGGATTTTCTGTTGAATGTACAAGGCTGCTGCCATGTCTTCGAACTTTCTCCAGAAGAGCATGTCTTCGTACCATTTTAGGTAAGTAGCTTTTGTGATGCGCTTTTTTGCCATTTCTATCGATGTGTTTTGTGGAGCAAAAATAAGGCAAAAGCCCACCTAGCAAAACAACTTTGTATATTTAGTTCTGCACTATGAATGAAAAGTTGTGAACCTTTGCTTATTCGGTAAAAAGTAGGCTACTGCGCCAAGAATCCGTCAATGTTAAACGCCATTGAGAATCGCAATGTGTTCTCTAACGGCGAACGCGTGGTTGGACTCGCTGGGATCAAATAGGCCATATCTATTGTAAATACCTGGTAGGCGAGACCGAAACCTAAAGTGATATACTGACGATTCCCCTTGAGCTTATGTTCATGCAGGTAGCCTGTACGTGCGAATAAGAAATCGTTGTATTTATACTCCATACCGAAGTTATAAATATTCTCTTGCAGCATTTCTTCAAATCCGCCAGGCTTTGACGCTGGATTGAAACTTTGGAATACACCCATGAGTGGCGTAAGATCATTATCGTCCACCCCAGCGATGATTTCGCCGTTCGTTCCTAAAAGTGGCGGAGTAGGAACTAAGAGTCGGTTGATATCGAGATATACTGAAAGTTTGTTGTAATCATCTATTTCGAGATGGTAACCACCGCCTAAACGAAGGTTTGTAGGTAAGAAATCGGCATTGCCGCTCTCTGAATAGGCAATTTTAGCCCCTAGGTTAGTCATTGCAATTCCTGCAGAGAATGCTTGGCGGCGTCCACCTTTAATGTTGGTGTAATCCCCTTGGTAGTAAAACCCTAAATCCGCAGCACCGCTTTGTCCTGGTTTCGTTTGCAATCCCTGAACAACTTGACCCTGTGCGATATCAGAAAAGATCCAACGTAGTGCTGTTCCCGCACTCCAATGATCACTTAATTTCAAGGCGTAGGCTACATCAAAGTAAAACTCATAAGGATTGAAGGTACCCATACTATTACCCTGCTCGTCCGTAAAGTTGATCTCTCCTAATGAAAAATAACGCAATGAGGCGCTGATTCCTTGACGATCGCTCAATGCTTTCGTGTAATTCACATAGGCCAAATCAATATCAGGGACCAATTTTGACATCCAAGGCGTGTAGGAAAGCGCCATGGAAGCTTTTTTATTTTCTAGGAAAGCTAATTTCGCGGGATTCCATGCGCTTGAATTTGCATCCGGCGTGCTTGCAACACCCACATCACCCATGGCACCGGCCCGAGAATCTGGGCTCACTAATAAAATGGGGACAGCGGTAGTTACCACATTGTATTTCAAATCGTTCTGCGCTGAAACCTTAACGGTTGTTGCGAGAATAAGCAGTGCTAAACTGAGTTTTTTCATGTGTAATAGCTTCTTGCAGCGCAAGTTTAACGTATATATATGAGCTTTTCTTGTATTGTGGACGATTTTCCGTCAATTAATCGCATCCATTCCACCCGAACGGAATAAAATCCCGCTCCGGGAGTTTTACCCGATTGTTCCGACATGGTAAAGGTAGGCAACTGCGTTGCAGCAGCGTTTAGGCGCAAGGTTTGTGCACGCTGCCAAATCAATTGGCCCTGATTGTTCGTAACGGTAACTTTTAATTCGCCCTCTTCGCCCTGCTCTTGATGGGTCAATTGGAATTTAACCTGATCCGTGAAGGGGTTCGGAAAAGCGAGCAACTGCTCTAAAACTGGAGTGCTGGGTTCCACTACAACAAAAGCAATACTATCGTAACCCCATTGATTCAGAACATCCCAAGCGCGCAGTGACAAGGTATGTTCGCCTAATGCAAGGTCGTTGAATGGATAGCGCAACGATCCGCGTGTAAAATCATCCAAATCCGATTCATAATAATCATTCACATTGATTGCCTCCCCGTTCAATGTAAGGGTCATGTTGTGACCTATTCCCAAGCCCACCGCGTTGATTCCACTTTCATCGTAAAGTAAACCGAGCCCTGTGGCATCCGATTCAACACTACTGCCCGAGGCGAAAGTAGTATCGTTCATAAACAACCGCACCTCCGGCCCTTCGGTATCTGCTATAAAACCATCCAAAATACCGCCCATTAACTGGTCGTTCGAAGCTCCCCAAGCGTCCTGCTCGTAATCTGTAGCATAGGCACTAATCTTTGGAGGACCGTAACTCAAATTAATATCCAAAGGAACTCTAAAGGTAACGGTATACTTCCCGTTCACTACGCTTGCTTGGCCTTTAAAAACGGCATTGTTTTGTGTCGTAAAATTAAAAGGCGTTCCACTTTGATCGTTGACTTTAGTTTGTTGTATCTGCGGCTTATCGAAAACGGTCACCCATGCTTTTCCGTTAAAATCGCTCATGAGCGCCCCACTCTGAACATCATGCACGCTACCTTTTATTTGTACCCAGGAGAGTGCTTTCAGTGTATCTTGAAAATCTGACCACGCGTTACCGTTAATAGAGTCGAAACTCATTTGATGTTTTGGACGCGCTAATGGTAAGGCCGCATCACCAATAAGTGAAAACTTTATTTTATCTCCGCTATTGTTGTTGTTTTTCGTTTCTCGAAGGACATCGCCTAATCTAGGGTTGTCCAACTGCATCATTTCCTCATTCAACAAGGCATTTAATGCATACGTACTGTTCGTTGCAAAAACACTCCGTGTCGTCGAAAACAAACCAATAGCGCCACCGCTTGGATTCAAGAACAGTTGCTCGCCAGCACTGATTCGCAAGGGATCGTCGAATCTGGTAAACTCGCAGGTAATGGTGGTTACAACCGGCTGCTTCGAGGTGTTATTCCATCCGTTAATGTCTTCCAATTGTAAAATGCGTTCAGTCGTCCATCCTACCTCTCCCCCATGACCAACAAAGGAAACTGCTAAAGCTCCTTGTTCTACCTCATTGAATAAGGCTTGACGCGCCTCTGGATAACGCTGAGAACCAGGCTTGGTATCCTGCAAGTAGGCGTCGGAATAGATTTTAATTTGATTCAATTCTGCTCTTGTGGTGTCCAAAGTTTTTGCTAATCGGTCTTGATAAACTGCAAATTCCTTTTCCCAAGGTTCATCTGCATCATCCACCACAAAAATTCCACGGGCACGCCACGGTCCGAACCGGTCTGCACCTTGCATGTAATTTGCGATTTTTGCAACCATTTCTTCTGCCTCACTCACCGTTCTTACGGGAATTCTTCCAATCCCAATGTCTAGATCGTCTAAATACCAATTCACACTTTCGCCTGAATCCAAATACCCGTAAAAATCATCCGTGATGTACGAAGTCATCAGTGAGAAACTAGCATTGGTGTGGTAGGTGGGGACTACATTTGATTTTGCACCTAGTAGTATACCCTTGTAGTCGTAAGACGCATCGCCGAATAATGTGAGGTATTTAAGTGAATTGTAATCGGCATAGGCCTTCACTAGGAATTTTCTAATGGCACCGATATCGGGATTTCCTGTATTCATTACATCATATATATAGGATAGTGAAACCACTTCAGAAGTGACACCTGATGCGCGTTCCAATTCAGAAAGATCGTTCGCGGCATCTAGCAAGGAATCGGTAGTAATAATGATACTTTCAATTCCATTCAAATCTGAAAAAGTTGCCGTTTGAATGTTGCTAAGATTTACTTTCTCATCTACAATATGGACCAGAGGTGCATCACAATCGCCGATCCTGTAGGCTCGAGGCTGGTCCTCATGCGAATACCACTTACTTCTAGCTAGGTCCGCACCCAATGAATTTACAACTGCTGGTTCTATCCGTGTTGAAATTTGCTGGTTTTCGATACCGAAAATCCTTAAGCAACTGCTCCCTTCGACTTCGAAATGCGAATAATTACCAGCACCTCTAGGATGATTGACCATATTTTGGTTGGGATAGACCTCTTCTTCTGAAGTTTCCCAATCTACGATCATTTCATCCAGCCACATAGCTGCTGCATTGTTCCCTACTTTATCATAGGAAAGGGTAAGCGTTGAGCTTTGATCGGCAGTGAAATCCACTGTGAGCAGCTTCTCCTGGACATAATTACTTGCTGAACCCGTTTGTACAGCTGGAAAGATTACAGTCTCGCTTTGTGAGCCATACTGCACGGTCAATTTCGTGTTACTGGTGCTCGAGCGTGCGACTGCTTTAATTTGCACTTTTATACTACTCCCGGGCACGGGCCGATTGGCAGTGGATGTACTCGATGTAGTTCGATTACTAAAATCATAAACCCTAGTTGTGGTGAAGTCGAATAACTCACCCATCCATTTACGCCCAGTTCCAACTAAATTGTACATGGTCGTATCGTAGACCCATGTCACTCTTGCATTCAATGCTCTGCTACTGTCCTGTTCAGCGACTGCTTCAAGAGGAATGGACTGGTATGCTGTATTTCCCCCACTGACTAAGAAATATTTTCGATCGCTATACGGATTAGAGACGTAGGATGATTTACCTAAAATCGGATCATAGCTGTAGTTGTAACTCGGAGGTATGTAGAACCAGAATTCTGTAGCATCATCGATAATAGTGTCGGAATCGAAGATGTGATAAGGAATAGAAAAATCGTTGCCCATAGGCTCACTCGCGCTATTTTGGGGTGAAAGGTTACCCTCGAGACGACAACGAATTTCAAGCGATTGGTTGCTAGAAGATTCCGTAAGTATGCCTAAATCCAAAATTTTGCTACCACTAAGCTTGTACAATCCGGAAGACTCTTCTTCCCAATTTTGCGGGGCTGTAATTCGGTGATTTACCGTTTTAAAACGGACATATGTCCCTGCATCAAAAGACATCTGGCCCGCGACCAAAACTGGGAACAAAATGACACCAATAAAAGCTATGATTTTTTTCACTCAGACAAATCTAATGCGTAATTGATAACAATTGGCCTAAAAAAAGCGTTTAAAGAGGAACGTCAAGCAAGTGCAAAACGTACTTTTTTTGCTTATACTTGTTCCTTGAAAACATAGGTTAATCCATGAACGCAGTGAAAACGCGCATACTAACATTGGCTACGGGCTTGATTTTTAGCACTTTGAGCATTGCTCAAGATGCTCATTTCAGTCAATATTATGCCAATCCAATCTATCTAAATCCAGCATTCGCGGGTCTAGAAAGATGTCCTACGGTACACAGTAACTACAGAAATCAGTATCCTGAGCTGGGAGTTTACCAATCTTACTCTGCCTCTTACGACCAATACGTCGATAAATTAAATGGTGGTGTTGCCATCATGGCACTGAAAGATGATGCCGGTAATGGTGCATTAAATTTAACCGAGGTAAGTGGGGTATACAGCTATCATCTAGAAGTAAATAGAAATTTCACTTTACTCAGTGGTTTTCAAGCCACCTTCCGTCAACGGACGCTGGATTGGAATCAATTTACCTTCCCCGATATGATTGATCCTTTTTATGGATTTGTCTTACCAACGAACGAAGTGGCTCCGGGTAACAATTACAACAATCACCTAGATCTTAGCTTTGGTATGCTTGGATTCACCGAGCGTTGGTATATAGGAGTCGTAGGTCATCACCTCACTGAGCCAAACGAAGCTTTTTTGAGTCAAAGCCGACTTCCGTTAAAATTAACTGCACATGCTGGTGCAAATATTCCATTGGGTAGAAAGCGCTTACATAATAGTCTGCAGTCGTACATCGTTCCTAATGTGGTGTATCAACAACAAGGTGCAGCTTCACAACTCACGGCAGGTGTAAGTTTTGCCCGTGGACCGTTGGCAGGTGGCTTAGCCCTTCGTCAAGGAAGCTTCAATCCAGATGCTGTGATCTTCATTTTGGGGATTACGCCTCCTGATTTGCCATGGACTTTCGGTTACAGCTATGATTATACCATTAGTGACTTAACAAACACCCTAGGTGGCGCACACGAAGTAAGTATGGGATATAAATTCCCTTGCCGTTCGCGCCGCAGCAAACTCAAAGCACTCAAGTGCCCTAAATTCTAAGAAGCCTAACAACTGTTTATCATATGAATAAGTTTATCCAGTTTTCAATTGCCACTATTTCAGCTGCGCTTCTCGCCAGTTGTGCGGGTCCTGAGTCAAATTCTACGGGCTGGGCAATCAACAACAAAAATAACGGTGGATTTCAAGCGAATCTGAATTACCAAGGACAAGAAACAGGACCAGGTCTTGTGTTCGTTGAAGGTGGTACGTTTATGATGGGTCAAGTCGAAGATGACTATATCAAGGATTGGAATAATGTTCCGCGTCGCGTAACGATTAGTTCATTCTACATGGATGAAAATGAGGTGACCAATCTAGATTACCGCGAATACCTATACTGGTTGCGTCGTGTTTACGATTATGACTACTATCCGGAAATTTATCGTTCTGCCCTTCCAGATACACTAGTATGGAGAGATAAATTAGCATACAACGATAACTTCGTAGCGAACTACCTACGTCACCCTGCATACAATTACTACCCTGTAGTAGGTGTAAATTGGTTGCAAGCGCAACGCTACTGTTCATGGAGAACCGACCGTGTCAACGAATCGATCTTAATCAAAGAAGGTATTCTTAGAGAATTACCGGAACAAATGGATGCGGACCACTTCAATACTGAAGTTTACCTCTACAAGCAGGAGTACGTGGCTCAAAACAAAAAAGGACTAAAGGATCTCAATCCTAACTCAGCCTTCGGAAAAGAAGGTCGTCCAGCGCGTATTGAGGACGGTATCGTTCTTCCGAAGTACCGTCTACCGACAGAAGCAGAATGGGAGTATGCGGCATATGCAGATGGTGGTAAACGTATCTACAACCGTGTAACTGACAAAAATAAATACACTTGGAATGGTAACGCAACGCGTAACCCTGACAAACAAGAGCGTGGTGATATCCTCGCCAACTTCAAAAGGGGTCGTGGAGATAATATGGGTACTTCAGGTTGGTTGAATGACCAAGCAGACGTCACTATGCAGGTTCGTTTCTACCCACCAAACAACTTTGGCCTATACGACATGGCTGGTAACGTTGCCGAATGGGTTTTAGACATCTACCGCCCTGTGAGCTCTTACGACGTAACTGATTTCCGTGCTTTCCGTGGTAATGAATTCAAAACCTTCGATAAAAACTACCAGGACATTGGTTCTTTAGAGGTTTTACAAGATCCACAGAAAGAAGTTCGCAACGGTGATACTGTTATCGTTCGTCTCCCGGGTCAGCTTCCAGTGCGTTCAGTTACTGTAGAAGAAAATGTAAAACGCCGCAATTACGAAAAAGGCGATTACCGTGATTATCTCGACGGTGATAACGCGAGTTCTAGGAACTATGAAAATCCGGTTGAAGAAGGTGAAGCGGCCATGTATGATTACGGCAACAAAACGCTCATTGGTAACACTACTCGAGTATACAAAGGCGGCAGCTGGAAAGACCGTGCATACTGGTTAAGCCCAGGTGCGCGTCGTTACCTTGAAGAAGACCAGAGCACCGATTACATCGGTTTCCGTTGTGCTATGGATCGCGTTGGTTTCCAAAACGAAAGCAGCAGTAGAACAAAGCGTTCTTCGAAAGTGAAACGTCACAACTTCAGACGTTACAAAATGTAATTTGGATTGCGTTAAGAATTTTAAAGCCCCACCTTCGAGTGGGGCTTTTTTGTACCCTAACTTTCCGTAACAGAACAACCATATACTATGCAAGTATTTGAAGCTTTTCTTTCCTGTGGCAGCATATGCACAGATACACGATCCATTGTGCCCGGAAGTGTATTCTTTGCACTTAAAGGTGTCTCATTCAATGGAAATACTTTTGCACTACAAGCGCTAGAGGCGGGTGCTGCGTTCGCCGTTGTGGACGAAAACGTAGGGGACGATGAACGCCTGATTAAAGTAAGCGACGTACTAACAGCTCTGCAAGGATGTGCGCTTGACTACCGACGTCATTTGAACATACCCACGATTGGGCTAACAGGCAGCAATGGAAAGACCACCACAAAAGAATTATTCCTTGCCGTGCTTAAAACAAAGTATAAAGTTCATGCGACAAAAGGCAACTTCAATAACCATATTGGGGTGCCGCTAACGATACTCAGCGCTCCAAAAGAAACCGAGATGCTCATCGTCGAAATGGGAGCCAATCATCAAAAAGAAATTGGACAACTAGCGTCTATTGCTGAGCCCACTTTAGGATATATCACCAATTATGGGAAGGCGCACCTAGAGGGATTTGGCGGTGTAGAGGGAATAATAAAAGGCAAAAGCGAACTATATGATTACATTGCACAGAATGCAGAAGGCGTCGCCTTAGTTAATGCGGACGATGCGGTCCAACTAGAAAAAAGTGCATCTTGCCGTCGCACGACTTTCGGAAAAACCAATGCACAATTCACCTACACCGTAGAGGAGAAAGATGAATTTGCAGGTATCCAGTTTTCAATAGCCACTGCATCCTATACTATTCAAAGTAACCTCAGTGGTTCGTTTAATTGTACGAATCTAGCAGCAGCAGTAGCACTGGGGCGCTACTTTGATGTCCCCGCTCCTGCCATTGTGCAGGCCTTGACCGACTATCTGCCTGCTATGAATAGAGTTGAATGGCGAAAAACTGCTTCGAATCAGGTCTTATTGGATGCCTACAATGCGAACCCTACGAGTATGTCGCTCTCTATTGAGAATTTTGCTAAATGGCATAAAGACGGATGGCTAGTATTGGGCGATATGTTTGAGCTTGGCGAAGAAAGCGCAGCAGAACACCGCGCCATAGTAAAATTGGTCCAACGAATAAACATGGAAGAGCGTTGCATCCTAGTAGGAAAACACTTTGGCAGAACATCCTGGCGGGGCAAGCAGTTCCCAACAACGGGGGATTTAAAAACCTATTGGAGAGAAAACGGCGCCCCGAAGGACGCAGCTATTTTATTAAAAGGTTCAAGAGGAATCGCGCTTGAGCAACTCCTCCCCTTACTTTAATTATGAATTCTTAATCATATCGCGAGAGATCACGATGCGTTGTATCTCTGAAGTACCCTCATAAATCTGAGTGATTTTCGCATCACGCATCAAGCGCTCTACATGGTATTCCTTCACGAATCCGTAACCACCGTGCACTTGAACGGCTTCTGTAGAAACCCACATTGCAGCTTCTGACGCGGCCAATTTTGCCATCGCACTTTCTTTATCGTAAGGCATGCCCTGATCCTTCAACCAAGCCGCTTTGTAGACCAAAAGTCTTGCCTGTTCGATCTTCATCTCCATATCCGCCAACTTAAATGCAATGGCCTGATGTTCGTGAATAGGTTTTCCAAATGTGGTACGTTCCTTTGAATAGCTCAATGCCAAATCGAGTGCGCCCTGAGCGATACCTAGAGCTTGTGCCGCAATACCTATACGCCCACCACTTAAGGTTTTCATAGCAAATTTAAAGCCGAATCCATCTTCACCGATTCTATTTTCTTTAGGCACCTTCACGTCGTTAAAGAGTAAAGTGTGTGTGTCCGACCCACGGATACCTAATTTATCTTCTTTTTTACCTACCACAAATCCTTCCATGCCCTTCTCTACAATCAAGGCATTAATTCCGCGGTGTCCTTTTTCGCGATCCGTCTGTGCAATAACCAAAGTGATTTCACAAGTACCACCGTTCGTGATCCAGTTCTTCGTTCCATTCAACAAATAATGGTCACCCATATCGACAGCGGTGGTCGCCTGAGAAGTTGCATCCGAACCTGCTTCTGGCTCACTCAAACAGAAAGAACCAATGATTTCACCCGATGCAAGACGTGGTAAATATTTTGCCTTTTGCTCGGGAGATCCGAAGGCTTCAAGCCCCCAACAAACTAAACTGTTGTTCACACTCACCACAACAGACGCCGAGGCATCTATCTTCGATAATTCCTCGATGGCAAGAACATAGCTCAGAGTATCCATTCCGGAACCACCATTCTCAGGTAATACCATCATGCCCATGAAGCCTAATTCGCCAAGTTTCTTAATTTGTTCTGCAGGGAATTCCTGCTTTTCATCTCTCTCAATGACTCCGGGTAACAGCTCGGTTTGCGCAAAATCGCGCGCTGCATCACGAATCATCAAATGCTCCTCTGATAGGTTGAAGTTCATCGATTATTCTGTTTATTATTGGGTACTGCAAATGTACAACGCACACGTCAATGTTTTAGGCTTAATGAGCGGAACCTCACTCGATGGGATGGATGCCGCTGTGGTCCAGTTTTCAAAGGACCCTAAAACGGAATGGAAACTACTGTATTTCAAATGCTTACCCTACCCTGCTGCTCTCAAAAAAAGGATTGAAGCAACGTACGAAAATGCCGATTTAAGCGCAGCTGCATCGACCGCCTTTGCAGCATGGACCATAGATATCATTCGCGCCATTCAAAACGATTTTGACGGTACCATTGATTTAGTTGCTAGCCACGGCCAAACTATTTTTCACAAACCCGCACAGAAACGTACTTTCCAAGCCGGCTGCTTGCCCGAAATTGCCACAGTCACAGGACTTCCGCTGGTAACAAATTTCAGAGTCCAAGATATATTGCTGGGTGGTCAAGGTGCTCCGCTCGTTCCTTTTGGAGATCACAAACTCTTTGGGAGCTATGATGCGGCACTCAACTTAGGTGGATTTGCCAACTGCAGTATAGGAACGCCAGTGCTCAGTGATGGTATTTCTGCGGCATTCGACATTTGCCCGCTTAATAGAGTTTTAAATGCCTTTGCAAATGAATTGGGTCACGAATACGATGAAGACGGACTATTCGCGCGTCAAGGTCGCATCAACCCATGGGTTTTGGACCAATTAAACAGCCTCTCCTTTTACGAACTGCCTGCACCCAAAAGCTTAGGTCAGGAATGGATCGATAAAGCTTTCATTGAGTTTGTTGATATTCTCGCACCTAAGGATGCTTTAGCCACCTGTGTACAGCACATGGCAGATCAAATTGGTATACATTTAAAAGGGAAGCGCACCTTAGTCACTGGTGGCGGGGCTTTCAACACAACACTCTTACAAGCAATTGAAGAAAGCGGTGTAGATATCGTATTGCCTGAAAAAACCATTATCGAAGCGAAAGAAGCCATTGTCTTTGCCTTGCTCGGCTACGAGCGCTTCATGGGCAATGCAAATGTAATTGGCGCCACCACCGGTAGCGGAATATGGCACAGTTCTGGCACTGTATTTCACCCCTAAAACGTACCTTTAGTGTCCCTATTAACAGAGCAATAAATGAAAGAACAACTACGCGCCTTTGAAGAGCGCCCTGCAGAGGTGGTCTTCCACTGGCACGATGCTGAAACCGAAGCCAAAGGCTGGGTCGTGATCAATTCGCTTAGAGGCGGAGCAGCGGGCGGAGGCACCAGAATGCGTCCTGGACTTACAGAAAATGAAGTCCTTTCACTAGCTAAAACCATGGAAATCAAATTTACCGTAGCCGGACCTGCCATTGGCGGAGCAAAAAGCGGCATCGATTTTGATCCAAATGACCCACGCAAAGAAGGCGTTTTAAAACGCTGGTATAAAGCAGTTTACCCACTACTCAAAAACTATTATGGGACCGGTGGCGATCTCAATGTGGATCAAAAAACTGAAGTCATTCCCATTACGGGCGAGCTGGGTATTTTACATCCACAAGAAGGCGTTCTTAACGGTCATTACCAACCGGGTGACTTCGCGAAAGCGCGTAAAATCAAACAACTTCAAAACGGCGTAAGTCTTTCTGTGGATGCGGAACGTCTTACCCCTTCAAAAGTCGGCACCTTTAAAGTTGGAGATTTAATCACAGGCTATGGTACCGCAATGAGCGTTGAACATTTCTACGCAATATGGGGCGGAGACCTTTCCCAAAAAAGAGTGATTATTCAAGGGTGGGGCAACGTGGCATCAGGCGCGGCTTACTACCTCAGTCAAATGGGTGCTAAAGTGGTTGGTATTATCGACAAAGTAGGAGGCCTCATAAATCCACAGGGATTTTCTTTCGAAGAAATCACCCATCTATTCAACGCTAAAGAAGGCAACGCATTGGCCGCGCAGGATATGCTTTCATTTGAAGAAGTGAACAAGCATATCTGGTCGATAGGAGCTGAAGTTTTTATTCCTGCAGCGGCTTCGCGACTCGTCAATAGAATACAATTGGCTCAATTGCTCGACAACGGACTGGAAGTCATTTCCTCTGGAGCAAATGTTCCGTTTGCAGATCAAGAGATATTTTATGGCCCTATCGCAGAATTCGCTGACTCCAAATGTGCTGTGATTCCAGACTTTATTTCCAATTGTGGAATGGCACGCGTTTTTGGCTACTTAATGCAAGAACATGCCGTGGTTGAAGATGAAGCGATTTTTGAAGATGTTTCCAACACCATACATAATGCACTTCGCGACGTTTACGCTATTGATAATCAACCAAACCTTATTACATTTAAGGCATACAACAATGCACTGAAACTGCTGATATAATGATCTACACTTTAATGCTGGTCGTATTTGTTCTAGGATACGCTGCCATTGCTTTCGAGCACCAGTTGAAAATTGACAAAGCTGCCGCTGCCTTGGTTACGGGTGTAGTAACCTGGACCCTTTACGTACTCACCAGCCATCATGTGCATGAGGTCGAAGGTGAACTGCTGCACCACCTCAGTGAGATATCTTCTATTCTGTTCTTCTTGATTGGAGCCATGACCATTGTCGAATTGGTGGATGCGCACGAAGGATTTTCTGTAATAACGGATAAAATTAAAACCACGAATAAAGTGAAGCTAATGTGGATCATTTGTGTCCTGAGTTTCTTCTTTTCCGCTGCTTTAGACAACCTTACCACCTCTATAGTTATGGTAAGTTTACTACGAAAACTCATCGCAGATCAAAAAGACAGATGGTTCTTTGCAGGAATGGTAGTAGTCGCTGCAAATGCTGGGGGTGCTTGGTCTCCGATAGGTGATGTTACGACAACGATGCTTTGGATCAAGGGGCAAATTACCGCAAGCGCTGTAGTAACAGATTTAATTATCCCTTCACTATTTACGCTTTTAGCGCCCTTAGCAATACTTACGTTCCGTTTGAAGGGAAATGTAAAGCGTCCGCTAAAAGCAGAAATAGCAGATCACTACACTGACCCAACCACGCCTTTTGAACGCAATTTTGTATTCTTTGCAGGTGTCGCTGGACTTATTTTCGTTCCTATATTCAAAACGGTAACGCATTTGCCTCCGTTCA
This sequence comes from uncultured Flavobacteriales bacterium, assembly GCA_905478295.1. Classification (GTDB taxonomy): domain Bacteria; phylum Bacteroidota; class Bacteroidia; order Flavobacteriales; family Schleiferiaceae; genus UBA10364. The sequence goes on along the minus strand of CAJQHZ010000016.1, from coordinate 41,155 downwards.
TGGGAATGATGCTTTCATTAGGTGTACTATGGATCATCACAGACCGCATGCACCGCAGAAAGCCAGCGGATGTAAGACATCATTTGAGCCCCTTAGGTGTTTTGCAAAAAATAGACACCCCTTCAGTGTTGTTTTTCTTGGGAATCCTACTTGCCGTGGCGTCGCTTCAAAGCATGGGCCAATTAGGTGATCTCGCCCTAGCGCTTGACAATAGCATCGGTACAGATACTGAAGGAGGCGTATTCGTTGTAAGCATTATCATTGGTCTTTTATCGTCTATCGTAGATAACGTACCGCTCGTAGCCGCTGCAATGGGAATGTATGAGGTTACCGCTGATGGTCTATTTATGCAAGACGGTGTCTTTTGGCAATTCCTAGCCTACTGTGCAGGAACCGGTGGTTCAGCCTTGATTATAGGCTCTGCGGCTGGCGTTGCAGTTATGGGATTAGAAAAAATACCATTTGGTTGGTATTTAAAGAATATTTCACTGCTTGCGCTCGTTGGATACTTTGCAGGGGCAGCTGTTTACATCCTAGAACGCACATTGTTCTAGTAGGTATTCATCTTGTTGATATTTCAAAAGCCCCCGCGTTGCGGGGGCTTTCTTTTTATGGATTTTTGAGTAAATCAGTTAAAACAAATGAGCACACTATTTCTACAAATTCAAACCGGTACAGAGGCCGTAATAGCTGAAGAACCTACGGAAAAAACCATGTCAATTTTGGAGTTAATGACTTCAGGAGGGATTGGAGGTATTCTAATCATGGCGTTCCTCGCTATACTGAGCATCTTCGCGATATACATATTTCTAGAACGTTTTGGAGCCATTCGCAATGCAAATAAGGTGGATCCAAATTTCATGAACAATATCAAAGACATGGTACTCGATGGTAAGCTTGACGCGGCCCAAGCTTTGTGTACTGCAGAAAGTACGCCTGTGGCTCGAATGATTGAAAAAGGAATCTCTAGAATTGGTAAGCCGCTTGGCGATATCACCCAGGCGATCGAAAACCAAGGGAAATTGGAAGTTACCCGATTAGAAAAAGGCCTTCCCATGCTCGCTACCATATCTGGTGGAGCACCGATGATTGGTTTCTTAGGAACTGTTATTGGTATGATTTTGACGTTTAAGGAGATGGCCAACGCAGGCGGTCAAATCAAGCTAGATATGATGGCCGAAGGTATTTATACGGCCATGACGACCACCGTTGCTGGTCTTTTAGTGGGTATTATCGCTTATTTCGGTTACAACTTCCTGGTGACTCGTGTGGATCGCGTGGTCTACAAACTAGAGGACAGCGCAATGGCCTTTTTAGATTTATTGCACGAACCGGCCTAAAAAGAACGCTATGAATTTACGCAGTAGAAGCAAAGTTAGCGCCGAAGTCAACATGTCATCCATGACCGATTTGGTCTTCCTATTGCTCATCTTTTTTATTCTCGCCTCTACCCTAGTGACATCAAGTGCACTTGATATTGTTTTACCGAAAAGCGGTGCCCAAACCGTTAAAAAGAAAAACATTACACTCACAGTGAACGAGGCATTAGAATTTGACGTGAATGGAACCATTGTCGGGTACGACCAGGTTGAACAACGCCTAATGGCAGAAGCACGAAAATTAACTGATGGCGAACAAGCAGTGGTGGTTTTACGCGCGGACCAAAGTATTCCCACGGGCGAAACGGTACGACTTTTGGATATAGGATACCGGAACAACTTAAAAATGATCATCGCAACTGATCCTAAATAGGCATGGCATTTAACGAACAACGCAATAAAAACAAGGCAAAGGTTTGGACCGTAATCGTCCACCTCTTACTTATGCTCTGGTTTGCGTTTTACGGCCTAACGTATCAAGACCCTCCTCCAGAGGAAGGTATTGCTATTAATTTTGGGTACGAGGAAACTGGAGCTGGAGAGAATACTCAAGCTGCGCCGACCATTCCGCCACCAACGCCTTCAGCGCCAGTAGAAACTCCTCCTGTTCAAGAAGAAGTGGTTACACAGGATGTTGAAGACGCCCCTGTTATTGAATCCACCGATGACCCTACGCCAACGAAACCGAAGGAGGAGGTGGTAGAGCAGCCTAAGGAAGAAACTGAAAAACCTAAAGAAACCGTCCAGGAACCCGAACCCGATCCTCAGCCAACTGCAGAAGAATTGGAGCGTCAACGGCAACAAGAACGCTTGAATCGAATGTTCAACACCACCCGCAACGGAACCGGCCAAGGTGAAGGAGAAACCACAGGCGGTGGTGATCAAGGAGATCCCAATGGCGATCCGTTAAGCCCGAACAGAACCGGAAACGGTGGAATTGGAGGTAATGGTAAATACTGGATGTCTGGAACACCTATCAACCTACCGGAGCCGGAAACGGGCTGTAATTATGAAGGCGTAGTGGTCATTAAAATTGCGGTCACAGAATCTGGAAGTGTTTACGAAGCAGAGCTTGCTCCGAATAATCAAATTCCTGATTCACTACCTAAATCCAACTTTGGTTCCAATACCTGTCTGGTCAATAAAGCGAAGGTTGCTGCGCGTAATTCTAAATGGAGTGCAGACGCCGGGAACAGTCGTCGTGTTGGATTTATCGTCTACCGTTTCGAATTGCAATGACCTACGAACAAGCAGTTCAGTGGCTGTTCGAAGCCCTCCCTAATTTTCAGCGAGATGGCGGAACTAAAAACTATAAAATTGGCCTAGAAGGTCCACTGGCCCTATGGGAAGCTTTGGACTTTCCTGGTAGAAAAATACCAACCATTCACGTCGCAGGCACCAACGGTAAGGGCTCCACTGCACATGTGATTGCCTCAGGTATGAAAGAGATGGGACTTCGGGTCGGAGTGTTCTCCTCCCCGCACCTCTTTGACTTTAGAGAACGTGCTAAGGTTGGCACTGAGCTCGTCCCGGAAGACTATGTGTGCCAATTCGTTGAAACAAACAAAGACTTTTTCACTGCCGGTGGATTCAGCTTCTTTGAGCTTACGACCATGCTTGCTTTATCGTGGTTTGAGCAGGAGGCTGTGGATTGGATTGTTTTAGAAACCGGCATGGGCGGAAGGTTAGATGCCACAAACATTTGCCTTCCGGAATTGACCATCATCACTAATATCGGACTCGACCACACCCAATGGCTCGGCAATACATTAGGTGCTATTGCCGCAGAAAAGGCAGGCATCATGAAAGAAGGTGTTCCTGTCATTATTGGCGAAAAACATCCGGATACCAAAGAAGTCTTTACAAGATATGCACGCACTAATAATGCACCCCTTTTTTGGAGCGCACCCTTCGATATTCCAACCGACTTAAGGGGGAAGTACCAGGTTTTCAATAGTAATACCGCCGCCACAGCGCTCTCATTGTTATTTCCTGAGGAACGCGCGCTTTGGGAATTAGGGTTCTCGCGAGTTGTTCAGAATACAGGACTACAGGGTCGTTGGCAGCAAATTGGCTCCAACCCAAAAACCATTTGCGATACAGGGCACAATGAACATGCGTTGAAGCACATCGTTAAGCAGGCCCACGAAGTAGCAAACCATGTCCATTGGGTGCTAGGAATGGCCTCAGATAAAGAACATGCCAAAGCCTTGAACCTATTTCCGAAAACGGATTCATTTTACTGGACCTCTTCAAGCAGCACTCGAACGATTGATTCAGCAGCACTAGCTGAAATAGCACTAACTAGCGGATATCATGGAACCGAGTATTCTAGCGTACAAGAAGCATTAAACGCAGCCATAAAACATGCAAAAGAAGATGACCTTATCTTTGTAGGAGGAAGTACTTTTGTAGTAGCAGATTTAAACATATGAAAACACTTATTTTCACTTTTCTAGGACTCATTCCATTCCTTTCTTATGGTCAAGCGGAGGAATTGAAACAACGTACCGCATTATTTCTTGAGGAACAATCCGAGAGCTTTAAAGTCAAAGAGCTTAACGGGAATGAACCGGATTACGGTGTTTTGCCGGAAACCCAATTCAACCACCATTCGTACTTCCAACTCAAACAATTAGAACGAGAAGTAAATGAACTTGGCAATAGTGTGAAGCCAAAATATCATTTAAGCACCTATGCATACGAGGACGAAGAAGAATTGAAATATGCGCTGAAGTTCTGGTTCAAAGAATTTGTCGGCGGAAAAAGAATCACACCAGGTCGTGACTACCGTACAGTCGACCACATCTCTCCTGGGATCATCATTATTGAGAAAAACTACATAGCCGTTCTCACTCTAAGTTGTTACAGCACTGATATAGAAGAATTCAGAGACTGGCGAAGCAGTATGCTGGGTGTGTTTGGGGGTCCTAATGCAATGGTCGTTGAATTAGGCTGTAATGGCCCTATTGAGTGGACGAAAAATGCACCCGACCCAAAGGATCCTAGCTGGAGACGCTAAGCCCTAGGTCTCTTCGTGCGATCTTTTCCTGCAGACGACCGCCCTTTTACAGCATCGAAATCTTGACCGTATTCCTTACGATCCGGGTTCATAAGGGCTAAACCCGCGACGATGTGATGCATAGTTACAGCTTCTACTCTATCTAAATCTGCCAGCGTTCTCGATAGCGCCAACCAACTCCGCCTCACTCTATTCGATACGTTATGCTTGGCTGCCATTCTATAAAAGGCACGCCAGTCCCTTTTAGTCATCATCGAATATGCCTCTAATTCATTTAAAGTTAGTTGAGCGTTTTGCTTACCCTGTCGCTTAATCTGCATGATCCACGCATCGTAAACACGCTGGTAAATAGCTTCAGAACGTTCTATAATCTCTTCCTCCTGCCAGCTCATAGAAGGCACGAATAAGTAAATATCAAAGCGCTCCATGAGCGCACCGCTCAGCATGCCTTGATAACCCGATAAAGACGAAGCCGTACACCGGCATTCCCGATCGTGATGCCCGAAATTCCCACAATGGCAAGGATTCATTATTCCTATGAGCTGATGTACATAATCGTTCATGGGTTGAAGCAACATATCCCGAATGCGTGCACTGGTGGTATGCAATTCATCTACTAAATAGACACCACCCAATGTGGCTAGAACATCCCCTAGCACTTTAGGTACTGCGATGGGAGGATCAAAGGGAAGTCTCGTATTACGAAATTGCCGTACCACCTTTAAGGTTATATCGGGTAATGAGCCGAATAACTGACGCTTAGTTAAGGGTGGACTGCGTTTCAAGAAAGGACGTAGATTGTGAAATACTGAAGTTTGTTCCTCGCTAGTTCCTGAAGAATGAATGCCTTTGAGCCACGGTAGGTCACAGGGAGTAATAGGAGGCAAAATAGAAGGCAGACGTTCACAAAGCATCGTTTTTCCCACTCCAGGAGGCCCCACTATCAAAGCGTGATGCCCGCCTGCGGCAGCTACTTCCAGCGCCCGCTTTAGCGGGCGCTGGCCGGCCACCTCCGAAAAACAACCAAAGTCAGCACGTTGTTGACTCCATTGCGCTAACTGAGATTGAGGTGGCCGTAGCGCGGCATTAGCCGCTGCTGGAAGCTGTCCGGTTTGAAAAAATAAAACGGCTTCTTTCAAAGAACGGATCACGCACAATGCAGGAAACTGACGCTCGTCTAGGTAGGTGGACTGCGCACTGTGCGTGTTTAAAACAACGCCTTTTTTACCCAATCTTTTTGCTAACTCAAGCAATTGATAAGGCTGTTCAATAGGAACTACGCCTCCATCTAAACCCAAAGTCCCTACAATAAGGTATGCTTCTAAACGGTCCGTGGGGAACTGCCCACTTGCGGCCAAAACACCTAAAGCAATGGGCAATTCAAGCAGCGTACCAAATTTTCGCGTCGTCGTCGGCGCGAGATTAATAGTGATGCGCTGGCCTGGCCAATGAAACTGTGTGTTTTTAATAGCCGTATAGATCCGCTGTTTGCTCTCCTTTAAAGCCGTATCGGCAAGACCAACAATGAAATATTTAATTCCACGGGTGATACTGACCTCAACCGTTATAGGGGTTGCATGAAGAAACTGGACTAGGCCGGACTGAAGGGTTACGAGCATGATGAAGGTTTTGAAGTTGTTTCTCTTCAAATTGGACCCTCCTCTTGTTACTTCCTAATAATGTGAAAAAGTAGCTCTTTTCCACAACCAGAACAATGGGATTTCCAGGAAACCGAGCACTACCTGCCCGTGAATACAAAGGCTACGCTTCGGTTTTATTTGCCAATTGACCGCATGCCGCGTCAATATCCTGTCCGCGTGAATGGCGCACTGTAGCGACTATACGACGTTCCTCTAATATGCGTTTGTACATATCCACAGCAGATTGAGATGCTTGCGTATAGGGGCCGTTATCGATCGGATTGTACTGAATGATGTTCACTTTTGTAGGAATGGCACCACAGAATTTTGCTAATGCAATGGCATCTTCCTCAGTATCGTTGATATCGCGCCAAATCACATACTCAAACGTGACGCCGCGGCCGGTCTTCGCATACCAATACTGCAAACTTTCGCGCAGATCCACGAGTGTTGTACTGCGATGCGCCAAAGGCATCAATTTCGCGCGTTTTTCTTCTATCGCACTGTGGAGCGAAATGGCAAGACCGAATCGGACACCATCATCGGCCATTTTCTTAATCAACTTCGGCACACCAATCGTGCTTAAAGTGATGCGCTTAGGAGACATGCCCAGCCCTTTTGGGTCGGTGATTTTATCAATGGCTGCGAGAACGTTATTGTAATTTAATAACGGTTCGCCCATCCCCATAAAAACAATATTCGTCAAAGGCCTCCCGAAGTGTTCTTTGCCTTGACGGTCAATCACCACAACTTGATCGTAGATTTCATCAGGATCTAAATTTCGCATACGCTTCAACCCTGCTGTCGCGCAGAACGTGCAATCTAAACTGCAACCAACCTGCGAGCTCACACATGCCGTAATACGCTTCTCTGTGGGAATCAACACGGATTCAACGAAGGCACCATCGTGTAACTTCACTGCATTCTTAATGGTGCCATCGTTAGACTGTTGCATGACATCCACCTCCAACTGCTTGAATTCGAAATGGGCATTCAACAATTCGCGTGTGGCCTTGCTGAGATTCGTCATTTCTTCAAAGCTGTTGGCACTTTTTTGCCACAGCCATTGATAGACCTGCTTCGCTCGAAAGGCTTTTTCACCGTGCGATTCAAAGAAGGCGATTATGCCCTCTTGACTCAGCGTACGAATGTCTTTTTTAATTTCTCCCACAAGGCAAAGATACGAGAGGTCAATTGGCTCACGGCATCGAATTACGGTAAATCGCGTTCTACTAAAAAGCCCATTTTTCCTTGCTGGTAATCGCGCATGGCTTCCATAATCTCTGTCTGATTGGTCATCACGAAAGGTCCATAGCTTTCCACCTTCTCATTGATGGGTGCCGCAGCGATAAAGAACACCTTCGTCTTTTCAGAAGGAGTAAACGTATACGTGCCTGCATTAAGTTGGTACAACATATGGGCTTCAATCAAACCGTAACCCTCTAAATGTCCTGCGCCGTCAAGCAAATACAACAATCCGTTTTCACCGGATTTCACCTCAAAGGTCGCAGCAATATCAGCCTCCATTGCACCGTGCGCAGCAGTAATGGGATACGAAGATTTCAATGGGCCTTCGGATGCCTGAACGATAGGGGTTCCGGAAGTAATGCGCAAATCAGGATGGCCAGGAACCTCCGGCATTTCGTCTTTTTGCAACGGCATGTATTTCGGCTCCTCCATCTTACGCGCGCTTGGCGTGTTGATCCAGATTTGAATGATCTCTTGCATACCGCCCTCTTCGGCCAATTTTGCCGGCGGTCGTTCGCTGTGAATGATACCCAGTCCAGCATCCATCCATTGCACACCGCCGTCATCAACCACGCTATTATTCCCGCGGCTGTCTCTATGGTGAACACCGCCTGACCACATAAAAGTAACGGGAGAAAAGCCTCGGTGTGGATGTGGACCGACACCTGCATTCCAACGATCCGTTCCTGCAGAAATTTGAATGGCATGATGGTGTATCAATAAAAAGGGATCTATTTGATCTACACTTTGTGTAGGTAAGGGTTGTTTCAATGGGTGGTCTCCCATCATCACTTCATATGCAGGTAAAGCGCGTACTACTGGCATGTTTTGCTTGGTTTAATTTGGTAACTCAGGAGATGATGTTTTGTGCGGTACCCCGGTGAAACGTACTATGCGATCCCCAACAATTCCTTTAAATCTTCAATCTCGTAAGTGACTTTTTCGGTGTGCCTTATTCTTTTCGGATTGAAGAAGACTTGATCAATTCCTTGCTCGCGGGCGCCGACACAATCCGCAATGAGGTTATCACCAATCATGAGACTCTCTTTGCGCTCGGCGCCCGCGAGCTGAAGGGCACGACGGAAAATCTTCGCATCTGGCTTATTTACGCCAACCTGATCACTACACAATAAAACATCGAACATCGGCTCCAGTCCACTTTCAGCGAATTTTATGTTTTGGCTTTCATGGAAGCCGTTGGTAATGATGTGCATGCGGTAGCCACGAGCTTTAAGGGTTTCCAGCAATTCCCGGGCACCATCAATCAAATGATTTTGATACGGGGTTTCATCAATGTATCGGGTCTCCAGCGTCCAAGCCACATCATCCGCCTTAACGCCAAAGTGTGCAAAGGTTTCTTGAAAACGAGATTCACGCAGACCTTGCTTGGTGATTTTACCTTGACGGTACAAATCCCATTTCAAATCATTAATCGTTATGTATTTCTCAAAAAACAGTTCAAAAGAAGGCATACCTAGCGCTTGCAAGCCTAAGTCATCAAAAAGAGTTCGAAGAGACATCTCGGAATTCTTTTCAAAATCCCATAGGGTATGATCCCAGTCAAAAAATAAATGCTTGTACCTCACGAACGCGTTGTTTTAGTTTTCATCCATTTTGACCACCAGGGCAAACGATTATCCACATGGAAATAAAAAGGTTCATCGGATGCGCCAAAGCCTTGATAAAAGCGTGCAAGTCCGGGTATGCTGCTTCCTTCAAAATCTATGCAATGGTCTAATCCTGCCTTTGATTGTATCATTTTATCTATAAGCAATGTAGGGGCCCCTACCGCTTTACCGTCGGAGGTACTCGCATTTAGCAATAAGGTGGAACGGCCTTGCCACTGCACCCAAAATTGGCCTGCGACTAAACTGTTTCCCTCTCCATAGGCTGCTAGTATCTGTCCTCGCTTCTGATACACACAAAACTCCAAAACTTTACCCAAGCTGTGCATGTTTTCATCGGTGATCTGCGTACGCTCTTGCGTCGTATTTTGCCACAATCTGATCAAATCTTGCACCGTAGGCCAATTCCCAAAATCCAATTTCGCCTTTTCGGCCTTTTTTAAATTTCGTTTTGTTTGTGCGGTGTAACCTGCTTTTAAATTCTCATAGGAAGTATTCGTATTCAGCACAAAGTTTGAAAAATTTTGCCCTGTCCAATGCGAAGGACGTGGCACCTCCGGAGAAATGAAAAACTCACCGTACTGAACCTCAGCCATGGCGCGTTCAATGAAATCTTGGGTCCATTCTGCGCTTAACGGAATAGTTGCGAAAGGTCCCAGTGCCTGCGTACCGTATGGACGCGTAGTAAAAGTAAATCCCTTTTTTACTTTGGGGAATACAGGTAAAACGGCTTCATAATCACCATAAACTACCGCGGTCCAGCCCGGAGCTACCCAATTCAAATACCAGCTAAAACCATAGGGTTGCGGTTTATTACGTGAACCAACGCATCGATCCCATCGCTCAAAATCAATTTCGTTATGTTCTAAATACCTAAGATTGAGCGGCATGAATAAATGATTTATAGGTTTCGGGCCAGCCTTTCCACTGTGCCTCGTGTTCTGAGAAGGTTCTATTGTGCCACACTGAGATCAGCGTACCGCCGACCTCCTTTACTCTCGGAATCCACTGCTTCATTTCTTCTGCCGCCTCCTTTGGATTTAAATGTGCGTAAGTGATGTCCATAAAGGCAAAAGGTCTGATCAGCAGCGGTAATTCCGCCTCCATTTCCAAATCATAAAACGTGTAGGAACATGCCATGCTCGATCTAAAGCCCGGAGTATAGGTATACCCCATACTGTGTTCTTCATTTACACCTAAATCCACTAAATTCCGGAAGGTTTGTGGGGTACGCATCCTCAGGTAGTGCTGGCGCGAATGCATCACTGGTCTTCTTAAAACTTCTTGGAGCTGAACACGCTCGTTCTGCACCTTTTCCGCATCGCTGTTCGAAGCATAGCTGGGATGTATGCCCACAGTTGACCAGTCCGCAATCTCGCGGAGCTTTACTGCCGCTTCGGTACTGTGTGGACTTACATTTCTATCTTTAGGTCCAAAGGGCGCAAAAAGCATGAAATAAATGGCTTTAATCCCGTGCGTCTTGTTCCAATTGCGCTGCTTTCGCAACGTATCATAAGGATCGCGTCGAAGATTAAATAGTGTAGATAGGCGTTCCTTAAATTTACCAAAAGAAGCATTGCGCAGGTCCTTCGCTAGTGCCCCTATAGTGCGGAGGGCGCCCTTACCCTTGTACGCAAAAAGATTGTCAATATCCACCGTTGTGAGGTAGTCGTAATTTTGGACCAATTCGAAATCGGCACCCAGTAAATGTTTTCCCACTGCAAGTGCCCACTCTCCAACCAACGGTCGCGTTAAGAACCCATTACTAAATGCGAAACTCTCTTTGGCAGGAAAGCGGCCGTGTTCATCCGGAATAAAGGGCAAATACTCTTCGTAGCGGGATACAAGGTAAAATGCTGCTGCCAAAGGATCAAAAGGAAGGTCACCAATCTGACGTTGACAAAAAACAGGCATTCCTTCCCAATCTGAAGTATAGAATTCTTGATCCGAAATCTCGTGCTCCCACAGTAAACCGTGCGGACTAATATTAAATGCGTCTTGACGAATCTCAGGCGAGTAATTCACTTTAATCCCTTCCGCTTGGGTAAAAGCTTCTTCTGAGGTATAGATGACCAAATCTAGCCGCATGGCATTTTTAAAAAACACCTTCGCCGCCCATTTAAAACGTGGCGTGAGTTGCGCAGTATAAAGGGCTATTACGGCATCCATTGACCGCCGTTTATATGAAGGGTTTGCCCCGTAGTATATTCGCTTTCTATCAAATACCGTATGGCGTCGACAATCTGCTCAGGTCGACCAAAATGGTCTTGAGGAATACTATTTCTGATGTCGTCTAAAATGGGTTGTGGCACATCATTTAACATGCCTGCATTCATGTATCCGTAGGCAATGGTGTTCGCCGTAATTCCCTTAGTCGATACGTCCAATGCGACGCCGCGCATGTAACCCTCAAGCGCACTTTTTGATGCGGTATAGGCACTGGTTCCAAAAGCGGGTTTGTGCGCAACTACAGAGCTCACAGAAATGATTCTGCCGTAGCCTTTCTCTCGCATACCTTGAAGAGCCAATTGCGTACAGCGCACTGCACTGTAAAAGTTAACTTCCATCAAACGATGCATTTCATCAGCGGTAAGCTTCCAAGAGGCTGCCGCGTGAGAAACACCCGCATTATTTATCAATACATCCACACCACCAAAAGTTTTCGCCCAATCAAAGAGGGCCTCCACATCATCCTGGCGCGTAAGGTCCGCGCCGAAGACCTCAGCTCGTATGTCGTTTTCTTGACAAAACGATTTAAGGGCGTCTCCTGCCCGAGTAGTTAACAATAATCGGAACGGTTCAGCAGCCAATAAAGCAGCAATGGCTTTAGCTATGCCGCCACCGCCACCTGTTAATAGTATATTTTTCATGAGCCTTGTGGCGTATACATCGTTGTTCCATTCTCTTTATAAGCGTCCAGTAAAACCCTTTTAAAGGCCTTAGCATCCGCCAGCAACGCCGGCGCTTCCCCAACAGTAACATACGTAAGGGCACCTTTTGTTTCAAGTAACGGTATGAGACCGTCACATTTACGAAGCGCACTCACTTCTGGATTGTGGCATTTTGTTACTACCGTAACGTTTCTGCCGTCTTTCAATTGTATAGGAAAAGTCTTATTGCGCTCTAAATAGATGGGAAATGAAAACGATTTCCATCCAATCGCATCTTCAACTGCGTGTAAACTGGTTCCGCTATTGATCAGTGTAGTGCCTATATAGAGTAACTGTCCACCGCTATCTAAATGTTTCATCCATGGACTTTGCGATCCATAAGGTGTTCCATCCGTATGGTGCCCTTTCACATACATCGAGGCATCCGGTCCATCAACAGCAACAGGCTCTAGCGGATGGGCACTGCGTTCAGTGGCTACTTGCGTTCGAAAGTACTCCGTTATTGCACCCATTTTGCTTGGGGTTTCAACTACGTTAAATACCTCTTGTGGATGCAGCGCTTGAAGCGTCGTTACTGGACTGGTAGGCATGAGTAGATTAGCATTAGGACCTATAACTTCTCGCAATGCGTCCACTACAGTTTTGGGCCCTCCTTCAACGTAGCCTATTGCGCTCATCGAACTGTGCACTAATAGATCTGCCCCCTCTTGTACCCCTGCTGCACGCAATGAATCGACCAAACGCTCCTTCGTCCAGGTTTCACCTGAATTTTTTTTCTTCGTGAGTGCCTTTCGCACCTGAGCTTTTTTACGACGGCGATTCCAAGACAACACAGCGGAAGGAATTAAGGACCTTAAAATATCTTTAGCACTCATTGGACCAATTTAATTCATTCATCAAACTATCTACCATGTATTTAGTGGCCCAATTGGGTAAACCAAACGATTCATACCTACCCCACATGGGGAAAGATCCTTGTAAAGCACCTCCTACATCCAGCGCAGTGCGCGCACCGCTAGTAGCAATGACGGAAAGTAAAACATTCATAGTGCCTTGCGCCTCTTCCGCCCAGAAAGCGGTTGTATCAGCTCTAGCAATTTTATGCCAAAGGATGGCCAGCTGAGCACCGCCCGTGGGTATAAAGGCTTCCGATCCCTGCCATTGCTTATCGTATCTTCCATGCAATCGTCCGCGATCAACAAATTTCTGCGCAAGCATTTCTGCTCCACCGATGGCTGCATTCTTGTACTTCTCGTCCTGTAAAAAACTGCCGGCATCAAACAACCCGTCGAGTGTATAAGCGATCGTATGAATGACGGGCTTATGGTTTTTATGTTCGGTATTATCACAATTGGCCAGCCAAAAGTTATCCTGTTGCTGCGTCAACACCCAATCTAAATGTAATCGAGCCTTTGCTTCCCAAGCGTCTTTATCCGCCTCAAAGTGTTGCGACCATTCTAAAATAGGCGCAACAACATAGGTCCCATAGACGCGTACCACACCCATAAAATCATTTGAAGAGAATTTGCCTTCACCGTCCAATTGGTTCCACACCCAGACGATTGCTCGGTATGCTGACTCTTTATACACCTCTTCGCCTGTAAAAAGATAGAGCGCCCGCATTCCACGAATAATTTGCCCAGTATTGAACACCACAGAATCTCTTTTTTGATGCACGTAACCGCCCGGCCAACCGCCATCTGTATGTTGTATTTCCAAAAGCCATTTTCCTGCTTCCAATGCGGCAGATAACGCATTTTTCGCCCATGGACCTTCTTCATTTTGTGCATAACGCAATAGCGTCGGAACGATGTACCCTGTAGTTTCCGGATACGATGACGTCCAACCGCTGTTGTGGTAATACGTACCGGAACCCCTGTCCGAACCTGTTGAAATACTGTGAATTAACCAACGTACACCGTGATGCAATGACTTTTCAATTGCACCACTGTGATGGTGCCTGCGGTACGATTTTAAGTACAGGAGTTTGTTCCACTCCGCGAAAAAAAAACGCCAATGGTCGTACTTCTTAAAAAATGCAGCCCATCGCCGGCTGTAGGCCAATGCTCCCATTACAATAATCCCTGATCTGAAAAGCTAAAGTAGCCACTACCGGCCACAATTAGGTGGTCCAGTAACTGGATATCTAAAGTATCTGCCGCCGCACTCAATTTTCGTGTCATCCGCTTATCATTTTCACTGGGCTGTAGAGATCCGCTCGGGTGATTGTGGGCCACAATAATTGCTGTGGCATTCCAATGCAAAGCCCGTTTTAGAATTAATCGCACATCCGTTACGGTACCCGTTAATCCTCCCTTGAACATTTGGTGACGGGCCAATGGTGCGTGTGCACGATTTAAGTACAATACATGAAACTCTTCGTGCGCTGGAAATTTCAGGCCCTTGAAATGTTGATACGCATCCGCACTTTTTCGAATTACCTCTTTTAGCGGCTTTGAAGTGCTCCAAGCTTGGTGTAAGGCGAGAACGGCCATAATCTGTTTAGCTTTTTTCGGTCCAATTCCTTTAATCTCTCTTAATGCATCTTCATCCACTTGAAGTATCCTGTTAAAGTCAAGAAAATACCCATTCAATGCGGATTCTAGCTCATCAACACCCTGAAATTGGGCACCGGCGTTCAATATATAACTCAAGAGCTTTGCCTGCGACCAATGCCGCGATGCTTCAAAAAAAGATTGTTTTTCCATGACTGTACTATTTTCATTAACGGAGCCTTAATAAGCTAAGAGAGACCGAAGAATTATCCTACTTTTATCGCGTGAAGATTGCAATACTAGGATCAAGGGGGATTCCAAACCGATACGGAGGCTTTGAAGAAATGGCCACTCAAACCGCGCCATTATGGGTGAAAGCGGGACACGAAGTGGTGGTCTATACTGTAGGCAATCATCCAGAGAAAATCTCCGAATTGAACGGTGTGGCGATTCGGCACATTTTCAATCCTGAAAAGCGTCTTGGCCTTTCCGGCCAATTCATCTATGATTACCTCTGTATTCTTGATGCAAGAACTAAGAATTTCGACGTTATTCTGCAATTGGGGTATACCACGAGTGGCATCTGGTCCTTTCTCTGGCCGAAGCATAAAACGGTTACGAATATGGACGGTTTAGAACACCAAAGGGCCAAATACGCCGGACTACTCTCTTCCTTCTTAAAATGGAGCGAGCGACGGGCTGCGAAACGCTCAAAACTTTTAATTGCTGACAATCCAGAGATTGCCAACTACCTCAGCAAATACAAAGTACCTATTTCCACTATCGCTTACGGAAGTGAAATCATAGAGGAACCTGCAGACGCCAAAGAACTTTTACAACGTCACCACTTTCCGACCGATAATTTCCACCTCCACATTGGACGCATACAGCCCGATAACCACGTATTTGAAATTCTGGATGCCGCAGTAAACAGCGGAGAAACCCTGGTTACTGTTGGGGATTACACTACGCGCTATGGTCGAAAACTTAAAGCCACCTTTCCCGAACCGAACATTATTTACGCGGGTACTATTTACGATAAAACGATTCTTAATGCGCTCCGCACGCGGGCAACCTTTTATCTGCACGGCCACAGCGTAGGCGGCACCAACCCTGCCCTGCTCGAGGCCATGGGGGCAGGTGCTATGGTATTGGCTCATGAAAATCCATTTAACGCAAGTGTTTTAGGAGGACTTGGCGCTTTATGGAAAGACGAAGAAGCGTTGGCCCTATTGTTAACACAACGTCCATCTAATGCAATCCGGGAGGAACAGTCCCGTCTATCTCGCGAGCGAATTTCGGCACATTTTAATTGGGAACATGTTGCCGAAAGCTATCTACACGCCTTCACCACTGCACAATAAAAAAGCCCCACAGTAGCTACTGCAGGGCCTTTGTTATGTATTCTGATCCGTATTAGATGATCAACATGGCATCTCCAAAAGCGAGGAAGCGGTACTTTTCCTTAATGGCTTCGTTGATCGAATGCATGGCCAAATCATGACCCAACATCGCACTGTTCATCATCAATAAAGTAGAACCTGGAGGATGGAAATTAGTCACCATCGCATCTGGTACTTTTACCTCATAGGGCGGGAAAATGAACTTGTTTGTCCAACCTTCACTGCCCGTCACACGTCCACCTGTAGTTAAAGAACTCTCAATGGTTCGTACGGTGGTCGTACCAATAGCACATACTCTTCGCTTTTCGGCTAATGCCTTGTTAATGGTATCTGCAGTGCCTTGCGGTAATGAATATTGTTCACTGTCCATTTTATGTTTGCTTAAGTCTTCCACCTCAACTGGGCGAAAAGTTCCTAAACCCACATGGTGCGTTAGCTCCGGTAAGTGAACCCCTTTGATTTCTAAGCGCTTCATAAGGTGCTTTGAGAAATGCAATCCAGCAACTGGGGCTGCAACTGCACCTTCAACTTTTGCAAAAATGGTCTGGTAACGTTCGCTATCTTCTTCTGTAGGCTCGCGATCGATGTACTTCGGTAAGGGCGTTTCACCCATTTCCTTCAACTTCGCACGGAACTCCTCATAACTTCCGTCAAAAAGGAATCGTAGCGTTCGTCCACGTGAGGTCGTGTTATCAATAACCTCAGCAACTAGAGAATCATCTTCTCCAAAATACAACTTGTTACCAATTCTAATTTTACGTGCCGGATCAACCAATACATCCCACAAACGGCTTTCAGAATTCAACTCACGAAGTAGAAAAACTTCGATGCGCGCACCCGTTTTTTCCTTATTTCCCCACATCCTAGCGGGAAATACCTTTGTGTTGTTGAGGACCATTACGTCACCATCGTCAAAATAATCGATGACTTCGTGAAAGTGCTTGTGTTCGATTTCACCAGTGTCTTTGTGAACTACCATTAAACGACTATCGTCGCGGTGAATCATCGGTTCTTGCGCGATAAGTTCCTTTGGCAGGTCATACGCGAAATGTGAAAGTTTCATTTTCATAGCTTACGGGCTTTGAAAAATTAATATTAAAAGAACTGCAAAGATACAATTTCGAAACCCCCTTTGTCAAGTTTTATATGAACCAATTAATTTTAAACAATGCCGTTCCGACATTTGTTAAACTTACTCGCCACACATGGATTGAACGGACGCATTCAAATACAATACTATGGGAGTTAATCTACATGAAAAATTGAGCGGCTTACGCTCAAAAAACACAACTTCAGTTCACTTAGATGTTCTAGAAGGTTTTAAAACATTACTCAACGCTCCTACTGAGGGCGAGCGAATTTTAGCAAACCTGTTCGAATCTAATGGCGATCATGAAGTGTTGAATTTTGACGCACTTGAGTCGGATAAAATCTACCACATCACGGATATCAAAAAGCTTTGTGTGGACTACCGTCTTCGGTTTTTAGATTCCAAACGTTTCAACGGCACGTTCCCCGCTGAAGCTTTGGATGCTGTTAAGGAATTTGAAATGGCTCAGGGTCGCGAGATTAAGGGATTCAAAATGATTGCACCTGCAGGCATGTTCAAATTAGCGGAGAAAGACAAAGACCCTTTACTATTCGTCCCGATGGGCGGCGGATACCATTACTTACTTGCCAAATGGGGTAATGATTTACACCCTTTACGCAAAGCTTTAGTATACCCCTTTAGAGATTTCGAAAGTCTCATGAAGACCGTATTTGGCTTTTGCTTGGCCGTAGCCTTACTCTTCCCGGAAAGTCTTATTCGAGGGCCAAAGGATACAGGTACCATTTTACACCTTCGTGTAATCTTCTTCTTCTGGATGGTCTTTTCTACGGGTGCAATGACTGCGCTTTACGGCTTTAGCAGAATGAAAAATTTCAATGCCAACCTCTGGAAAAGTAACTATCTAGACTAACCCCTTAAGGCAGACTTAAAATACGCAGACCATTCTATCGGATTCTTGGCGCCATCGGCAGCGAAGGACCCGATTTTCGTTCTTCGCAATGCGCTCAAATGGGCTCCAGAATGAAGTGCCTTACCCAAGTCGTGTGCTAAAGAGCGGATGTAGGTTCCTTTACCACAAAGTACACGAAGCTTTAAGACATTGTCTGAAAACGATAAAATTTCAATTTCATCAATGTGAACCGTACGCGGCTCCACAATCACTTCTTCTCCAGCACGCGCTTTTTCGTACATGCGCACACCGCCTTGCTTGATCGCTGAAAAAATGGGTGGATACTGTTGTATTTCTCCTTGAAACTGGGGGAGTATTTCCGTTATCGCAGCGGCAGAAATATGCTCGGTTGGATAGGTGGCTTCAATTTCACTTTCTAAGTCATATGAAGGTGTGGTACCACCAAAAGTGATTTCAGCAATATACTCCTTCTCTTGTCCCATAAAACTGGCAATCTCTTTGGTCTTTTTTCCCACGCAAATAATAAGCAAGCCCGTGGCCAGCGGATCAAGCGTACCTGCATGTCCTACTTTGAGCTTTTTAAGGCCCAATTCTTTTTGTAGGGTAAACCGAATTTTCGCGACTGCTTGAAAGCTAGTCCACTTAAGAGGTTTGTCCACCAGTAGGACTTCCCCTGCCAATATTGATGCTTTAGTCAAAGCTTAGACGAGTTGACTGATCAACACGATGGCAGCCACCACGAAACAGTAATAAGAGAAATATTTCAATTGGCTGCGCTTCACGAGTGCGACCATCCAATTACATGCGACAATACCACTAAGGAAAGCCGCAAGTAAACCAATAATTAAAACGGAACCACTGACTTCTTCACCCATGGTCTCCCCTGCGACAATATCTTTTGCATCTAAAAATGCTTTACCCAGGATTATGGGAAGTACCATTAAAAAAGAGAATCGTGCTGCCTTCGCACGGTCTATACCAAGCAGGACGGAGGTAGAGATGGTTGCTCCACTGCGAGAGATTCCCGGCAAGATGGCCACTGCTTGAGCCAATCCAACCACAAATGCATCAATCCACTGAACGCTTTTACGTGTTTCTCTCGCACGGTCTGCGAGAAAAAGTAATACTCCTGTTAAGGCTAACATTGCACCTATAAGTAGTAATTGCCCTTCAAATAAAGCACCAATCTGTTCTTCAAAGATTAATCCGATGAACGCCGCCGGTAGCATTGAGATCAAAACGAAACTTACAAACTTTGTTTCCGCATTCCATTTGAATTTTAACACGCCCGAGATGAGCTCGGCAATGTCCTTTCTAAACACAACGATTGTGGATAGCGCGGTACCTGCATGCACGACGACATCAAACGTTAAGCTTTGAGCACCCGACATCTCGAGACCAAAAAGTGCTTTACCGATTTCAAGATGACCAGAAGAACTTACGGGTAAGAATTCCGTGAGGCCTTGCAGGAGACCAAGAATTAAGGCTTGGATTGGCGTCATAGTAAAAACTTAATCTTCCTTTTTCTTCATCATAATTGCTGCGATAGGCAACAATAAACCGATAAAAATGAACCAAGGCGCCACACCAATACGCTGTGCACCAAAAATGGCTTCGTTGAATTCATCCGGCGCGTCTGAACCACCGCCTAACATTAAGGCAAATCCAATAGCAAGCATAACTAATCCAGCGATAAGGACTACATATTTTCTGCGGTCGAAAAGGAAAGTGTCTTTGTTTTCCATAGTTAATAGTATAATTCGTTCGTTCTTAATTTTAAATATTTTCGGATTGCAATGGCGGTAGATACCCCGGGTACTAGCAGCCCAATGCATAATAAGGCAGCAAATACTACCAACATAGTTTCTCTCTCAAAAAGTGCGAGGAGGGCGGGAAAATAATTATCCAGCGCCGTACCTAAAACGAGTAATAACCCTATACTCAATGCCGCACTCAGCAAACCTAATACTAAACTATTTAAAAGATACGGCCTTCTAATAAACCCTGAGGTGGCTCCTACCAACTGCATAGTCTTCAAAAGAAAACGTTTAGAATAGATCGTTAGACGTATGCTCGAATTAATCAACGCGAGTGCCACCAACAACAACACCAAAACGGCCCCAGCAAGAATCCAGCTAATCTTTTCAATGTTTTGATTTACTAGGGTAATGAGGTCTAGATCGTAGAGTACATCTTCAATGTAAGGATCCCGAAGTAGTTCTTGCCGCAGCGCTTCGAGATTACCTGAAGCAACAAAAGTGCCGTTTAAATGCAAGTCCACGGTATTTGAAAGCGGATTGTACCCTAAGAATTCTACAAAATCCTCACCTAAATCTGCTTGAAGAGCTCTTGCTGCTTCCTCCTTCGTCACTAATTCAGCACTTTTCGCATAGTCCGCTAACTGCTGCGATTTTACTAAGGTGCGCAACTCTTCTTCTGGAACGGATTCATCTAATACCAAGGTAAAAGTGAAGTTTTCACGCACAGCCTGGGCCAACGTCTTTGCAGAAAATACGAGCGAGCCCAAAACGCCAAGTACAAACAGGACGAGGGTCATGGAAACGACAACAGACAGGTACGACGACCGAACGCGCGAAGAAGTAAATTTTTGTTCTTTGGAACTCATTGCAGCGAAAATAGTAAATCTAGCGGCGCATTCACTAATTTCGCGCATGTTCAACACTTCTTTAACGCTATGGAGTACAACCACAACGAAATAGATAAAAAATGGCAGCAGATTTGGGCCAACAATGGCACCTATCATGCTCCAAACTCGAGTGACCAACCCAAGTTTTATGTGTTGGACATGTTCCCTTACCCTTCAGGTGCGGGATTGCACGTAGGACATCCGCTAGGATACATAGCCTCAGATATTTATGGCCGTTACAAAAAGCAAAAAGGATTCAATGTCTTGCATCCTATGGGCTATGACGCCTTCGGTCTTCCTGCAGAACAATACGCCATTCAAACCGGCCAACACCCAGAAAAAACCACCGCAATCAATTCAGCCCGCTACCGCGAGCAATTGGATAACATTGGGTTTGGATTAGATTGGTCACGTGAATTTAAAACGACAGATCCATCCTATTATAAATGGACACAATGGATTTTTATTCAACTTTTTGACGCTTGGTATGACCATACTAGTGGAAAAAGTCGTCATATTGATTCCCTCGTTCAACATTTAAATGAATACGGAACTGGGGGTCTTCATGCAGCAGAAACCGAAGTACTGTTGCTTACCGCAGAGGAGTGGAAAGGCTTGAACGAAAAGGCCCAATCTGAGGTGCTCTTGAATTACCGTTTGGCCTACCGTAGCGAAAGTAACGTGAACTGGTGTCCAGCATTGGGAACCGTACTTGCAAATGATGAGGTGAAAGACGGTGTAAGTGAAAGAGGCGGCCATCCAGTCATTCAGAAAAAAATGATGCAGTGGTCCATGCGCATTACCGCATTTGCAGACCGCCTTTTGGAAGGTCTCGATCGCATCGACTGGAGCAACGCATTGAAAGAAACACAGCGCAATTGGATTGGTAAATCTGTAGGGGCTGCGCTGTTCTTTGACATTCAAAACCACCCTGGACAGATTGAAGTTTTCTCTACCCGCCCGGATACGCTCTTTGGGGCGACTTTTCTAACCCTAGCACCTGAACACGAATGGGTTGATATTATTACGACGGCCGAGCGCAGCGAGGCCGTAGCAGCCTATAAAGAAAAAGCCGCATCGCGCAGTGAGCGCGATCGAATGGCAGATACAAAAACCATCAGCGGCTGTTTCACCGGCGCCTTTGCACTCCATCCTGTCACAAAAGCACCTGTACCTATCTGGATTGGTGATTATGTTTTAGCCAGCTATGGAACAGGAGCCGTAATGGCCGTACCTGCCCACGACAGCAGAGACTATGCCTTTGCAAAGCACTTCGACCTACCTATCGTTGAAGTAGTTGAAGGCGGAGACATAGCTACAGAAAGCTACGACGCGAAATCGGGTAACATGGTGAATTCAGGTTTCCTTGATGGTATAGATTGCATCGAAGCGAAGGAAAAAATGATTGAACATTTAGAGGAAATTGGCTACGGAAAAGGCGCCACTCAGTTCAAGCTACGCGATGCAATCTTTGGTCGCCAACGGTATTGGGGAGAGCCCATTCCCGTGTATTATGAAAACGGTATTCCAAAAACGCTACCTCTAGAAGACCTTCCTTTAACACTTCCAGCAGTAGATGCTTACCTACCAACTGAAGACGGGGAACCGCCATTGGCACGGGCAGAAAACTGGACATACAAAGGATCTCCATTAGAAACCACCACCATGCCCGGTTGGGCAGGATCTTCCTGGTACTTCTTGCGTTACATGGACGCGCACAATGACGCGGAATTTGCCGGTGAGTCAACTGTAGCGTATTGGAATCAAGTCGATCTTTATGTGGGCGGTTCTGAACACGCCACCGGCCACCTGCTCTACTCAAGGTTTTGGACAAAAGCACTTTATGATTTAGGCCATATTAATTTTGATGAGCCCTTTCAGAAACTTATCAATCAAGGGATGATTCAAGGCATCAGCGCTTTTGTGCATCGCATCAATGGCACAAATACGTTCGTAAGTGCCGGCTTAAAGGACCAATACGAAACACATCCACTGCATGCGGATGTAAGTTTCCTGCAAGGCGATGAGTTGGATGTTGAAGCGTTTAAGAATTGGCGCGAAGAGTACAAGAGTGCCGAATTCATTTTAGAGGAAGGGAGATACATCTGTAGCAGGGAAGTAGAAAAAATGTCCAAATCGAAATTCAACGTTACGAATCCGGACGACATTGTAACAAAATATGGCGCTGACGTACTCCGTATGTATGAAATGTTCTTAGGTCCCATTGAACAGAGTAAACCATGGAATACACAAGGATTAAGTGGAGTTGCTGGATTCCAACGTAAATTTTGGAAGCTGTTTCACATGGACGGCACCTTCGATGTAAGTGATGCTCCAGCGGTTAAAAAAGCGCTTAAAGCAGCGCATACGTGTATAAAAAAGGTAGGCGCGGATATTGAAAACTTCAGTTTCAACACTTCGGTCAGTGCTTTCATGATCGCTACGAATGAATTAACGGAGTTAAAGGCAAATAATCGAGAAGTGCTTGAACCTTTAGTTCGACTCATCGCGCCGTTTGCGCCACATTTAGCAGAGGAGCTTTGGGAAAAGCTAGGCGGTACAGGTTCTGTGACCCATACGGTCTACCCACTACACAACGAAAGCTATCTGATCGAAAGCAGCAAGAATTACCCTGTTTCTTTCAATGGAAAAGTACGTTTCCAATTAGAATTACCGCTGGACATGGCTAAAGAAGCTATTGAAAAAGCAGTGCTAGAAGATCCTCGTACTTTAGAACAGATCGGTGAGAAGCAAGTACGTAAAATGATAGTCGTACCTGGACGTATTATCAATATCGTTATTGGGTAAGGGAATCCAATTCTACTTTCAAACGAGTCATGTAGGATTGATACGCCTCCATGCGATCGGCGGTAAGCGGCTTAGCATCGGGTAATTTTTGCTTGTACGGATCAACCTGCCTTCCGTTTGCCCAAAATCGGTAACACACGTGCGGACCGGTAGCTAAGCCGGTAGAGCCTACATACCCGATGACATCGCCCTGTTTCACCTTCGCACCGTTTCTAATGCCAGGCTTAATTTTGCTCATGTGTAGATATTGAGTAGCGTAAGTGCTGTTGTGGCGAACCTTAACATAATTTCCGTTTGCAGAAGTATACTGGGCGGCAATGATGACACCGTCTGCAGTAGTCATAATGGGCGTTCCAGTCGGAGCTGCATAATCTGTTCCTAAATGTGCTTTCCAGCGCTTTTGTACCGGATGAAATCGGCGACCTGAATACCGCGAAGAAATACGCGTAAAATTCAGTGGCGCTCGAAGAAATGTTTTTCTTAAGCTGCGCCCTTCTTCATCGTAGTAGTCATGAAAACCCAATTCATTTTCATAAGGAAAGGAATAGAAATCATTGCCCATGTGGGTCAAATTTGCCGCTACGATACTATTAAATCCTACGTAAACCGTATCATCTACATACTCCTCTTCGTAAATAACACTAAAGGCATCTCCTTTTTGTAGACGGAAGAAATCAATAGTCCATGCATATACCTCCACTAGGGACATGGCGAGTGCCTGCGTGCCGCCAGATCGCCCTACGCTGAGATAAAGTGCATCATCGATGGTCCCTGAAATGGCTCTTCTGCGTACCTCGCGTTCTTTCTCTACTTTTTTTGCATAAATAGAATCTTGAAGCCCGATGATCCAATATTCATATTTACTTTCTGGATAAATGAAGAATGCCGGAAAAAGTGAACTGTCACCAGTAGCGAATTGGACTTCAATACCCGCGCGAATGCGACGAACATTAAAATCGTTCTCCACTGCTGCTGCGATTTTATATATCTGAGCCGTACCAATACCGCGTTTGCCCAAAAGTGCTCCAAAACTCTCGCCTGATACAATGGTATGCTTTTCGAAACGCAAGGTATCTGCAGGTAACGTAAGAACCACTTTAGGTTCCACTACCGCAGCAACTTCTTCCTGATTCTCTAGGACATTTACCTGTTCATTTTTAGAAGAAATCACCCAAATTATGAGCAACACAAAAAGAGCCGCTAACGCGATCCAGGCATTCTTTTTTAAACTCATTTAACCCCTTCTATTTCTCGTAGTACTTCATCTACCCAACTCTTACCCCATTCGGCTCGTTGATCAGCCGTCCACAGTTCAGGGTAGAAAATGCGGCGCTGGAATCTCGGAGGTAAGTACTTCTGCCA
Organism: uncultured Flavobacteriales bacterium; assembly: GCA_905478295.1. Lineage (GTDB taxonomy): Bacteria > Bacteroidota > Bacteroidia > Flavobacteriales > Schleiferiaceae > UBA10364. Next base: position 16,674 of record CAJQHZ010000016.1, on the reverse strand, counting down.
ATTCGTACCGCCTGTAGCGGCAATATCAGTTGGCTTCTTCGATAAATACCGCACCGCCGTTTTATAATGCTGCAAGGGCCAGTTTACATTGACATTCAAATCCAACAAACGCAATGAATTCTCGAGACTTGCCAATTCTTCATCGCTAAGCCCATTGCGTTTTAATTCACAAAAGCGCTCCCAAATATTACAGTGCTCGTAAGACTCGGCAGCAAAAAGAAAATCATCCCAATACTTCTCAATGAATTGTACGGCCGTATAGGCAGGCTGTCCTGTGGACTCTATTTTCGCACCATCGCGCCAATAAATAGCTTCCATCTGCTCTTCGATAGAGGAACGAAGTAAACCTTCACGCTTCGATTCTGCAACGATGTTGATCACTGGGGCACAGCCCAATTCAATCATACGATACTGTGCACTTTGAAAACCGGATGCAGGAGCTAAGGCGTCTCGAAAAGCCAAAAACTCTGACTTCTTCATGCCTTTTTCCATGACACCGAAACTACTACGCAGCGCACCGAAATAGCGATTTAAACGATCTATACGCTCCTTGAAATCGGACACTTCTAACGTTTCAGCAGAAGCGATTGTATCAATTTCAATACGAGCAAGTTTAAAATACAACTCTGTAATCTGGTGATAAATAATGAAGATAGGTTCGTCCTGAACATCCGTTACAGGACGTTGAAGACTAAGAAGCGTCTCTAATTGAATATAGTCCCAGTAATTTTTAAACTGCGCACGTTGCCAACCGTCAACATAGGTCTCAAAATCCTGGCCGGTACTTTCAATTTTTGTGCGAAGCTCTTCGAGCTTCTTCATCATTTCAGGAGTCCATTCCATACAAAGGTTTTCGGTTGATTCAAAAATAAGCCGAATTATCGGTGAGGTGATGCACGCAACGAGAGGTTATACACGATTACGCCTTTGTCAATGTAAATCTAAAAGTAGTTCCAACGCCTTCCTCTGAATGAACCTCAATAGATTCGCTGTGCCGATCAATAATATGCTTAACTATAGACAGTCCGAGTCCCGAGCCTCCTGCCTCTCTTGAACGCGCTTTATCCACTCGATAGAATCGTTCGAAAATGCGATGGATATCTTTCTCCGGAACACCAAAACCGTTGTCAACCACGCTGATATTGATTTTTGTACCCGCATCTTCCAATACTATTTTTACACTCCGCGGTTCTTCGCTATACTTGATAGCATTGACTATTAGATTATCCAGAACCTGTTCTATTTTCGCCGTGTCACAGAGAACTACTTGACTCTTTTGACAGGAATATTTCACTTTGATTTTTGCGGAGTAATTCGCAGCGAATGAATCTATACCTAATAAAGTATCATCGATAAGCAAGTCCAAACGCGTGGGCTCTAAACGTATATCGTATCGCCCTGTTTCTACCTTAGAAAGGACATCCATATCTTTAACCAAAGAGGTCATTCGGTCAACAGATTTAGCGGCGCGCTTCAAGAATTTCGTAGTAATCTTAGGATCGTCTTTTGCACCATCAAGCAGCGTTAATATATATCCCTGAATATTGAAAATGGGGGTCTTTAATTCATGGCTTACATTCCCAATGTATTCACGTCGAAATTCTTCTCTACTTTCAAGTTCTTGAATTAATTTTTTCTGTCGTGAAGACCACTCGTCGACAGACTCCTCAAGCTTCTCTAAGGTCATGTTTTGATCAAAACCAAGCATTGGCTGATCACTACTTTCTAAAATTTTGCGTTGAATGCTACGAATGCGCAAGGTGAAATTCAAATAGATTGCAGTGGCAATTGCAACAAAGCAGGTAATCGCCATGGCGATTACCCATACTATCAGCGGCACTTGTTCCATGCGCTGAGATCCGAAATAAAGGAGGCTACTTATACAAGTTAGAAGCAGGGCCATACCGAATGAAAAAAGCAATACTCTGCGTGAGCTCATTATTCTTCGATTTCAAATTTATAGCCCACACCTTTGATCGTTCTGATACGCTCTTCGCCAATTTTTTCACGGATTTTCCGAATGTGTACGTCGATAGTTCTCCCGCCAACTACAACAGAATCGCCCCATATCCTATCCATAATGCGTTCCCTAGAGAATACCTTACCCGGCTTGGAAGCCAAAAGACTTAACAGTTCAAATTCCTTTCGGGGCAAGACGATGATAACTCCAGACAATTCAACATGATATTGTTCAGTATCAATGACCAAATCTCCGTGGCGAATAAGCTGTTGTTCTGACTTTTCACTAGCCGGTCTCCTGCGTAGTAGCGCTTTTAACCTTGAAACAAGCACTTTTGGCTTTACGGGTTTAGTTATGTAATCATCTGCTCCTGCCTCAAATCCTGCAACTTGAGAATAGTCTTCGCCGCGCGCAGTTAAAAATGCAATAATCGTATCCTTGAGTTGGGAATCTTGTCGAATGATATCGCAAGTCTCCATACCATCCATTCCTGGCATCATCACATCAAGCAGTATCAAATCTGGAAGAAATTTCTTCGCTATTGCAATGCCTTCTTTACCACTGAGTGCTGTCTTGACTTCGTATCCTTCGTTTCTGAGGTTATACCCGACGATTTCGAGAATATCTGGTTCGTCGTCTAAAACTAAAATTTTTGCTTTGCCGGATGCCATGCAGGTTAATTATGTCCATAAAAATAACAATAACAAAGTAACGTATTCCTAAGCATAGATATCATCAAGGCTCGATATTATAACAATAAATAAGCCTTGTGTTAACCATAAATTAACGTTCGCTCGTGAGATTTGCTCTCAAATAAAATTGAAAGAATGAAAACTAAAAAACTTGCTTGGAGCATCGTGCTATTGAACTTGACCACCTTTACTGTGAATGCCCAACAAGCAGTAAACGAAATTTCTTTTGGCAAAGGCCTTATGAATTATGTAGCGGCAGACAGCAGCTTTAGTGTGAAATTTGCACCGCGCATGCAAGTGCGCTACTACGGAAGCAGCGACTTTACAGACGGTCAATTAGGCCCCGTTGAACACGATTTCCTTGTACGTCGCTCTCGTTTCAAATTTGACGGATGGGCATACCACCCGAGCATCAAATACAAAATGGAGTTCGGTTTGACTAATAACGATATATCTGGCGCAAGTGAATTCACAAAGGATGCACCACGCCTGATTCTCGATGCAGTAGTTAAATGGGGTTTTGCACCAGGCTGGGAACTGTGGGCAGGCCAAACGAAACTCCCAGGGAACATTGAGCGTGTGATTTCATCAGCAAATCTTCAATTTGTTGACCGCTCTATGCTCAATAGTAAATTCAACATTGATCGTGACATGGGTATCCAGCTGCGCCATAAGTCGAAGTTTGGAGGAATGGTGACAAAAGAGAAATTTGCCATTAGTCAAGGTGAAGGCAGAAACATCACCGTAGGTAATGTTGGCGGTCTCCAATACACGGCTCGTTTCGAAGCACTTCCATTGGGTGAATTTAAAAAGAAAGGCGACTACATGGGTTCATCTACCGTACGCGAATCTTCTCCAAAACTGATGCTTGCTTATACCTTCGACCATAACAGCAATGCAGTTAAAACTAGATCTAACATGGGCTCTTACATGTATTTAACCGACGGTGACTTGTACGAAACGGATATCACTACGCACTTTATAGATCTTGCCTTCAAATTCCAAGGTCTATCCATTATGTCTGAGTGGTCTTCTCGAAGCGCAGCAAACCCTATTGCTGTAAACATTGACGGAACAGAGACGGGGGATATTGTTTCTGTAGGCCAAGCATTCAATCTCGCGGTTGGACAGTTTATCAGCGAGAAGGTGGAGGTAGCTGCACGCTACACTACTATCAATTATGACTACTTAACGGGGATTGAGAACCCAACGCAGTACACTTTAGGTATCAACAAATTTGTTGTGGGTCACAAGCTTAAAGTACAAACAGACTTAAGTTACACTACCAAAGCTAGTGAAGCTGATGGTGTAATGTTTAGAACCGGTTTCGAACTGCACTTCTAAACTTAACCTTGAAGTAACACTAGGCGCTTAAATTCGCCTCATAAATTATTCGATATGGACAATATATTCTATCTCATGATTTTCGCTCTAGCCATCTTGGCAGTAGTGGATCTAGTAGTAGGCGTTAGTAATGACGCTGTTAATTTCTTGAATTCCGCGATTGGCTCTAAAGCAATTGCGTTCAAGAAAATTATGATCATCGCCAGTCTTGGTGTTTTTGTTGGAGCCGTTTTTTCAAGCGGTATGATGGAAGTTGCACGTAAGGGGATTTTCACACCGTCAGAATTCTATTTTGATGAAATCATGTTCATATTCATGGCGGTAATGATAGGTGATATCCTCCTTTTGGACTTCTTTAATACCCTCGGGTTACCCACATCTACCACCGTTTCTATTGTATTTAACCTTCTAGGTGCTGCAGTAGTCATGGCATTGATTAAAATTGGAATGTCCGAAACAGAGACGGCTGCAGATTTAGTCAAATACATCAATACAGAAAAAGCCAAGCAAATCATTTTCGGAATTTTATTGTCGGTAGTGATCTCATTCACCATAGGTATGATCGTGCAATGGCTCTCTAGATTAGTATTCTCTTTCCAATACGAGAAAAAAGTAAAGAACTTCGGTTTTGTCTTCGCAGGTCTGTGTCTAACCGCCATTGGGTATTTCATCTTCTTCAAAGGATTGAAAGGAACCCCTTTCTACGGCGAGATCAAAGATTTTCTGGCGCAAAACATGGTACTTGTTATTGCAGCCATGTTTGCTTTTTGGACAGTATTTATGTTCATACTGGACAAACTTTTCAAAATAAACGTATTAGTTATCGTTTTGGGTATGGGGACATTTGGTTTAGCCTTGGCTTTTGCCGGTAACGACTTAGTAAACTTCATCGGTGTCCCTATGGCAGCCTACCACAGCTACGAAGCTTGGTCCGTTTCAGGTATACCTGCATCTGAGTTTTCTATGGAGATTCTTTCCGAAAAGGTTCCAACGGAGCCACTATTGCTCTTTATTGCTGGTGCAATTATGGTGATCACCTTAGCAGTCTCAAAAAAGGCGCGTACCGTGGCAGATACCTCTATCGATTTATCGAGACAAGGTGAGGGCAGCGAACGTTTCCAACCTAATTTCTTATCGAGAGCTATTGTTAAGGGCTCTTCTAATCTGGTTCAAGGACTCAATTTCATTTTACCCGCTGGAGTTAAAACAAAAATCAGCAACAGTTTCGAGACCCCAGCTATTGAGATTTCGCAAGAAAAGGCAAAAGAGCTTCCAGCATTCGATCTCATTCGTGCTTCGATCAACCTCGCAGTTGCAGGAATACTAATCTCTATCGCTACCAGCATGAAACTCCCTCTTTCTACCACTTACGTAACATTTATGGTTGCTATGGGTACTTCGCTTGCGGACCGAGCGTGGGGTAGAGAAAGTGCAGTATACCGTGTCGCTGGTGTCCTTAACGTGATAGGCGGTTGGTTCTTAACAGCACTAACCGCATTCTCTATCGCAGGTACATTAACATACATCATCTACATAGGTCGTGGACCAGCCATCGCCATATTGCTACTTTTAGCTGCAGGATTGATTGTACGTAATTATCTAAATCACAAAAAAGCATCGAAAAATGAACTTGACCACACTTCACTAAAGAAATCAGCAAGTAAGACCGTTCAAGGAATTATCGACGAAAGCGCGGACAACGTAGCTAAGTCTATGTACCGTACCAAGCGAATTTTTAGCGGTGTAGTAGATGGACTAGCCAGTCAAGATGCTACTGCACTAAAGAAAATGCGCAAGCGCGTAGGTAAGTTTGACGACGAGGTTGAAGAATTGAGAAATCATTTATTTTACTTCATCAAAAACCTTGATGACACATCAGTTCGCGGCAGTAACTTCTACATCATGATATTGGCAAATTTGACGGATGTCGTTCAGTCATTAGAATTTATAGCTAAGAAAAGCTATAAACACATTGACAATGCACATAAACCGTTGAGCCCGGCGCAGATTCAAGATTTAAAAGATATCGAAGTAGCACTAAGTACTTCGCTGGTTGCTATTGAAACTGCGTTCCAAAAGCAGTCTTTCTCAGACCTTGGATCGTGTTTAGAGGAAGAGTCAACCTTGCTGCAAACAATATCTGATAAGATTGATGCACAGATTGCGCGTACAAGAAAAGAAGAGGTCAGTCCGAAGAACACGACGCTTTACTTCAATGTACTTTTGGAATCTAAAGACCTCGTAAAAGGAGTGATGCGCTTGGTAGAAGAATATCACAATAGCTCAGCGGATGCTTAAAAAGCTCGCTGTCTTATAATAGAACCTTACTTAGAGCTTTCAACAACAAAAACCCCGCATCAGTCTTGGTGCGGGGTTTTTTGTTTAACGTTTTAGACTGTTCAATTAAGCTACAACAAGTTTATAACCAACACCTTTCACCGTTTTAATTTTATCATCACCAATACGTTCTCTTAATCTACGAATATGAACGTCAATGGTCCGACCTCCAACTATCACGTCAGACTGCCAAATACGCTTCATAATCTCTTCGCGTCGAATGACAATCCCTGCATTTTTTGCTAATAACGTAAGTAACTCGAATTCCTTGCGGGGTAGTACTTCTTCTTTACCATTTAACAGGACATGGTATTTTTTAAAGTCGATAACCATTTCGCCAAGAATTAACTCTTCAGTGGATTCTTCCAAAGCACGAAATCTTCTCCGTAACATCGTTTTTAGCTTTGCTATTAATAGCTTTGGTCGGATTGGTTTGGTGATGTAATCGTCAGCACCCGCATTTAGCCCTGCAATCTGGGAGTAATCCTCATGTCTCGCTGATAAAAAAACGATAACGGTATCATCAAGGCTTGGAATTTTTCGAAGTCTAATGCATGCTTCAACACCATCCATTTCGGGCATCATGACATCCAAGATGATTAAATCAGGAGCGATGTCTGTAGCTCGCTGAATTGCTTCAAGACCATTTGATGCGGTATATACTTTAAACCCTTCGTTGGAAAGATTGAGCGTTACAAATTCTAAGATATCAACATCGTCATCAACGATTAGAACTTTTGGCTCTAAATTGGTCATGGGAGAAATAATTTTTAAGGCTCACGCTGTTTTATTTCCCTCTAATATCTACTAAAATCAGACAGAAAAACTGACTTAACAATCTGTTTACCTAAGTATAATCATTATGAAAACCAGTGTTACTGAACTGTCATTATTCCTTAACATCTAGACAACTTTGGCGACGTTCTTTTGGGGAAATAAAAAACCACAAAATGAAATTTTACAACGTATTGCCCGCAATTGTCCTCAGCTTAATTGCCATTTCATGTGACAACAACGATGGTGACAGAAACAACCCAATCAACAATTCACTCGAAGTGAACAAATCTGGAGTGCTGAGCACGGATGAAACTTGGAGCGGAGATTCTATCTACGTTTTAAACGGTCGTGTCATAGTTCCCAATGGCGTAACCTTAACCGTGGAGCCAGGAACTATTATCAAAGGAAAAGAGGGCGACGGTGCAATTGCATCAACATTGATTATCGCTCAAGGTGGCATGATCGACGCACAGGGTACTGAAAGTGCACCAATCATCATGACTTCAGTATTGGACAACATTACCGTTGGCCAACAAGCAGGTACGAACCTAGACGAAACAGATGCCGGTCTTTGGGGCGGATTAATCGTTTTAGGATATGCGCCAATCTCAGCTGACGCAGCTACTGCATTAATTGAAGGTCTTCCAGCAAACGAGGCATATGCAGTATACGGTGGAACAGATGCAGCTGATAACTCAGGTTATATCGAATACGTAAGTGTACGCCATGGCGGCACATTGATTGGTGACGGTAACGAAATCAACGGTATCACATTGGCCGGTGTAGGTTCAGCTACAGTAGTAAATAATATTGAAGTAGTTGCCAACGTAGATGATGGCGTTGAATTCTTCGGAGGATCAGTAAATGCATCTAACATTGTTGTATGGGCACAGGGTGATGATGCTTATGACATCGACCAGGCGTACGCTGGAACTATTGACAACTTCGTGTACGTAGCAGGGCCAAATTCCGACCACGGTTTGGAGATTGATGGTCCAGAAGGCAAAACGGGCTCCGGCTTTACAGCTTCAAACGGGTCACTTTATGGCATGAGCGCAGAGATTGCAGATTTCCGAGATTCAGCTATGGGTAACATTCAAAACATCTACATCACAGGATTTGACGATGCCGGTGATTGGGAGATTGACGAAACTGGAGGTGCTCACAACTACGAAAACGGTTTGTTGAACTTCGCCTCTATCGAGATAGATATGACGAACTACACTGCCGACAAAACACTTGCCCAGATATTCATGGATAAATCTGGTGCTCTAACTGCTTGGGATCCTTCAACGTTTGCTACAGTGGTTACTGCTCCTACAGTTGGTGCTGATGAAAGCAAGCTGGCTTGGACATATACTGCTATGAAAGGTGCATTCTAAGCTCATCCACTTAACATAAAGTTAAAGGAACATTAAAAGGCCCGAGACATTTGTCTCGGGCCTTTTTTCGTGTTTTGCACTTAGAAACGAACTAGACTTTCTATGAAAATCAAAGTGCTATTTGCAGCAATTCTATTCAGCGTACTTTCTTACGCACAGAATGGTATCATCCGCGGAACTGTTTACGAAGACGAAACAAGTGAACCATTATTTTACGCAAATGCCCAAATTCCCAGTGAAAATGCAATTGCCTTTACCGATTTCGATGGACATTTTGAATTATCCCTTGCTCCGGGGTCATACAGCCTAGAAATTAGCTTCCTTGGGTTAACCACCCTGATCATTCCCGATGTGAAAGTAGTTGCGGGTGAAGTGGTAGCTTTTGAGAATTTACGACTCAAACCTACGACTAACGAGCTGATGACCGTTACAGTAACTGCGTCGGCGATGCGAAATACGGAGAGTGCATTGTTGGATGTAAAGAGAAAATCGGCCACCGTAATGGACGGTATTTCCGCACAGAATTTTAAACGTATCGGGGACGGAAACGCTGCGGCTGCAGTAACTCGCGTACCTGGGGTGAGTATTCAAGGTGGAAAGTACGTGTTTGTCCGCGGTCTCGGTGACCGCTACACGAAAACGCAGTTAATGAGTATGGATATTCCTGGGCTTGACCCGGACCGTAACTCGCTCCAAATGGATATTTTTCCGACCAATATTTTACAGAATATTCTAGTACTCAAAACGCTTACTGCAGATTTACCTGCGGATTTTTCGGGTGGTTTAGTCAATATCGAATTGGTCGATTTTCCGACTAAAAAGACATTGAACATCAGCTCATCGTTGAGTTACAATCCTGCAATGCACCTCATTCAAGGCCTAGGCCACCAGGGTTCAGTAACAGATTTCTTAGGATTCGACAGTGGTTTCCGTACTAATCCGCTGCCTCAGAATTACATCTATGAAGGAATTCCTAATCCTGCCCTGGACGACCCGATTACAACGGAATTAACGGAGGGCTTTTCTTCGGTATTGGGCGCGAAAGCGCAGTCCATGCCACTGAATGGATCTTTAGGTATAAGCGGCGGAAATCAAATTAAAAAAGAGAACGGTAAAACCGTTGGTTACAACGGATCCTTCTCCTACAAAGCGAACACCACTTTTTACGGCACCCTTGGGGTGGACAGCACCCGCATGTACGAGCAGAACTTTTACCGTAAAGGAAATCAGCCTACCGATTATGCGCTTCAGGCGGACCGCACTCAAGTGGGTTCATTAGCCATAAGTAATGTATTTATGAGTGGTCTTTTCGGTTACTCCATTAAAGACGACAACGATAAGTACCGATTTACTGTGATGCATTTGCAAAATGGCGAAAGTCGTACGGGTAAATTCAAGGAGACTTCGTCTATTGAAAATTCGTTTGTTGGATCGAGAGACAACTTAGAATATTCGCAGCGTTCCATTACCTCTGCTTTGTTCAACGGCCAACACAGCCGCGACGACAATAAATTAAAAATCGATTGGCGCATTGCACCTACCTTTAGTAGCATCGCAGATAAAGACATCCGTTCGACTTCATATAGAACAGAGGACAACACTTTTGCTATTGCTCCAGGAGAAACGGGATTCCCAAATCGCATTTGGCGTGAATTGAATGAATTCAATCTGGCGAACAGATTAGACTTTACGCGGAGTCATGAAGTTCGCGGAAGAGATGCGAAAATGAAATACGGCGCGAGCTACACCTTCAAATACCGTGATTACGAGATTTTACGTTACCAGTTGCGTGCGAAATCGTTAGGAAATTTAAATCCACTTACCGGTGAAGCAGATGAATTACTCTCTGAGGACTTTGTCTGGAATGTGATCACAGATGCAGGCACCTACTACAGCGGAAACTACGAAGCGAATAACGCATACCAGGGTATCCAAAGCAATCTGGCGGGTTACATTCATGAGGAATTCAGCTTGAACCCACTGACAAAAATGGTAGTAGGTCTTCGTATGGAGCGCTACGACCAGTTCTATACCGGTGTAGACCAGCAAGAGGCTGCTGCTCCTGGAACGGGGATCAATTACCAATGGGAGCCCGTATTGAATAACTTCAACCTATTCCCTACTGCCTCACTCATTTATAGCGTTAACGAAAATTCAAACCTTCGTTTTGGCGCCTTCCGCACAGTAGCTCGTCCTTCGTTCAAAGAAAAGAGTGCTGCGCAGATCGAAGATGTCCTTACAGGTATTACGTTCATCGGTAATCTTGATCTTACCAACACTACCATTAGCAATTTAGATTTCCGCTACGAATATTTCTTCGAAGGCGGACAAACCATAGGGTTTTCGGGTTTTTATAAGTACTTCGAAAATCCGATTGAACTGGTCGCGTATTCTGCTGCTGCACCTTCTAATTTCCAGCCAAGAAACGTGGGTAACGCAACTGTAGCCGGTGCTGAGTTTGAGATTCGTAAAAATCTAGGTTTCATCGGAATGAAGCATTTAGAACTGAATTCGAACTTCTCTTACATCTTGTCTTCTGTGACAAGAGACTCTTCGGAGTTCGCTGCGCGTGTAGCTTCGGCTCGAGAAGGAGAAGTCATTAGTGAAACCAGAGCGATGCAAGGCCAAAGTCCTTACCTGATCAATGCTGGATTGAGTTACAACAATCCAAAAAACGGATGGCAAGGCGGTCTATTCTATAATGTACAAGGTGAAAAACTATACATTGTTGGTGTAGCAGACAACCCGGATGTTTTTGAGGTACCGTTCCACAGTTTGAACTTCAACCTATTGAAAAACTTCGGTGCGGATCGTCAATACCAATTAGGGTTTAGCGTAAACAACATCATGGACGATACGCGTGATCGTATTTTCCGCAGCTACAATAGCCATTCCCCATTCTTTAGCACATGGGCACCGGGACGGACGTTTAAATTGAGCTTCAGATACTCGCTTTAACCTCACTGCGATTAACTAATTTAGACCCGCGCTTGCAGCGCGGGTTTTTTTATGCCGTATCTCGACCACATATCGGAAGAAAATTTCGAATCAAATGCACTTGCTGTATTTGAACGGCAGTATGCGAAAAACTTACGCTACCGTAAATGGTGCGACCTATTATGCCGAAATCCAAAGAACGTGCGCAGTCTCGAAGCCATTCCATTTTTTCCTGTAGAACAGTTTAAGGGACATGAGATTAAGACTGGAGACTGGGAAGCCGAAACCGTATTCTCTTCTTCTACCACGACCGGAGGAACACCCAGTTTGCATTACGTTAAATCCGTGTCCGCATATGATCAAATCTATTTGGCCGGTTTCGAACGAGAATATGGCTCCATAAAGAATTGGACCGTTTTGGCACTATTGCCTTCGTATTTAGAACGCGAAGGGTCTTCATTAGTACATATGACGGAAGGCATGATTCGTGAGAGTGGTTCCAAGGATAGTGGATTTTATTTGTACAATCATCAGGATTTAATTGCGATTCTGATGCGTTTGCAATCTGAAAATCGACCCACGCTTTTATTAGGCGTCACCTTTGCTTTGCTTGATTTTGCTGAAAAACTTGCAAACGATGACTTTGGAATCGGTCCGCAATTGCATTTTTTGGAACTCCATATTATGGAGACCGGCGGGATGAAAGGACGCAGAAAAGAATTGATTCGAGAACAGGTACACGCCATTTTAAGAAACAGTTTCCCCGTAAGCACGCTCGATAGTGAGTATGGCATGACAGAATTACTAAGCCAAGCATACTTAAATGGTTCCGATGTTTTTAAATGCCCACCTTGGATGCGTGTTTATACTCGGGATATAGCCGATCCACTAGATGTGCCTAAACGAGACGGAAGCCGCGGAGCACTACAAATCATAGATCTTGCCAACGAAGATACCTGTGCATTTTTAGCACTATCAGATCAAGGCAGGGTTTTTGAAAATGGTACATTTGAAGTTTACGGCCGACTCGACAATAGTGAAATTAGAGGCTGTAATTTAATGGTTAGTCTATGAGACAATTAAATACTTTCTTCTGTTTTACATTTCTAGCGTTTTGCACGTTGAGCAATGCCCAAGTTGTAAGACGGACAGCGAACTTCACCAACGGTGAAGGCACTCTGAGTTTGCGCGATTCAGTACGAATTTTCGCTACAGATTTTAACAGCGGTTATTACCAGGGGACTACACACGTATGGGTTCATGAAGACTTTGTCAACGAATTGGACAAAAGAGTTATGGCCGATGCCGCTTTGCTCAATGCAAAAAAAGATACGCTCGGAACAGTATACACAAGCTATCCTTTGGACTCACTTTGGGAAAGTACCGCTAGGCGAATGTCTAAATATTACGAGGTGGTTTTATCTGGGCAAGTCTTAGGTAGAGAATTAGAACGGAAAAGTTTTCCCACTAATTTCTTAGAAAACTATTTTTCCGGACAACGTTTGGGCGCCGTCAATGATAATTTGAAAGATGCCTTCAAAAAGAATCAATGGGAGTACCAACGTTTTGACGGTTACGAATGCTGGGCATACCTCAATAGAAGTAAAAACCCTTCGGAGCCAGATTTTCAAGCACTTTTCATCGTACGTAGCGGCTTACCTTACTGTTTAGTAAACAAAGGTGAATCCTTCGAATATGCGAAACTGAAGGAAAGTGCCAAGCGAGAAAACGGAATGTTCTACTTCTTTCAGCGCCCAAATGATCGCTTCATGAAAGAAATCGACGATATCGTATTTAATTACCTACCGCTTTAGATGACGCGAACGAGGTAGTAATTCTTTTTGCCTTTCTGGACGAGAATAAGGTTTCCGGCGACTACATCTTCTACAGTCAGCTGCTTATCCACCGTCACTTTCGTTTTATTAATGGCAACGCCATTGCCTTGTACCATTTTTCTAGCCTCTCCTTTCGAAGGGAAAATAGTGGTTGCCTCTGCTAAGGCATCTACAATGTCTAGGCCGGTATCAAGTGCTGCAGCCGGTAATTCATGCTGTGGCACACCCTCAAAGACGCTCATTAAAGTATCATTATCAAGACCGCGAAGTTGCTCTTCAGTTGCCTTTCCGAACAATATTTGTGAAGCTGCTTGGGCGTTTTCTAAGTCCTCTTGACTATGAACCCTTATCGTTATTTCTTCGGCTAAGGCCTTTTGTAATTTACGCTGGTGCGGAGCCTCAGCATGTTCTGCGATAAGTGCTTCAATGACCTCACGCGATTCGATACTAAAGATCTTTATATAATTCTCAGCATCAGAATCGGCTGCATTTAACCAAAACTGGTAAAACGCATACGGTGTCGTACGTTTCGGATCCAGCCAAACATTCCCACCTTCCGATTTTCCAAATTTAGTGCCGTCGGCTTTTTTGATTAAAGGCGTAGTCAACGCATGTGCTGAGCCGCGACCCAAGCGACGAATGAGCTCTGTTCCTGTAGTGATGTTACCCCACTGATCGGAGCCGCCCATTTGAAGCTTCACCCCACGGTTTTTCCAAAGGTGGTAGAAGTCATAGCCTTGGATCAATTGGTACGAGAATTCCGTAAAACTCATACCGGTTTCTAATCTATTTTTTACGCTGTCCTTTGCCATCATGTAGTTGACACTCATGTGCTTACCTACATCGCGTATGAATCCTAAAAAATCAAACTCTTTAAACCAATCATAATTATTGACGATCTCGGCACTGTTCTCGCCGCAATCAAAGTCTAAGAATTTAGCCAATTGTGCTTTCTGGCTATCAAGGTTGTGGTTGAGCGTCTCTAAATCTAGCAAATTGCGCTCTGCGCTTTTCCCCGAAGGATCGCCCACCATGCCTGTGGCACCACCCAATAGGGCGATCGGCTTGTGCCCTGCGCGTTGGAAATGAACGAGCGTCATGATCTGCACCATGTTTCCTACTCCTAAAGAATCTGCTGTTGGGTCAAAACCTATGTAACCACTTACCATTTCTTTAGTCAGCAGTTCTTCGGTATCGGGCATGATATCGTGTAACATGCCACGCCATTTTAATTCTTCTACAAAGTTAGTGTTCATCCTGCTTGTGATGCGTTAGTACTGAACTGCTAAAATAGCTATCATTCGTCTCTCACACCTAACTCTTCCATTAAATCTGGATTTTCAAAGAGGTATGCTTTGAATCGCAAGTCGTTCGGCTGAAATAACTGAAGGTCATCCACAAAGAGTGGGACCTCAATTTCTGGATCTTTTACATCTACAATACAGAAACACTTGCGTTTCGTTGACCAGAGAAAGGCGCCTAATCGGTCACGGTCTTCTTCTAGACGGTATTCGACAATATCCCATTCATGAAGCATTTGACGATCAATATCGTAAATACCGATGCTCTCATCGATCTGATTATGTTCGATTTTAAGACCCGACCACCAAAACCCGTCGCGACTATAAAACAGTGTGCGACCACCAATTTTCCTGGCATAGCCCACAACTTTCTGATCTTGACGAAGTCGGTACCGTTCTTCTAGCGTTGCTTCCATATCTAAATGACAACGCCCGGAGCAGATGGTTCTGTCCGGGCGTTAGAAATATTTAAAAGCAATTTATTTTTCGAATGCTGCGACTCCGCGGTCAAGCCATTCGATATAGGCTTCTACATCGAGATTGTACGCATTTTTCTCCACCAAAGGCTCTAGGTTATCGTGGCCTAAAATAACATAGAGCGGTTGGCTTACTTCCTGGAAGTTAACCTCTTGGAATTCACTCCATTTATTTCCAATGTTCTTGATTTTACGACCCGTAATTTCGCTGATGTATTGTTCATCTTCTGGTAACTCAGGGCGCGCATCTACATACAATGAAACCAATACGACGTTGTCGCGAAGACGCTGATGAACGCGTTCGTCAACCCATACATTTTCTTCCATTTTACGGCAATTCACACAGCCCCATCCAGTGAAATCAATCATGATGGGTTTACCTACTTCTTTCGCATAGGCCAATCCGGCTTCGTAGTCGTTAAAACAAGGAAGTCCATTGGGACAATGTTCGCCCAATTCCGGCTGAACACTCGTCTGTTCGCCGGATACCACTGTTGTGATGTTTGGCTGTGCGAAGGCTCCTCCTCTTTGCTCAGCATAATGCTCCGGCGGCGGGAAACCTGCGATGAGTTTCACAGGGGCTCCGAAGATTCCTGGCAGCATGTAAAAGCCCATGATTAGGAAGGTTAGTGCGATAAATAAACGGCTCACGCCGATGCTCTGTACGGGACTGTCTAGCGGCATGCGGAAAGCACCCAGCAAATAGAACGCTGTTGCGAATGCAATAGTCACCCAAATGGCAAGGAATAATTCGCGTTCTAATAAATGCCACTGCATGACCATGTCCGCGGTAGATAAGAACTTCAAGGCAAAAGCCAATTCTAAAAATCCAAGGGTCACCTTCACCGTATTCAACCAACCTCCGGAAGATGGCAGGGAATTTAACCAGCCTGGGAAAGCTGCGAATAGCGTAAATGGAATAGCGAGAGCAAGGGCAAAACCAAACATTCCAACTGCTGGACCTAGTAACGATCCACCAGAGGCGGCTTTAACAAGGAGTGATCCAATAATTGGTCCTGTACATGAGAAACTTACTAAACTCAAGGTAAAAGCCATGAAGAAAATTCCGACCATACCTCCTTTATTAGACGCATCGTCCGCTTTATTCACCCAGCTGGAAGGCAAGGTGATTTCAAAAGCGCCAAAGAAACTTGCGGCAAAAACCACAAATAAGGCAAAGAATGCGAGATTAAACCACGGGTTAGTGGCCATTTTATTCAAACTATCCGCACCAAAAAGGAGCGTAACCAAAAGTCCTAATCCCACGTAGATTACAATGATACCGATACCATAGATCGAAGCCTTAACAATCCCTTCCGCTTTGGTCTTACTCTGTTTCGTAAAGAAACTCACCGTAAGCGGTATCATCGGGAAAATACACGGCATGATAAGTGCGGCAAAACCGCCCAAGAATCCAAGCCAAAAGGTCGTGCCCATTCCCTTCCATATAGAGGGAACCGGAGCGCCAGTGACGGTAGCTTCAAAATCCTCATAGGTTGGCGGCAAACACATTTCGTCGTTACACACCATAAATTCTAATTCGCCCGCAATGGAAAAATCTTCTTCATGCGGTTGCAGTTTGATTGTAAAGTCAGCCGATTCCGAGAAATAGGCCAAATCCATATCAAAATTA
>CAJQHZ010000015.1 GCA_905478295.1 uncultured Flavobacteriales bacterium | reverse complement strand
GCGGTGCCGTAATCTTTTCCTTTTTTCTCGAAGAGGCCGTGGCATTTACTTAGTACGGCATCGAATTGGTCAGCTGTATTCATTTGTTAGCTTTGCTATATCTAACGAAGATACAAAGAACAATGCCTGAGTTTCTGCTTCAATGTCAAGGGACAATTCACACCTTATCCACACCGTGGATCATGGGAATATTGAATAGTACCCCAGATTCCTTTTACGCGGGAAGCCGCTTAAATAATCCTGAAGCGGCGGCTGAGCGGGCAAGAGCGATGCTCAACAGCGGTGCACGCATCATTGATATTGGCGGGTATTCCTCGCGCCCGGGCGCAGATGCAGTGACTCCTGAGGAGGAATGGAACCGATTAAAAGATGTCATTCCCGCCGTTTCTGAAGTACTTCAAGACTATCCGGGCCACTTTATTTCTGTAGATACCTTCCGTGCTGAAATTGCCGATAAGGCACTAAATGCTGGTGCGCATTGGATTAACGACATCAGTGGAGGTAACCTCGATCCAGAAATATATCATGTCGCTGCTGCCCACCGTTGCCCCTACATCATCATGCACATGCAAGGTAACCCCAGCACTATGCAACTCAATCCTACTTATACCCATGTCACTCAAGACATCATTGGCTTTTTCAGTGAAAAACTTCCCTTACTTCATGAAATGGGCCTTCACGATACCATCGTCGATGTAGGATTTGGTTTTGGAAAAACGCTCGAACAGAATTACCAATTGCTCAGAGAACTCAACGCATTTCAACTTTTAGGCCGTCCAATTCTTACTGGGGTGAGTCGAAAAAGCATGATTTATAAAGCGCTCGAGATCAGCTCAGAAGAAAGCCTTAATGGCACCACAGCCCTGCATATGGCTGCTTTATTAGGGGGTACCCAAATTCTCAGAGTACACGATGTAGCAGAAGCAGCGGAAACCATTAACTTGTTCAACCGCCTCATGCCCGATGGCGTGCAGCATTTATTACAACCATGGGAACGTTAAACTTCGGCATCCTCGATGCATTAGACATTATTATTGCAGCCTTCTTGCTGTACCAAGTCTATCGACTTTTGAAAGGTACTGCGGCCATTCGTATACTTATAGGAATGGTTGCCATCTATCTCTTATACAACCTCGTACAACTTCTACAGATGAATTTGTTGAGTGAGATTTTAGGTTCATTTATGGGTGCCGGATTGATTATTTTGATCATCGTATTCCAACAGGAAATTCGGAAGTTCTTACTTGTCGTGGGTTCCGCAACCTTTAGTCGACGTCGGGGATTAAAGAGTATGTTCACGCTCGGAAATTCAGAAGCCAACGCACTTTCGACTGAATCCGTGGTAAGTGCCATGAAAAATTTATCAAGCACGAAAACCGGTGTGCTCCTCATCTTAGAACGCAAAGATCCTCTGGGTGCTTTTGCAGGAACCGGACACAACCTTGGCGCAGCAGTGAGTCGTATCGTTCTAGAGACCATTTTCTTCAAAAACGCCCCGCTTCACGACGGCGCAACAATAATCACCGGCAATACAGTTTCTGCAGCCGGTGCGATACTTCCCTTAAGCGAAAGTAGTGACCTTCCTTCCCAATTTGGCTTACGTCACCGCGCTGCCGCGGGCATTTCAGAACGCACGGATGCAGTTGCTATTACGGTTAGTGAAGAGACTGGAAACATGCATATCTTTTACAACGGAACATTTGAAAAGCTCACTGCCAATACGCTTGAGAAAAAAATTCAAGAAGTCCTTGCTGGCTAATTCCTTCTGCTAATTTTAGCACCCAATCTACGTACCATTCGAAGCTGCTGTTCCATACTTCTAAAACCTCATAAGGAAGCAATGGAGCAAACAGTATGGCGAATAAAGCGGACCAGATATACGCGACAAAAAAAGGAACAATCAAAAGGTTACCTATCAAAAAATACGGACTTGCTCCTGCGAAATGGTGCATGACTAAGGGTAAAGTAGCCGTCCAAGCCGAAAGCGAGACTTGAACAGGTACTAAAAAGTTCAGCTTCTTACCCTTCAGTGATTCCCTTTGCCAGGATTGGAGAAATTCGCTCGCCGGAAGACCGTTTAGGCCAATTAAAATGCCACATACGGCACTAAAACTCAGTTGAAAGCCAACACGTTGAACAACCTCAGGGTCGTACCACCACATTAACCACGCCACGAGTAAAGGCCAATGCAAAGGCTTTATCCGCCAATCCATTTGCAAGGCAAAAGCAGCAAAACAAAAGGTCCCAACAGCGCGAATCACAGAAGGCCCCGCTCCTACGACTACTGCATAAACGCATAGAAAAACCCCCATAAAAAGCACATAGAGTAAGCGCCAGTTACGAAACCTAAAAAGCCATTTCATTGGCCTTCCTAAGACCACCCAAAAACCCACATGAAAACCGCTTACAGCCAGCATATGAGAAATTCCAAGGCTGCGAAACCCTTCTTGAAAAATGGGGGTTAATTCACTTCGGTCGCCTAGTAAAACGCCGTACAAAAAACCGTGAAGCACACCGGTAGCGACCTGATCGATGCGGTTTTGCAAAAACATGCGAAGGAGCGCTGCACCGGGCTCGATGAACGCGCCAATTGCCGGACTAGGATACCAATAGCGCCATTCGAGAAAAACGTGGACACCTGCTAGTACGGTTATGGTCCATATTACTGCGCCGGCATCGGACCAAAAGGAACGCCACGGCGCTATACCAAAAGCCACAACAAAGACCAACACCAGATCTAGGCGATACATGGAGGTCAAACTTGAAGCGATGCATAAAACTGCCGTAGAACGAAAAACCATCCCAATAAATTGGGCAAAGGGAGCACAACTTTCCTAAAATTGTGGAGAATTAAAGTTTTTGAACAGGTTCAAATTCTAGGTCTTTGAAATAGAAATCCAAGATTTCTTTCCAATCAAAGCCGGATTTCCCCATAAGCATGGCGCCTTGTTGTGCCATTCCAACGCCGTGGCCAAAGCCATAGCCATGGACCACAACGCCTTCAGCAGTTGCTTGCGGAAGCACATAGGCACTACGCCACTTAAAATCTCTACGTACAGTTTCCATTTTAAAAGTAACAGCATCTAAAGTCCATAGCGTACTCCTGGTATCCGGCAGTTGGTCAAAGAACGCAGTCCAATCGGATGCCGTCCAGCTTATGGAAGGCGACCAGTACTTCTGCCAATCTTCCCAAGAATAGGTTTTCTCCCAATGTGCTTTAGAACCTTTTTTAGAGAAGGGATCGAGCACCTCGCGGCAGTACGGTAAGGATTTTGACCACACCTGTTCTGGTAAGGCAGTATAACCACCAGAATTACTGTGGTAAAAGCCGATTATTGGTGCATTGTTATGTAAAGCGACCGTATCGCCTAAAGCGGCACAGGCGTTTGCGATAACGCCAGCATTATTACTATGAGGTAAGCCCTTGAACGCCTGGGAACTTTGATCGTCTTTTATGTGGTAGCCTTCTGAAATATGCTTTTTAAAATTAGTGATGAGCCATGTACGAACGATAACGGCTTGTGCTTTGTAATAAGCCTCCGCTATTGAAGACGAACCGCCTTCTGCTTCCACCACTCCGGCAATGTATGGTTCGATAGGTATGCGAACGATGCCTTCAAGGTAGATGAGATTAGGACGCAGGATAAAATCCCCTAAATAAGGACGCTCTGCAGTCCAATTCTTCCCTCGTAAAACGCGCACAACGAAAGTATCCTTTGTAGTAATACGTATAGAATCACAACCGGCTCTATTCAAACGTAAATCTCCACGAAAGGTGTAGAGCGGATGAACGTCATCAGCTCCATAATCCATGGTAAAGACAGAATCCGGAGTGTACGCCGTCAATGTATAAGACCCGCCCTTCACTTTGATTTGTAAACGACTGTACTCTTGTTCGGCGAAAATAAGCACACGTGGAGCTGTTTGCCCACTCAATTGCAGTGCGCAAATCAGCATTACCATTAGTGCAAAGAGTTGTCGTTTCATGCGTCCGAAGATATCGTTAAAATATGTTCGGCAGCAGTAGCTGCTGGATCCTTTTGCTCCAATACATGAAGTAGCTTCGTATAAGCATCCAATTGACTTGAAGGGTCTGCAAGTAGCTCAACCAAGCGTACAATAAGTGCTTCGGCTCGAGCATCCTCCTGCAATAATTCAGGTAAAGCCCCTGTATCCAGAATGAGGTTAGGTAAAGAGATGTAGCGAATTTTAACAAACCGCTTTGCAATGGCGAGTGATACGGGGTTTGCACGGTACACGACCAATTGCGGTACACCCATAAGTGCAACCTCAAGCGTCGCGGTTCCGCTGCAAACCAGGGCGGCCGAACATTGCTCCAATCCGTCCTTTAATTCACCTGTAAATACCGTGACATTCTCCGGGATTTGAAGACTAGGCCATACTGGAACTGCACTTTCTGGGCGAATTAACACGAATGCTTGCTTAGGCATAGCTTTCGCAACAGCAATAAATTCTGGAAGTAATCGTCCGATTTCTTGCGAACGAGACCCGGGCAATAGCGCAATGGATCCTTCCGGTAAGTACGCATTAACTCCAGCATAATGCTGGGCTAACGGGTTTCCAACATAGGTATAATCGATGTTGCGATCAGCATACCATTTTTGTTCAAAAGGAAGGATGCCGAGAATCGCATCGCATTGTTTCTTTAATACTTGTGCTCGGCCGGATTTCCATGCCCAAACCTTTGGAGGAATATAATAGACCACACGCAAACCTTGCGCTTTAGCCCATTTCGCCATGCGTAAATTAAATCCAGGATAATCTACTAGCACCACCGTTGTAGCACCAGTTGAAAGGATTTGCTTTTTAACCGCAGCAAAAGACTTGAAAATACTTCGGGCACGTACCACGACTTCTATAAAGCCCATGAAGGGCTTTTTCGTTACATCTTTAAGAAGCGTGACCCCAGCTTTCTCTAGGAATTGACCACCCCAACCCCACTGTTTAATCTCTGGATGATGCGTAGAAATATAATCCGCAACAGCAGCAGCTTGTACATCGCCCGAAGGCTCTCCTGCGATCCAGAACACTGACATTACAGGATGAATTGGAAATAAATAACGGCAATCACGCTTGGCACACAGGAAGTTAGAATCCCCCGGGCTACACGTTCGCGCTCAAAATTAAGCGCAGTAAAAAATAATATAGCATCGATAATGGTCCCGAAACTGATGGCACGCATAGTTACCAGTCGCCATGCAGGATTAGTTACATCACCTACATCTTGCAGCACGGGGAAGGCCTCAAGCGCAACCGCAATGGAGAATAATGGCGCTCCAAGCCCTACAAGCAGGCCTGCGATAAAATCGATTTTTCTATTTCTCAAAATTCCACTGGTTTAGTGTAGCTACAGCGTGATGGGCTGTAAGATCGACCGTAATAGGAACAATACTAATGTACCCCTCTTCTAGAGCAGCAATATCAGTATCGTCTCCGTGATCGTAGTTTTCATATTTACCGGTAAGCCAATAGTACGGTCGACCGAAGGGATCAATACGTGCATCGAACTCTTCCACCCAGTTCCCTATAGCTTGACGACATACACGCATACCTTTATAAGGCGCTTTGTCATTTTCAGGAATATTTACATTCAAACACACACCGCTCGGTAGTCCATTCTCTAACGTTGCCTTAATGACTTTGCGTACATAAGGTTTAGCAGCCTCAAAAGACGCCTCCCAAGAGAATTCACAAAGACTAAACCCGATGGCCTGCACGCGCTCTAACGCTCCTTCTACCGCGGCACTCATGGTTCCGGAATAAATAACATTCACACTGGCGTTCGATCCGTGGTTAATCCCACTTAAAATTAAATCAGGACGGCGTGGCATAACCACGTTAATGGCCATTTTAACGCAATCGGCTGGGGTACCACTGACCTTAAACTCTTTTTGGGGGCCTTCCGAAGGCACCTCTGTACAACGAAGACTTTGATCGAGCGTGATTGCATGACCCTTTCCGCTTTGCGGACCATCCGGGGCCACCACATACACTTCACCAAATTCGTTGGCAATTTCTATTAAGGTTCGAATTCCAGGCGCAACGATACTATCGTCGTTCGTTACAAGGATTAGCGGCTTTTTTGTCATACTATTGAGGTCTCTCTGCCAAATTTACGCACTATTAGGAGCAAGGCATAGAATTTGAACGTTTAGATTGCAAACAACTTTATAACATACCTATGTTTTTATTATTAATCATTCTCTTCATCGGGGTTGGCTTCGCAGTTCAAGCCCGACTAAAATCAAAATTCAAGAAATACGCTAAAGAAGCGTTGAGTAACGGAATGAGTGGCGCTGAAATCGCTCAGAAGATGCTAGACGATCATGGCATTTACAATGTAAAGATTCAAAGTGTTCCCGGTAAATTAACAGACCATTACAATCCAATGGATAAAACGGTAAACCTTAGCCCTGAAGTCTACAGTGGACGAAGCGTGAGTGCTGCTGCCGTCGCGGCGCACGAAGTAGGACACGCCGTGCAACATGCCACGGGTTACAAATGGTTAGATCTGCGCTCGCAATTGGTTCCTATCGCAAACCTGAGTGGTCGTATCATGAACATCGTGATCATTTCTATGATTTTTGGGATGAGCTTTCTGCACCTTTTTGGAATGAATACCATCATCTATGTGCTCATCGCTGCACAGGCGACCATCACCGTAGTCACGGTAATTACTTTACCCGTTGAGTATGACGCTTCCAACAGAGCTTTAGCCTGGCTGACCACATCTGGTACTATTACCCCTGTTGAGCATGAAAAGGCAGGTGATGCACTTAAATGGGCTGCACGCACTTATTTAGTCGCTGCATTGGCATCCATGACGCAGCTCGCCTACTACCTCAGTATGCTCGGGAGAGACTAAAAACGACAGCAATTTTTTTTTTGCACAAAAAACCCCGCGCCTTTGGCGCGGGGTTTTTTAATGAAGATAAGAGCCTAAGTTTATTTTTCAACCTTGTAACCCAACGACTG
>CAJQHZ010000014.1 GCA_905478295.1 uncultured Flavobacteriales bacterium | reverse complement strand
ATGGAACCGGCAATATAAAATGGTGTGAACTTGAAAGACGGCGATGGGAAATTAAGACCTTGCTTGTCCGCAAGAGCGATACTGTATAAAGCTTCATTGCCAGAGGTGCCGGCGTACGTGCTAGCCAATAGCTGGGTGAGATCTCTGTTTAATACACTAATGACTCCATCTTGACCGCCCTGATGTGAAGTTGCAGGCGCAATGGTTGGATATGAACTACTGAATGTACTGCTCACAAAATATACCGCACCGCCGTTGCGCTGGACTTCGATCTCGCCACGGAAACTATCGCCGTAATTAAAGCGTAAACTATCATTGATGCCATCACTACCGGCACCACCTATGTAGGTTGAACCGACCAGCTGATTACCTGCTGCATTTATTTTCGCCACAAAAAGATCAGTACCTTGATTGAAGGTGTAATATTCCGCGGTAATAGAAGCCCCACCCGCAAATGAAGTATCGTAGGCAGTCGCGGTCACTCCGAAATCATCCGACCCCGTAGAACCTAAAATGTATACGTTACCGTTTTCGTCGCAATCCATACTGTACGGCTGGTCTAAATTAGATCCGCCGAGGTAGGTAGACCAAAGTAATTGGGAACCGTCAGAAGAAAATTTACTGATGGCCACATCAAAAAAGCCTCCGTTGAAACTTAGGTCAACCGCGCCTAGGGTTGTAGGATAACCTATTCCAAAGGCTATACCCCCACCTATAGCATTGCTGCTGTCATCGAAGGTAGCTGTATACCCGAAGTTGTCTACGGAACTGCCCGTGTAGGTACTAAAAATATAAATGGGGTCGATGGTGATCGGGTGATCTCGGCTGAATCGGCCTAAATCATAACCCAGATGCCCATCGGTCTCTTTGTAACGAGCTCGAACTGTACGCTCCTCTTGAAGCGCATAAGGCATCTCTTCCACAAGGGCCCCGAACCGGGTTTGAAGGACCAATTCTTTCCCCTTTACCTGCCAACCGTCTAGTCCATGATAAGCAATAGAAATCTGTTCCGGATCAGCTCCGGCAGCAAGCTCCCAATCAAACTTAAAACCACCGGCTGCCTCATATACCACTAAATCAATACCGGGATATACATTCCGTGCGCGCACTTTATGAAACGACTGTACGCCTGAGCGCCAAAAATCTTGCTTACCCACAAAATAACTCAAGGGTGCATCATAAGGGTCCTCCCCGAACCACTGCATGGTTTGAGAAGCGTTAAAAACCATTGAAAAGTGATGGTAATGGAGTGTATCTGAATAGTGGTGATGTTCGCCGATGTGCTCACTGTGAAAATCTGAAGGATCTAAAACAGAAAGTACTAGAGAGTCTGGTGTGAGAAATAGGCTGTTAGGGCCCAATTGGATTTTAAAGCTAAATGGCTCCTGCCATTGGCCTTCATTGTGCACAAAACCTTGCTGCGCCACCAATGGTAACGTCCATATCAAGGCAAGAAAAAGTTTCCAATTGCGCATAATTAGCAAGATAGCTACTATCCTAACAGAATCCACCCCATATTGTGCATTCAATACACGCGGTTACTCAATGCTTTTTTAATATTCATCGGCATTCGCACTCTCGCCTTGTTTCATCAAGAATGCCTTAAGGAATCGTTCGATATTCCCATTCATTACGCCGTCTACATCAGAAGTCTCCTCTGCCGTGCGCACATCTTTAACCAATTTATACGGGTGCATCACGTAGTTACGGATCTGCGATCCCCACTCGATCTTCTTTTTACCCGCCTCTATCTCAGCACGTTTTGCATTACGTGCTTCAATCTCCATCTCGTACAACTGCGATTTCAAAAGCTGAATGGCCTTCTCCTTGTTCCCCAACTGCGAGCGCGTCTCTGTATTTTCAATGATAATGCCTGTAGGCTTGTGTCTTAATCGGACACCAGTCTCCACCTTATTCACGTTCTGACCACCCGCTCCTGAGGAACGGAAAGTATCCCAAGTAATGTCACTCATGTTGATCTTAATATCGATCGTGTCATCCACTAATGGGAAGACATAAACCGAAACGAAACTGGTGTGTCGCTTGGCATTCGAATCAAACGGGGAAATACGTACGAGTCGGTGCACGCCATTTTCGCCTTTTAAAAAGCCAAATGCAAAATCACCCTCTACCTCTATGGTTACCGTTTTAATCCCGGCAACATCGCCTTCCTGAAGAACCAATTCCTTCGTCTTGTACCCTTGCTTTTCTGCATACATCAAATACATACGCATGAGCATACTGGCCCAGTCACAACTCTCTGTTCCTCCTGCTCCAGCGGTAATTTGAAGCACAGCACTAAGCTTATCTTCTTCCCCGCTGAGCATGTTTTTGAACTCCAATTCTTCAATCCAGTCTTCACAGGCAGTATATGCTTGTTGGACATCTTGTTCCTCCAACTCACCTTCTTTATAGAATTCAAGACTCAAGTCCGCTTCACCGAACAGTTTCACAGCCTTCTCATAGCCCTCTACCCAAAACTTCACACCACGTAGCGCTTTGAGAGTCACTTCAGCTTTTTTAGGATCGTCCCAAAACTCTGGTGAAGCCGTCTTCTCTTCTTCGTTTATGATGTGTATTCGCTTTTGCTCTAGGTTTAAATAACTCTGCAAGCGCTCCAAACGCTCACCCAAGGCTTTTATCTGTTCTGCTGTAACCATAAGCTACAAAGTTAAGCATCCCTTCTTATCTTCACGTACAATCTAAAGGATGCATTTATGTTTACTGTTGACCTTCGCAGCGACACTGTTACTCGCCCGAGCGACGCAATGAAAAAAGCCATGATAGAGAGCCCTGTAGGCGATGATGTCCTTGGTGATGACCCGACAGTAAAGCGTCTCGAATCCTTAATGGCCGAACGCTTTGGCATGGATGGATCTCTTTTCTGTGTCTCTGGAACCCAAGCAAACCAGATTGCGCTCATGTCACACCTAAGCCCGGGTGATGAAGTGATTTGCCACCCGTATGCTCACATCTACAACTATGAAGGTGGAGGAATCGCGGCAAACGCGCACGCCTCTGTGGCCTTCACAGGAGACGATCGAGGCATTATGCATCCAGAGGGTGTGCTTTCATGTTTGAAAGCAGATGACATACACTTCCCTAAATCCAGAGTTTTAGCAGTTGAAAATACCTCGAATAAAGGTGGAGGTACCTGCTACGAATGGGAGGAAATCGAAGCATTACGTGCAGTAGCGAGTAAAAGCGGCCTCCTGTTTCACCTTGATGGTGCACGACTCTATAATGCGTTAATCGCTAAAAACCATAGCGAAAGTGATTATGGCGCTGCCTTTGACTCTATATCCATTTGCTTATCAAAAGGGCTAGGCGCTCCTGTAGGATCTATACTTTTAGGAAACGAAGCTTTTATCGCACATGCAAAGCGCATACGAAAACGGATCGGAGGAGGATGGAGACAGGCCGGATTCTT
>CAJQHZ010000013.1 GCA_905478295.1 uncultured Flavobacteriales bacterium | reverse complement strand
GTAACAGAAATTGACCCAATTTGTGCCTTGCAAGCAGCGATGGACGGTTTTGAGGTGAAGCGTATGGCTACGGCTATTCCGCGTGCTCAGATCATCGTTACTGCTACGGGTAATAAAGACATCATCCAGGAAGAGCACTTCAAATTGATGAACGATAAGACCATTCTTTGTAATATCGGTCACTTCGATAATGAGATTGACATGGCGTGGTTAAACAAGACCTACGGCGATACTAAAAAGGTGATCAAGCCACAGGTTGATCTCTACAATGTAGAAGGCAACGAAATCATCGTTTTGGCAGAAGGCCGTTTGGTGAATTTAGGTTGTGCAACGGGTCACCCGTCGTTCGTAATGTCAAACAGCTTCACGAACCAAGTATTGGCTCAGTTAGAGCTTTGGTTGCGCAGCGATCAGTACGAGAACAAAGTATACGTCTTGCCAAAGCATTTGGATGAGAAAGTAGCTGCCTTGCACCTTGAGAAGATCGGTGTAGAGCTTGAAACACTTCGCACAGATCAAGCCGATTACATCGGTGTGAAAGTCGAAGGCCCATTCAAGCCAGAGCACTACCGCTACTAAGAAATTTTTCAACTACGGGGCCGCAACGCGGCCCCGTATTGTTTTCCGCCAATTCTTTGAAATTTGGCATAGTTTTTCTGACCTTATTCCCAGAAAGATGCCCATTGTGAAAATAATCAAAGGTTTATTACTCACCCTCCTCTTCCCGATCATCGCGAACGGTCAAGCCAAGCTTGTTTTGGGTGAAATAGATATGGGCCTACTTGCTAGTTACCATTATGTTTCTCGAGATCTCCCCAGTTTTGTTATTGGTGAAGAATATGAACTAGGCGGTTACCTGCATGATATGGACAACGGCGGTCTAGTAGCTGTAACTACTTCTTATTTGAGAAACGGGGCGTATGGAACCAATTTTGGTTTGCCCAACTATGCCATAGGAAAATTTACAAGCGCAAAGGTCAAAGTTGGAAAGCTCGTTGAGGCCAACTCTCTAGACATCTTGACTTCTATTGGCTTCGGTTACTTCTACGGCGCCGATGATGCCGAGAGGGGCGGACTGCTTGATTTAATCTACCTCGATCCTACCGATCCGGTTGCAGTTTTCACCATTCCTATCGCTGTAGATATTCAGTGGTACGGTTTAGACGGCAGTATTAACTCTTTTGGTGTGAAATACGAATTAAACGGCTGGGGCAATTACCTGGGCGTAGGCTTCACCTACCTGCTCTAGCAGAAGATTCTACTTCTAGGTATATAATAAGATGAAGCACCTATTGGTATTGGGAATGGCCTATTCCGGCCAAGTATAGTATTGCATTGTTTTTAAGTTGGGGTATAGTGCTCGGATTGGGTCTAATGGGGACGCAAATTCCGGTATAAAAAAACCCGATTTTCTTCAGAAAATCGGGCCTTTAAATGAGGTCTACCGGGTGAGTTAGCTTCCGCATGCTTCACACTCTGGGTTGTCTATACTGCAAGCTTTTGGTTGTTCTGCTTGCTCTAATTCTTGTACGAAACTTGCGAAGGAATCGTCCATCTGGAAATCATTTGCGCTCATGGTATATACTTTTTCGTTCTTGTCTTATCCTAAATTAGAAATTCAAATCCCGTTTTTAACGCAGATGTAATTTGCGTTATTAACAATTTCATTTTTTGATTTTGTGGGAGTTACGGTTCAATTTTTTGATAACTCTCTTCGTATCTTAGAGCGAGCAGAATTGCCCAGCACCTTTTTTACTACGACCTCTATGAAAATCCGTTCGCGCTTCTTTGTATTTATGCTTTTTGTCTTATCGTTCAGCGTGAATACCTATGCACAGCGGTCTCTACGTGAATCCTATATTGAGGAATATGCGCAATTGGCTGTGTCTGAAATGAGTAGATCCGGCATACCCGCATCGATCACATTGGCACAAGGCATACTGGAGAGTGGAAACGGCCAGAGTGAATTGGCCCGGAAGTCGAATAACCATTTTGGGATAAAATGCCACAGTGATTGGAAAGGGGCAAAAGTGTATCACGACGATGATGCCAAGGGAGAATGCTTCCGGAAATACAATAAACCGCAACACAGTTTTGAAGATCATACGGATTTTTTAATGCGGGGATCACGCTATGCGTTTTTATTTGAATTGGACCCGAGCGATTATAAAGGTTGGGCAAAAGGGCTGAAAAAGGCGGGGTATGCTACGGCACCGGATTATGCCGATCGCCTTATTAAAATTATCGAGGACGAAATGCTGTACCGCTTTGATGATCCAGGATCTTCAACCCCAGCATTAACAAGTGGTAAAGGACCTGTTTTAGATAAAAAAGGACGTCCGGTGACTAATGCAAGAGAACGCTTTGTCCTTCGTCGCGTACAGAGTGAAGGAACACGAGTCGTGTTTGTACGCTTACAGAAAGGCGATCGTCTAGAATATATCGCGGATTCACTTCGCCTGTCCACAGCGGCGCTCCTTCAGTTTAATGATTGGACACACGAGGTAGTTGTCGCAGAAGGCGAGCGAGTTTACGTTGATGAAAAAAAACGCCGCGGTGCAACTAAAACCACATTAGTACGCGTTGGGGAGACCATGCACGGCATTAGCCAGCGCGAGCAAATGAAATTGGCTAAACTCTATAAATTCAATGACTTTCCTGTGGGTTATCAGCCTATGGTGGGCGATGAGATACGACTGCGCCCCGTGAGCCTAATAAAACGCCTCCAAGGAAAGTAAACCGACGCGATTACTTCTTCGATAGTTTTTGAATGGTAAACCCAACGATGAATAGTCCTGTGCTCACCGTACCAATAAGCAAGAGTTCGGGTGCTCCCATCCAATGAAGGAGCTTAAAAATTACACTCCCGACTAATGCGCCGGCCCCAACTCTTCCCGTGATTTTAACAAAGTTTTTCATGTAGTCAAACATAGCACATTTGTGTTATATCTTTGGCTCGTCTCAAAGGGGTGCCTTAAAGTCTTCGGACCTGCGGGCTGAGAACATACCCATAGAACCTGGGCAGGTAATGCTGCCAAGGAACGAAAAGCAATAGATGTGTAACAACGCGTTATTGCCCCTTGACGTGGTTTAACAACCAAATTTCATGAAACATGTAATGAGTACCGCAGTAGCAGTAGCACTTTCGCTATACGCCACCGCACAAGAACAGGCCGATTCGGCTAAAATCGACATCCTCTTGCTTCCCAACGTGGAGCTCAATGAGGTGAATGTACTGGGTACATGGGCGCAAAAAGACGACCCTATTGCTCAGATCAATTTAACAGAGAAGGCTATTGAGGCCCTGAATACTGGGCGCGATCTTCCCTACGTATTACAAGATGTTGCAGGTGTTGTGAGTTTCTCCGATGCTGGAAACGGTGTAGGTTATACGAACATGCGCGTGCGCGGTTCTGACATTACCAGAATTAATGTAACAGTGAACGGCATTCCAATGAACGATGCCGAAAGCCACGGCGTATTCTGGGTGAATACACCAGATTTGATGTCTTCAACCAACGCTATCCAATTACAAAAAGGGGTAGGGACCTCTACCAACGGTTCTGGAGCGTTCGGAGCAAGCCTCGGTCTAAGCACCTTAGGTGCTGGTGAAAAAGGCGGTCGTATCACTTTGGGTGCGGGATCTTATGGTACACAACGTGCTACCATGGAAGCAGGTACTGGGAAATCTGCCAGTGGATTTTGGATGAATACCCGTATCTCGTCCATCACTTCAGACGGGTATGTGGAGCGCGCATCCTCGGATCTGCAATCGTACTACGTGAGTGCTGGTTTTGCAGGTGGCGGTCATTACGTCGAGGCAGTACGCTTTGGCGGTGGCGAACGTACCTACCAAGCTTGGTATGGGGTCGATTCTACCACCATGTACGGTCCTGATGCCTATCCTCAGTTCAACGCTGCAGGGGCATTATATGACGATGCTTGGAGTGTAATAGGAACCTATGACGATCAAGTGGATAACTACGGGCAGGAGCACACACAGTTGCATTACCGTTATTCCAACCTCTTTGGAGGTACTTTTGCGGCGGCCTTGCACCACACTGCAGGCGCTGGTTATTACGAAGAGTACAACCAAGGATTCGCTTTTGCTGATTTTGGAATTAGCAATTACGTTTCGGCAATGGATACTGTTACTTTTGGTGACGTTGTTTCACGCAAGTGGTTGGACAACGATTTCTATGGAGCGACTTCTTCGTGGACTTATGAAAACGGCGATCAGCGTGTACAACTTGGCGGTGGGGTACACCGTTATGAAGGCGCGCATTTTGGTCGTGTGATTTGGGCGAACAATCCTAACGTAAGTACCATTGATGGAGATTACTATACGGGTGATGCCATTAAAGACGATGCGAATATCTACGCGAAATACGCTTTGACTAGCAACAACCTTTTGGTCTACGCAGATGCACAATACCGCTACGTAAACCACAGTTCAACAGGTGGCTCTGCGACGGGGCCGGCAAACTTCGACCGCACGTTCAACTTCTTTAACCCTAAAGTAGGTATGACCTACAACCTTGGTGGGAATCAAATTTTAGGTGTGTATGCAGGTGTAGGTCACCGCGAACCGAACCGTACAGATTTGCAGTATGCAGATGATGCTAACTCGTTACAAGCGGAGCGTATGTTAGATATGGAATTTAATTTCCGGAACTCCGGGGAAAAGTGGGCGTTTGATGTGAATGCCTACCGTCAACAGTATCAAAATCAATTGGTCCTAACAGGTGCGATCGACGCTCAGGGGTATCCCATCCGTGAAAATGTTGGACAGAGCTTCCGTCAAGGCGTAGAATTTACCGGTGCGTATGAGTTGACTACGGCGCTTTCAGCAACGGCTAATGTGGCTTTAAGTCAGAATGAGAATGTGAACTGGGTGAGTGATCCTACCTCTTCTTTTTTGGATAATACGCCAATTGCTTTCTCTCCTGGCGCAGTGGCTAGCGCACGTTTAACGTACGCTAAGAAAGGTTTTGAGGCGACCCTTTGGAACCAATACGTAGGCAAACAATACATGTCAAACGAAGGTCTTGACGCACACAGCCTACCGGCTTATCACATCATCAACGCACGTACTTCGTACACTTGGAACTGCAGCGATATGCAGCGCTTAATAGGGTTCGTGGAGTTCAGAAACCTCGGCAACACGTCCTATGCGGCCAATGGATATATGTGGGGTGATTTCGCGTACTACTACGCACAGGCGACCTTCAACGTTATGACTGGTTTGACTTTCGACTTTTAGGCAAGCCAATTTTTGAAACTAAAAACCCGCGGGCGTAGCCCGCGGGTTTTTTTATTCGATTTTAATCTGCCTTCATGGTTCGGAGAATTTTCTGCAACTCTCCTTTGACGTAGGTCAGTTTTTCAACCACTTCACGTTGCGCGATGATGTCGTCTTTTTTCGTGGCTTGAAGTTTTTTTCTTGCACCATCTATAGTAAAGCCTTTGTCTTTTACCAATTCTTTAATCGCGGCAAGAAGTAAGATATCTTCCTTAGTGAATTTGCGATTGCCACGCGTACTTTTCTTCGGTTTGAGTTTAGGAAACTCTTTTTCCCAGTATCGTATATTGGAGGCGTTGATTTGTAACAATTCAGATACCTCTCCAATAGAGTAGTACAGTTTATCTAAATGGTCCAAAGTAATTCCGTTCATAAACGAAAGATACGCTCTTTTTTGTAGCCTAAGGTAACCTAGTCAAAGCTCTGGTTAGAGTGACTCGAAATGATGAGCATTTCTTCGTATTCTTCAGGAGAAAGATCGTTAAAGAAGTAGTTGATCGGATTGATTTTTCGACCATCTTTCATCACTTCGTAATGTAAGTGGGGAGCGGTTGAAGATCCTGTAGATCCGATAAACCCGATGACGTCTCCACGTTTTACGCGCTGTCCTCGACGTACTTCGATTTTACTCATGTGAGCATACAAGGTCTTGTATCCAAACCCATGGTCGATTACAATATGACGTCCGTAACCGGAACGGCTTCGTTTGTAAGTAGTGACTTTTCCATCACCGGTGGCATATATAGGCGTTCCTGTCGGAGCAGAGAAATCCGTGCCCCAATGCATTTTGCGCACTTTATAGATGGGGTGTATACGGTAACCGTACCCTGAAGCCATTCTCTTAAGACTCTTATTCGCAACGGGTTGAATTGCTGGAATTGCAGCAAGCATGGCTTCTTTATTCCGTGCCATTTCGACGACGTCGTCGAAACTGGTCGATTGTATATAAGCACGATTCGCAACCTTATCTAATTTTTTACGTGTATCCATTAGTAGCTCCGAATTTTCAAAGCCCTCAAGGTTGCGGTAACGATTTGCACCACCAAAACCTGCGGTGCGTACTTCAGCTGGAATGGGACCGGCCTCAAAAATGGTACGGTAAATTTCGTCGTCACGTTTTTCAATATCGCCAAGCACATTTGTGAGCTGGTCTAATTTCCCGTTCATGAGTTCATATTGAAGTACCATATTTTCCAATTCGCGCTTCATTCGACGCTCCTTTGGACTCTCTAACCAAAGATCAGCAGCTAGGTAGAAAACCACACCAAAAGCCATTGTAATGACACCGAAAACAGCAATGCCTTGCAACTTTTGCTTCCAAGTACGCTCTATCTTTCTGTAAGAGAGCGTTTTAGAATCATAGGTGTATTTTACTTTAGCCATACTTTGTGCGTTATTTTTGCTAAGACGCAATTTCGACGCGAATATTGTGCCACAAAGAAACGATTTTAGACAAACAACATAACCATCCTACCCAGGGAAATATTCACAGTATGCTGACTTCTAAGGAGATACGTCGAAAATTCCTCCAGTTTTTTGAGGAAAAAGGCCATGAAATCGTGCCATCCGCGCCCGTAGTGAACAAAAACGATCCAACGCTTATGTTCATCAATGCCGGAATGAACCCATTTAAAGATTACTTCTTAGGGAACGCCGTGCCGAAAAATTGCCGCATCGCTGATACCCAAAAGTGTCTGCGTGTGAGTGGAAAGCACAATGATTTAGATGAGGTGGGTCACGATACTTACCATCATACACTGTTTGAGATGTTGGGGAATTGGTCCATCGGCGATTATTTTAAACAAGAGGCGATTGACTGGGCATGGGAATTACTTACTGAAGTGTACGGTATCGATAAAGACCGTTTATATGTGAGTGTTTTCGGTGGCGACGCAAAAGAACAAATGGAGCGCGACAATGAGGCTGCGGACATGTGGTTAAAGCATACCACGAACGACCGCATCATCAATGGATCCAAAAAGGACAACTTTTGGGAAATGGGTGAAATAGGACCGTGCGGTCCTTGTTCCGAAATTCACGTGGATTTACGAAGTGACGCTGATCGCGCAAAAATTGAAGGGGCCTCCTTAGTAAACGCGGATCACCCTCAGGTCGTGGAAATCTGGAATTTAGTATTCATGCAATTCAACCGCAAAGCCAGCGGAGAATTAGAAAACTTACCTGCGCAACATATCGATACAGGAATGGGCTTTGAACGTCTATGTATGGCGCTTCAGGGCAAACAATCGAACTACGAGACCGATGTTTTTACGCCGCTGTTATCGGAAATCTCATCTCTTTCTGGAACTACTTACGGTGGGTCTGAAGCTACGGATATCGCGCAGCGCGTAATCGCAGATCATATTCGTGCCGTTGCTTTTGCGATAGCGGATGGTCAGTTGCCGGCAAGCAGCGGAGCAGGCTATGTTATTCGTCGTATTCTACGACGTGCCATTCGTTATGGATTCTCTTATTTGAATCTAACTGAGCCGTTCATGTTTAAACTTGTTAAAGTTTTAGACCAAGAGATGGGTGAATTTTTCCCTGAACTCAAGGCGCAACGCGCATTGGTTGAAAAAGTGATTGAGGAGGAGGAAAATAGCTTTTTGAAAACGCTAGCGCAGGGTTTGGCGAAGTTGGAAGAATTTCTGGCAGGGGATGCGAAAGTATTAGATGGACAACGTGCCTTTGAGCTGTACGATACTTATGGTTTCCCGATTGATTTGACAGAATTAATCATGCGCGAGAATGGGCGCACGGTGGATATGGCAGGATTTACGGCTGAGATGACGGCACAGAAAGAGCGTTCGCGTGCGGCGACTAAGCTCAGCACGGACGACTGGGTCGTATTAGAAGAAGACGATAAAGAAGAGTTTGTTGGTTACGACTATACAGAAGTCGATGTTCGCATTACCCGATACCGTAAGGTGAGCACGAAGAAGAAGGAATTTTACCAATTGGTTCTTTCCTTAACTCCCTTCTATCCTGAGGGTGGTGGACAAATAGGGGATACTGGAACCTTAGTTCAGGGCGATCGCACTTTACATATAACGACCACGAAAAAGGAGAATGGTGTTATTGTACATTTTACCGATGATTTGCCCGATGAAATAAATGGGCAATGGAAGGCAACCGTTAATGTTGCAGATCGCAACGAGACTGCTAAAAATCACAGTGCGACTCACCTTATGCATGAAGTTTTACGCGAAGTATTAGGGACGCATGTGGAGCAAAAAGGATCACTAGTACGACCGGATTACCTGCGTTTTGACTTTTCTCATTTCCAAAAGGTGAGTGCAGAAGAATTGCTTGCTATTGAGGCGAAAGTGAATGAACGCATTCAAGCCAATTATGGGCTCGAAGAATACCGCAACATTCCTATTGCAGAGGCGAAGGATATGGGGGCTATGGCACTCTTCGGTGAGAAGTATGGCGATACCGTTCGCGCTATTAAATTTGGTTCATCTGTCGAACTTTGTGGTGGTATTCACGTACCTGCCACGGGTTCTATTGGACTCTTTAAATTCATTTCTGAAGGTGCGGTTGCAGCAGGTGTACGTCGCGTTGAAGCGGTGACCGGTAAAGGTGCCTTAGACTATGTCAACGCTGAGCTCGCGAAATTACGCGCGGCGGCGGAGGTGTTGAAGCATCCGCAGGATTTAGCCAATGCATTACAGCAATTAAAGGAAAAAGAGACCGCCGCGCAAAAAGAAATTGACGCATTGCGTAAAGAGAAAGCAATGGGAGCGGTGAAGGAATTGGAAAATAGCGCTGTAGTATTTAATGATGTTAAGGCTATCGTTGCGCGTACGTCGCTTGATTCAGGAAGTGTCAAGGATTTAGTCTTTAAATTGAAATCGACTCCAAGCACGTTGGTTATTTTATGCAACGTAGTGGAGGGTAAGGTTACCTTAAGTATTGGTGTAAGTGATGATCTTATCGCAAGTAAAGGATGGCACGCAGGCAATGCAGTTCGAACTTTAGCGAAACACATAAATGGTGGTGGTGGTGGCCAACCCGGATTTGCCACTGCAGGAGGAAAAAATCCTGACGGTATAGATAAAGTATTGGTAGAATGGAAAAACGAATTCTCATGATGAAAACAGCCTTACGTTCACTCCTTGTGAGTGCCTTGTTTCCAATGGCATTGATTGCTCAGAAGACAGATCCGATAGAGTACTATACGGATAGCGACATCAACGATACTAAGTTTTCTATTGCTGCGAACTATGCACCATCCTTTGCTGGCCGTCGATTAGCGTTGTACACACCTGTGCAGGACGGTACGGAATTATTCGCGCTCACAAATGAAGACGGCGGTGGTGTGCTCGGTCAGCGTTATGGTTTCTCACTATTTTACGAATTACGAAGCATGTTTCACATTGGAATCGGATGGTCGCAAGAGCACAGTGGTTATTTGACCAAAGGATTTGCGGTTTTTGATCAAAATGCAATTTTTCAAGACACGATAGGGACCTACACCGCGAAGACTTCTTATAATGCCATAAACATCCCCATTCAAATCGTATTCCATACACAAATGACTGATATCTGGGCATTACAAGTGATTCCGTCGTATGATCTCACTTTCTATTCGGGTATACGCCGCGAATGGATTGGTGAAGAGGTACCCAATTTTTCAGCGGATGCAGCGACGGGTGTACTGGGTTCCTTGTATGAGCGCGGTACAGAAGTTAAGTACATGAATGGATTCAATGGATCCATTGGTTTCGCTATTGGTAATGAATTTACAGTAGCCAACAACCTAGCACTCACCGTTCGAGGCGAATTCCGTTACGGATTACTACCCATCAACAAAGAGGATGTCGGTCTTCGTGAAGTACCTTATGGGGTAGGTGGTGTCGTTGGTTTCCGCTATTACCTCTAAGCAGACCGTTGAGTTGCTCGAATAAGAAAAGCCGGGCGCATTCGCGCCCGGCTTTTTTATGCTGGTATTTTCGCTTATTCTACAGCGGCAGAAT
Source organism: uncultured Flavobacteriales bacterium (assembly GCA_905478295.1). Classification (GTDB taxonomy): domain Bacteria; phylum Bacteroidota; class Bacteroidia; order Flavobacteriales; family Schleiferiaceae; genus UBA10364. The sequence continues at coordinate 3,965 of CAJQHZ010000013.1, read as the reverse complement.
CGGTAGCCTCTGAAACAGCTTCCTCCTCTTCCGTCGGGTTTTCACGGTTTTCATTTAACATGTTCACCATGCGTTCCGTGATGTCGTACTCATCGTTTGCATAAATGATTTGACCGCCCTCTTCATATAGAAGAATGAAGTCGAGATTCAATTCTTCTTTGAGGATTTCAATGGCGCTGTTCATGTCTTCGCGCATCATTACGGTAAGATCATTTTGACGCTGCATCATTTGGCCCTGAGCCGCTTGCTCTACTTGGAGATAGTTTTGCTGAACGCGACGAAGATCAGCTTCATTAGCCTCACGCTGACGTGCAGTCATTTTCGGAGCTTCTTGCTGGTAGAGTTCAATGTTCGTTTGCAACTCTTGCTGACGACGTTGCAATTCAACAACAATTTTTTCCTCTTCCGCCTGCAGTTCACCAACCAATTCCTGGAAGTAGTTGTACTGACTCTGCAAAGAGTCGATGCGAACATAGGCCAAACGGATTCCTTTCTCTGTGTTTTCCACTGCTGCCGGTTGCTGACAACTTGCAAGCATACTTAGGCCGATAGCGGCCAAAAAGAACTTTTTCATGTTAAAAATCTAGGTTGTTCAATACATTTTCATCGACGAGTTTAGGAACAGTCACCTTAAGACTAGGTGTACGCTCCATTTCTCGCTCAATGGCGAATATAGCTTCTTTATTTCTTGCCCACGATCTTCTCGCAATTCCATTATTTACGTCGTAGAGCAACATGTTTTCTAATTTCTGTTCTGCGGCATCACTTCCGTCGAGCAACATCCCGAATCCGCCGTTCATGACTTCACCCCAACCGACGCCACCGCCGTTGTGGATGCTTACCCACGTCGCGCCTCTAAAACTGTCCCCGATCACGTTTTGAATGGCCATGTCCGCCGTAAAGCTCGATCCGTCATATATGTTAGAGGTTTCGCGGTAAGGACTGTCGGTTCCACTCACATCGTGGTGATCGCGGCCCAAAACAACGGGACCAATTTCTCCAGCGGCAATGGCCTTATTAAAGGCGCGGGCAATTTCAATACGTCCTTCGCTGTCTGCGTATAAGATGCGTGCTTGCGATCCGACTACTAATTTATTGGCTTTAGCGCCTTTTATCCAACGGATGTTATCGTCCATCTGTTGACGAATTTCAGCCGGTGCTTTCGCCATGAGTAGTTCCAAGACTTGCTCCGCGATTAAATCGGTTCGATCCAAATCTTCACTTTTTCCAGTGGCACAAACCCAACGGAACGGGCCAAATCCGTAATCGAAACACATCGGCCCCATGATGTCCTGTACGTACGAAGGGTAGCGGAATAATTCGCCTTCTTCATCCATGATCTCTGCACCCGCGCGCGAGCTTTCGAGTAAAAATGCATTCCCATAATCGAAGAAATACATCCCTTTTTCAACCAATGCGTTTACCGCTTTCACATGACGTTTCAATGTTTCCTGAATGCGCTGCTTAAACGTAGTAGGATCTTCAGCCATCATGGTATTGGCCTCTTCATAGCTCATGCCTTGTGGGTAGTAGCCGCCCGCCCAAGGGTTGTGCAAAGAGGTTTGATCTGACCCGAGGTCTACGTGGATATCACGTGCTACCATGCGCTCCCACAAGTCGACGATATTTCCGAGATAGGCGATGCTTCGTGCGCGTTTGGCTGCTTGGAATTCTAAGGCCATATCTATGGCCTGGTCCGCGCTGGTGGTGATCTCATCCACCCAGCCTTGTTTGTGGCGCTTGTATGCTGCCTTTGCATTAATTTCTGCCGTTATACTCACTACACCGGCGATATTAGCTGCCTTTGGTTGTGCACCAGACATGCCACCTAAGCCCGCTGTGACAAAAAGCTTGCCTTCGGGTCCGCCAGTGGATTTCATGCGGGCTGCGTTTAAAACGGTGATGGTCGTTCCGTGTACGATGCCCTGCGGACCTATATACATGTAAGAGCCTGCAGTCATCTGTCCATATTGTGTAACGCCCAACGCATTGAATTTTTCCCAATGATCGGGTTGGCTGTAGTTCGGAATCATCATTCCGTTAGTGACCACTACGCGCGGCGCATCTTGTGACGACGGAAATAAGCCCATAGGGTGTCCGCTGTACATGTGTAGGGTCTGCTGCTCAGTCATTTCGCTGAGGTATTTCATGGTCAGTACATACTGGGACCAATTCTGAAATACGCCCCCGTTTCCTCCATAGGTGATGAGTTCCTCAGGGTGCTGTGCTACTGCTGGATCCAGATTGTTCTGAATCATCAACATGATGGCCGCTGCTTGGGGTGTTTGCGCAGGATAATCTGAAATAGGACGAGCCTTCATCTCGTACGAAGGCTTGAATCGGTACATGTAAATGCGACCGAACGTTTTCAATTCCTCTAAAAATTCTGTGGCCAATACTTCGTGCCATTCCACTGGAAAATAACGTAATGCATTTTCTAGAGCCAATTTCTTCTCTTTGGCGGTGAGAATATCCTTTCTCTTTGGTGCGCGATTCACATCTCCAGGTACGCTGCGTTTTATCGGCAGTTGTTCTGGAAGTCCCTGGGTAATTTCTTTCTGAAATGGGGTCATCATCTACTTAGGTTCCTTTTATGCTGTGTGTTTTTTTATCGTAGCCGTACGGGCAGTGTTTGCAACCGCTTTGGCAACAATAGCCGCGTTTCAAATGGTATTTTTCCGTGAAAACGATATACCCCTCTGGGGTTTTATAATAGTCCTCCGGGTCCAATTCTTTTTTGAACATGCCGCTTTTTTTGGTCATTCAAAGGTAAGTCTCATTAGCTTTGTTTTATGGACCTATCCTCATTTCCCTTTTTAACACCTTCACCTACTGAAAAGTTGTTGGATTTTTCTGCAGGCAGTCTTTGGATGAAACGTGATGATCTCATTCATCCCGATGTTTCCGGAAATAAATGGCGAAAACTAAAGGGCTTTTTTCGCGAGGTGGACCCATCGAGACCGGTTTTAACTTTTGGCGGGGCCCATTCTAATCATCTTCGTGCAGCGGCCTTTGCCTTCGCTCATGCAAGTATCAAAGGCATTGCTGTGGTGCGTGGTGAGGAACTCAGCCCGCAGCATAGTCCTACTTTGAAGTATTGCGAAAAGATGGGCATGACCCTCCATTTTATACCGCGTTCTGAATACAAAGTGCTGCGCGAGAAGGATTGGCTACCCACTGCCCGGCAATTGCAGGAGTGGGACGGTGAATCGGCCCAAGTGTTACCAGAAGGCGGCGCGGGAAAACACGCTTTTGAAGGTTGCGGTGAGATTTGGACAGAATTGGACCATAAACCGGATCATCTATTGATTGCAAGTGGAACGGCTACTACGGTTTTGGGAATCCTATCGGCCATGCCCGAAGGTTCTGCGACTAAAGTTCACGTCATTAGCGCGGTCAAAGGGGCAATTAAGGAACAGGCGAGTGTAACCGAATGTGCCCATCAAAAATCTATTGATTTGCATTGGGAAGATGAGGTGTACTTTGGCGGTTTTGGAAAATTATCGGAGCAATTAATCGTGCAGAAAGCGGCCTTTGAAAGCAAGCACGGTTTTGCGATCGATGCGGTATACAACGCAAAAGTATGGGCCTATATTCAACGCACTACATTTGAAGGTAGCGTGCTCTGGATCAATACTGGCGGCGTGTTTACACCGTAGTTTCCAGCAAGTCCAATACCAATTGTTCGATCTCGTCACTGTCCCAACGTTCCTCAATATTTTCGGTAGCAAGAACTTCAGCCATGATGCGGTCGTGGCGTTCTCCTTCAGCCATGGCATCGTGGTAAGGGATGTTGGTGAATTTGACTAAGGTGTAGAGCGGGGTCCATTTATCCGGGTGGTTCTTCTGGACTTTTTGTTCAATACGCTTGCGCAACTGGAATTCAGGATCTGCGACTAAATCGCGCATTTCGATAAAATTGCGCAGACTTAAATCCACTAATGCATTCCCTGCCGGAACGCGCA
>CAJQHZ010000012.1 GCA_905478295.1 uncultured Flavobacteriales bacterium | reverse complement strand
TCAAATGTTCTCTCGAATAACTTCACTCTAGATTGCATTACACCGTTTCATCTTGGAATTCTAGCTGGACAAGGATCAAGCACGGGACTTTACGGATACATCAGCGGATTTGATGATGATTTCAAATTATTAGATCCATTTACCGCACTACCCGTAAATGACGTTCCGCTTGGAAATTTATGTGCTACTCCAATACCGCTTTACTTCAGATATCTAAGCTGTGTAGATAGTATTAATGTAATTTCAGCCTCATTAATTCAAGGCCCAGGAACTGTTATTGATTCGAATGCTAACGATACTATTCTGCACGTAATTATGGACCCGGCGTACAGCGGAACAGCACGAGTCAAAGTAGTCGTAGAAGACGGTAGAGGTTATTCAGACTCCATTTTCTATGATTTTGAATACTACGGAACCTCGTACGAACCCATATTACTAGATACAGGTGTAGTTTGTAATACACAACCCATCGTATTAGCCGCAGAGAATAATGGATCAACCACTGGCGTGCATTTTCTTTGGTCAAATGGAGATACAACAAGCACAACTACCGCTTATAACCCAGGTTGGATGTGGGTAACGGTCGATTTGGACGATTGCCAATTCACGGATAGCATTTACCTCGAAAGCGGCTCTCTTTATGAGGCACCGTATGGCGATACCGCTTATTGTGATTCGTTATTCGTTGACTTTAGTAGTCCCTTGGTTACTCAAATCTACTGGATAACTTTAGATACAACTGCGTCCGAATTGTGGCTTGATTCAACGGGGATTTATCCGTATGTAGCTACGGATATCAACGGCTGTGAGTCAGAAGACACTTTAGATTTCAGACTTATACCTGAACCTTATATTGACGAAGGATTTGGATGCCCGAATTATACTTTAACCGCTATAGGATACACTGCATTTATTGCTATGGAATTAGGGGACATTACCTATTCTATTCCTCAAATTGATACCCTATTCCCTTTTGCAGGATCACATAACCTAACATTGATTGCTCTAGACAGCTGTAATAATCTTGACACCATTACGCGCGTTCTTGAAGTAGATTGTTTAGATAATATGCTCATGTATGTACCCACAGCCTTTTCTCCTAATGGCGATGGTATAAATGATAGCTATTGTATATCGAGCTCGCTACCTACGCGCACTACCTATTCTATTTTCGATAAATGGGGCAACGAATTATTCTCAGGTCGAGCTGACGAATGCTGGGATCCTAGTGCGTTAGGACAAGAGGTATTTACTAGTACGCTTTCCATGCGCACTTTTACAAGGCTCCCTTCAAACGAGCTCCATATCGACGAATTTACGATTCATGTGCTCCCGTAAAGAATTGCTTTTACCTATACAGTATTGTCTAGCATGAACCATACTGTGCTCTGCTACCAGTGTTAACAAAGACTGACTTTATCCAAGGTTAATATTTCGCTATTTAATGTATTTTTGATTGTTCTGAAACAAACACATGTCACACCTAGATACCGCTATAGTTATTGCCTGGCCACAATGCACCGCGCGCGCGGATGAAAGCCTCGTAATCTTTCTTAAAAAGACAGGGGTAATTAAAAACCTAAATATGCGGGTAGGTCATGCTGCAATTTGCCTTATTAATCCGCAATCAAATGAGGTCCTTTATTACGACTTTGGTCGTTACATCACTCCCCGCGGGTTCGGTAGAGCGAGAAATAAATATACTGATCCTGATTTAGCGCTTCATTCAAAAGCTGTAATCGACGATCAGGGTGACTTGCAAAATGTTGAAGAGATTGCGGCAGAATTGGACAGTAAATCACAATCTACCCACGGTTACGGACCTCTTGTATTTTCCGTTAGTAAGACTATAAACTTTATCAAAGCGAAGTCATACGCAGATGAAATGATTCAGAAAGGGCATTTCCCCTACAACGGACTCTACAAATCTGCGAGCAATTGCGCACGTTACGTTACTGAAACCATGAAAGCGGCTAATGAAGATGGCACAGTAGGAACTAAATTAAAATATCCTCTCACGGTGCGTCCTACCCCATTATTTAATGTTGTAGCAGCAAAATCGGAAGATACTATTTACAGTTTTGAAGGTGGCACCCTTCAATATTTAGATAAATCCCGTCGTCACAGTATTTCTGATTTGAGCGCTGGTTTATTGGAAAGTGCCTTGACGAAATATACAGATACGCGTCCCGATGATGAAGTGCATGGCGATATAGAAGAGCCACCACGAGCTGTTCAGCTAGCGGCTCATGCGCAGTGGCTAGGTGGCTTGGGTGAGGGTGCATGGTTTGTTGTAGATGCAATAGATGCACACAGCTTTAAAGGCACTAAATATGCGAAAGATGGTGGGCTCGAACACGAGGCTATTTACGTAAATGAACACATAACACTACCTAAAAATCCCGAGGTAACCTATACCTCCCACTACGGTTTCTTCTCGATCACTATAGATTCAGTGGTGCACAGGTTCTACCGTCAGAAATAACAGCTCTGAATACATAAAAAAAGCCGCGCAAATTTTGCGCGGCTTTTTTATTTCTGATCAGTGATTTTAAAAATCAACTTTGTAGTAGAACACGGGGAATAAACCAAGCTGGTAATTTTCCTGAACCCTGTCGCCTTCATCTCTTTCAGGAATGTAAGTTAATGTCAGTATGTTTTTATTGTTGGTGATGTTCGAGATATCCAAAGCAAACTCATGCGAAAGCTTAGCATAATTCCATTTATACCCCACTTTCAAATCCAATCTGAAATACGCATTATACTGTTCCGTATT
>CAJQHZ010000011.1 GCA_905478295.1 uncultured Flavobacteriales bacterium | reverse complement strand
TGTTCGATCAGTTAGCAAAACGAACGGAAAAAGCCACCGAAACAGTGCTCACGTTCTTAATTGAAGATTACAATAGACTACTGGAATATTTAGAGGAACATCCCGTTGACGTGATGGTTCCCACGAAGATTGAGGAAGAAATTCGAAAATAAAGCGAAGAAAAAAGGCGCCCACTGGGCGCCTTTTTTTATGCTCAAATTTTCGGCTCCGCCGGGGGCTTCGCCGAGAAGATTCGCTGCTTATTGAATGATCAATGCTTTGCGAATACTAGCGGCTTGGAATAGGTAATAACCTGCCGGAGCTGCAAGCTCGAGTGCGGCGTCTAAATCCAATAAACCTCGTTTTATCGCTTGACCGTCGGTACTGTAAATGGTATACGGTGTTCCAGCAGGTAAACCTTTTACATTAAAACGACCTTTACTCGGGTTAGGATAGATACTAATCTGCGCTGCGCTGAGGTCTTCCTGATCAAGCGTAACAGCTAGGTTGAAATCATCGAGGAAGGCATTATTGCCACCGCCAGAAGTGAAGGCAACCTTAATCATGATAGGCTGGTTACCGACAAAATCATCCAGTCCGATAGTCACTTTACGCCAGTTACTGCTCGTAGTAGGATTCCAAGGATTGGCTTTATTTGTCGCTGCATATAATAGGGGTCCGAGCAAAGTGCGAACGCTTTCCCAGCTTTCCCCACAATCCTGACTTACACTAACATTGATATCGTCCATCGCGAAACCAGGCTTACTGGCAACGGCATAACGGAAACTGAAATTCATGGCTACCGCTCTATTTACGTTGATAAAGTTCGTGACCAATGCATCGGTATTATCCGGCTCGTTGTTGTAATTATCAAGCTTGACAGAGAAATCGCCTTCGAAACTATTGAAGCTATTGCGTTCCCATTTAATATTATCGCCTTCCGAATTTTCTACGTGCCAAGTACCGTTTGGGACATCATTAAATTCGAAGCCAGAGTTAAAGCTATTCGCCCAAATGGTGCTGTTCGGAGTATGCACACTCATGTAGCCGTCAATAGAGGATTGTGAAGTCCCTACAGCATTGGATACAGTTAATGCGACATCATAATTTTTATAGGACTTGCCCGATGCATTATTATAGGTGACTGTTGGATTCTGCGCAGTTGAGGAAGACGGTGTGCCTCCTGGGAAATACCACGACCAATTGGTGGCATTACCGAAGGTGCTTATATCGGTAAATTGAACCGTAGTACCATTACAAATAGCGGTTTGACTCGCTTTGAAATTCGCTTGCGGCGCACAGGGTAACGCCATTCCTGGTTCAATACCGGTATTCTGTGCATTAGTTGTGCTGATCAAATAACCTCTTCTCACGACATTAGCAAGGTTTGAGCGCATGATGGCGCGCTGATCGTCTGTGAATAGATTCATGCAGTTATCGTCTGCATAATCCATATAGTTCTCGATCATATCCAGCTTGTTTGGATTGTCGTTAGAACATGTGTTTGCATTTGTGTTGCAACCATAACTCGCTTCCAATACGGGAGGCGTATCTGCACAATTGTCCCCTGAAAAACAACCGCCTTTAAACGGATGATCTAGACCTAAATAATGTCCCGCTTCATGGGTAAGCGTTCTACCCTTGCTTGTCCCCGTTCCAATCCTACCCATACGATCGTGACGAATCACAATGCCATCATACGTAGTGCTCTGTCCAGGGTTAGGTTTGTAAGCATATCCCAAAACCGTTCCTGTACCGGAGCTGGAAAGATTAATGCTATTCACTACCCAAATATTCAGGTATTTATTGTTCGGCCAGCTGATCAGTCCTTTTACGTTATTGTTTGCTCCTACACTCAAAGCACTTTGCGTTCTTGTAATGGCTGTAGTACAGTTTCCTTGCGGGTTCAATTTTGCCAATTGAAATTCAATCTCACAATCCGTCGCTACCCCTTGAAAAATGGAGCGCGTATTCGAAGTATCGGCATTTAAGCGTCGATAGTCTTCATTTAAACCAATAATGGCGTCACGCACTTGCTTGTCGGAAATATTATCGCTTGGCGAATCGTAAATGATGTGTACAACTACGGGAATGGTATGAACGACGGCTTCAGTCATGTGGGGCTCATTAAAGTTTACCGTCGAGATGAATTCAGCTTCGTCTGCTTCAAGGTTGGGATACAGTCGTTTAACTTCGCTTTCGAGCACGTCATGACCACATTTCTGACCAAATAAAGGTGCAGAAAGACAGATAAATACTGCTAGAATAGGGGATAGTTTGTATTTTTGCATGGTGTGCAATTTCGTGTTAATTGTCCACGAATCCAACTCAAAAGCGATGCACTATTCACGATGTCAACAATTTGTGCATAGATTTTTGGTTCTTAGCTAAATAAAGATGTATTTTCGCAGCCCTTTTTGGGGGTTGTACACACAACCACTTTAAACATATAAAACGCATTAGCGGTGAATACATTAAGTTACAAGACAGTTTCAGCCAACGCGGCGTCAGTTGAAAAGAACTGGGTAGTAGTTGACGCAGAAGGTCAAACACTAGGACGTTTGGCATCTAAGGTAGCCTTGCTTATAAGAGGTAAGCGCAAGCCTAATTATACACCTCACGTTGACTGTGGCGACAACGTTATTATAGTGAACGCTGAGAAGGTAGTTTTGAGCGGAAACAAAATGACAGACAAAACGTACATATGGCACACGGGTTACCCGGGTGGTCAACGTACTACAAACCCTGAGCAAATTATGGCGAAGTTCCCTGAGCGTATTGTCGAGAAGGCAGTAAAGGGTATGCTTCCTAAGAATCGCCTAGGTGCAGAGTTGTTCCGCAACTTACACGTATATGTTGGTCCTGAGCACAAGAATGAAGCTCAGAAGCCAACGGTGATCAACATTAATGAAATCAAATAAGTAATAATAAATGGCAAAGTTTCACGCAATTGGAAGACGTAAAACTTCTGTAGCTCGTGTCTACATGGATGATGGTACTGGTACTATCACCGTAAATGGCAAGGATTATAAGGACTACTTCAACACTGCGCCGTTGCACTACAAAATGGAGCAGCCTTTCAGTTTGACAGAAACTACCGGCAAATATGACGTTAAAGTCAATGTGTTTGGTGGTGGTATAACAGGTCAAGCTGAGGCGATTCGTTTGGGTGTATCTCGTATTCTTTCTGAGATCGATAACGAGAACCGCACATCGTTGAAGCCTGCCGGACTACTTACTCGTGACCCACGTATGGTTGAGCGTAAGAAATTCGGTCAGAAGAAAGCACGTAAGAAATTCCAGTTCTCTAAACGTTAATCGAGATTTAGTATCCAAATGGACCAGACTCTTTCAAGGCTACTGGTGCATTGCTTACTAGGGAAAGTAAACTCAAAAAAATGGCAGTAACAGACAACATTAAGAAACTCATGGATGCCGGTGTTCACTTTGGACACCTCACCCGTAAGTGGAATCCAAACATGGCTCCTTACATATTTATGGAGCGCAATGGAATCCACGTTATCGACCTTCACAAGACTGAAGCAAAAATGACAGAGGCTACAGAAGCCCTACAGAAAATTGCAGCATCAGGTCGTAAAATCCTTTTCGTAGCAACGAAAAAACAAGCAAAAGAAATCGTAGCGAAATACGCAGGCGAAGCAAACATGCCTTACGTAACTGAGCGTTGGCCAGGAGGTATGTTGACTAACTTCGTAACGATCCGTAAAGCCATTAAGAAGATGCAGAGCATCGACAAGATGAAAGAAAACGGTACGTTCGAAACACTTTCAAAGCGCGAGCGTCTTCAAGTAGATCGTCAGCGCGCGAAGCTTGAAAAGGATTTAGGTTCAGTAGCAGATATGAATCGTTTACCGGCTGCTTTATTTATCGTTGATATTAAGCGTGAAAACATTGCTGTAGATGAAGCCATCAAGTTGGGTATCCCAACGTTCGGTATGGTAGATACAAACTCTGACCCACGCCGTGTAGATTACGCAATCCCATCAAACGATGATGCTTCTAGAAGTATCGCCGCGGTAATGGAATTCGTAACTGAAGGTGTAAAAGCAGGTCTCTCTCAGCGCAAGAGCGATAAAGCTACTGCTGAGCAAGCGAAAATTGACAAGAAAGCGGCTAAGGCTTAATCCTTAACGCTTTGTTGAAACAATAAAGACTTTTTGAGAGAGCCGTAGGGAATACCTTTGCGGCTCTCTTTTTAATTAAAATTCAAAATTAATACTCTATATCATGGCAAAGATTACCGCTGCTGAAGTAAACAAACTCAGAAAGCAAACTGGAGCTGGTATGATGGACTGTAAAAAAGCTTTGGTTGAAGCCGAAGGCGATTTCGAAGCTGCAGTTGACATCCTAAGAAAGAAAGGTCAGAAAGTAGCTGCAAAGCGCGCTGATCGTGACGCAACCGAAGGTGCTGTTATTGCAAAGACTAACGGTGCGGATAAAGGTGCAGTTATAAAACTGTCTTGTGAAACTGATTTTGTTGCTAAAAACGAAAACTTCGTTGCATTGGCAAATAAGATTGCTGATATCGCATTAGCTTCTGGCGTATCGACTGCTGCAGAGCTCGGTGCTGTTGAATTTGAAGGTGGCTTGACTGTTGCAGCTAAATTGCAAGAGCAGACGGGTGTGATCGGTGAGAAGATTGAAGTTGCTGAAATGGCAACGGTAAGCGCTCCATACGTAGCTTCATACATTCACATGGGCAACAAGATTGGTACTTTAGTAGGCTTGACCGCTGAAGCTGCAGAAGCAGGTCGTGACGTTGCAATGCAAGCTGCGGCCATGAATCCAGTAGCTTTGAATCGTGATGCTGTACCGCAAGACGTCATCGATCGTGAATTAGAAGTAGGAAAAGATTTGGCACGTCAAGAAGGCAAGCCAGAGGAAATGCTCGAGAAAATTGCAACAGGTCGTTTGAATAAATTCTTTAAGGAGAATACGTTGGTAGATCAAGACTTTATCAAAGACAGCAAGTTGAGTGTATCGAAATACTTGACTAGCGTTGAAGCGGGTCTAGCAGTAGTAGATTTTAAGCGAGTAAGCTTATAATCACTTACTTAATGAACGTTTAAAAACCGCGATGGCTAGCCATCGCGGTTTTTTTTGTCTCAAGCGTAAAAGTTGGTAACGGTTTAAAAACTCGAATTAACTCGTTGGATTGCCTATAATAGTTGCGGTATATTTGTGTTCAAACCTACAGATATGAAATACAATCGTGTACTACTGAAATTAAGCGGAGAAGCCCTAATGGGCGATAAAGAATTTGGTATCGATCCCAAAAGGATTGCTGAGTATGCTGACGAAATAAAGGCAGTAGCTAGTTTAGGAGTGCAAGTAGGAGTGGTTATCGGTGGTGGAAACATTTTCCGTGGAATCAGTGGTGCATCACAAGGCATGGACCGCGTTCAGGCGGACCATATGGGGATGCTGGCCACAGTTATCAATGGTTTAGCTTTGCAAGGCGCTCTTGAAAGTGCAGGTGTAAAAACACGACTACAGAGTGCTATTGAGATGGATAAAGTGGCGGAACCGTTTATTCGCCGCCGTGCTATTCGTCATCTAGAAAAAGGACGTGTGGTTATTTTCTCTGGGGGTACAGGAAACCCATACTTTACTACAGATACAGGCGCTACGCTCCGCGCGGTGGAGATACAGGCAGATGTTATTCTGAAAGGAACGCGCGTGGATGGAATCTATTCAGCAGATCCCGAAAAGGACGCAACGGCGACTAAATTTGAAACATTGAGCTTCAAAGAAGTATACGATAAGGGATTGAATGTGATGGATATGACTGCATTTACATTGAGCAAAGAAAACGAGCTACCTATCATAGTCTTTGATATGAACACACCAGGGAACTTGATGAAGGTCATTGAAGGTACTCCCGGAGTCGGCACGTTAGTTAAGAATTAATAAAATCAATTCAATAAGATGCAAGACGAAATAGATTTTGTTTTTGATGCAACGAAAGATGATATGGACCGTGCCATTAGCCATTTAGAAAAGGCAATGGTTAAAATTCGCGCAGGCCGTGCAAATCCTTCCATGCTTGAAGGAGTCGTGGTAGAATATTACGGTGCACCGACCCCCTTGTCGCAAGTCAGTAATGTGAGCACTCCCGATGCACGCACCATTAGCATTCAGCCGTGGGAGAAACAGTTGATCACTGAGATAGAAAAGGCGATCATGAATGCAGGTTTAGGATTTAATCCAATGAATAACGGGGAGAGCGTTATCATTAGCGTACCGCCTTTGACAGAGGAACGTCGTCGTGATCTTGCAAAGCTTGCTAAAGGTGAAAGTGAGAACGCTAAAGTAGGTGTTCGCGCTGCCCGAAAGTCCGCAATGGATGAACTCAAAAAGTTAGGAAATGACGGCTTAAGCGACGATTTACGTAAAAATCATGAATCGGACATTCAAAAAATGACGGACGATTATATTTCTAAATGTGACTCGCTTTTTGCCAAAAAAGAAAAAGACATACTGACAGTATAATAGGTTATCCGTTAGCAATGGTTTCTTTTCTCGTTATCAATGTTTGAACATCGACTGCCCTTTTGCGTTAAGTCCTCATGAATCTCGAACAAGAAATTAAGCAGAAAGCGTTTCGTAGTGAACAGTCTAAGCTCATTGTGAACCTCATTTATACGTACAATCAACTGAAAAGTAGGATTGCTACTGTGCTCAAGAATGAAGGGATAACTATGCAGCAATACAACGTTCTACGCATTGTAAACGGCTCGGGTGAAGAAGGAATTACGACTTCTGAGATACGTGAGCGCATGCTAGATAAGATGAGCGACGCTTCTCGTATGGTGGACCGATTAGAAGCCATGCAGCTCGTTGTAAAACGGCGCGACCGAGATGATCGACGCGTAATTCATGTATTTCTCACTGAAAAAGGACAGAGGTTAGTCTTCCGGTTGATGGAGCAGGAAACTATTGACCAGTTGGCCAATGGCGTAAAAGAAGAAAGCGCCCAACAACTCAATAAGCTGCTGGACGCCTTTAGAGCTTCCCTATAACCGTACTTACTTCAAATAATTGATCAAAGCGCTGGTAGAGCTGTCGTGCTCATGCGGCACACCGCTACCCGTAAGTTCTCCCAATACAGCTTTTGCTAATACTTTTCCAAGTTCTACGCCCCACTGGTCGTAGCTGAAAACGTTCCAGATGTACCCTTGTATAAAGATTTTATGCTCGTATGCAGCAACTAATTGGCCCAAATGATAAGGGTTTAATTCATCTGCAACAATACTGTTTGTTGGTCGATTCCCTTCAAAAACACGGAAAGGCGCGATTTCTTCAACCGTTGTATCAGAAATGCCTGCTTGGCGCATCTCTATCTCTACCTCCGTTCTCGTCTTCCCGGTCATTAAAGCCTCTGTTTGAGCAATGAAATTTGCAAGAAGAATAGGATGGTGATCTTTTAAACTGTGTTGCGGCTTCTTCGATGCGATGAAGTCGGCTGGGATCAGATCGGTACCTTGGTGAATCAATTGGTAGAAGGCGTGTTGGCCGTTCGTTCCAGGTTCGCCCCAAATAATAGGTCCCGTAGCGTAGTTTACTTTCTTACCGTTTCTACCAACATATTTTCCGTTACTCTCCATATCACCTTGTTGGAAATAGGCAGCGAATCTATCCATATATTGATCGTATGGAAGAATAGCATGGCTTGCGGCCCCGTGAAAATTGCGGTACCAGATGCCCAACATGGCCATTTGGGCAGGAATATTTTTGTCCCAATCCTCATTAGCCACGTGTTTATCCATGGCGTGTGCCCCGCCTAGAAATTCTTGGAAGCCCTGAAAACCAATAGCTAAAACAATAGGTAGACCGATGGCGGACCAAACGCTGTAGCGTCCTCCAACCCAGTCCCAGAATTCAAACATGTTTTTGGTGTCAATCCCGAACCCTGCAACGCCCTCAGCATTTGTGCTCACTGCAACAAAGTGTTTTGCAACAGACGATTCCGCACCTCCATTGTTCAAAAACCATTCTTTTGCGCTGTTCGCATTTTTCATGGTTTCCTGTGTGGTAAAGGTTTTTGACGCTATAATGAATAGTGTAGTTTCCGCATTGACCTTTCGCAATACTTCATGTAAATCTGCGCCATCAACATTTGCTACAAAATGGAAATCCATTTGATCTGTTACGAACGGACGAAGTGCATTAATTACCATACGTGGTCCTAAATCGGAGCCGCCTATACCAATATTTACTACATCTGTAATACGTTTTCCAGTATGACCCTTCCAGGCTCCTGAGCGAATCTCATTTGAGAATGCGGCCAACTTCGCCCATGAATCGCGAATACCGGGCATTACATCTTCACCGTCCATCAGAACAGGGTCTCCCGACCTATTTCTTAATGCCGTATGCAATACTGCACGGTTTTCAGTGATGTTAATTTTCGCGCCCCCTTGTTGCATTTGAATTGCTTCGCGAACATTCGCCTCGTTTAATAGTTCTTTAAAGAGACTAAAGGTTTCGGAGCCAATGTGGTTTTTAGAAAAGTCGAACAAAAGGCCGTCCCACTTGATGTGGTATTTATTGAAACGGTCTGGGTCTTCAAAGAAGCGCGTTTTTAAAGTGCGTTTATCGTTGTTGAAATTCGACTGAAGCTTTTTCCAAGCCTTTAGTTCTGTGGGATTTATGTTTTTCAACATGGTTAGTTGCATTATTTAAATGCAAATTTACCACATGTTGCTTTACTTAACCCGTTATTTACTAATTTCATCCACTTAATTAACGATTAATTCATGTTAAGATTCAAGAGCAGTAGTGATTTTCAAAAAGAAGTGCGTAAGCGTGTACGCACCTATTTTAAAGAACAGAATAAATCTAGCTTAGCAGACTACAGGTATTACGTTAAAGCGTTTTTAAATCTTGCATTGTATTTGGTTCCTTTCGGCCTGTTTTTAACAGCGAATTGGGGGTTTGGAATGACCACGCTTTTATGGGCTATCGCAGGTTTTGGAATGGCTGGGGTTGGAATGAATCTCATGCACGACGCATTGCATAACACTGTTACCCGCAGTGAATGGTGGAACCGCAGATTGGGGGCGTCTATTTACATGTTGGCCGGTAATTCTTACACATGGCGTGTTCAACACAATATGAAACACCATACCCATACAAATGTCGATGGGCATGACGATGATATAGAAACCGGAGGTATGTTTCGTTTTCATCCTAACCAAAAGCTATTGCCTAAACACAAGTTCCAGCATATCTACGCACCATTTACGTACACGCTAATGACGTACAAATGGTTGTTAGAAAAGGACTTTAAGCAGATGGTGAATTACAATAAGAGTGATTTGTTCAAAGCAAAAGACCAGAGTTTGGGTATGGTTTGGACGAAACTGATCGTTGGTAAATTGTTCCACTTTTCAGTATTCTACGCGATGCCAATGTTATTAGGTGCTCCTTGGTATTTAGTTCTTTGGGGTAATGTTGTAATGCACCTGATTGCAGGTTTCATTCTTTCTATTACGTTCCAGCTGGCACACGTGGTTGATAAGGCTGAATTCCCTACGGAAGAAGAGGTTCAAAAAATCACAAACATAGAACACCAAATGAAAACCACGGCGAATTTCGCCACGAAGAATTGGTTAGTAACGTGGTACACAGGAGGATTGAACTTCCAGGTTGAGCACCACATGTTCCCTACCATCAATCACATTCATTATCCAAAAATCGCAGAGATCGTTCGCAAGACAGCGGCGGAATTTGAGTTGCCTTACAATGAATACCGTACGACGATGAGTGCCATTAAAGGACACTTTCGTCATTTGCGCAACATGGGGATGCAGCCGGCTTAATAGCCCGCGGCGAATCTATTAAATAAAAAAGGCGGCCCATCGGGCCGCCTTTTTAGTTGAGACGAATTTGTAGCATTAAACTTTCGTAGTTTATTTACTTCTAACTTAGATAAATCTAAAATTGATTTTGCATGGTGCTACAACGAAGCCTTTTTTTTGTGTTGCTGACCTTTGCTAGTATTTGCAATGGGCAGACTAGCACCTTCAATGACGTTGCCCCTATTTTGTATAAAAATTGCACCAACTGCCATCGTTCAGGTGGCGGCGCTCCCTTTTCAATGTTAAGTTATAATTCTATCTCTCCGTGGACAACAAGCATGGTACACGCCTTACAGCATGGAGAAATGCCGCCTTGGGGCGCGGATACGTCATACATGCATTTTATTAATGAACGACCTATTAGCCAATCGGATAAAACGGCATTATTGAATTGGATTTATGATGGGGCATTGGAAGGAAATCCAGCCTTACTTCCTCCGGCACCTATATATCCTTTGTATCAACTTAAAGGCGTCCCGGATACTATTATTCAAATGACATTATTTAAGAGTAATGCCTCTTATGACGATGCGTATAACACATTAGTCGTTCCTCTGAATTTGGGCCAAATAAGATATATCAGAGCTTTAGAATTAGTTCCGTCTGATCCATCTTTGATACACCATACAGTAATCACGGCAGATACACTCGGTCAGATAGCCATAGACACAAGTGGATCAGCATTGAGCATCTCAGGAGATATAGGCATTGGGACATGGGCGCCAGGATCAATGCCGATCGTATATCCAAATGATCCTAATTTGAAAATAGGAATCGAGCTACCAGCCAATGGTGAAATAGCTATGAACATTCACACTCCTAAAGGGACTTCTGGACAGTGGATAGATATTAAAATAAGGCTTTACTTATATCCAGAAAACGAGGTAGGAATTCGTCCAGTTTATGACTTTGTACCATTACAGTATTGGTCAAATAACTTTCAAATTCAGGCGGGCCAGGTCAAAACCTTTTCAGTTGAAGAGGACACACCTCAGCAGCCCATTTCTATTTTCTCCGCATTCCCTCATTCGCATCAGATCTGCACGGAAATTCTGAATTACGCTTATCAGCCACAAACAAATGATACTATTCCCCTAATAAAAATAGACCGTTGGGATTTTGAGCATCAAGAGTACTATTACTTTAAAAATCTGGTAAAAATTCCACCCAGCTATAAGTTTCATGCCGACCATACCTATGACAACACATCTTTGAATCACCACAACCCCTTTAATCCACCACAGCTAATTACAGTAGGGTTCTCAACTGATAATGAAATGTTGTTTGATGGATTTCAATACATTGACTACCAGATAGGTGATGAGCTTATTAATATTGATAGTATTCTAAAAAGTGATCCATTGATTAATTACTTATCAGTGGAGGAAAGCAGACCCCAGTATGTTACTACGTCTTTAGTAATGCCAAACCCGGTAGATCAAAAAGCAACAATCAACTTTTATCCTCCATTGGTAAATCAAGAATCTCACATTCTACGTTTATTTAATTTACGCGGCGAGCAGATACAAATTGATTACGACCACTTAAATGGTGCTATCGAGATTAGCAGGTCTAATATATCCTCGGGAGTATACTTCTACGAAGTGGTAACGGATAAAGATGTACGTATAGTTTCCGGTCGAATCGTTTTTTCTTAGGATTCGTTAAAACGTTTTTAACCATTCACTGCAACGACATCGTCAACGAGGGTTGGCAACATTTTTTGTAAGATACTTAGAATGCCATTTTTTAAGGTCATGGTTGACGAAGGACAACCGGAACAAGCACCTTGAAGTTGGACTTCAACAATTTTGTCCTTGTAGCCCATGAAAGCAATGTTTCCGCCATCTTGGGCGACTGCAGGCTTGATGTATTCTTCGAGGATATCCACGATGCGTCCCTCGATCTCACCTAAGTCTTCGTCACGTACCGCTGGTGATCCATCTGCTTCTGTTTCTACAGTTTCCGCCGGCTTTAATTGATCCTCATGAACAGCAACGCCGCCCTCTTGAAGAAAATCAGTGATAAAAACGCGCACTTCCTGCGCAACATCATCCCACTCTATCACATCAAATTTTGCAATGGCGATGTAATTTCCTGAGATAAATACTTCTTTAACAAAGGGGAAGTGGAAGAGCTTCGTGGCTAATGGAGACGGTTTAGCTTCTTCGATGTTTCTGAATTCTGCGGAGTCGGTTTGCAACAACATTTTGTTGCTCACAAACTTCATGACCTTCGGATTCGGGGTCATTTCTGCATAAATACTTACGGGTACGCGCTTGATGTCCATGATGTGGGGTTGTTTCTGTGTACAAATGTACGTGGTAAAACTCGCAAAGCGTACATTTGAAAAGAGAACCTTAAACGACAATACCATGGCCTTCATTAAGCCTTTGCTAGGACATACGCCCGAATTTGGCTCCGATTGTTTTATAGCGGATAATGCAACCATTATTGGCCAATTTAAATGTGGCGACGGATGCAGTTTCTGGTTTGGAAGCGTCATTCGCGGCGACGTCAACAGCATCACCTTTGGAGATAAGGTGAATGTGCAGGACAACGCCACGGTCCATTGCACCTATGAGAAGTTCCCCACGACCGTTGGAAATAATGTAAGTATAGGTCACAATGCGATTGTGCACGGTTGCAAGATCGAAGACAATGTACTCATCGGTATGGGCGCGATCGTGATGGACGATTGTGTAGTCGGTGAAGGTTGCATCGTAGCGGCTGGTTCGGTCGTGACCCAAGGAAAGAAATTGGCCCCGGGTACGCTGTGGGCGGGGGTGCCGGCAAAAGAAATTGGCCCCGTACCCGAACGCTTGCGCAAAGGGGAAATCGAACGCATAGCCAATAACTATTTGAAATACAGCTCTTGGTACAAAGCCGATGAGTAGTTATTTGAGTTTTGAATCGGACCGCCTCTACCTTCGTCCGACGACCGAAGAAGATGCCGCCCTCGTGCTGGCTATTTTAACCGCCCCGAAAGCCCTAAAATTTATTGGCGACCGCAGCTTGAAAAGCGAGGAAGATGCACGGGAATACATCAGACAGCGCGCCTTGCCACAACTGCGTGAACGCGGTTATGCGAACTACACCCTGGTAACGAAAAATACTGGCACTAAGGTGGGCGTGTGCGGATTATACGTGCGCCCAGATTTGGAGCTCATTGATCTAGGCTACGCACTGCATCCGGACCACGAAGGGCAGGGCTACGCTCGGGAATCTTCGAGGCGAATTATGCACGCGGCAAAAGCGCATTTTGGCCAATCAAAATTAAGCGCCATCACCCACGCGGAAAACACCGCGAGTATACGAATGCTGGAAGCCTTAGGGTTCAAGCACAAGGGACAAAAATCTGTCGCAGGCTATGATGGTCCTTCTGAATATTTCGAGGTGACGTTATAGTCCCAATTTTGTTCTGAGATTACGCAACATAGCATCCGTCATGCCATCTAGATCGTACTCCATTGACCACCCCCAATCTTCTTGAGCGGCTGAATCATCAATACTTTCTGGCCACGAAGCCGCAATCTCTTCTCTAAAATCCGGAACACAGTAGCATTCAAATCCCGATATTTTTTTCTCAATACTGGCGGCAATGGTCGTTGGGTCAAAACTGATGCCTGCAAGGTTATAGCTGTTGCGCACCTTCACTTGTTCCGCTGGAGCCTCCGTGAGTTCTATGGTCGCACGAATAGCATCCTCCATGTACATCATAGGCAAGGCGCGATGCGCTGATAAAAAGCTCGTGTACCGACCTTCTTCTAATGCTTTGTAGTAAATCTCCACCGCATAATCTGTAGTGCCGCCACCCGGTTGACTTTTCCATGAAATAAGTCCAGGGTAGCGAATGGATCGGACGTCCACACCGTATTTATTGAAGTAATATTCACACCAGCGCTCGCCCGCAAGTTTAGATATGCCATAGACCGTTGAAGGTTCCATAACGGTTTGCTGCGGGGTGTTTTGCTTCGGTGTAGTAGGTCCAAAGACCGCAATAGAGCTGGGCCAGAAAAGTTTCTGAATCACCTTTTCCCGTGCCAATTCTAGTACGTGCAACAAACTCTGCATGTTTAAATCCCAGGCCTTCATTGGAAATTTTTCGCCCGTCGCACTCAACATAGCGACCAGGTGGTATACGGTATGTATTTTGTGTTTTTCACAAACCGAGCGCAGTGCGCTTGCGCTGCTCGCATCGAGCACTTCGAAGGGGCCATTAAGAAGTTCCGAATGTTCAGGCTGACGGATGTCAGAAGCAACAACGCTATCATTGCCGTATTTCTGGCGAAGTGCCAATGTAAGTTCTGTCCCTATTTGCCCACAGGCGCCTAGGATAAGGATGGTTTTATTCATGCTCTGAATGTGATAAAGATCAGAATTGGGTCCTTCAAAGATAACTTATCTTTGTACGATAAATCACCCACCTATGGATCCAAATGCTGGGAAAAGAACACTCGCTAATAAATTGAGTAGAGAAGAACTGCAGGCCAAGCTTGACGCAGAAACTTTTCACCGTACTACGGTTTCTTTTTACAAATATGTCATCATAGAAAATCCACAGGAGTTGCGCGACGCGTTATTTGCGAAATGGTCACAGTGGGAGTGTTTAGGACGTATCTACGTTTCTAGAGAAGGTATTAATGCGCAAATGAATGTTCCACAGCACCACTGGGACGCCTTTGACGCTTTCATACATGGGCTCGAATATTTCCATGATGTGCCCTTCAAATTGGCGGTTACGGACAAGACAGAAGGCAAGTCTTTTTTGAAGCTTGTCGTCAAAGTTCGTGAGCAGATTGTGGCAGACGGTCTTCAGCCTGAAGACTACGACGTCACCGATGTTGGGGCTCACCTGACGGCAAAGGATTGGAATGAAGCCATTGAAAAGCACGATCCAGTAGTGGTCGATATGCGCAACCATTACGAAAGTGAAATTGGTCATTTTGAAGGCGCAGTCCTTCCTGAGGCAGAGACGTTCCGTGAAGAACTCCCCATGGTTTTAGAAAAACTCAAGGGTCAGGAAGATCGTAAGATTCTTTTGTATTGCACCGGAGGAATTCGCTGCGAGAAGACGTCGGCTTATTTAAAGCACCACGGATTTAACGATGTCAACCAATTGCACGGAGGCATCATTGATTACGCCCGCCAGATAGAAGAAGATAAATTACCGAACAAATTCCACGGCATCAACTTTGTCTTCGATGAACGATTAGGCGAAGCCATTTCGGATGAGGTCATTTCCGAATGTCATCAATGCGGTCAGCCTTCCGCTAACCACGCAAATTGCGCAAACAAAGCGTGTAATCTACTTTTTATTCAGTGCGAGGAATGTGCTGAAAAACACGAAGCATGTTGTACTCCGCAATGCGTTGAAGTCATCCATTTATCGGAAGAAGAGCAGGCTGAAATCCGCAGAAAAGCGAAAGAGACGAAAAGATTCCACAGACATACGAAGGTAAATTTGCGAAATGCCTTCTCTGAGAAGTAAATTGAAACACAGAAACTAGACAGAGAACCACCATGCAAGACAAGAGAACACATCTTCAAGAACTTCAAGAGCAGAGCAAAGTTGGCGGCGGCGAAAAGCGCATAGCGGCGCAACATGCTAAAGGCAAACTCACCGCACGTGAACGCATACACTTTCTATTAGACGAAGGATCTTTTCAAGAAATGGGTGCACTCGTTCAGCATCGGAGTAATTTATTCGGTCTAGACGGGCAGAAAATTTTAGGCGACGGTGTAGTTACGGGCTATGGAACCGTTAACGGCCGAATAATTTATGTCTATGCCCAAGATTTCACCGTTTTAGGTGGTTCGCTTGCTGAGGCACATGCAGAGAAAATCACGAAAGTGATGGACCTTGCCATGAAAACGGGTGCTCCAGTGATCGGACTTAACGACAGTGGCGGCGCGCGCATTCAAGAAGGAGTCGTCTCGCTCGGCGGGTATAGCGATATTTTTTATCGTAATGTTCAAGCTTCAGGAGTTATTCCCCAGCTCTCTGCGATGATGGGGCCTTGTGCGGGTGGCGCAGTGTATTCTCCTGCTTTGACCGATTTCATCATGATGGTCGAGGAATCCTCCTACATGTTCGTCACCGGACCCAATGTGGTCAAAACGGTTACCCACGAAGAGGTGAGCTCAGAAGAATTAGGAGGTGCAAGCACGCATGCGACGAAAAGCGGGGTAACCCAATTCACTTATCCTAATGAAATCGCTTTGATCGAAGGGTTAAAGAAATTGCTTTCTTACGTTCCGCAAAACTGTGATGAGGAGCCGCCTTCGCTTCCGTATACTCCAGGCGATGAGCTTCGTATGGGGCTGCAACACATCATCCCCGAAAGTGCGAACCAGCCTTATGATATGAAAGAGGTCATCGGTGAAATCGTCGATACGGATAGTTTTTTCGAAGTACATAAAGATTTTGCAGAAAATATCGTTGTAGGATTTGCTCGTCTCGCGGGTAAATCCATCGGTGTGGTCGCGAATCAACCGGCCTATCTCGCAGGCGTTTTAGATATTCAGGCCTCCACCAAAGGTGCCCGATTCGTGCGCTTCTGTGACGCTTTCAATATTCCTCTTTTAGTATTGGAAGATGTACCGGGATTCCTTCCAGGTACGGATCAGGAGTGGAACGGTATCATTACCAATGGTGCTAAACTGCTCTATGCTTTTAGCGAGGCGACGGTTCCGCGTATTACTGTAATTACGCGTAAAGCGTACGGGGGTGCCTATTGTGTTATGAACTCTAAACAGATTGGCGCCGACATGAATTTCGCATGGCCAACTGCAGAGATTGCCGTAATGGGCGCTAAAGGCGCAGCAGAAATCATCTTTAAAAAAGAAATTGCAAGTGCTGAAAATCCCGAGGCGAAATTGGCAGAAAAAGAAGGCGAATATGCAGAAGCCTTTGCTAACCCGTATCGCGCAGCATTTAGAGGATATGTGGATGAAGTCATCCTACCGGAGCAGACTCGTCAGCGACTCATTCGCGCTTACGCCATGTTAGAAAATAAAGCGGTTCAGTTGCCGAAGAAGAAACACGGTAACCTCCCGCTCTAATGTTTACAGATACGCATTGCCATCTCTATGATGAGGTCTTCGAAACACGTAAAGATCACATCCAGGCATTGGCTTTAATAAATGGGGTGAACAGAATTCTGCTCCCCAATATTGATGTGAATAGCCTTCCTAAAATGGATGCGGTAGCGGCAAATTATCCTTTGCTAGAGATTCGGAAGATGATCGGTTTGCATCCTTGCTATGTAAAAGAGGATTGGGCGGACCAATTAGATCAAATCGAAGCTTGGTACCACCAAAAGCCTGAAGAATTTTGCGCCGTTGGTGAGATTGGCTTAGATCTCTATTGGGACCAGAGCACCCTAGCGATACAAATAGAAGCACTGAACCGGCAGCTGGACTGGAGTGTCGCTTGTAACCTGCCCATTGCGCTGCACGTGCGCAGCAGCTTTAAAGAACTATTTCCCGTTCTTGAAGCCGCTCAAGAGCGGCACAATGGAAAAATTCGCGGGGTCTTTCATTGTTT
>CAJQHZ010000010.1 GCA_905478295.1 uncultured Flavobacteriales bacterium | reverse complement strand
AAAGTCAGCCGCATCAAACTCGTGGATGGCGACCATAATATCAGCTGTAAAGTCGATGGGTTTGGATCGATGATGCTCAAAAGCGAATTTGTAAAAAAGGCATAAAAAAAGCCGCCCCTCAGGGCGGCTTTTATTTTATCGTACAATCTGTATTCGTTCTTGCGTTATGTTCGCGCCGTCCACGATTCTGAGGACATAGCTTCCAGCGGCTAAGCTTGATACATTGATCTGTTGGCGTTGATCTCCGCTGCCTTGAACAGCCAGAACTGTTCTTCCGAGAGCATCTGTAAGACTAATTTCACCATTAATAACAAAATCACTTTCAATAGTCAACACGAACTGGACTGGATTAGGGAACACATCTAGGCGCACTATATCTGCATCCGAAACACCTAAGTTCTGGCCTAATATCCCCGTTTTCGTGTCGCTATCACCACACGCATTGTAAACCGTTAAGGAAACATTGTATGCCAACGATACCGTACCGTAGGTATGTAAAGGGTAATTTGAGGTGGTATTGGTATTTCCATCACCGAAGTTCCATTGGAAAGAATTTCCGCCGGTTGAGCTCGTTCCGTCAAACTGAACCTGCATACCACCACCGCCGGCGCTAAGCACTGCAGCCGACCAATTCGCTGTTGGCTGCACACATACCGTAATGTATATGGTTGTATCCGCTTGATCACCACAATCGTTTGTAACCGTTACATCCACCGCAAATGTTCCCGAACCACTGTAAGTATTCGACGGTGTCAATCCTGATCCCGTATTTCCATCGCCAAAGTCCCATGTGGCTCCCGTTGCACCTGCAGCTCCAGAAGCATCAAAATTAACCGTAAACACACTTTGGGAATACGTAATTGTGGCAAATAACTCCTCACATACCAGTATCGTATCCGTTTCTGTTACAGATTGACCGCATGAGTCAGTTGCTGTCAATACTACGGCATAAGAACCGCCAGCACCGTAAAGATGGGTGGGCTGATCGCCGGTACCTGTATTCCCATCACCAAAGTCCCAACTGTAAGTCAATGCAGCACCCGTCGAGGCAGTCGCATCAAAATCTACACTTAGGAAGGTTGACGTAGAAGTAAATGCTGGTGTTGGTGCCGGACAAGGAGACGAACAATTCGCTGAACCTTGAAACTTAATACCAGCAGTCATAGAACCACCTGCGACTGATGAAACCACTATCCCGTTAGGATCAGTTAGCGTGTAGCCACATTCATCTTCCCAGTTTCCGTTGTCTATAAATTCTAAGTATAGTGTGTCACCATCACATACATTGAATGTAAATGTTTCACTGGTGCCCAGTGCCCCTGTTGTATTAGACATCGTAAAGCTTGTCATCGTCGTACCCGAAGTAACTTCTAAGGCATGGAAGTTCGTTCCCTGGTTATTTCCAGTCCACCCGTCGCCGTAATCGTCCGTTAGAACCAATGTGTAGGTACAACCGCCTACACAACTAAGTGTAGTAGCCGTGACTGGTCCTATCCAATCCGAAAATTCAGTTGCACTACAAGAATCGCGGACATAAAAGTCATAGGTAACACCTGAGGTTAAACCCGTTACTGTATATGGATTCGTTAATGCATTTACGATAGTACCATTACCTTGTACGAAACCAGATTGACCGTACTCTACCTGCCATGCTGTAGCACCACCAGTAGTCCAAGCCAATTCAATTTCTGTTGTAGATGTTGGCGTCGCGCTCAATGCGGAAGGATCCGGACATGTAGGTGCTTCGACAATACTTAAATCATCAACCGCTATATCGCCTTGTTGGGGCGTTGTACCTGAAGACTTCTGCGCCGTAAATTTAATTTTCACCGTCTTGTTGGCATAGGCACTTAAATCTTCAACGATTTCAATCCATTGATTTCCTTGAGTTCCAGAAATCGAATCCAACACTACCCATGTTCCGACACTCACATCTTGAATACTCCAGGTTAGGGTCCCTTGCGAACCATTCTGTGCAAAAAGATGGTACCAGAAATGCATTTCCGGCGTGGTAAGTGCCGATAAATCTACCGAAGGAGAAGTCAAAGTAGCAACAGGCGTTCCAGTACTAAAACTAGCCTCAGCATACACGTAACTTCCGTAACCACTGGTATGATCGCCATTAGGTCCAGTTCCTCCTGTTGCTGTTCCTCCGTCACGGCCACCCCAACGGTAGTTAGTATCCGTATCCGTACGTGACCAACAAGCACTTATAGTTGCACCAATATTATGCCCTTGACCCGTATCGTTACCTTCATCGAAACCGTTATCGAAGTTTTCGTAATACGGTGCTGTTGCTGTACCACAAGCAGTAGATTCGGTTAGAGGTCCGGCCCAATCGCTTACGTCAGTGGCTGAACACGAATCACGCACGTAAAAATCATAATATGTCGCAGAACCAAGACCCGTTACTGTGAATGGATTTGTAGTTGCATTTACTATCGTTCCAGTTCCTGGAGTAAATCCAACAGGACCGTATTCTATTTGCCAATTGCTTGCTCCACCAGTGGTCCACGCTAGCGTCACACTAGTTGTCGTACTAGCGGTACTAGCAAAGGCTGTAGGCTCTATACAAGTAGGTGCATTATCTACTTTAATGTCATCTAACGCCCAATCCGCTTGGGTAGAATTAAAGCCGAAAGTAGATGAACGGTACCCCGTAAAACGCACTTTGATCGTATCACCAGCATAAGAACTAAGGTCTACAACGCCTTCTTCCCACGGCGAGGCAGGATTTGCTTGTAGTGTGAAATTCGTACTGTTTACAATGAGTTCATTTGTCCAGGTTCCGCCACTAAAAATATCAACCTCTAACTCGTCAATATTACCACCTGCGCCGTGCCACCAGAAAGTCAATTCCGGAGTACTTAAGGTATCCAAATCAATTTCTGCAGTCGTGAATTCGGCATCAGAATCTGCACCGCCAAAAGCAAAAACAGCTTCGGTATACACATATTTACCGGTACCAGTAGTATGATCAACAGTCGGTCCTGTATTGTTTGTAGGCGTTTGCCCTTGTCCTGTTTGCCAGAAATAGGTCGTCGATGTGCTGGTTGTGTAACACGGATCGATAGCTCCAGTTGATGCATCGAAGGAAATCCCGTCAAAGTCATCGGACCATGGTGCTGTTACCATACCACAAAGTGTTGATACCGTCAACGGTCCAACCCAATCTGATACGTTACCTGAACCACAAGAATCACGCACGTACACATCGTAAGTGGTATTTGGACTTAACCCTATGATCGATCCAGAAGCAGAAGACATGGCTATGAAAGATCCTGTTCCTGGCGTGAAACCGGCTGTACCGTAATTGAGTTGCCAATTTGTAGCGCCACCGGTTGTCCAACTGAATGATGCAGAATTACTAGTAACACCGGTTGAAGCAAAATTAGTTGGCTTCGGACAGGTAGGTGCCTCGTGAATATCGAAATCATCAATACTTATATCTACCTGATTACTAAATCCTTGGTAACGGTAAGCGACAAATTTTATTTGAATAGTATCGTTCGCATAGCTGGACAGATCCACTACTTCTTCAAGCCATGCCGCAGCAGAAGAAGATTGCTGTGCACCACTAATAGTAGCAACTGTTCCCCAGTTTCCGTTTTGAACCCTTGCTTGTACAACCAGCTTATTGATAAGTGTACCATACATGTGGTAGAAGAAACTCAATTCAGGAGTTGTCAACGTAGTGACGTCAACCAATGGCGATGTGATTGAGTTGCTCAATGTTGAGCCACCACCAAAGCCTGTGTTAGCCTCCGTAAAGATGTAACCACCACTCCCAGAAGTGTGGTCTCCATCAGGGCCTGTATTGTTTGAATGATTCGTCGGAGGGCCTGCTTTAAAGAAATACTCTATTGTATCTGCTCTTAACCAACATCCGTCGATCTGACCGGGAGATTGATTCGCTCCCGTAACCCATGACGTGCTGTCAAAATTCTCTGTATAAGGTGCTGTAAAGGGGTTACAAAGTGTATTAAATGTGAGGGGACCAATCCATAATGAAGCGCCAAGCGTGCCACATGTATCCCGTACGTAAGCATCGTAAGTCGTACCCGCTGTTAATCCCGTAACAGTGTGGGTTGTAGTCGTAAGATTCGAGAGCCCGCTCCCAGACGGCGTAAACCCAACGGCTCCTACCTCAATATTCCAGGTTGTAGAACCTCCGGTTACCCAGTTGAACGTTGCGCTCGTAGATCCCACATTAGTGAGACTAAACTGTGAAGGATCAGGACAAAGCGGCTGATCGTCTACGATCACTTCATCTATCGCAATATCACCCTGGGAGCCATTACCTTTTGAAGAAATCCAACGCAAAACAATAGTATCGCCGGCGAAACCCGCTAAATCCACCTCCTCAAAAATCCACTGATTTCCTTGGTTACCGGATTTGGTGAAGTATGTATTCCAAGTTTGTGTTGAATCCACCCATACTTGTAACTTCAAGGTGTTTACGTAGAACCCACGCATATGGTAATAGAACGAAACACGCGGTTTTAGCAAGCTGCTCAAGTCCAGTAATGGCGATTCTAACATCGCCTCTTGATTTGGTGCACCTTGAGAAGCCTCTGTATAAATGTAGTTCCCTGTACCACTAACATCTGTCGTTGGACCTGTCTGACCTGTAGTCGTTGTTCCAGAGCGAACTCCCCAACTGAGCGAAGAGGATGCTAAAGTATCGGCTTCAGGACTTCTAAACCAACATGCCGCCATGCCGTTCCCAATGTTATAAAAACCAGTTCCTGAAGTCCAAGTCGTTGAATCAAAATCTTCTGACCATGGCGCTGCGATAGCAGCACAATGCGTTGTTCCTAAGACTGGACCTATCCAATCAGATTTATCAGAAGGTCCACAAACTTCGCGTATCCAAAATTGGTATGACGTTCCCGTGCTTAATCCTGTGACCGTTGCAGGATTCGTACTCACACTAGTAGTTGTATTTGTCGTTGCACCTAAAGCGGCCCCGGGCGCACCGTATTGAATGTCCCAACTTAGGGCATTTACAGCTTGCCACTGTAATGTAATACTCGTTGTTGTGCGCGATTGAAGCGCTAATAACGATGGGTCCGGACACGTTGGTGCTTCCTCAAATCCAAAGTCATCTATTGCAATATCCGCTTGATTATTATTTCCAAAACCTCGCGAGGCGCTGAATTTGACAAGGACGGTATCGTCTACAAATTGGCTTAGCGTGTACGTCTGAAGCAAGAAGGTATCTGAAGTAGCCGACTGTTGCGGACCATTAATACTACCAACATTTACCCAACCGGTTGATTTTGACCAAACTTCGGTTTTTAATTCATTGATCTGTGCCCCCGTCATGTGGTACCAGAAATTTAACTCCGGCACCGTCAATGAACTCAAATCCATTAACGGTGATGTCAATGTGGCAACACTTTGGTTCGCAGCTCCACTCGCTTCTGCATAAACGTATTGCCCACCTCCAGTTCTATCGTCATTAGGGCCTGTTCCAGCTGTACCTGTACTATCTTCTCCTACACCAAAGGCATACCCCTGACCATCGTCTGGATCAGCAGGATCGCGCTGCCAACAACCGTCTACAATAGAACCATCATTATCAAAACCCGAACCAGGTACCCAGTTCGTAGTATTGTCAAAATCTTCAGTATAACTCGTAGTAAATGTGATGGGTGCGCACAATGTGGTCAACGAATCCACCGCTGACCATATACTCACATCGTTTGTTCCACAGGAGTCGCGAACGTAGAAGTCGTAATCGGTAGAAGCCGAAAGACCATTCAATACGAAAGGATTAGAGAGCGCGGCTACCCTAGTACCTGCACCCGGTGTAAATCCTGATGTTCCATATTCAACTTCCCATTGTGCTGAGCCACCCGTCGTCCAACTTATTTGGGCTTGATCACTCATCACCCAGTCTACTGCTACGGCAGTAGGCTGATAACATGTCGGTGCAGGATAGTGATTGACAACCACCTTCCAACTACTATCCGCTATTCTTTGAGTCGTTGTATTACATGCCGTGTTGAATTGTTGTCTAAAAGCATTTAATTCAAAAATCAAGAACGTATCTGTCACAGCGCCGTTAAAGTCATTGATGGTGCGTATGGTTGTTTCCGTGGTACCATTAGTACCGGAAGTACCGTATCCCAAAGCAGACTCTTTCGTACTCTCACTGACCAATTCTAGATAAGTCCCTATATCGTCCGGTGCAGAACCACCGAAGAATCCACCTGTAGTTTCGACGGTGTACTCTAATCGTACGGATGAAATCCAATGCCCTGTAGGGATGGAAATACTAACCGTATCGGCACATGAACTTTGCGAATTAATATTTACAGGAGCGACTACTTGAACACCAATATCACCGGACGTGTAGAGTGTGGAGTCAGATGAAATTTGAGCTTGTACACCCTGAACTGCGAAAACCGCAAACAATACAGATAAAAGATACTTCTTCATTTGGGAGAAAAATATAACCGTTTTTTACAAGAGCTTAAGATAGTTCAACTCTTGAACATAGAGACTTTCTTTCACTCAAGGTTTAAGGGGGTTTACACAATTATTTATAAGTCCTTATTAAAATTGGATTTTAAGTATGCTTTGTATTCGTGAATACTCTTTTTCATGTCCTTTCTTAACAAGAAGATACCCAGTAAGTTAGGCAGAGTCATTAGCGCGATAGCGATGCCCGCAAAGGTCCAAACAATGGTGGTATCGATAATTGCGGCGAGAAAAAAGCCCATCACATACAAAACACGATAATAATTCACATACTTCACGCCAAACAGATAAGTGACGCTACGACCGCCATAATAACTCCATGAAATAGCTGTGGAAAATGCAAAAAGTAAAAGCCCTATGGCCACTATATACTGACCGTAATCCCCAAACAATCCTTTGTTAAAAG
The DNA here is from genome assembly GCA_905478295.1 of uncultured Flavobacteriales bacterium. Lineage (GTDB taxonomy): Bacteria > Bacteroidota > Bacteroidia > Flavobacteriales > Schleiferiaceae > UBA10364. Next base: position 21,164 of record CAJQHZ010000010.1, on the reverse strand, counting down.
CAATTGCCGTTAAGGGTGCGCTATGCACTAAAGATTTTCCTGTAAAGGTGAGCCCTGCCGTTTCTTGCAATCGGCCCTTCTGCACCATTAGAACTCCGGAATATGGTCCTTCGCTGTTGGAGACAATAACCTCTGCGGCAATGGAACGTGCATGGAGAACAGTTGCTTCAGACTTGATCTTACCTTCCTTAACAGCCAATTCTCCTTGAAATGGAACCAATGTTTGACTATTTAACCCAGCCTGGTTATTAAAGTGATTGAACAATCGACCTCCATCGACCTCTTCAGAGAGTCCACCCTCCATAATTTCGAGATCTGCAAAGCTAAAATCGTTCAGATGCTTTTCATTCCAAACTCCTGAACTTAAAAGTGTTAAACCTGTAATAGAACAGATAATAATGGTATCAATAAACGGCTCTAAAATGGCGACCATACCTTCACTAACCGGGTGCTCTGCTTTCGCGGCAGCGTGCGCTATAGGGGCAGAACCTTGTCCGGCCTCATTCGAGAAAAGACCGCGATTCACACCTCTATTAAATGCGTACGCTATGGTTGCACCAAGGAACCCACCTGCAGCGGATGAACCAGTGAACACGTCCGCAAAAATGCTGATAAATGAAGGAACTATATTTTCATAATTCATAACAATCACCGACAAAGCACCAACCAAATAAATAAGTGCCATTACGGGAACCAATTTTTCTGTAACCGCTGCGATACGCTTAATTCCTCCTAAAATAATTAAACCAAGCAACACCGAAAGCACTGCACCAGTTACGATCTCTTCTATACCGAAAGTCGCTTTCAAAGAAGCTGCAATACTATTTACTTGAGGCATATTACCTGTGCCAAACGAACTAATAATGGCGGCAACAGCAAAAAGCGTTGCCATCCACTTCATACCAAGCTTGTTTTTCATGTAATACATGGGACCACCAGAAGCAGTGCCATCTTCAGCAAACTCACGGTATTTGTGGCTTAAGGTTACCTCAACAAATTTTGTAGTCATCCCAAGAGCAGCGGTGACTAACATCCAAAACAATGCCGCTGGTCCGCCCAGGTGAATAGCAAAAGCCACGCCCGCTATATTTCCGGTCCCTACCGTTCCAGACAAAGCGGTGGTTAAAGACTGAAAGTGAGACGTATCTCCTTTTGCACCGTCTTTATCAAACTTTCCACGTACAACTGCTATGGCATGTCCGAAGTAGCGTATTTGAGGAAACCCTAAGTAAAGCGTAAAAAAGATACCTGAGCCAAGCAAAGCAAAAACGAACCAGCTTGAACCGCCGATGTATCCGTCAATGGTCGCAAGAAAATCATTGATTTGGACTAAATCCATAGTGGGTGAGTTTCATTAGTGTTAAGACGCGTGAATATAATAAAAAAGCCCCCGCACCTTGCGGTACGGGGGCCTGTTACATCCTTTAATTCTTGTAGGTTATTTCACCTCTTCGAAATCGACATCTGTGACATCATCTGCTGCACCAGCATCACCGCCAGTACCTGCGTCAGGGCCTTGATCCCCACCTTGCTCTTGCTGCATGGCAGCTTGAATCTCGGCAGAAGCAGCCTGTAAGGCTCCATTCAATTTCTCTTGAGCCGCATCACATGCCGCAATATCTTTTGCTGCGTGTGCCGCTTTAAGTTCAATTAGCGCAGCATCAATAGGACCTTTTTTATCTTCTGGTAATTTACCTTCGAGATCCTTCATTTGCTTCTCAACTTGGAACACCATGCTATCAGCAGCGTTGAGCTTGTCAATATCCTCTTTCGCTTTCTTATCTGCGTCTGCATTCGCTTCTGCTTCTTGCTTCATGCGATCAATTTCTTCTTGAGATAAGCCCGAAGAAGCCTCAATACGAATATTCTGCTCTTTACCTGTGTTTTTATCCTTAGCACTTACGTTAAGAATTCCGTTCGAATCAATATCGAAGGTCACTTCGATTTGCGGAACACCACGCTGTGCTGGTGGAATACCGTCCAAATGGAAACGACCGATAGTTTTATTGTCGCTGGCCATAGAACGCTCTCCTTGAAGAATATGAATCTCAACTGAAGGCTGATTATCTGCAGCCGTAGAGAAGGTTTCAGATTTCTTCGTAGGAATGGTTGTATTTGCTTCGATGAGTTTCGTCATCACACCACCCATGGTCTCAATACCTAATGAAAGTGGCGTAACATCTAGAAGAAGAACGTCTTTAACATCACCTGCAAGAACACCACCCTGGATAGAAGCACCAATAGCTACTACCTCGTCAGGGTTTACACCTTTCGATGGCTCTTTTCCAAAGAATGCTTTTACCGCATCCTGAATAGCGGGAATACGCGTCGTACCACCCACTAGGATTACTTCATCTATTTCAGAAGTTGAATACCCTGCATTTTGCAATGCACTGCGTGCTGGTGCAATAGTACGCTCAATCAAGCTAGCCGCTAATTGCTCGAACTTTGCGCGACTTAACGGACGAACTAAGTGTTTAGGACCTGAAGCCGTCGCAGTGATGTAAGGCAGATTAATTTCCGTCGAAGTCGTCGAAGACAATTCGATTTTAGCTTTCTCAGCCGCCTCTTTCAAACGTTGCAACGCCATGTTGTCATCGCGCAAATCGATGTTTTCTTCCGCTTTAAACTCTTCTGCCAACCAGTCCATAATGACTTGATCAAAATCGTCACCACCAAGGTGTGTATCACCGTCCGTGGATTTCACTTCGAATACCCCATCTCCCAGTTCTAGAACTGAAACGTCGTGCGTACCTCCACCACAGTCAAATACTGCGATTTTTTGATCCTGACCTTTTTTATCTAGACCGTAAGCTAAAGCAGCTGCGGTAGGCTCATTAATGATACGGCGAACATTCAAACCTGCGATTTCTCCAGCTTCTTTAGTTGCTTGACGTTGTGCATCATCAAAATACGCTGGAACCGTAATTACGGCTTCAGTGACATCAGCACCCAAATAGTCTTCAGCAGTTTTCTTCATTTTTTGAAGAATCATTGCCGAAACCTCTTGCGGGGTATATTGACGACCGTCAATATTTACGCGAGGCGTATCGTTATCGCCACCCTCTACTTTATAAGGTACACGCTTTGCTTCTTTTTGTACGTTAGAAAACTTCTCTCCCATGAAACGTTTCACGGAGTAGACTGTTTTCTCAGGGTTAGTGATGGCCTGACGTTTTGCAGGATCACCTACTTTACGTTCACCGCCTTCAACGAAACCTACAATAGAAGGTGTCGTTCTTTTTCCTTCACTGTTCGGAATCACTACAGGCTCGTTACCTTCCATTACGGATACACAAGAGTTCGTGGTTCCAAGGTCAATACCTATGATTTTACCCATTTTATAAATTATTTAGTTTGAGTTTTCAAATTCATTCAGCGGGTATAGAACAAGGGTTGTGCCACAAAGAAAGGGATTCAATTTTGAACACAATTTGGCATAAATCGCGAAAAACATATGCCACAATGGAACTTTTTTTGGTTCAATAAGTGACAAACTGTCTCTTTAGGTCTTGCTAGAATTTGACAGGAAATCCGTCAACACAAATAACAGAGTCGATACCTTGAAAATCTACCCATCCCATATTGCAGGTATAGATTCCTCGCCACAAACTGTCCATGGACGTATTACTCAGTTTGATCTGCTTCTTAATGGTATGACCGCGAGAACTGAAAAGACCGATACCACCATCGATATTGGTGAAAAGCGGTTTTTCTTGAACAATCCCTTGTGAAGGTTGACTTACATTGATATAGGTAGCGTAGTCATCAGCTGCAGCCCATAACTCGAAATCTATGCTCTTAAAAACGCGTACGGTATCAGTAGTCTTACCTATGTTATTTCTCAAGAATTGATAATAAGCGGCATAACTGAGTTCTGTGACATAATTACCAGATCCTGTAAGATTCGATCCTGTCCGTGTCGGCAATGCATAGGTCACCGTCTTCACTGCGCTATCCTCGGGATTCCTTAACGGCGCTTCCTTGTATTTAAAATGAATGTAACCTTGGTACAAGCGGGCATTTCTAGCCGCATCCCATCCAAACTTTGCATCTTGAATACCAAACGTTAGTTTTTGAAAACCTTTAGGTCTTGTAATTTCAACAGGACCGACCACTGGCGACATCGCTTCAAAATTATTATTACCTGGAATGAAGCCGCGTAGTCGATATTCAAAATTGTGATCAATAGGGGCATCGGTCCAATACAATCGATAATTATCGGTTGTAAAAGTTCCTGATGCCAGGATATTTGTGTCTTTTCGGTAGAACTCGTACGTGTTCAATACATTTCCTTGATCATTGAGCTGAGCCAAATACAAAGAGGCGGTATCAAAATAAAGGCTATCGCTGTGCGTAGCACCTGCAAGTAATCCATCCGTTCCTAAATACGTTCGATGTAATCGAACCCATTGCGTATCCTGATCTTTATCAAGAAGGCTATAGACGACATTCTCAACGTCGTAATCGGCATTGATTTCTATGGAATTGTCGCACGAAAACAGTGCGATAAAGGCAAAAAAGAATAGAAATAGGTTTTTCATGGGCTTCAAAAATACAACCTATGGCTTAGGATGCTTTTCTTTGTGGAGATTTAATTCACAAAAACCATGCACTATGTCATTGGCGAAAAAAGAATTTAAAAAGGTTACTACGCACAGCCTCCAACAAATGAAGGATCAAGGAGAGAAAATCTCCATGCTAACCGCGTACGATTATACCATGGCAAAAATGGTCGATGCCGCAGGAGTAGATTGCATACTCGTTGGAGACAGTGCTTCGAATGTAATGGCTGGTCACGAAACGACACTTCCCATTACATTAGATCAAATGATTTATCATGCCAGTTCTGTTATTCGCGCTGTTGACCGTGCATTGGTAGTGGTTGACTTGCCTTTTGGTACGTATCAGGGCGATTCAAAACAAGCGCTTAATTCTGCCATTCGTGTGATGAAAGAGAGTGGCGGACACGCTGTGAAATTAGAAGGCGGTGTAGAAATCATTGAGGGTATTAAAAGAATACTTACGGCAGGAATTCCTGTTATGGGTCATCTTGGATTGACCCCACAAAGCATCTATAAATTCGGAACATACAGCGTCCGCGCGAAAGAAGAAGAGGAAGCTCAGAAACTCATCGAAGACGCAAAAGCGCTCGAAGAGGCAGGTTGTTTTGGTATTGTCTTAGAAAAAGTTCCTGCGGAATTGGCAAAAAAAGTATCGGATGCTCTTAACATTCCAGTCATCGGTATAGGGGCCGGTGCAGGTGTGGACGGTCAAGTTTTGGTTTTCCACGATCTAGTGGGGATGACACACCAATTTCACCCAAGGTTTTTACGTCGCTACCTCAATCTTTACGATGAAATTACAGGCGCTATTGGTCAATATGTTCAAGATGTTAAAGATGTAGACTTCCCTAACGAAGGTGAAAGCTATACCAGTTAAATATGGGCAGTCGGCTACCCGAAATTATCTATGAAGACAACCACCTTATCGCTGTAAACAAGCGTGCAGGTGATTTAGTCCAGGGCGATAAAACCGGCGATGTTCCTTTACCCGAACTGCTAAAATCCTACATTAAAAATAAGTTTAACAAGCCCGGTGCTGTGTTTCTTGGTGTCATCCATCGTTTAGATCGGCCGACAACTGGGGTTGTATTATTTGCGCGCACATCAAAAGGACTTGAGCGAATGAATGCAGCATTTAAGAACCGTGAAACGCAAAAAAACTACTGGGCCCTGGTCGAGGGTCAGTTAAGTCAAGGGGGGGAATTGGTCCATTACCTCTTAAAAAACTCAAAGAACAATAAAAGTATGGCCTTCCTCCGTCCAGAAAAGGATGCAAAAGAGGCTAAACTTTCATATTCCGTCTTACAAAAGGGGGATCGCTATACACTAATAGAAGTACACCTCGAGACTGGTAGGCATCATCAAATTCGCGCCCAGTTTGCAGCCATTGGCCATCCCATTAAAGGCGATGTGAAGTATGGCGCTCGAAGAGCTGAACGAGATAAGAGTATATGTCTGCATGCGAAGAGCCTAAGGTTCCTGCATCCAACCACGAAAGAATCTGTTGGTATAGAAGCACCATTACCTGCGAGTTTTGAACCTTTTTTGTCTTAAGAAGGTCTTTAGACTATAACCTTCGTAACTCGTTTTAATCTTACGAATTAGGATCCACGTCGAAGACGACTTTAACGCGGTTAAAATCGGGCGTTAACAGCACTTCTTGATGCGATTTTTTTATGCGCTTACGCACTTTGGCACCAATACTTCCTTTGTCAACCTTGACAATGATTTGCATCTGGTACAAATTTTTCAAGCGTGCAATGGGCGCAAACTCGGGTCCTAAGAACCTGTCGCCTATTTTACTGTGCAGCGAACGAGCAAATTCACCCGCAGCACGCTGCAACAGTTTTTGATCTCTGTGCTTAAGCGTTATAGTGATGAGCCTCACAAATGGAGGATACTGATATTCTCGCCGTACAGAAAGCTCTTTGGATTGCATCCCCGTAAAATCATGATTCAATGCCAATTGTATGATGGAGTGTCGCGGCTTCATGGCTTGGATAACTACCTTGCCTTTCGAAGTACGTCGTCCTGTGCGTCCCGCGACTTGTTCAATCAATTGGAATGCACGCTCATTGGCTCTAAAATCGGGAAAGCTTAATAGATTGTCTGCACTCATGATTCCGACCAGTCCTACTCTATCGAAATCGAGTCCTTTGGTCACCATCTGTGTACCGACTAAAATATCTACTTCACCGTTTTCAACAGCCCGAATAAGGTCACCAAAAGCATGCTTTCCACGAGTGGTATCTAAATCCATTCGCTTTACAGCAGCATTTGGAAAAAGTGACGCGGCCTCTTCGGCGATCTGCTCGGTCCCAAAGCCCTTATGCAAAACACTCTCACCACCACAAGAACTGCATTTCATCACCGGTGGGACGGTATAGCCACAATAATGACATTTGAGTTTTTGCGGTCCTTTGTGGTAGGTTAGTGAAATATCGCAACGCGTACAGCCTTCGATATGCCCGCAGGTCTGACATTGCTGAAATGTGCTAAAACCCCTGCGGTTTTGAAAGAGAATAATGCTCTCTCCTTTGCTCAATGTATGGCGCATGGCATCGACCAATTCAATGGAAAAATTGCCCTGAACTTCTCGCCGTTGCTTCGCTCCAAGCATATCTACCACTTCTAGCTCCGGCAATGGAGCAGTATGGAATCGCTTATGCAATTGGGCCAATTCATACCTCCCTTGACGTGCATTGAACATACTCTCTAAGCTCGGCGTAGCAGATCCTAGCAAAACGGGGCAATCCCTCGCGTTTGACATCCATACCGCTGTATCCCTCGCGTTATATCTCGGCGACGGCTCGTACTGCTTAAAGCTGCTTTCGTGCTCTTCATCTACGATGATTAAACCTAGATCCGGTAAAGGCATAAACACCGCAGACCGCGCACCCAACACAAGCAATGGAGCATCGTTTGTTAACGCTTCTCTCCATGCTGCTAAACGTTCAGCCGGAGAAAACTTACTGTGACTTACAGCTACTGTGAAGTGAATGCGAAGACGGCTTATCAGTTGCGTAGTTAAAGCGATCTCCGGCAACAGGTACAAAACACGCTTATGTTTAGCGAGGGCCTCTTTAATCAGTGTAATGTAAAGCTCTGTCTTTCCTGAAGCTGTTACACCGTGTAAAACAACGGGTTTCTTTGCCTCAAATCCCTGTTGAATGGACGATAGGGCTTCGAGTTGTGGCGCGGAAAGGGTAATCTCCGTCATGGGCGCTGAAGCTGCGGTTGTACCGTCAATTTCTTCAACTTCCTCAGTGATTTCTTTTTTATTTAGAGCCAGTAGGGCTGCTGACGATATGTTTTGCTTCTTCTGAAAGCCACGTTTGTCTTGAAAGTTGTTTTCCGAACCACAATGTGCAACTAAGGTTAAAAGGGCTTCCGTCTGAACCTTAGATCTTTTTGTGGACTCAAAAGCGCCATCGAGATCTTCGAGTGAAGCAGGTGAAAGACGAATGAGTTTTCTCCTTTTAGCACGCGCGACTTTTTTTAATTCTTCTTCAAGCAACGCCCACCCTTCTTCTAATGCTTTTTGCACTAAAGGCATGGGTTGCTTTACTTGACAATATTCGCGAACCTCGTCAAGCGTGAGTTTGGGATGGTTGCGCAAAGCTTCATACAATCTGAACAAAGCATCGGACATTGATGATTCGTCGGGTAGAACTTCAGGGTCTAAAACAACAATACTTTGTGAAGACAGCTTTAAACCTGGAGGTAAAGCAGCATTCATAACATCACCCACCGGTGCCATATAGTATGAGGCCATCCAGGACCATTGCAGCAGTTGATGTTCAAGAACTACGGGATGTTCATCCAGTACACTGATTAGGTATTTCAATTCCGTTTCATCCGGCGCTTCTAGAACACGCGTAACAATCGCAGCGTATTCTTTTCGCGCACCAAATTGCACTAGGATACGCACTCCAGGACGCACCGAACCAACCATTTCTGCCGGTACAGCATAATGGAAAAGCTTGTCTAAGGGCAATGGAAGTATGACCTCAGCGACCTGCATGGCTAACGTTTCGGTGCTTTAGGTAAGTTGCGTTTGACAAATCGAGCTTCTCGTTTGTTCAACAATCGCATTTCGTTGTCAAAAAAACTCAAGGTCTTTTTTGCAGATGCTTCAGTGCTTGATGCAATACTGTTAAATTCGACAAGATCATAACGCATTTTAGTGAGATCCGCTAAAATATCCGCAGAAGCCAATTCTAACAATTCGATATAATATTTCTGGTAAGCCTCATGCAGTTCCGTTTGTCCATTAAAAAAACGCTCTTCACCATAGCCACGGAGTTCTTTACTCAAGGCCTTTACGAGTCCTTTTTGTGCTTTGTACAAATCATCTATATCCGTAGAGCCGACTTCAGACTGCAAATAACCGACCAGGCTATCTACCTCATTCGCTCCTCGCTTCATTTCCTTTGTATAAAGAAACAGCTCCATCTGCGTTTGGAATCGCTCTAATTCGTCCGAAGTGCGAGTATTGACATCGTATTGTTCCGCATAGGCATCCATAGCCGTAAGTACTGCGTTCAAATAGATTCCCGCGTCGTCCACGAATTTATGTCCGTAGTTTGAGCGCGGATCTTCTTGAAACCAATACTTTAGATTCTCTTGTGTGATTCCTATAAGCCCACCAATATTTTCATCAACGACGGCAATAAGTGCTGCCTCCGGAGCCTCATCTAATCGGTCCAAAGAACGCTGACTTTTACGCCAAGTTTTACTTTGCTCCTCGAAGAACGGCTGAACCTTCCTATACTTCTCATAGGTCATAGTGCCATCAATAATGTCGGAAGTGATGGCCATAATTTTATCGATTTCTCTAGAAACTCGACGGAGGTTACTGCTGTAACTCTGCGCCTGTACTGGAAACTGAAGGAATAAAATAAGAAGTATAATGATGCGTTTCATAAGCTGGCGTTTATCGATTCAATTTATGGAGTTTTTTAGTCCCCTCGTACATATCAAAACGTAGCAATTTACATTCCAGTTCACCATTAAAGAGGTTCCATTTTCTAGACGGGCGCAATCCTATACTCTTAATTGCCTCCATATCAGAGGTAATCCAAAAGACTTGCCAACCGGCATACTTTTCTTTTAACGTATCGCCTATCTGACGGTACATTTGATGAGTATCCGCTTGAATACGAACATTATACGGTGGATTAATGAGCAAGAGTCCTTTTTCCGCCGGTGGATCGGCTTCGAAAAAGTCAGCACGCTTTAATCGTACGGCATCTTCAAACATGCTTCGTTCAATATTCGCAGCAGCTGCGTCTAAACTGTATACATCAATATCGCGGCCGAAGAATTTCCCTTCATAATCTTTGGCTCGACTCAATAAGCCTTCTCTTATCTTTACGAACAAGTCTTCTTCAAATCCTTTCCAATTAAAAAACGCGAAGGATTCACGGTATATATTCGCGGGCATGTTGTGCGCAATCAGCGCAGCCTCAACTAAAAATGTTCCGGAACCACACATTGGATCTAATACGGGCATGCCCCCATTCCAGCTGCTGTGAAGGATTATCCCCGCAGCCAAAACTTCATTTAACGGAGCTTTAGCTGCTTCGAGGCGGTAGCCACGGCGATGTAGGCTTTCTCCTGAGGTATCTAGATAAATACGAACCGTATCCCGTGAAATATGAATGTGTATGGGTACCTCAGGCTCATATTTATCGACAGAAGGACGTATGCCTAGCTTATCGCGGAAACGATCTACGATGGCATCTTTTGCTTTAAGACCTGCAAAACTACTGTGATTGAGTTCTTCGTTCGTACCTACCACATGAACGGCAAAGGTTTTCCCTTCGTCAAACAACTCTTCCCAAGGAACTTCATAAACCGCGTCGTAATAATCATCGACCGTCTCCATTTGAATCTCATTCAATGGCAATAGAACGCGCAATCCCGTGCGCAGGGCAATATTGATCTTGTAAACGAAGCCTAAGTCCCCGACTACCGCTACTGCACGATTAATTTTTTGAATTTCTCGTCCGCCAAGCGAGAGGAGCTCTTTACTCAGAATTTCTTCTAGCCCATAGAGCGTTTTTACGATGAGGCGGTAATCTTTGTTTTCGAGCACCTTTCTGCTATTTAGACTACAAATGTACGCTAACTTTGGCCCTATGATAGAGTGGTATGAATTTATTGCCTTGGTGGTTGGTGGCTTTGTTGCAGGATTGATCAATGTCGTTGCTGGCAACGGTTCTGCTATCACCCTGCCCCTTCTCATGTCTTTGGGTTTAGATGCGAATGCAGCGAATGCTACAAATCGTATCGGCGCTTTGTTTCAAACTACAAGTGCGATAAGCTCTTTATCTCGCACAGCACGCACGAAATACATGATAAAGCAAAGTTACTTTATCATTCCGCCTGTACTCATCGGGGCCATAATCGGAGCCAATTTAGCTGTAGATCTGCCTGAAGACTTTATGCGTATTACCATCGGGTTCATCATGATTTTATTACTCATAACGACATTAACCAAACCGAAGAAATGGCTTATTCCCACGGATGGTTCTAAAAACAAAAGAACCCCTTTGATTTGGCTGGCCTATTTTGGGCTTGGTCTTTATGGTGGATTTATACAAATGGGATTTGGGATTTTCTTTTTATCCATCTCCGTCTTGTTGTCAAAATATGCACTCCGCGATGGCAACATCATGAAGTTATTTGTAGCTTTTCTTATGACCATTCCCGCCTTCTTTATTTACGCGTCAAGCGGAGGAATGGACTGGGCCTATGGGCTGACGCTGGCATTAGGAACCGCACTAGGCGCTAGATTTGGCGCAAAAAAGGTAGTGCAGCATAAAAAAGCCAATGCCATTACACGTAAGGTTCTTATCGCTGTGATTATTTTAGCGATCGTGAAAATGTTTCAGCCGTATATTGCTTCATTGATCTAAACAACTATGAGCCTACCCTGGTACCAAATCTGGTTTAACACCCCATACTACCACGACCTTTACCAGCACCGCGATCTAAACGAGGCGAAAGCGTTCATTGAATCGTTGTGTCAGAAGTTAGGCGTGATAGAGGGCGAAATCGCCATCGATGTAGCTTGTGGTCGAGGCAGACACGCGCAGGTTCTTGCAAATCAAGGATTAGATACCGTAGGCCTGGATTTGAGCCCAGAAAGTATTTCTTACGCAAACCAATTCGCGCATGAAGGGCTGGACTTTCGTGTAGGAAATATGCTCGAACCGTTCGAAGTTCCCGAGGCAGATTGGGTATTCAATCTCTTTACCAGCTTTGGTTATTTTGAAGAGGATACTATGCATGCCTGTGCTATTTCAAACATGGCAGGCGCGCTAAAACCCGGTGGTAAACTCGTCTTAGATTACATGAATACTGAAAAAATAGCCACGCGTTTGGTACCAGAGGATACGGTACAAACCAAATTGGCTCGATATAAAATCACGCGTCATATTGAAGGCGATAGTATTGTGAAAAGAATATCTTTTGAGGAGCCCGGTTGCAACATACTCCAGTTTGAAGAACGCGTAAGAGCTTTCCAACCGCATGAACTTACTCACTTTATGGAAGCTGCTGGTCTGTGCGTTTTGGATCAACACGGTGACTATGACTTGTCGCCTTTTTCACCCGAAGAAAGCGATCGATTGATTATTATTGCTCAGAAACCTTTGCTTTCATGATTTGGATTGTCCTACTTCTTAGTGTTGCTATAGGTGCTGGAGCCGCATGGATTGTGCCTACGGGTTCAAAAACCTTCAAATACTTGCTGTCTTTTTCGGGTGCATTTCTCTTTGCTACGTTATTAACGCATATGATTCCTGAGATTTTCGAACATGGGAATTGGAATATGGGTTGGTGGATTATGTTGGGGTTTGCCATCCAATTACTTTTAGACCATCTCAGCGAGGGATTAGAGCACGGTCATTTTCATTCGAAACAATCCAAAATACCTTGGCTTGCTATTTCGGGGTTGCTCTTGCATGCTTTTTTAGAGGGCATGCCGCTTTCTAGCACTGGTTCCTCCGGCCACAATCACGCAACGGGCGGATTCCTATGGGCCATTGCTTTACACAAACTTCCTATAGCGCTGCTCGTTACGGGTGCGCTTCGTAAATCCGGCGTTAGACTTGCGACATTACTCGGGATATTGGGGCTTTTCGCCTTCGCCACTCCTTTAGGTGCGCTCGTCGTTAATCGCGTGGACGTTGAACAGTGGAGTCTCCAATTGTTGGCGATAGCGGTAGGTATTCTACTCCATGTCAGTACAACTATTCTGTTTGAGAGTTCTCAAAACCATAGGTTCAATGCAGTAAAATTGATTTTTGTACTCGCAGGAATGCTATTAGCGGGATGGATCAATTCTGGGATGATACTTTAGCTTCTTATATGTGGTCATAGATAAAACCTAATGCAATTTATGAAGACAACAGGTTTGACTATCGTACTTTTGTTTCAGTAATAAATTAAAACCAAAATAAAATGGCTGTATTAGTCGGTAAAAAAGCGCCTGATTTCACTGCTTCTGCGGTAATCAATGGCGAAGAAATCGTTGAGAACTTCAAACTATCAGATTACGCAGGAAAGTATGTAATCTTATTCTTCTACCCGAAAGACTTCACTTTTGTATGTCCCACTGAATTACATGCCTTCCAAGCGCGTAAAGAGGAATTTGCAGCAAAAGGTGTGGAATTGATCGCTGTATCGACCGATACTGAGCAAAGCCACTGGGGTTGGTTACAGATGGGCAAAGATCACGGCGGTATTGAAGGTATAACATACCCTCTCGTTGCAGATACTAATAAAACAATTGCTCACAATTACGATGTACTTGATGGCGAATGGTCTTATGATGAAGACGGTAACTTAACCGCAACGGGAGAAATGGTATCATATCGTGGTTTGTTCTTAATCGATAGAGAAGGAACAGTAATGCATCAGTTGGTGAATGCTAAGCCATTGGGTCGCTCAGTGGATGAAGCGATGCGCATGGTGGATGCACTGCAATACTTCGAAGAAAAAGGTGAAGTTTGCCCTGCAAACTGGACCCCAGGTAAAGAAGCTATGAAAGAGACGCACGAAGGTGTGGCTGATTACCTAGCGAAGCACTAAGCGTTTCTTGCTTGAAAGACTGAAAGCCGCTCCCTCCGGAGCGGCTTTTTTTATACCCGTCCGAGCATGTTTCAGGCAAATTGAACCTTTTTAGAAAAAACTACACTTTTTTTGCAACAAGCGTGAACTACCCTGATACAATTGCGTTTAGGTATATATGGAACATTCTGCGCAAGCAGATTTTCATGGCGGTTTAGGTAGAAAGGGAGCTTGGCGGCTCCCTTTCGTTTTTTATATACCTCCGTGCAAAATTTTTGATAAAAAAACACCCCCGGGCGCTCCGCGCACGGGGGTGTTTGCATTATAATTTCGAATATTACTTCGTGAGATCGATCAATTTACGCAAGTATTCTTCTTTACTTGCAGCTGACCCTTCCGCTAGAACTCCATCTTTAAAAGACGCTAAAAAAGGTAAATTGCTTACACCTGCTGCTTTTCGCGCGCCCTCATTGTGCTCTGCGTTCACATCTAGAAATAAGACTTCACTGTGCTCTTCTTCATTGCTCACACGCTTGTATTTTGGTGCAAACATCTTGCACGCACCACACCAATCCGCATGGAATTTAACAACCACTCGACTGTGGTCCTTTAACAATTGATCAAAATCTGCGTCGGTAGCTATTGTTACTGCCATTGTATAGAGGTATTAAGTTAATTCTGATATCAAAAATACATAGACCATACCATCTGAAGTAATCATTCACATTGATGTTCTCTATGCGCTAATTATTAAAGTTCAATTTGCGCCTTATAATCCTTGTGGTACATATCTCGAACGAGTCCATCCGAAACTCCGATTTTAGGTACATAAATTTGTTCACAACCCGACCAGAGCATGGCCTTTTGATAAATAGGGAGGGCATGTACAATAATATCTGCACGGTCAAAATTAAGTCCTAATTCGGTCACGCGTTCTTCTGCAGATAACGCCTTTAATTCTTCTTGCTGTTCAGACACATACGAATAATCCAATGGTGTTTGAAGTGACTTCATACTCAGTTTGTGCAGTTTATTAATATTACCACCCGCACCTATAGCCGCCTTATCTGAAACCGGAACCGCATTTTTTTGCAACCAATGCTGCATTCGGGTCCATTCATCCTTTTCGACCAGATCGTTCATTAATCGAACACCCCCAATCTTAAAGCTCATTGAAGCTTCCACTAATTTATTTTTTATCACAGATAATTCCGTTGAACCCCCACCCACATCAATGTAAATAAAGTTTTTTTGTGGCGCCTTAATGATGTCGTAGATCTTAGAATTAAAAACCAATCGAGCCTCCTCTTTACCGCCAATAATTTCAATGGCAATACCCGTTTCTTTCGCTACCTGTGTTACTATTTTCTCACCATTAGTAGCTTCGCGCATGGCAGAAGTGGCGACAGCTCTAAAATCAACCACATCGTGGACTTTGAGGTAATGGGCGTAGGCTTTCATGCCTTCAATGAAGCGCTTTTTCGTCTTGTCTTTGATTTTACCATGTTCGAAAACATCTTGACCCAAACGAATCGGAAGCCGTATCATTCCGGCTTTACGATAATAGGTATAACCGTCCTTGAAGACTACATTAACAACAAGACAACGAACGGAGTTTGAACCTATATCAATAGCTCCAAGTTTGGTGACAATCATAAAAATTGGTTTCTAACCTTTTAAAAGCTGCTTCTTAACGTATGAATGCAAATCCAATTGCGCCCGGATTTTGGGTCCGTTGAGTTTTCGGTAGGTATTGGATTGATTCGCATCGAAAATTCGTGATTTTGTGTTGTCCTTCCAAAGAATTTCGAAATGATCTCGCAATTGACGCTTAATTTTCTCATCATAAATAGGAACGGTAACCTCTACCCGTCTATTTAGGTTTCGAGTCATCCAATCCGCAGAAGAAATAAAATATTCAGGTTGACCGTCGTTATGGAAGCAAAAAGCGCGCGTATGCTCTAAGAACCGGTCCACAATACTTATAGCCTCAATATTTCCGCTGAGCGTCGAATCGCTGAAATCGATACAGTTAATGCCGCGCACTACCATACGAATAGACACTCCTGCAGCGCTTGCTTCGTATAGTTTAGCAATCATACCGTGATCACTCACGCTGTTTATTTTCACCCAGAATTTCGCTTCTCGGCCTGCGTTTGCATGTGCAATTTCTCGATCGATCAGCAAATAAATTTTTTCCCGAGTGCTGTTGGGACTGACCATTAAATGCTTGTAATTGTACTGCTTATATGGTGATTCTAAAAATGTAAACACCTTTCTGACTTCTTTGGTGATGCGTTTTTGAGAAGTAAGTAAGTGGTAGTCTGTATAGAGCTTAGCGGTACCTTCGTGATAATTTCCTGTTCCAACCACACAATAATCCACTAACTTTTCTAATCCTTCATCACGGCGAATTAAAGTCAATTTTGAATGCACTTTCAAACCAGGAACCCCGCCGACCACTTTAATTCCTTCGGCACGAAGCATGTTCGTCCATTTGATATTATTCGCTTCGTCGAACCTTGCCTGAAGCTCAATAAATACCGTTACATCTTTTCCATTTTTAGCCGCATTTACTAGAGCAGAAATGATACGGCTCTGGCTGGCCAATCGATATAATGTAACTTTTACCGCACGCACTCTGGGATCAATAGCAGCCTCTCGCAATAAGCGAATCACTTTTCCAAAATCATGGTATGGAGTAAAGAGTAATACATCTTGCTTCTTAATTACTTCGATAATGCTCCGGTCCTCTTCGAGGGCTGGATGGGGTACGGCCGGTAATACTTCATGCTCTAAAGAACTATCGCCCACATTTGGGAAGCGCATTAAATCCTTTTTATTGTGGTAACGACCTCCCGCAATAAGTCCATCAAATTCAGAAATACCTAAACCATTAACCAATAAATTCAGGGTTTTATCTGAAATATTTCGATCATACACAAAACGTACGGGGTCCCCTTCGCGACGTTCCATAATGCCTTTCTGAATTTTTTCCATGAAGGACTTACTCACATCGTCATCTAAAGTGAGTTCCGCATCTCGTGTAATTTTCACGGTATGTGCCTCAATAGAATCGTACTTGAAAATATGGAAAATACTGTCGAGGTTGTACCGAAGTATATCATCTAAATACATGACGTATTGCTTACCGTATTTGGGTAGCGTTATGAATCGATTCAATGTGCCAGACGGAACTTCAATAATGGAGAATTGCTCGCTATCGCCTTTAATCAATCGTACGGCTAAATAGATACCTTTATCCCTTAAATACGGGAATTCAGGGGCTTGGCTTAACATAAGATTCGTCAGCGCAGGACTGACTTGGTTGCGGTATACATCACGAACGAAGTGTGCTTGTTTTTGCGTTAACCCATCTTCGGAAATGATCTCTATGGACACTCTAGAAAGCTCCTTTTTAAGATCTTCGTAAATCTCCTGACCTCGATGTTGCTGCTCGTTCACCAGTTCACTCAATCGTTTTAACAACTCCCCGGGCGCATGCCCCTCCAAATTATCTTCATGGTTTTTATCCGACGACAACTGTAATCTTCTCACAAAAGAGTAGCGTACACGAAAAAACTCATCCATATTGTTTGAATGAATACCTAAAAATCGAATACGCTCAATCATAGGTACAGAAGTATCTTCGGCCTCCTGTAGCACTCGCGCATTAAATTTCAACCAGCTTATGTCGCGGTTGTAGAGACTTAAGTCTTTTTCGTTCATCTACTTTTTGAGTCTTTTAGGGTATTCAAACTGAACCAATTTTCCATTGGTATCTATCTCTCGCCAAAACTTAACGTCAAAAGAAATACTCACAACACCTGTCGTAGGGACATTAGCGATATTTGCAGCCGTTGTTTTGTTCACGAAATCCGTTATTGCGGGATTATGGGCAAAATAAAACACGGTATCTGCTAAATCCTCAGAGGCTTTAATCACCTCTAACAACTCGTGAGAAAAACAATCGTATAACTCATCTTTCAGGGCGATTTGCGCTGCAGGCAGCTGAAAATTCTGTGCAAATATGAGCGCGGTGTGCAGCGCTCGCGTTGCAGGAGAAGAATAAAACTTAATACGATCGTGCTGATCCATTCCATCAGAAAGCGCCTTTGCAACTAAATGCGCATCACGTATTCCACGTCCTTTTAATGGTCGATCTCGATCTTCGATCCCCTCATAGGCCCAAGAGCTTTTAGCATGTCGAATTAAAAATAGAGTTTTCACAACGCTAAATTACAATAAATCAACACTTAAGAAACACCTATAGTATAGGTTTTACATATTCTTAACGCCGCTTTTATAACGAATTAATGTCGCGTTGCGTCCTTCGCCGCATTCCACAGCATCTCCATCTCAGCTAAGTTCATGTCAGACAGTGACTTACCTGATTTTCTCGCGGCATTTTCCATAAAAGTAAATCGAAAAATAAACTTTTTATTGGTACGTTCCAGCGCCATCTCTGGATCAAGATTACTCAATCGAGCGAAATTCACCAGTGAAAACAGTACATCACCCAACTCTCCTTCTATATGATCTTGATTTCCAGATTTTTGCGCCTCTTCAAACTCCGCTAATTCTTCACGGATTTTACCCCAAACATCCTGAGGGTCCTCCCAATCAAAGCCTGCGCCTCGTGCTTTATCGCCAATCCGGATTGCTTTCACAAGTGCTGGTAGGCCTTTTGGCACTCCTTGAAGCACGCTTTTCGTGCCTTTTTCCTTGAGCTTGATTGCTTCCCAATTGGCCTTAACCTCGTCTTCCGTAGTAGCTTCAACATCACCATAAATATGAGGATGGCGATGAATAAGCTTGTCAGAGACACTATTGAGCACATCGGCCACATCAAAGGCACCTTTCTCGCTTCCAATTTTACTGTAGAAAACCATGTGCAGCATCAGATCACCTAGCTCCTTTTTGATCTCATTTAAATCTCCTTCTTCGATGGCATCCGCCAACTCATAAGTTTCTTCAATAGTCAAATGACGCAGGCTTTCGAGGGTTTGCTTTTTATCCCACGGACATTCTGCACGGAGTGTATCCATGATGTCTAATAATCGACCAAAGGCCTCTAGTTTTGCTGCACGACTGTTCATATACTAGGCTTCCTCCTCAGTCTCTTCTAAGATTCCCAATAAATCATTTTTGGCCAGGATATTAAACCACTGTACGATTTTTTTAATATCGCTTGCGTAAACGCGCTCTTGGTCGAATTTCGGCAACACCTCTCCAAAGAAATCTTCCAGTTCGTTTTTACTGCTCTTATGAGTCAACGCCTCTTTGCCTTCTGTTACTTCAGCCATGGCCGTGAAAACGTCACGAAGTGGTACTTCTTTCTCATAGGTATAGATTGCAATATCACCTAAGGAACTTACGTTTGCAGAAGCAGAAATACTCGTACGCTTCCCATCGAGAAGGCTTTCCACCACAACACCGCCCTTATTTTGAGCTACTAATTTGAATAAACCCGGTTTACCGGCAATTGATAATACAGTTCTTAATTCCATTATTCGTTATTTAACCAATCTCTTACAGTTTGTATTTCTCCCGTTTCGGAGACACTTATTAAATCTAAAAGCGCCTGAGCATCAGTTGCCAATATATGTTCTGGATAGCGCTTTAAGAGTATGCGTAAAAACGCTACCGCACGTTCACCGTCTCCTAATGCTCCATCGAAAAATAATGCCAACTGAAGTAAAGCTTCCGGCGTGTAGCGGTCTTCAGGAAATTTATTCGAAAGTAAGATGAGGTAATTTACCCCATATAATCTGTAGGCACCCTCCTGATTCATGCAAGTCAAACCCGCCTTCATCAAATAGGCTGCATCCGTTTTGATTAATGAATCCTGAGCTACAAAATGAGCAGCCGCACGAGTATATCCCGCTGGCGTAAGTACGTTACGTTCCACGAGCTCTAAATAAAACAAAGCCGAATCACTCGTCGGAACTGCGGTAGTATACTCTTTAATATTTTGTTGTGCCGGAGAAGATTGACAACTCACAACAACCATCATAAATACCGCAATCACGAACCTCATTTCGCTTTAGGGTATTTCATAGGATAGCCGGGTGTTATTCCACCACGCTCTATTCTTCCTAAGGCGCCTTTTATTAGTCTTTTACGTAAGGGCTTAATTTTTTCTGTAAAAAGTACCCCTTCGATGTGATCGTATTCGTGTTGAATGACACGAGCCGCGAGTCCCGTGTAAGTCTCTTCGACTAATTCCCAGTTCTCATTATAATATTCAATAACTACCTTTTCTTTACGAAAGACGGTTTCTCGAACCTCGGGAATACTAAGACAACCTTCTTCCATACCCCATTCCTCACCTGATTCCTCAATGATGATGGGGTTGATGAAGGTCTTCTTTAGAGCGGTAAGTAATTCGTACTCATCACTGCCTTCCTCAGCAAATGGACTTGCGTCAATGACGAAAAGTCGAATACCTCTACCGATCTGGGGTGCAGCCAAACCAACACCCTGAGCATTGTACATGGTTTCGTACATGTTTTCTATCAATGCGTCTAAGCCAGGATAATTCTGATCGATTTCTTCGGCTACTTTATGCAGTACTGGGTCGCCATAAGCGACTATTGGTAAAATCATTGCTTGAATTCTAAAGGCACAAAGATAGTTATCGCTGCGCTAAATAGTTCTCTAATATCAATGCGGCCGCCACTTTATCAACCGCACCTTTTTCTCGTCGCTTTGACTTCTTCATTCCGCCTTTCACTAAAGCATGAGCAGCTAAGGACGAGGTGAAGCGTTCATCTACTCTAATGATGCGTATTTCAGGCCATTTCTCGCCCATTTTTTGACAAAGACCATCAATAAAATGGGCTACTTCAGACGGCGTGCCGTCCCAACGAACTGGGGCCCCAACCACTAATTCCTCAATGGGTTCTTCTTCCTGGCGACGCTGTAAAAAGGTCAATACGTATTCTGTTTCAACCGTTTCTAAAGGGAACGCCATCATGTGCATAGAGTCCGATTCTGCTACACCCGTGCGCTTTGCACCTACATCTAATGCTACAATTTTTGCCATGGCTCAAAGGTAGTCTAAAGCAAGTGAAAGCCGTACCTTTGAACCTTTAAGAGCACACTATTTATGCAAGATTTACGACCAACTATAGAAGCCGCATGGGAAAACCGCGACTTATTAAAAGAATCAATCACTCAACAGGCCATCAGGGCTGTAGTAAGCGCATTAGATAGCGGAATATTACGCGTTGCAGAACCTACTTTGAACGGCTGGCAGGTGAATGAATGGGTAAAAAAAGCAGTGGTTTTGTACTTCCCAATCCAGCAGATGGAAACTATAGAAGTCCCTCCTTTTGAATTTCATGATAAAATTCCTCTAAAAACGGGTTATGCTGCAAAAGGAGTCAGAGTGGTTCCCCATGCCATAGCAAGGCATGGCGCTTATTTAGCCAGTGGTGTCATTATGATGCCTTCTTATGTAAATATCGGCGCCTACGTGGATAGCGGTACTATGGTAGACACATGGGCCACCGT
>CAJQHZ010000009.1 GCA_905478295.1 uncultured Flavobacteriales bacterium | reverse complement strand
GGGACTTTTTTACCACCGAAAGGCTTTGCAACAACGCAATTTGATATGGTGGTGGCAGAAGATATTGGACTTCATAAATTTGATATCCTTAGTCAACGCGGGCTCTCTAAAATTCAAGATGCGTTGCACATTGTCCGTAAGAATAAACCAGAGGACACACTCTTAGACATCCGAAACTTACAGGCATTCAAGCAGGATGAGAAAATCAAATCTATTTTGCGGGACGGCAGGGCCATGGGCTGCTTTTACGTTGAATCGCCCGCGATGCGCATGCTGCTTAAGAAACTAAAGGTGGATACATACCTAGGTTTAGTTGCAGCGAGTTCCATTATCCGGCCAGGGGTTAGTAACAGTGGGATGATGCGCGAATACATATTGCGCTTCACCGATCCAGAGCGGCGTCAAGATGCACATCCTGTATTGCTTGATATTATGCCAGATACGTTTGGGGTGATGGTATACCAAGAGGATGTGATTAAAGTGGCGC
Organism: uncultured Flavobacteriales bacterium; assembly: GCA_905478295.1. Taxonomy (GTDB): domain Bacteria; phylum Bacteroidota; class Bacteroidia; order Flavobacteriales; family Schleiferiaceae; genus UBA10364. The sequence goes on along the minus strand of CAJQHZ010000009.1, from coordinate 18,716 downwards.
ATTATTTTGCCGGTTTGTCTTTGGGTGAAGCGGATGTATTGCGCCGTGGTATGTCGGGGAAATTTCGTTCAAGAGAGGAGTTTAAACGTGTTGAAAATCAGTACTTTGAAAACTGTAAAGTACGTGGATATAGTTTAGAATTGGCACAGGATATTTGGCGTCAAATAGAAAGTTTTGCGGGCTACGCTTTTGCTAAAGGACACAGTGCTTCTTATGCTGTTGAAAGTTATCAAAGCCTCTATTTGAAGGCACATTATCCTCTGGAGTACATGGTGGCTGTCATCAATAACTTCGGCGGCTTTTACAGTACGGAGTTTTATGTACACGAGGCCAGGAAACTTGGCGGAATAGTGGAAGCTCCATGTGTACAGCAGGGCGATTACCCCACAGTCATTCGCGGAACAATAATCTATTTAGGTTTTGTTTTGCTGCACGGTTTAGATGAGACCGTAGGAGTGACTATTGGTCGGGAAAGACAGGAGGGAGGCCCCTTTAGTAATCTTACAGACTTTATAGACCGTGTTCCTATTGGTATTGAACAATTATCACTGCTGATCAGAATAGGCGCCTTTAGGTTTACAGATATTTCCAAACAAACGTTATTGTGGGAAGCGCACCACATGTTAAAGGGACATAAACAGTCTGCTGTGCCCGCTGCAGCACCTAGTCTGTTTAAAGGAACGGTCAGTTCGCACGACTATAAGGTTCCGCTCTTAGAGCAATCGCCATTAGAGCGGGCTTTCGATGAAATAGAATTACTAGGATTCCCATTAGCCGATCCGTTTTTATTAGCAGATGAACCTATGGATCAGGGAACTACAGCCGTAGAGATGCCAGAGAAGCTAGGACATTTTGTGATTGGCTATGGATACCTGGTTACGGTCAAGGATACAAAGACGCAAAAAGGAGACCGTATGAATTTCGCCACATTTGTAGATCAGAATGGTGATTTTCTTGATAGCGTACATTTTCCAAACATTGCTGCTCAATTTCCATTCCGCGGTAAAGGACTCTACAAGATTCAGGGCCGTGTGGTTGAAGAATTTGGCTTTTACAGCATCGAGGCTTCGGCTTTGTATAAGCTCGCGGTTATTCCGGATCCGCGTTACGAAGATCAGATGGCCCGATCTAATGATAATTACAGTAAGACTAAGGACACAATGAAACGCGGCTCAAAACCTACAACGGGGTAGATACTCTTAGTTTACAAAAACATTATTTAACATAATATATATTATAACCTAAATATGTAAAAGGTAAAAGAAAACCCCAGTAGCCTATACTGAGGTCCTCTTATATCTATAAGTTCGTGTTATTCCCCAGCAGACTCTATGACTGCTTTCATGTCCATAGACTTCTGGTAATCACCGACCTTTCGGTAAACCTCCATTAGTGCGCGAACAATATCCATATCGCTTGGATTCATTTCATACGACTTTTCGAAATACTGAAGACTTTCTTCGAATACACTTTTCTGTTTATCCTTTAACGCATTGTACTTACGCGTTTCATTTAAACCTAGTTTATTCATCTGTTCAGTGATTTCATTCGCACGATCGATGTACACTAAGCCACACATGTACATCGCATCACTCAACGTCGAATCCAATTCAACTGCACGTTTGTATTCAGTGAGTGCTGCATCTAAATCTTTCAACTCAGTTTGTAGGATATTACCTTTCACAAAGTGGTAAATTCCTTTAGTAGGATTCTTTTCAATGGCTTCATCAAGGTTGGCTAATGCACCGTCATAGTCTTTGTTGTCGAGGAAAGATTGCAACTGGATGTCAAGTAGATCCTTGTTCTCAGGATAATATGCTCTTGCTTCGCTCAAGGTTTCGCTATACTTCGCTTCATCTTCTAACTTCTTGTAAGCATTGATTAAGCTGATATACACACTAGGACGAACATCATCACCTACTACAGGATCCGTAGCTAAACCAAGCTCTAAGTCCTTCTCCATTGCTGTCTTAGTTGGATATTGCTGAGGCGCACCGCTTGCTGCGTAAGTAGCACTATAGGTAATACCCTTATATCCTAAGTCTAAACAGCTGCGAAACGCATCTACACTGGCTTCTAAGTTGCCCGATTGCCCAGCGATGATACCGGCATTAAATAACAATCCTGTATCGAGGCTAGAAAACTCACCAAGAAGCTCATTTTTCTTCAGCTCAAAAGCACTCATGTAACCATAGTATGCGCCTTCATAATCTCCTGCATCATAGGCAGTGCTTGCCTCAATAAGGTAATTGTAAGCAATGTTTGGAATGTTTTGAATCGCATCATCAGTGTAAGGCTGCTTTTTGGCTACAGATTCAAATTTGATTAAATCCAAAATACTTTGCGCAGCTACATCATTTGCATTCTCGTCGAGTGCTTTAATAGCAGCATCCGGAGAAGCAGCAATCTTAGAGTAAATTAAAGATTTGTTGTAGTAAAACTTCGATAAGATCTTTTCTTTAACCTCAGCTTGGTTTTTACCAGCGATGATGTCTGTTGCTTCATCGATAAAGCCTTTAGCTTCTACCAATTCATTGCCTCTTAATGCGATGATTGCACTGGTGACTTTAGGAGCTTCTTGAGCAGAAAGTCCTAATGTTAGGGCCATCGATAAGGCGACGAGTACTTTTTTCATTGTCTTTAGTTTCAATTTTTAAATAAGGTCACAAATGTAAGTGTCTCTAAAAGAACAAACACCGCGCCATTGTTCAAAATACTGATATTAATCTTCGCTCTCTGTAGGAGCTTCCGGTGCCGTTGCACCCTCCTCTCCTTCTGGAGCTACAATTACATTTCCTTCCGCATCGAGCAGTTCTTCTTCTTCCTCAGACGCTGGAACTTTCGCAATCGAAGCAATTTCGTCTCCTTTACGAAGGTTGATTAATCGAACACCCTGTGTGGCACGACCCATTACTCTTAAAGTATTTACACCCATACGGATCATAGTACCTTTCTTAGTAATGATCATCAAATCATCTTCGTCTGTGACCGCTTTAAGCGAAACCAATTCGCCAGTTTTTTCTGTAACAGTGATGGTTTTGACACCTTTACCGCCGCGGTTAGTAATCCGGTAATCCTCGAGAGAAGAACGTTTACCGTAGCCGGCTTCACTCACGACCATTACGTCGAATCCGTCTCCTTCTTTCACTACAATCATCCCAACGACTTCGTCGTTTTCATGATCTACTGTAATAGCTCTTACACCAGAAGCACTGCGGCCCATAGAGCGAACCTTTGTCTCAGGGAATCGAATGGCTTTACCGCTACGTACGGCAAGCATGATGTCTTGCTCGCCATTTGTGAGTTTGGCTTCAAGCAGGGTATCCCCTTCGCGTATGGTAATGGCATTAATACCATTAACACGAGGACGGCTATACGCCTCTAAAGATGTTTTCTTTATGACACCCTTCTTGGTACACATCACAATATGGTGGTTGTTGATGTAGTCTTCATCCTTGAGGTTGAGCACATTAATGAAGGCCAATACTTTATCGTCCTGTGGTAGATTAATCAAATTCTGAATAGCTCTACCCTTGCTTTGACGGCTTCCTTCAGGAATTTCGTATACCCGCATCCAGAAACACCTTCCTAGTTCGGTAAAGAAGAGCATGTATTGATGGTTCGTTGCTACGTATACGTGCTCGATAAAGTCCTTATCTCGTGTACTAGCTGCTTTCGCACCCACTCCACCTCTGTTCTGTTTTTTGTATTCAGTAAGTGGTGTGCGCTTAATGTAACCCGCATGCGAAATAGTAATGACCACTTCAGAATCTGGGATCATGTCTTCAATACTTACATCGCCACCTGCAAATTCAATCGCGGTTCTGCGCTCATCACCGTACTTCTCTTTAATCTCGAGAAGTTCGTCCTTAATGATTTCCATTCTCAGAACTTTGTCGCCTAAAATACTTTTTAAGTATTCGATAGTCTTCATCAGTTCTTCATACTCTGCCTTGATCTTATCACGTTCTAGACCGGTCAGTTTCTGAAGACGCATTTCTAGAATAGCTTTCGCCTGGACATCTGAAAGTTTGAATTCAGTCATCAGGCCAGATTTAGCTTCATCTACTGTCGCAGATGCACGAATGAGTTTGATAACAGCATCGAGGTTGTCGATTGCGATGAGTAAGCCTTCAAGAACGTGCGCACGTTTCTCTGCTTGACGAAGTTCGTATTCTGTGCGGCGAACAACTACCTCGTGACGGTGGGCCACAAAGTGTTTCACCATATCTCTCAGATTCAACATTTCCGGACGACCATTGACCAATGCAATGTTGTTTACGGAGAATGAGCTTTGAAGCTGTGTGTATTTGTAAAGTTTGTTGAGCACCACGTTTGGTACGGCATCGCGCTTTAAAACGTAAACTACGCGCATACCTTTACGATCACTCTCGTCTCGGATATCTGAAATTCCTTCGATTTTTTTATCGTTGACCAATTCCGCGGTCTTCTTGATCATTTCGGCCTTATTGACCTGGTATGGAATTTCCGTTACGATAATACATTCACGGCCACGTACTTCTTCAATCGTAGCTTTTCCACGAAGAACGATACGTCCTCTACCCGTGTGGAATGCATCTCTTACACCTTCATAACCGTAAATGGTTCCTCCCGTTGGGAAATCTGGTGCACTAATGTGCTGCATCAACTCATCAATCTCTATAGCATCGTTTTCAATAAATGCATTGATAGCATTGATACTCTCAGTAAGGTTGTGCGGTGGCATATTAGTAGCCATACCCACTGCAATTCCGGAAGCTCCATTTACAAGCAAACCAGGTATACGCGTAGGAAGTACAGTAGGCTCCTTCAACGAATCGTCAAAGTTTAACTGCCAATCTACGGTGTCTTTGTCGATGTCAGAAAGCATCTCCTCCGCAATCTTTCGCATACGGACCTCCGTATAACGCATTGCTGCTGGGCTATCTCCATCTACAGAGCCAAAGTTACCTTGGCCATCAACTAAGGTGTAACGTAAGGACCAGTCCTGTGCCATACGCACCATCGTGTCGTATACGGAGCTATCGCCATGTGGATGGTACTTACCGAGCACATCCCCTACGATTCTTGCCGATTTTTTATAGGATTTCGAGCTGGTAACACCCATGTCATGCATTCCGTATAGGACTCGACGGTGAACGGGTTTTAATCCATCACGCACGTCCGGAAGTGCACGAGAAACGATGACCGACATCGAATAATCGATGTAGGAGCTTTTCATTTGCTCCTCAATATTTACGGGAATAATGCGTTCTCCCTGCGCCATATTGTCAGTATTTAGTGCGGCCGAAGCCGGGTTTTTTCGTAATTTTCAAATATAGCTTTTAGAAGCCCCTAAAGTCCCATCGGCTCCCGGTTTACTTGAGGCATTTATCCACATTCGAATGTTAACAAACCTTTGAATTGTACCCTGTGAACTGCCGAAAAGACCATTTAGATTTGAATAGAACCCTTTGGCACGTATTGTGTTCTAATAATAACGTACCACAAAACAACAATTATGGAAGAGAACTTTAGCCCCAGAGTGAGAGATGTGATCACCTTTAGTAAGGAAGAGGCACTGCGTCTTGGCCATGATTATATAGGAACGGAGCATCTTTTGCTCGGTATACTGAGAGACGGCGATGGAACGGCCATTCAAATCTTAAAAGATTTGGGTTTAGACCTCAAACAAGTACGTAGTAAAATTGAGCAGGTAGCCGCGCCTTATGCTACAAATACTCAGGTAAGTGGTAAAAACCTGCCTCTGACGCGTCAAGCAGAGAAAGCTTTAAAAACCACATTTTTAGAAGCAAAATTATTTCAAAGTCCAGTGATACGTACTCCGCATTTATTGTTGTGCATATTGCGAAACGACAACGATCCTATAAGTGGTATTATGGGCCAATTAGGCGCTAGTTACGATGCTGTCAAAAGCGAATACCAGAGCAACTATGTTGAAACCGATCGCAGTGCGGATTCTGACGATACAGATCTGCCTTCTCCTTCGATGAGTTATGATGAAGATGATATGGACGATGCTAGTCGCGCAGCTGGAGCGCGTAAATCATCCCAACGCGAAAGAGGTAAAGAAAAAAGTAAAACGCCAGTTCTAGATAATTTCGGCAAGGACTTAACGAAATCTGCGGCCCAGGGAAAATTAGATCCTGTAGTTGGCCGTGAGAAAGAGATTGAGCGAGTTTCACAAATTCTGAGCAGACGCAAGAAGAACAACCCGCTATTGATTGGTGAGCCTGGCGTGGGTAAAAGCGCTATCGCTGAAGGATTGGCTTTGCGTATCGTGGATAAGCAAGTGAGTCGCGTTTTGTTCGATAAACGAGTTGTGAGTTTAGATCTTGCTAGTTTAGTTGCGGGCACAAAATACCGCGGTCAGTTTGAAGAGCGCATGAAGGCGTTAATGAACGAATTAGAAAAGAACGACGACATCATCTTATTTATTGATGAACTACACACGATCGTGGGCGCTGGAGGAGCAACTGGAAGTTTAGACGCTTCAAACATGTTCAAGCCTGCTCTAGCTCGCGGCGAGATTCAATGTATTGGGGCCACAACGTTAGATGAATACCGCCAATTCATTGAAAAGGATGGTGCCTTGGAGCGTCGATTCCAGAAGGTGACAGTGGATCCTACATCGCCCGAAGAGACCGTTCAAATCTTGAATAACATCAAGGATAAATATGAAGAGCATCACAATGTCATCTACACACCGGACGCTATTGAAGCATGCGTGCGTTTAACTCAACGTTATATAAGCGATCGTCACTTACCGGACAAAGCAATCGATGCGCTGGATGAAGCTGGTTCGCGTGTTCACATTACTAATATTGAAGTTCCGGATGACATCACCCAGCTCGAAGCAAAATTAGAAGCGATAAAGACACAAAAAATCGCGGTTGTTAAAAGCCAGCGTTACGAAGAGGCTGCACGTCTTCGGGACGATGAAAAGAAGATGGAAGCACAATTAGAAAGTGCGCGTGAAGCCTGGGAGGCCAGTATTAAGTTGAACAAAAAGACAGTGGATGAGCCAGAAGTGGCTGAAGTCGTGGCAATGATGACTGGTGTACCGGTTCAACGTGTGGCGCAACAGGAGCTGGAGAAACTCTCCCAAATGGAGGATCAATTGCGTTCAAACGTGATCGGTCAAGACGAAGCTGTAAAGAAAATCGTTCGTGCCATACAACGCAACAGAGCAGGTCTTAAAGATCCCAATAAACCCATAGGGTCATTTATATTTTTAGGTCCGACAGGTGTGGGTAAAACCCAGCTCGCCAAAGAATTGACAAAGTTACTTTTTGATAGTGAGGACAACATGATTCGTATCGATATGAGCGAATACATGGAGAAATTTGCGATCAGCCGGTTGATAGGAGCGCCTCCAGGATATGTTGGATATGAAGAAGGTGGCCAATTAACTGAAAGAGTACGCCGCAAGCCTTATTCGGTAATACTCTTAGACGAGATTGAAAAAGCACATCCAGATGTATTCAATCTATTGCTACAAGCATTGGACGATGGTCAAATTACTGATAGCCTAGGGCGCCGTGTTGATTTTAAGAACACCATCATCATCATGACTTCGAATTTAGGTAGTCGTCAGTTGAAAGACTTTGGTACCGGGGTTGGATTTGGCACTTCTGCGCGTGAACAACGTAAAACGGACCTTGAAAACAGTGTAATTCAAGGGGCTCTTAAGAAGGCCTTTGCACCAGAATTCTTAAATAGAATTGACGATGTAGTCTTGTTCAACTCATTATCGAGAGATGATATTCATAGTATTATCGATATTGAATTGCGCAGTTTGTTCGGACGCATCCAAGACTTAGGGTACCACATCAACCTGAGTGATGAAGCGAAAGATTTTGTCGCTGATGAGGGATTCGACGAAGCCTTTGGTGCTCGACCTTTAGCTCGTGCTCTTCAGAAGTTGATTGAGGATCCATTGGCAGGGAAGATTATATCTAAGGAGATTACTGAAGGAGATACCATTCACATCCATCTTAGCGGTGAGACTTTAAAATTTAATATAGAAAAGGCTCCGGAATTAGAGCAGGCAGCAGCGGAAGAACTTCCTGAAGCTTCAACAGATGATACGTCAACTGTCGAGGAAGAATCTAAAGATTTGAAGGAATAGTCTTACAATAAGAATACCTGGTCGGGATTTTGTTCGAGCAGTTTCATTCCGATAGCGTTAATAGTGGGCGAAGGACTAACAGGTATAAAGTTGGTTCTCGCCCACTCTTCGTTTGTGAGGTAGTCGTCACCTGTGTAAATGCCAGTTATATTTCCACGCTCTATAAATAGTGCACCAAGGTCATCTGAAGGAAGTGCAAGAATGAGTCGTTGGTTATTGCTTTCTAATAATTGATTGAGCGCCTCTTTTTGCGTCCATTCCATTTTACGGGCCAATTGTAAGTAATCGGCCAACCACTGCTGCCCGGTTACATAAGAACCAAATTTACGTAGCGCTCCACTCCCAATTGATTTTTGAACTACCCATTTCACCTCTCCTCTCCCATTCTCATAGCTGTACAAGCCGAACTTTAGCGCCTGCTTCTTCTGCGCTTTATTTAAAGGTGGCCAGTGTTTTCTGATCAAATGGTCTTCGTAGATGAGACTTAAAGTTTCATTCGGAAAAATCTCGTAGCTAATGCTGTGGCATTCCTTCATTAAACGCTGGTACTTAGTTGCGCCTTGATCAGTACTGAAGTGTTGGGTAATTCGGCTTTTGATATTCTTTGCTTTACCGATGTATAGTGGCATACCGAAAGCGTCCAAGAATTGGTATACGCCAGCCTCCTTTGACAATTCGTCATAGAAATGTGCCGGCATCAAGTCTGGGAGTTGAATGCGCTTTAATAGGCCCAATTTCGTATCATTCAACTTTTTATCATCGTAATCAGCGGTGCAGCATTGTATGAGTACTTCTGCAGCGCACAGAGCGTCACTTAGCGCGCGATGTGGATTATCATTAGCAACGGCTAAAGCCTGGGTGAGATGCGCTAATGAATACCGACCAAACTCAGGAAACATGGCCTTTGCATATTTCACCGTACATAACTTCGGCATTCGCCAATTAATTCCTGCTTCTTTAAATGCGCGTTCAATAAAACTGTAATCGAAATTCACCGAATGTGCAACGAACACCTCACCTTCTAATTCTTTAAGTAATTCAGGTGCTAAGGAAGCGAACGTTGGAGCGTTGGCCACCATATCGTCTGTAATGCCAGTAAGCATCTGTATATTGTACGGAATACTACGGTCCGGCTTCACAAATGAGGACCAACTTCGTGTAATCTTGTTGTGTTGTACATGTACAATACCTATTTCAGTAATGTCGTTTCCATTGGGTCTGCCGCCGGTGGTTTCTATATCTACAACTACGTAATGCACCGTGTAAAGCTAGGTATACCTTGTCTATTCCTTAGAGTGCAGTTCGTATATTTATCCAATGGATTTTCTCGCATGGATTTTATTGATTTCGGGTATTGTTGGCGCAGTAGTACCACTGTTGCCTGGTCCCTTACTGTCCGCAGCCGGTTTGATTCTTTTGGCGCAGACTCATTCACTTTCCGCAGATACCGTTGTGTATTTTTACGCATGGTCATTTGTGGGACTCTTGTTTTTCTTGGCCGATTATCTTTTGCCTGGATATATAGCAAAGCGCGGCGGTGGATCAAAGGCGGCCTCTAAAGGAGCCACAATTGGTCTTTTGCTAGGTCTTATAACGGGTCCTGGAATGTTCGTAGGCGCATTTATAGGAGCCTTTATCGGGCAGTATAGTTCCAATAATAGCGTCGGCAAGAGCTTACAAAGCGCATTTTTAGCCACGTTGGGTATAACCCTTGGTATTATCGGGAAATTAATCTACACCCTAAGCGCAGTTGCATTGGTATTGTCACTAGCTTCGATTTAGTTCCTATGGAAATACAAGTCAGCCCATCCTACACACTAAGCTACCCGGAATTGCATTTTCCCGATGGAATTACTGTCATTACGGGACCCTCTGGCGTAGGAAAGACAACTTTATTGCGTGCGCTACATGGTGAACTCAATTCTGAATTAAGTTCTATTGTAAATAATCAGAAGACCGCTTTAATGCCCCAGCAACAGCAGTGGATTAGCTACATGATTATGAAAGAGCAGTTGTCAATGACTGTGGGTAAATTATGGGAATCCCTAGCAATCAATCTGGGACTGCGCAATCATTTCGAAAAACTACCTGCAGAACTAAGCATTGGTCAACAACAGCGGTTTTGGCTCGCTTGGGTTTTGGCTGAAGATGCTCAATGGATACTATTCGATGAGCCTACAAGCGCGCTAGACGATGATTGGGCGACTACAGCGATCCAGCTATTCGAGAAAATTCGTATTGAATATCCCCGTAAAAAAATGGTTATTGTAACCCATGATATCAGATTACTTCAAGCTGATATACAGGACCACCTTATTGCCTTATGAATTTGATATTCAAAATTTGGTGGTCACAGTTCCGAAAACGGTGGGTCGTTTTGGGTATTGCGTTGTTACTCTCCCTACTTACCTCTATCGTATTGCATTTACCTGGTGCCGCACAGCGCTATATCTATCAGCGTTGGCAGGAAAGTGCTTCGCTTGTTGATGTTGTGATTGGGTACAAAGGTGCCCCTACTCAGATTGTAGCCAGCGCGTTATTCCGTATGGAGAACCCTACTGGAAATCTCCCCAATGAGAGTGCGGAATTTTGGGGTAAGCATCCACTAGTAAAAGAGGTTTGTCCCATTTCTCTAGGCGATAATATCGGCGGTATTCCTGTTGTCGGCGTGGAAGCAAATTATTTCGATTGGTTTGGTATTCACTTCGAACAGGGAAACAGACCTTTAAATGCTAATGAAATCGTAGTAAGTGCTGCGCTAGCCGCTCAGCACAATTATGTTCTTGGTGCAACGGTTCACACCGCCCATGGCAGTGATTCGAGAGGTGAAGCACATGCGCACCACGACCTATTGATATCCGGTATATTTACTGCTGATCGTACTGCGGATGAACAGTCATACTTTGTGACAAACGCAGCTTATTCAGGTATGCATGATGCTGATAATAAAGATTTTACATCGTTATTAATGAAGTTAAAATCTAAGTCAGGTCTATTAATGCTTCCCGGTGTCATTTCGAAGCGCGCAAATGAACAAGGCGCATTTCCAGTATTTATTTTCGGTCAATTGCAAAAACAATGGCAGCCCACGTTGGATCAGGCAACATTTTACGGAAAGCTACTTTCCTCATTCGTCGCATTACTGTTCATTGCCTTTCTCTACTTCATAGGAATGACCGAAAATTCAACGGTACAGCTGCTGCGTGTAAAAGGAATAAAAAGGACTACAGCTTTTTTAGCGACCTATGGTCTGTATCTATTCGCTGGTCTTTTAGGATTAATGGGTGGAATTCAACTTTTCAATGTTTTTGACTTACCGTTAAATTTAGAACAAGCGGCTATTGGTTTAGTTCCGCTATTATTATCCGCTTTCCTGCTCTACATAAAAATGAATAAGACGTGAAAAAACTGCTAGTCACATTATTCATTAGTATCATCTCGATTCCTGTATTGGCTCAGAAAGTCGTTCCGTGGGAACTTCTTGCTGTTCCCTATTCGACTACCCCTGATGGTCTTTACGAGCCTCAATTCCCCTCGTATTTAGATCCTTACGAGCTGCAAGAGGTAGTCCTTCAAGGATATCTCGTACCGGTCGATGTAGAAGGAAGCCAATATGCTTTGAGCCGATACGCGTTTTCGAGTTGTTTTTTCTGCGGAAATGCAGCACCGAATACAGTGGTTGAATTGGTCTTTAAAGAACGACCTGATGCTTTAATTACCGACCAATTCGTAGTAGTAAAAGGTCTTTTAGTTCTCAATAAAAAAGATCCATACCGATTATTCTTTATCCTTAAAAACGTGGAATTCGCAGGATGAAAAAATTAGCGCTACTCCTATTCATGTGCCTGGGTCTAATAGGCTTCGCTCAAGAGCGCCTATCTTGGAATACCTTCGAGCGCTTGAACTTTGAGGAGGTTTACGAGCCCACCACTGCAAGTTGGGTACAAGTGCCTGTCTGGACCGAAGAGTTAAAGCAATGGGATGGGAAATTAGTTAAGATCACAGGTTATATAATAGCATTAGATGCGGTTAACTCGCAGTACGCCCTAAGCGCTTTTCCTTTCTCGAGTTGTTTCTTTTGTGGTGCAGCAGGTCCGGAAAGCGTTTTAGAATTGGATTTAAAACATCAACAAGAATATCTTACTGATGAAGTAATCACCTTTAAAGGCGTTTTGGAATTAAATACAGATCCTTTAAAATTTCCACTCACTCTTAAATATGCCATAGAATGAAGGCCTTGAAGCGTGCGTTATTGAGTTTTTTCAGTATGCTGTTTTTAGTAGCGGCATTTTATTATTCAGGTCCTACTACTGTTGCACCTTCATACGATTTGTCTTTACCTAGAGTAAACACCCCGTTTGATGCGATTAACGATAGTCTATTGCATTTCGATACTAATTTAAAAGCAGAACCTTGTGCTATTAGCGCTGTGGACTGGTATGACAGCATCGGGGAAACGGAATATGTCTTGCTGTATTTACACGGTTTTAGCGCGACCCAACACGAAGGTGATTCAGTTCGATTTTGGATCGCTGATAGATTACAAGCGAACGCATATTACCCTCGTATAGCCGGTCACGGATTGGAGGAGGAAGACTCGGTTCGTTATGCTACTTTCACTGCAACCGCAGCCTGGGAAAAGGCTAAGAAGGATTTTGCATTGGCAACTACACTGGGTAAGAAAGTCATCATTATGTCTTGTAGTACCGGTACTCCTTTGGCCTTGAAATTGGCTGCTACGTTCCCAAATAAAGTATACGCGCTGGTGAATTACAGTCCTAACATACGGCTGAATGATCCATTTGCAGCACTGGTTAATGACCCTTGGGGACTTGAATTACTGAAATGGACCTCAAGTCAAGATTTTCGTGACCTTCCACCCCGTGAAGATGGAATAGTTGAAGATTGTAAACACCGTTCATATTGTTGGGAATGCGTCATTCAGATGCAATGGTTATTAGAAACAACTATGATAGAATCAACCTTTAAGGCAGTTAAGGCGCCTTCACTTACAATGATGTGGAATGAATCCGATGAAGTTAGAGACAGAGTAGTTAGCGTTGAGAAAGCACAATGGATGCACCAAAACTTGGGGTCTTCTATGAAGCAATGGACCAATTGTGCTTGCAAAGACCATGTGATTCATAACTATCAGACCAGTGAAGCAGCTGAATATGTCTTTGAGATCACCCATGCCTTTCTAAAGCAACTCACCGAAGATGGTATTTGATTCACCACAATGGCTGTGGGCCACTGCTTTAGCACTTGTCGTACCCATCATTCACTTACTAGGGCGACGGGCTATTCAGCCCGTAGCTATTCCCTCCTTAATGTGGTTGGACCAATTCAAAACTCAAGATCGTCGGCGCAATAAGTTAAAGGAATGGCTACTCGTTTCACTTCGAATGCTTGTCATCTCGTTGTTCTTTTTTTCGCTAGCTGAACCGAGAATTTTAAGCAAAACCACTTCGCTCCTCGTTGATAATGCTCCAGTATTTTGGTCTCAAAAGGAGTCCTGGCTTCCTGGGGCTCTCGATAGGTTACCAAAAGAAATGTATACGCTGCGTGTTAGAGGCGGTATCTCATTAGGCACGTTTCGATTCGATGAATTAGAGGAAGCTCTTGAAGATTGGCCGTCTTCTTCTGCGCCTTTACAAGATCTTGAGGAGACGACCCTCATTTCTGCGGGTTTCACCCGTCTTCCAACGGGCGCTTCTCATTATTACCTTCCGAAGCGAAAATCGCTGTTCAATAGTTCTATAGCTCTAGTGAGCGAAAATACACGAGAGCAGACCTTTACCATTACTAACGGCCCTCATAATGGCGGTTGGGAGTTACGTGATTCGAGTAAATTGATAGTACAAGAATTCGATAGTATTGTGAGTATTCCTTGGTGGTCCATTGCTTCAGATGAACTGTTTTTGACCTATACCGGGGATTCTATCCTTGAAGATAATCGGCAAAAGCTCTATCGTCCTAGCCGGTTACCTATAATCGCAATGAACGCGAAGGGTTCGCCGAATCTCAGCTCGTTGCCTCTAGATCGAAAATTGACTTACACCAATGCGACTGACTTAACGCAATTACCGTTAAAAGCAATAGTGGTATTAAATGGCTTTTCCTTTATACCTGCTATTCTTACGAATGAAGATTACATCCTACTACGTATGGCAGGTGTACAATCGAAAAAACTAGAGGAAGAAGTATTACCCGTGTTAGATGAAAACTTTTACAAAGACTATTTTATTGGAGCATCGGATCAAAACCGTTGGCCTAATCCTAAGCGTTGGAGCGGTGAGAATATGACTCATTTACAGCCCTTATTGCGTACTTCAGAAGGAATAGTTTTAGCAGGTTGGCAGAAGATAGTTGATGGTCCAACGATTTATGAGCAGTCGTTTTCTATTGAAGATTCAGATCATCCGTATTATAGAGCCCTTTTACAATGGGCGTCTAGTCAACAATTACAGAAGTACAAGGCCGAATTAATTAATTATGGTGATGATAAATATGATACTAACGTGATAACATTAGACGAAGCTAAAGTCCAGTATTACAGCTGGTCTACAACGCCCACGGATACAAGTAGATCTGTCCAATTTTGGTCGGAAAGTAAAATAGCTTTGGCACTTGCATTGTTTTGCGCACTAATTGCCCTTATTTTTGCTAAAATTTAATCGAGATGCAACTCCTCTTCAAAAATGCCTACGTAGTTGACTTTCAAAGTCCTTACCATTTACAAACCGTAGATATTTTAGTTGAAGGATTTCAGATTACTGCTATAGGCGATCTCTCGTCTGTTACATGTCCAACCATTGATTTAGCAGGTGCAACATTAACTACTGGTTTCGCTGAATTGCATAGTGATCTCGGTGAGCCTGGGAACGAAGAATGTGAAACGTTAGATACTGGTGCGGCAGCAGCGGCATCAGGCGGTTATACGGCCGTTGGAGTTGTAAGTAACGGTGCTCCAGGAATAGAAAACAAAACTGGTGTTGAATTCGTCCTTAGTAAAGGCGAAAGCACATCGGTAAATCTAGTCCCAGTAGGTTCTGCAAGCAGAAATAGTAGTGGTCAGGAGATGAGTGATATGTTTGATATGTTTCAGCACGGTACCGTCTTGTTCGGCGACTACAAACGCGGCATTCAAAATGCGAATCTCTTAAAATTAGCCCTACTATACACTAAACCTTTTGGTCGCATTATGGTCCATCCCGAGGATTCAAATCTTGCGGTTAATGGTCAAGTAAGTGAAGGCGTTACGTCCACATACGTTGGGCTTAAAGGCATCCCTGAATTAGCAGAATCTGTTCAGATAGATCGCGATTTGAAGCTATTAGAGTATACTCAAGGAAGCATGCACATCGCAAGCGTCAGTACTGCAGAAGGTATTGATGCAATACGTCAAGCGAAATCAAAGGGTTTAAATCTCACTTGTAGTGTTAATATTCATCATCTACTTTTTGATGAAACTGCCGTATCTACGTACGATACAAACTTTAAAGTGGCCCCACCCCTACGCACGAAGAAAGACCAGCAAGTTCTTTGGTCAGCCATAGAAGACGGGACGGTAGACTGTTTAGCTGTAGATCACTTACCCAAAGATATCGAACAGAAAGCCTGTGAATTTGATAATGCTTCTTTTGGCATGGCGGGATTTGAAGGTTCGTTAGTACATCTTTTAGATATGCAAAAGCTAGACTGGCCCATTCTTCAGCAAGTATGTTCGTCTAACCCTAGAGCATTATTAGGATTACCGGAGCTTAAGATTGTAGAAGGCGGTATAGCGGAGTTTACCATCCTTGATAAGAATGAATCTGATCTTACAGGATTTGCCTCAAAGGCTTACAATAACCCCTTTAAGGGGACGACAACAACGCATCGAGTTGTTGGTGTTTATGTTAATGGTAAATACCTCGGAAATTAGATATTCACAGGTATCCTGAGACCATCGTAGCTCAGGTATATCCTTTCTGGTAATTCGCGCTCAACCTCTTCATGTTTTCCCATGTAGTGACTCATATGGATGAAATACGTATGCTTAGCATTGATTCGTTTCGCCCAAGTAATGGCTTGGTCAAGATTAAAATGACTATGATGTAGCTTTCTATGCAAGGCATCTAAAATCAAATAATTTAAACCAGTAAGCTGCTGCTCAGCTTCATGAGAAATGTAGTTAACATCTGTTAGATAGGCCACATCCCCTATTCTGTAGCCAAGGATGGGTAAGTTTCCATGGTTCAAACCAATTGGGGTAATTTGAATTCCATTAATACTAAAGGACTTACCCGGTTTAATCGTTGTCGTTGCAAAACGAGGTGCGCCTGGATAGGGATGCGTTTCAAAGGCATAATGGAAGGCTTTCTTTACCCTATTCAATACGCGCTCCTGACCATAAAGTGCCAATTCTTTATTGACGCGAAATATGATGGGCCGAACATCATCTAGTCCTGCGATATGGTCCTGATGCTCGTGTGTGAAAAGGACAGCATCTATATGTGTAAGCTTTTCGCGCAGCATTTGAAGGCGAAAATCTGGGCCTGTATCAATCTGTAGCGAAAGTTCGGGAAAGTGGATGTGAACGGAGCTTCGAGTCCTGTTATCACGAGGATTCGCGCTATCGCAAACACTACAATAACAGCCTATAACCGGAACGCCTTGCGAAGTTCCAGAACCTAAAAATATCAATTCCCCTTTTTGGCTCATTCTTTGTAGGTTATTTAGCACCTTTTCATTCCGAAGGATGAAGACTAAATGTTACTTTTGTTTCAGTGATTAACCTATCAGCTATTCGCATGAATGACCGCGTCATCTTAACCACTGCCCAAAAGGCACTTAAAATTAATCTAAACTCAGAGATTTACGGCACGTTCGCTGAAATTGGAGCCGGTCAAGAGACCGTTCGCGAGTTTTTTAGGGCCGGTGCAGCATCGGGAACCATTGCTAAAGCAATGAGCGCCTATGATAAGGCCTTCTCTGATGATATCTACGGTATAGAAGAGGATAACAGATATGTTACCGAAAGTAGATTGCGTAAGATGCTAAAACATGAGTATAATCTCATTGAAAAGCGGTTAGATCGTAATCTACACCCGAATAAGATGTATTTCGCCTACGCTAATACAGTAGCGACTATAAACTTTGCAAAGACCTTCAAAGGTCACGGGTGGATGGGAATTCGTTTCCAGACTGAAGCTTCAAAAGAAACAAACGAAATTATTATTCACTTTAGACTCGGTGAAAACGAAGCTAAGCACCAGCAAGAAACAGTCGGAAGACTAGGTACGAATCTTATATTCGGTGCTTATAACTACTATGAAGATCCGAAGTTCTTCCTGTCTACTCTTTATGACAACATTGATAAGGATGCGATAGAGATTGACCTAATCAATTTCTCAGGTCCTGATTTTAAATCTGTCGATAACAGACTGATGTCTTTGCAGTTGATTAAAAACGGCTACACAGATGCTGTTATTTTCGGTCCTGAAGGAAATAATTTATTGCCAGCGGAATTACTATACAAGAAACACGTACTCGCAATGCGCGGCTCATTCCGACCTGTTACTCGCGTAAATATGGATATGATTAAACGGGGCTACGATCTTTTCGCAAATGATAAGAAAGTAAACCCTGACCGTACCGTTGTATTGTGGGAAATTACTTTAAATAACCTTTTGGCTGATGGCGAACTGGACGAACAAGATTTTCTTGATCGTGCTGAGATTCTTTGTAGTCTTGGTCAAACCGTACTTATCTCGAATTATCAGGAATACTATAAGCTCGTAGATTACTTTGGTCGTTTTTCTAAAAAGCGTCAAGGATTAGTTATGGGGGTAAATAACCTAAGTGAGTTGTTTGATGAAAAATACTACCGTCATCTTCAAGGTGGAATTCTCGAGGCTTTTGGTAGAATATTCTCAAAAGATTTAAAGATTCTGGTCTACCCTTTCCAAGAAAACGAAAACTCGAAGATTGCGAGAAAAGAAAACGCAGAAATACACCCTAGATTTAGACCCATTATCGATTATCTAAATTTCCATAACCGTATTATCGACATTGAAGAATTCGATGAAGATGTCAAAAATATTTTCTCTCGTGAAGTTCTTCGGAAAATACGATGCGGTGAAGAAGGTTGGGAAAGTTGTCTGCCGCAATATGTTGACCGGGTAATTAAGGAAAAAGAACTTTTCGGTTACTCTCCTAAAAAATCTTAAGCATTCGATAATGCTTCTTTGTACGTCGCGAGGCAACGTTCTCTTGCCCATTTGTGCTCGACAATAGGCTCAGGATACAGATGGGTATTCAATTCTGGCACCCATTTATTCACATAGGACAGATCTTTATCGAACTTTTCCATTTGTGAAGTAGGATTGAAAACTCGAAAATAAGGCGCTGCATCTAAACCGCTACCGCTCGCCCATTGCCATCCACCGATATTACTTGCTAAATCAAAATCTAACAGTTTTGCTGCGAAATAAGCTTCTCCCCAACGCCAATCGATTAATAAGTGTTTCGTTAGAAAACTAGCTACAATCATACGAACACGATTATGCATGAAACCAGTGGCATTTAATTCTCGCATTCC
>CAJQHZ010000008.1 GCA_905478295.1 uncultured Flavobacteriales bacterium | reverse complement strand
CAGGTACCCATCTAGCGCCCAGCATCAAAGTTGCAGAGGCAGCAAAAGCCATTGAAAATGCACAACGCGATGTTAACATCAGTTTCATTAATGAGTTGGCATTGATTTTTGACAAACTCAACATCGACACTGGTGATGTGCTCGCCGCTGCAGGTACCAAATGGAATTTCTTGCCTTTTAAACCTGGACTTGTCGGGGGACACTGCATTAGTGTGGATCCTTATTATCTCGCACACAAAGCACAAGAAGTGGGTCACGACCCTCAGGTCATTTTATCGGGTCGTAGAATCAATGATAGCATGGGGCTGCATGTTGCAAGCTCGGTGGTGAAGCTATTGCATCAAAAAGACCTGCCCGTTAAAGGCGGAAGAGCACTTATTCTAGGTCTGGCCTTCAAAGAAAATACCGGTGATGTACGCAACTCTAAAGTCGTAGATGTGTATCAAGAATTAAAAAGCTTTGGTATGGAAGTCGACGTATACGATCCCTTAGCAAACCCGTCACAAGCCTTAAGAGAATACGGTATAGAATTAGTCCAGGAGATCAATTTATCAGAGTACCAAGCGATACTTCTTGCCGTACCGCACCAAACCTTTACTACGCTGGCTATTCAAACTTCACCCCAATGCGTAATCTATGACCTTAAAGGAGTTCTACCTCGACAGAACGTAGATAAGAGGCTATAAAAAAGACCGCTCTCAGCGGCCTCATCTTATTTTCTCGCATAGTCGTCCTGAACACGAACGATATCGTCCTCATCTGAGGGATGATCTGGATCCGTGTGTTGCCAGAATTCTGCAACAACGCCCCATCCTTCAAGACCGATCAAGCGGTGGCGCTCCCCTTTTTCCAAGACAATAGTTTCACCTGCTTCAAAACGAACCAATTCCCCTTCGTCATCCGTCGCACTGCGCACAATACCCACAGGACCTTCCACTACACGCCAGGTCTCCGCACGACGGTGGTGGTATTGCCAGCTCAAACGAGCCTCTGGCTTTACTAAGAGAATCTTAGGACTCAATTTTCCTGCGATGCGCAGGGGTGCCACATCTAAACCTTCGAAGTAGATATCCGCAAATTGTTGGGCCTGGTTTTCGTCTAAAACGAAGAACCCACCCCACGGGCGGTTCAGATCGTAACGGTCAATGCGCAATCCCTGATTATCTAATTTAATACGGGTGGTTTCGAAGATGTCCATGTAGCTATTGGGTTGATTTGGTTGCCCAAAAATAGTCAGAAACCCCAATCATCAACCATCGGCACGGAATTTGTGTCTCGATTGGAACTAAAAACTGTTGAAAACATAGATTAATCAACACTTAATACAAGATTCTCTATCTTAGCTAAACCAACCAACAAAACCTATTACTCATGAGCTCAGCACTCTACCCTTTGGTGCCACCCTTTGTGGCAGCAGTGATTCTGCTAGCGCGGCTACTGATGGACTTCGGCTACAAGCTGGGTTTAGTGGATCAGCCGAACGAGCGTTCGTCCCACACTAAAATCGTTCCTAGAGTAGGCGGTTTGGCCATTTTCCTCCCTTATTTACTACTAGGTTTAGGTTTTTACCTTTTCGGTTACGACTATTTATCACTCAACAGAGGCTATTGGTTTGGTCTAGGGGTAATTGTGGCTCTGGGCACTATTGATGATCGATTAGACCTCAGCTCCACCCTCAAATTCTTAATACAATTCGCGGTCGCAGCCTATTACGTTTTATCTACCGGCAACTACGTAGATAATCTATACGGATTGTTCGGCATAGGAGCACTTCCTTCGTGGCTCGGAATCAGTTTAAGTATTATCACGGTCGTCTATTTAATCAATGCGGTAAACCTCATTGATGGTGTAGATGGATTAGCTGCAGGTATCAGTTTGTTAGCGCTCTACCTCTTCAGCACGCTCATGGGCGGTGGTGAGTACTTAATCACCTCCATCTTCATCGGCCTAGGTCTTATCGTTTTTATGGGATTCAATTATTCTAACAAACGTAAAATTTTCTTAGGCGATGCAGGTTCACTCAGCTTGGGCTTCATCATAGCGACCTTTGCCATGGAATTCCTTCACAGCGGAAATGCACACCACTTACATTTGAATCTCAATCCAGTCATAGTGGCCATTTTAATTCTTGGCTATCCTGTTGCGGATACTATTCGGGTTTTCGCTATTCGCATCAGTATGGGTTTGAGTCCATTCAATGCCGATCGCCGTCACATGCACCACGTTTTGTTAGACAAGGGCTTCAGTCACTTTGGTACGACTACATTCATAATGACCGTGATGGCGGGCCTAGTTTTGAGTAATAAATTTCTGGCACCACGCCTCGACAGTCACCTCATGATTTTGTTAAATATCTTAGGAATCTTACTTATTCACCTTTTTGTTCGTCATCGTTCAACCCAATTGCGTATTTTTTGGCGCTCGTTCTCACGGACGTTCTTTAACCCCGTGAAAAAAGTGTGGAACAAATACATGGTAGATTAGATTGATACAACTCTTTAACCATACACCTGAACTGAGCCATTACATATATGTAGTGGCTTTTTTCTTGATTGTAATCGGCCTCCTCTGGGGCCGGTTCAAAGCGATGCATGTCTTCGCTGCTGTGGTTATGGCGCTAGTTCTATCCGGATTTATGGGCATCAAACATATTTATGCTACGGCAGTGAACCCGTCTATTCTAACTGTGATGGCACTCATTGCACTCACAGGCGTATTGAAAAAGACGCTGCCCTTTCATAGAATTGGTGATTTGCTGGGAAAATCGTCTAAAGGATTTATGATTCGGACAGGTCTCGTCACAGCAGCCTTAAGTGGGTTCATTAATAATACCCCAGTAGTGGCGCTTTTGATTCCTATTTTAAAGTCAAAAGCGAAGGAACACAATTGGCCCATTGGGAATTACCTCATGCCGCTCTCATTTGCGGCTGTCGCTGGTGGTACGATCACCCTGATCGGTACTTCGACTAATCTCGTACTGAACGGTCTAATGATTGAAAATGGGATTGAAGGATTTAAATTTTGGGACTTTCTTATTCCAGGACTCTACGTTACCGGGGCCGTTTTACTTACTACTGTACTCATTGCTCCCACAGTACTCAAAAAAACTACTGAAGGCCCAAACGCTGCTAAAAATGAAGAGCGGCAGTACACGACTGAACTTAAGGTCTTACCTGGAGGTACTATGGAAGGTAAAACCGTAAAATCTGCGGGACTTCGCAACTTAAATGACCTATTTCTCGCAGAGATTTACAGAAACGGTGCGTTTATCTCTCCTGTTACTCCGAAGATGACTTTAGAGGCGAATGATACCCTGTTTTTCACTGGCGCGCTTGAAGAAGTCAACGGCTTATTAGATCTCTTTCCAAAAGGACTAAAAACCGTCGAGGAGAAGTTTGAAGTAGATGCACGTCACGATCTTATTGAAGTCCTGGTCCCCAATAACAGTGACCTGATCGGCAGACCTTTAAAACAAACCAATTTCCGAGCACGTTACGACGCCGTTATCGTTGGCGTTCAACGCGGAGGTCAGCCCATTAAAGGCAAGATTGGTCGTATTGCCTTACAGGCCGGCGACCTTTTACTGCTCTCTGCTGGGATAAATTTCACCGCACGCAACGAACGCGAAACCCCGCTCATCACCATCAACCAGCACAAACGCACGTCCACATCCCCAAAAGGCCGAGGACAATACTTTATTCCAGGGCTACTTATCATTGTAGGCGGTGCACTCTTTTTACATTGGTCATTATTGCTCTCAGTAGGCCTTATGCTGCTCCTAGGAATTGCCTGCGGGATTACTCACGCAGAAAAATTAAAGCGCGAATTCAATCTGGAACTTTACGCCTTACTTATTCTTTCCGTCGCCTTTGGTAGCGCGGTTGTAGAAGGCGGTCATGCAGGCTTCTTTATTGAACAAATCACTTTGCCGTCCGATGCTTCTGCGGGTATTGTACTATTGTTCCTTCTGACCCTGCTATTGACTAATTTCATGACCAACGTCTCCGCCGTCGCCATCGCTTTCCCGATCGCCGCAGCGATGATGCAACATTACCAGCTAGGACACCTCGAAGTATTCCTTCCCGTAGCTTTTGGCGCGAGCGGAAGTTTCCTCACCCCCTCGAGCTATCAAACCCACCTCATGATCATGGGTCCGGGTAATTATTCCAACAAAGATTTCTTGAAATTGGGATTGCCTGTTTTGCTGGTTTACAGCGCTGTAGCGTTGTGGGTTTTATTATAGGTTACATTAGGAATTAGTCCACGGAAATCGGAAATTGCGCGTCTAACCAAGCATTTACACCCCATCGTGGCTGAAAAACTCCACATTATTCCTCACCAGCACGCAGTCTCTAGGGCGGATCGCGAACAGCAAAACGGTCATAAAGGACATGTTTTGTGGTTCACAGGTTTGAGTGGTAGCGGGAAGAGTACGGTGGCTTCCGCAGTGGAACGAACACTGTACGAGCGCGGTATTCGCACCTACATCCTTGATGGAGATAATGTACGCACTGGACTAAACAGCGATCTCGATTTTAGTGCTGAAAGTCGTGAGGAGAATATCCGCCGCATAGCTCATGTGAGTGGGCT
>CAJQHZ010000007.1 GCA_905478295.1 uncultured Flavobacteriales bacterium | reverse complement strand
CAATTGTATTCGTTTTATTTTTTAACATTCTGACCTATATTTTATTAAAGGGAGAATCAGACATGCAAGTAATTTTGTTTAACACAAGCAATGGTAGTGCATTCGAAATGCAATTCTCAAACGCAAAACAAATGAAAAACTATCTAGAGAAGAATGCTGAGGTTGAATTCTTAAGCGACACCAATAGTTATTTACCAACCCGTCACCAACGGATGCAGCAGTCGGGTTGAGAAGTTAGAGCCGCATTGCATGTGAAGGGGTAAATTCACCTAACCCCAGCACTATCGAAAGCAACATTAGAGTTACCCGTGTCAGCGATCTGATACGCGTTGTTACCTTTAACCCCACAGTTATGACATCAAACTCTCGGACATATCGCGTGGACTATGACCTTCTGCTTCAAGATTTAAACTAGTCGTAGTTTAGGTTTCATGGAATCTTTTGGACACTCTCGTTTAAAAAAACCGAAGGAAATAAAAATGAAGGTATTCTTTTTAGGAGCATACAGTGACAAAGGCCGCGAAGGGATGATGGCAAGCAGTTACGCTGCTAGGATCAAAGCAGTAAGTGCTATGGTCGAAAGAGCTGGAGCAAAACTCGGGTCCGTTGATTACCTACAGGGTCCATTCGATGTCATTGCTGATGCTGAGGTTGATTCATATGAGACCGCTTCTGGGCTTCAAGCAGTGATGATGGCTTCTGGCGGCTGGGACGAGCTTTTGCTTTTGCCTACCATGGATGTCGACAAAGCTTTGAATGTCGCAAGAACAGTTGGCGGTTACCCAATGCCGGGTAATGAATAAACCAATAATTAAAGCCCCTTAAAGACTGATTGTCTCATGGGCCATGGTGTCGCCTCCAAAAACATCAATCAGGATTGCGACCTCAAGAAGCCTATGGTGCACAGTTGATTCAAGTCATTCAGTGTCAAGAATAAAGACCTCTGCATAACGCCAGTTCAGTACGAAATGAGGGCAGCGCCGGCCTGGGCGGGTGCATATGTCTGGTGGTGACATCACTACAAAATTTGAGCAATAACCATATGTTGCAGTATATTCATATGGTGGCTGCGCCTGCCGGGGGGCAGGCAGGCGCAGCCCGGTGTTGCCATCGGGCATAATGTTTTGACGTGGCGGCTGGGTTATGCAGAGGTCTTGAATATACCCAATCCGTTTCGGCCTAATCCCGGATATGGGACTTTTTATTCAACCTCCTAACGCTCTAAAAACTTCTTCTTAAACGCTATAGCTAAGTATTCCTTAGACGCTTTGATGTAATCCTTATGGGCTTGCTCAGCTTTCTGAGTTTGCTCTGGAGTCGCCTCATCAGCAGCAGACACCTCGTCACTTAACATCTGCCAGGCATCACGACTGCGCAGATAACGGCGCTCCACTTCATCAGTTAGAACAGCGCATACTTCATCAATGTACTTCATGTTATTTTTAAACCCTCAACACACCAATAATGTGGTATCAACTTGTCTTGCTTATCTGCAAGTCCCTGCAAATCTGCGGCTTTACTGACACCCTGATCCCAAGCAAGCTTTACCATGTCAGTCTTGGCCCGTGCGGTCGGCTTACGCCCAGTGTATTTGCCCTCAGCCTGTGCTCTGGTGATGCCTTCACGCTGACGCGCAAGCATGGATCAACGGTTACTGCCAATCACGGCAAAACATCACGTGCAACTTATGCGACAGCCCATGCGTGGGCCGCTAGGCGTGCTGCACTATATGAATAAACGCTCTCACACAGATTCTGGCTTATTATGGAGAGCTTAAAAGCATCCACCTAAAAAAGCCCCAACAAAAAGTGGGGCCGCATTGGTTCCGCATAGATAATCTTACGCGCTTGTGTCGACACACTGTTGTGCTTCTGCGTCCCAAGCTTGGCCTGTTGCGCAAGACATTGAGGCTTCTTGCTCACCATGCATTCCGCATCCATCTGCAAGAGCGAATGGAGCTGAGAGAACGAGAGCAAACAGTGATGCTGTAAGGGTCTTCATAGCTTTCTCCTTATACCTTTATATGCGTGACGTAATTCGAACTGCCGCCATAGCAAGACATACACTGTAACAGGTCAAACAAATGAGGCTAAGCCATTACAAGCAAAGCCCTAAAGTTTGTACATTTACGGCTTCACAAACAATCTGTTGCGCGTTCTCATTCGTCTGACAGCATCAGTTTAACCCGACACTACCTTCCGTTCTTCTCGCTAGGCCCGGCCTGCGGTTCCCGCCACCCTAAAGAAAGCACCACCCCGACCAGCGTTGCAACAGCAGCACCCACGATCAAGCTTTGCCCAAAGGAAAATTGAAAAACAACAAAGGAAACGCCCATGGACACAATGCTAAACAATGCGGCTACGGCAATGATTCCAGACGATTTAGGTGCAGTATCTTTCATGTTAAACTCCAACAATCTCATCTCATGGACTCATAAAAACATTATTTAAAGTCATAAAACAAGAATTTTAGGCAATGTCAGACTAAAATTTCCTGAGATTTATAGGACTAATTTGTAAGACATCTATGTGGCAAAATACTCAGTATGTCTCGCTCTGCGCTACAACTTATGAGTTTGGTTGCATTCGGATTGACGTGGTTTTTAGGCCCATTTGAGCCAAGCTCTCACCCGACTGCCTTAGAGTGGCTATCCAGCTATACTGGGTGCAACGATGACGTAGATCTTAGCCAACAAAGCAGCAGCTATGATGATTATACAGATTTGTGTGGTTCGGTTGCGCATGGGCGGAGCTTAACACAGAGCAAGGCTCATCCAACCCGTTAGAAAGCTTTGCTGTACATGTTAGTAAAGGATCGTTAGCCTTATCAAATAACTTTCATACGATTAGCACACTGATCTAGATACCGCATTTATGCGTACCACTAAAAAGACCAACAAACTGGAATGATATACGATGGATACGCATGAAGAGTTTCTGAAATTCTCCGCAGTTTTGAGCCACTGTTACCAGAAAGCTCAGGCGAATAAGCTGGGCCTCACCGTAGCCTATGGGAAGAAGACAGGTTTATTGAACGAGAGCAATAGACTATCGCCACTAGGGTCTGTGGTGGGTAATGTTCTAATGCTCAAACAGTCATAAGTCCTGCAGGTAAGCCGCCAATCACAACCCAGCGCCACAGTCTGACTGCCAC
>CAJQHZ010000006.1 GCA_905478295.1 uncultured Flavobacteriales bacterium | reverse complement strand
AATTGGGCCATGGAACAATCTCAACACCCGTGGGTACTGTTTATTGATGCGGATGAAGTACTGGATAAACAGTTGATCTCTTCGCTTCATCAATGGAAAAGTGAGACTCACACCGACATAGACAATTACTGGGGTTTGCGACGCACGCATTTTTTTATGAATCATGCCATGCGTTTTTCTGGACTTCAATCAGATGTTGTGGTGCGATTATTCCATCATACTCGCCGTTACAGCGATTGTGAGGTTCATGAGAAAATCAATGTTCCCAAGCCACATCCTTTACCGGGCCACCTGCAACATTATTCCTACAAAAATTGGGAACAGTGGAATAAAAAGCAACGCACCTATGCATGCAGGAGCGCTAAAGACCACCAGGCAAAGACCGGTACCATAGGATTATTTCATACTGCTGTAAAACCCGCTTTTCGATTTTTTAAACACTTTGTACTACGACTGGGTTTCCTAGATGGACGGGCAGGTTTTTGGTACAGCATTTCCATGGCTCAGGGCGTCTATTGGCGCTACGTCGAATTAAAAAAACTACGACTTTCATGACTGCAGGACAAACTACTTTTTTAGTCATCGTAATGATCTTGACCGTTGCTGTTTACAGTTTTAAATGGGCCTTGCACTTCCAATACCTTCGTGTACAAAACAAAAAGTCTCCGGGACATTGGACCGACTATTACAAGCGTAACTACATTCATAAAAAAGACCGTCAATGGTGGAAAGAATCCATCATGCTCTTTCCCTTACTTTATCCCGTGATACTCACCGGTAAAGAAAAAGAAGACCATTGGTTACTTAAAATCAAGCGTACAAACCTCGCTTTGTATTTTATCCTGATTGTACTTTTGTTGGCCGGTATTTATTTCTCAAAAGTTTCGACACTCCCTGCATAGATGAACGATTGTGTAAAATTCTTAGATCAACCCAGCTTTTCGCTGATAGGCAACGTAGCAGACCAATTGGGTCAAGAATGCTACGTCGTTGGTGGATTTGTGCGCGACAAACATTTGGGGCGCCCTATTAAAATGGATCTCGACTTTGTTACGTTGGGTAGCGGAATCGAATTGGCGCGAGCTGTTCAAAAGGAACTAAAACCCAAACCAAAACTGACCGTTTTCAAATCGTTTGGTACGGCCCACATGAAATACAAGGGCATTGATCTAGAATTCGTAGGCGCTCGGAAAGAAAGCTACCGTAAAGACAGCCGTAATCCTATAGTAGAATACGGCTCTTTACAGGACGATCAAGACCGTCGTGATTTTACAATCAACGCAATGGCCATCTGCCTAAACAAGGACCGATGGGGAGAATTATTGGATCCGTTTGATGGCATTAGCGATCTAGGTAAAAAACGAATCACCACGCCCCTCGCGGCGGATAAAACGTTTGACGACGACCCACTTCGTATGATGCGGGCTGTACGTTTTGCTGCGCAATTGGATTTTAGAATCGACTCCGCAACCCTAGCGAGTATACGGACCCACGCGAGCAGAATCTCTATTGTAGCTCCAGAACGCGTTGCCATAGAATTCAATAAGATCATGGAGGTTTCTAAACCAAGCTATGGCTTAGGTCTCCTTTACACCTCCGGACTGCTCCAGGAAGTACTTCCTGAATTGATTGCACTAAAAGGTATTGAAGAGGTAGAAGGTCAAACGCATAAAGACAACTTTTACCACACGCTGGAAGTGGTCGATAATCTCGCAAAATCATCTAACGACCTTTGGTTGCGCTGGGCTGCCTTACTGCACGATATCGCAAAACCGCAAACTAAAAAATTCATTAAACCCCACGGATGGACTTTTAGAGGACATGAATTTCTAGGCGGGAAGATGGTACCGAAAATCTTCAAGCGAATGCAATTACCTACGGATGCGCGCATGAAATTCGTGGTGAAAATGGTGCAAATGAGCTCGCGTCCCGCATCATTAGTGGATGAAAACGTGACCGATAGTGCGGTACGCAGATTACTGTTTGACGCTGGCGATGATGTAGAATCACTGATGTTGCTTTGCGAAGCGGATTTAACTACGAAAAATGAAAAGAAAAAGCGGCGATACTTAAATAACTTCAAGCAGGTTCGCTTGAAATTCAAAGAGGTCGAGGAACGCGATCACATTAGAAATTTTCAACCACCAGTGAGTGGTGAAGATATAATGGAGACCTTTGGAATTGGTCCGTGTCGTGAGATAGGCCAAATCAAGGAAGCATTAAAAGAGGCTATTCTAGAAGGAGAAATTCCAAACGAACGAACTGCAGCTTTAATAAAAATGAAATCGATTGCTGAAACATTAGGCATCAAAAAATAATCATGGAAGTATACCTACGAATCATTGCAGATACGCAAGAAACTGTCATTCGCGAATTACGCGTGAAAGGCAGTGCCACTTTATTGAATTTCCAACAATTGGCGCTCCCACTCTTTAATCTTAACGAAGGAGAAATGGGAAGTTTTTATTACAGCACTCCTGACTGGGATCAAGGGGATGAAGTACCTATGTTCGCCATGGAAGATGGTATGTCAAGCATGGAAAACACTACTATTGAAGACTTTTTTAAGGGCACCGCTCACGGCCTTTACGTCTATAATTTCCTTGACATGAATATCTTTTATGTTGAAAAGACCAAAACTGAAGATGAAGAAGGTTTTGAAGATTTCGTTGTACTATCATCGGTAGGAGAACTTCCTGCGAATGAAACAACAGAAACGACCGTCACCAATTCTGATAAGGATCCATCCCGAATGAGTGAAGCTGAAATTAATGCGCTTTATGGTTTAGATGATCTCGAACCTAAAAAGAGCAGTGATGAAGATGAGGAAGACGACTTGCGTGAAGACTCTTACTACTAAAGCCAATCCACAGACAAAACACGTTCCACGGGAATAGTTATATTTCCTTTAAGGTAAATGCAACCACCGTAGTTCAGCCATATGGTAGTTTGAACCTGAAAAATATCCGTTTCCGTTTGAAAAACTATGGCCACCTTTTCATGACGAATATTTCCTACATAGGTAGCAGAATGAATACGCTTTGAGCGCTTAGTTCGTGCATAATCGTTTGATAAGACTTCGCCCGAAGGAAAGACTAACGAAGCTGTATCAAGTCTGGAAATATCTATTGGTTTTGCAGTCATAGTAATTTAAGCGGTCCTCCTAAAATTACGTAATTTGAGCCAATTATGAACGCAAACGGATTTAGAGACGCTCTGTATACCATTATATTCGAAGCCAATACGCCTTCCGGCAAGGCTTTTGACGTTGCTTTATTTGCGACTATTGGGGTAAGTGTCACTGCAATAATGTTGGAATCTGTTCCGAGCATAGCTGCCCACCAAGGAGCGAGCCAGTGGTTTAAGGCCATAGAACTCATCACAACTTTACTCTTCACTATTGAATACGTTTTGAGACTATGGTGCAGCCCAAAACCTGGTCCTTACGCACGTAGCTTCTACGGTGTAATTGATTTAGTAAGTACACTCCCATTCTATCTTGCAGTTTTGTTCCCTACTACAGGAACATTAGCAGTGATTCGAGCGCTGCGGTTACTACGAATTTTTCGTGTTTTAAAATTGAGCCGTTTTCTCGTTGAAGGAAATCTACTTTGGCAAAGCCTATTGCGTTCCTCACGGAAAATAGGTGTCTTCCTGTTTACGGTAGTCCTACTTTGCGTAATCATGGGGACCATCATGTACACCGTTGAAGGTCCTGAGAACGGCTTCAGCTCTATCCCATTAAGCATCTACTGGGCAATTGTAACGCTCACCACCGTGGGGTACGGTGACATTGCTCCTGGAACAGTCTTGGGTCAATTTCTTGCTTCTGCGATCATGATTATGGGTTATGCAATTATAGCCGTCCCGACCGGGATAGTTACTGTAGACCTCGCGACTACTACTAATAGAAAAGAATCAAAACTCAAAACTTGCGAGAACTGCGGAAACAGCTGCTCGAAGGATGCAAACTACTGCCCAGAATGTGGCACTGAATTCCCCTTAAATGACTAAAACATTAATCAACCTATGCGGCCCCACGGCCGTTGGAAAAACCAACGTCGCACTATACTGGGCTGAAAAGCTAGGTTGTCCAATACTCTCCACAGATTCAAGACAATGCTACAGCGAACTCGCAGTGGGTTCGGCACCGCCGTCACGTGAAGAATTGGACCGCATACCGCATTATTTTATTGGAGATCGCAGCATACAACAACCCATTACTGCGGGGGAATACGAGCACTTTGCTTTGGCGACACTAGAGGAACTTTTTAAGGCGTACGATGTCGTCGTAGCAGTTGGAGGCTCAGGCATGTATATTGATGCATTATTGCACGGCTTGGACCCACTGCCTTCGGATCCGAATGTCAAGGCAAAACTCGAGGAGCGTGCAGCTACTGAAGGTTTAGCGGCGTTAAAGACAGAACTTTACCATTTGGACCCGGAACATGCTGCGAAAGTGGATGTTCGCAATCCACGGCGTGTGATCAGAGCCTTAGAAGTGATTGAAATCACAGGTAAGAAATATTCAGAGCAACTGAACAATACCCCGAAGGAGCGACCGTTTAAGATTGTGAATTGGGTATTGAATTTAGAACGAGAAGTCTTGTACGAACGCATCAATGAACGTGTACATTTAATGCTTGCAGACGGACTTGAAGAGGAAGCGCGTGGATTAATAGCGCACCAGGATTTAGTGAGCCTTCAGACCGTAGGATACCGTGAATGGTGGCCGTATTTCAAAGATGAATACGACCGTGAACGCACTATAGAACTCATCCAACAATACAGCCGCCGCTACGCTAAAAGACAGTTAACCTATTTCAAGCGATTCAAAGGCGCGACATGGCTCGACCCCAATGACATCAACGGACAAGAGGAATCTTTACGACAAGCAGGGGTGTTGAAATGAGGTACATCAACTACTTCATGCCCTCTCATCTGATTTTTGGCTCCCTCTATTTATTGGGGCAAAAGATTGACGAAGCGGTTCGTTCCAAAAGAGCCATACATGCGCCCTATCCCACTATATGCGTTGGGAATTTTCAGGCGGGAGGAACGGGAAAAACTCCAGCTGCTCTATGGGTTGCACAGCAGTTGAGCGTATTGGGCTATTCCCCTATTATTCTCATCCGAGGGTACAAAGGCACTGTTTCAAAAAGCACCATTGTTGATTCCAAAGATGCCTATGCTTACGGCGATGAGACCGTTTTACATGCGCAGTACTTCCCCACAATCGTCGGTAAGAATCGACAAGAAAGTGCTCGACTCGCGCAGAACCTTCCAGGAGATAAAAAAGTCTTAGTCATGGACGACGGTTTGCAACACTACGAACTACTTAAAGATTTCAGCATCGTATGTCAGAAGCGCCTCCGATTTGAATTGGACCACATGCTGCCCATTGGTCGCCTTCGCCAGATCCCACATACGAATATCGACGCTATTCTATCGCAAATGAATGAGGCCGGTTACGAGCATGTTGAATCTTGGAAAGGTATCCCGGAATATACCTTTGAACGAGAAACTATTCTAATATCAGGAAGCAAGAAACAAGGTTTAGTGATTTGTGGTGTTGCAAATCCAGATGATTGTTTATACCAGATTCAAAAAGCAGGCGACTTCATCGGCGATGAAATAAAATTTAGTGATCACCATCGCTACAGTGCAGTAGATCTTGCTCGCATTGAAAAATCTTCGAAGAAATACGAATACCGCGTTCATTGTACCGCGAAAGATGCTGTGAAGTTAGCACCCCTGATTCAAGCAGAAAACAGCCAAATTAAACTGAGTGTTTGGGATGTTGAAATTCAGCCTGTTGGCGATGTTCAGCCGCTCCTTGATGCCATGGTGGCGAAGATTGAAGAAGTGTATCAAAATCGGTCCCAAAAACAGTCTGAAAAAGCGTAAATTAGCGCTCTAATTTATCTCGAAATGTCTAGCATTTACGACGCCTACGAACCGGTAATTGGTATTGAAGTTCACGTGCAATTGGGCACGAAAAGTAAAGCCTACTGCGGTGATGCAACCACCTATGGAGCTTCTCCTAATACTCAGGTGAGCCCGATCAGCTTGGGCCATCCAGGAACCCTACCTGTGTTCAATAAATCCGTGATGAATTATGCTGTGAAGCTGGGTATTGCCTGCGACTGTACCATTCGTGAGCGCAATGAATTTGCGCGTAAGAACTACTTCTACGCAGATTTACCGAAGGGCTATCAGGTTACCCAAGACACCACACCTATCTGCACGGAAGGGTTTGTGCGCATTAAAGATGCTGAGGGTAAAGACAAGAGAATTAACCTGACTCGAATCCATATGGAGGAAGATTCGGGAAAAAGCATACACGATATTGACCCCTTCAATACGCTCGTAGATTTAAATCGTGCAGGGATCCCACTGCTTGAGATTGTATCAGAACCGGAAATCAAAAACGGCGAAGAGGCTTACAGTTATTTGAGTGAGATCAGAAAATTGGTCCGTTACCTAGAAATTTCTGACGGCAATATGGAGGAAGGTTCGCTTCGTGCGGATTTGAACATTTCAGTGCGCAAAAAAGGGACCACTAAATTCGGCACTAAGGTGGAGGTCAAAAACATGAACTCCTTCCGTAACGTTCAAAAGGCGATCGATTTTGAAATTATTCGTCAGATTGATTTGATTGAGGGTGGAACGCCCATTTTTCAGGAAACCAGAACTTTTGACGCGGTCAAAAACTGTACGATCGGCTTACGTACTAAAGAAGATGCACACGATTACCGTTATTTCCCGGAGCCGGATTTAGTACCCGTGATCGTCCCATCTTCGTACGTTGCTGAAGTTCGCGAGACCATGCCACCACTGCCGTATGAATTATTTAAGAAATATACGGGAGAATTAGGCCTAAGTGAATACGACGCCTTCGTACTCACCGACAGCAAGGCATTTGCATTATTTTTCGAAGAAGTCATCAAGCATACATCGAATTACAAAGGTGCGACCAATCTTCTGATAGGATCTGTGAAATCGTGGCTCAACGAACAGAGCGTTGAAATCGACGAATTTCCTATCGCACCGGCGGCGCTAGCCAACATTCAAATGCTTGTCGATGAAGAAAAGATTTCAATCTCTACGGCTACTCAGAAATTATTCCCGGCCCTACTAGAAAATCCTGCCGCGGATGCCGCCAGCTTGTGTGAGCAAAACGGCTGGATTCAGCAAGGCGATAGCGATCAACTGCAAGCGTGGGTCGATCAAGCATTGGCTGCTTATCCCGAAAAAATAGAAGAATACCGCTCAGGTAAAAAAGGCCTGATCGGTTTATTCATGGGTGAAGTCATGAAATACAGTAAAGGAACTGCCGACCCTAAAAAAGCAAGCGCTCTATTGCGCGAGAAATTAGATGCGTAAGCTTAGTTTCCTATTCCTTCTAGGCATTATCGGGTGTTCGAAGTCGCCTCAAGGCACGCAATTTTTGTTTGCCCTAGAATCGCCCGGTACCTATTCCGTGCAAATGCGAGATGATGTAGGTGAATTTTTGGTGCTAGATACACTCGAACTCACGGGCAATGATGCTTTTACAGTCCAATTCGATACGACCCGCATCATTTCATTCCTGCCTATTGAAGGCGAGCTTCCGGTCATTCATGCCGTCGTAGGTCCAAATTCTAAGAAATTAACTATTTCGAAATCAGGCTTTATTTCCGGTGATGCAGAAAATAACTGGCTTGGTGCCCAACGTAAAATGCAGCTTGACCTCATTTCTTTTACGGATAGTATGGATCTCCTAAGGAGTCATTATAGCGACAGTACATCATTCGTTGGATTAGAGGCGCTGAATGCTTCCTACTACGCCTACGCCGACGCATACCGGCAGCGTATTCTAGACTCTCTAGAAACACACCCTGAACGCCTGTCGAACTTACTTACCATCTACCATCGCATAGGAACGCAACCGGCGCTAGACTACGCCGTAGACCGAGAACTATTGCAAAACATGTATCAGCAACTACGTTCGACTTATCCCGGTAGCCCGGATGTTACTACTTATGCGATGTGGCTTGCAAAATACGAAGAGATGCTCTCCTTCACTAATGAAGTAGAAGCCGCGCAAGCAAAATTTCAACCCGGTCATCCTTTTCCAGAATTGAAACTCGAAACTCCTGAAGGGCAATCGGTTCACATTAAACGTATGAGTCTAGACAACCACGTAATTGCAGTTTGGGCCTCTTGGTGCAGTGGTTGTAGAAATGAATTACGTGCTACCGCGGATAAAGGCAAAAGCGAAGATTGGATTTACCTCAGTATCGATGGTCTTCCTCAACAACGCAGCCCACTCGCAGAATGGTACGGAGCAATCAAAGAAGATAAATTAGGAGGTACCCACCTCAGTGACCTTATGGGGAGTAGAAGCAGTATTATTAGCGGCTTAGGAATTACAGAACTCCCTGTTTATTTTAAGGTTAAGGACGGATTGATTGTTTCCCGCGCTTCTTCTATCGAGACGCTTAATTAACCTTTTTGATCTAGTACTATTCTGATATGTGCTAAATGGTGCTGGCAGTGCCATGCATATTGCTGTACACTTTCTTTCATAGAGTATTCGCGTTCGTCCTCTTCGTGACGGTATGATTTCTCCCAGCCCGCGTCGGTTATTCCATTTAAAAAGCTCACCCATTTTTCATGGAGACTTGCCAATAGTATGATACTTAGAAAAGGATCTGTACTGTAGTCGGGAAGCTTTGAAAATACATCTTGCGGATATGCTGTAACTGACGGAACCTCTTGAGAAACAACGGCTAGACGTTGACGGTTAAAGCCGTTCATATGTGAGTCGGCTAAATGGTGGACTACTTGACGCGGTGACCAACCACCTTCGCGATAGGGCGTATCCCACTGCTCAGCAGTTAATCCTTTTGCAAACTCCATAAGCTGCTGCGGCATACGCCCAATAACAGCTATACTGCTCTCGATACGTTCTTCGCCTGGGTTCTTTTCAATGGACGCACGTCCGATCGGGTATTGAAGAAATTCTAAATCCATGGGTCAAAAATAATGCTAACTAGCGAGCAAAAAAAAGCCCCGCATCCAAAGATGCAGGGCATTAAAAGTGTTCATTCGTCTTTTTAGTGTGCGATAAGTAATCTAGCGAAAGTGCTTGGCACTTCCTTAATGCCTACCACATACATTCCGTTGGAAACACTGCTCACATCGAGCTTAAACGCTTGAGCGCCATTTTCAGTTGCTTCGAAGATTACGGACTTCACTGAACGACCATTTAGGTCAATCAATTCAACAGTATAGTTGCCCGCAGGTAACTCTAGTGCTAATGTCGTAAAGTCTTCAGCAGGATTAGGGAAGAGCTTGACTGCCTCCTTAGCTTGCTCAACTTCTTGTTCGGCAATTCCGATAGGACGAGTTGTCATTAATGAAGTCGTCTGAAATGCTCCACGACCGAAAGTTCCAGCAAAAATATCGCCTTCCTCAACCGACATATCTGCGGTAGAGCTTTTGTTTGTGCGGTATTGCTTTAAAGTAAATACTGGAACGCGAGCTAGACCACTATTGTCCGCGCCCCATTGCGGTGAAGCCATATTAATATTCTCAGTTGAGAAAATACCAAACTCCGTCCCAATGATAGCGTAAGCACTATTGCCTTTGTCAAAAGTCGCAGCATATACTGGGAAGTTGCCAAGGTTACCGTCTTTAACAAGGAAGTTGGCTGTACTTGAAGTAGCATTGCTACTGTAATACACATAGTTCGAGTTCCCGTAATTTCCACATGTTACTAGGACGCGGTCATTGTTGTTAGGATCTACTGCAATGCTAGTAATGTTTCTTCCTGGTAAATTCTGAACCATATCCACTGTTACTGCAGTTGCGCCGCTGTCTGCATCTGCAGTGCCATAATCACGGGCAGCAGCAAGACCTGCGATTCTGTATATGCGACCGTTCTCGGTTCCTACCCAAGCGTAATTACCATCTTCGCTCACCTCAACAGCCTGAGCCGTACCAGTGATTGAAGCCAATTTATACCACTCTGGTGTTGTACTAAAATCAAGGGCGCCGCGAGTCATCCATACTGAACCACTAAAGCCAACGATAAACATACTACTTACAGGATCTTGAACGATCACACTGTCGTTCATATTCAAAGCATTAGGCAATGTGTATTTGAATGGGAGACCATTCGTATTCGAACCCAATACCACGTCTGCACCTGAGGCATAACTTACATCTACTGTTGCAATAATCTCTGCAGCAGGTGACGAATTAAAAATTACTGTGAAATCACCAGTTGTCGCATCGAAGCTACCGGTTCCATCTCCGCTAAGGCTTCCACTCGCATCAGAAGTAATGACTGCTGTACCGCTTTGGACAATAAAAGTCGATGCATCCATTACAGCAGAAGCCTGAAGCGGCGCAATGTTTGAGACGAAAGTATCCTGACCAGCATTAGCGAAACCTAATGAGCGAAGCGCACGATTTACTTTGAATTGAACTGAATCCTCACTAAGTGGATCATTGCTGTTTTCATATAAGTAGAATGGTGTCATCCACGAACCTACACCTTGGCTAGAACGACTGTCCCAGAACGAGGTGAATGACTGCCCTTTATTTTCACTACGACCAATTCTTCCTTGCTGATACTCTGTAAAGTAAATCTTAGGTACTAACCAAGATACCGTTGAATAACCACCGTCACCTGAGAATCCATCAACAGCACCTAAACTACGCCCTTCATTAGGGGTGTTTCCAGAACCGTCCATTACCCAGCTTCCGTTATCCTGCGTACCTCCTACAACGTAGCGGTCTGCGGAAATTCCAATATTGTAAAATTGCGTCGTTACGTAATTCTTATTCAACGTCTGCCATGTTGCTCCAGCACTGTTTGAAAAGTAAACACCACCATCATTTACAATGTATACTTTACTGCTATCCGTTGGATGCCAGACCACATCGTGGTTATCAGAATGAATATTGAATGGCCCAAAACCATTTACTTGATTCCATCCTTGACCTTGCTCCCATCCCCACACCGTAATACCACCTACGATGATGCGGTTCTTATTGCTCGGGTCTACACCTACAGCTAAGTCATATTTACCTTGACATTGCGAACTACAAAACGGATCAAAATAGGTGGATTTTTGTCCGATTTTAGACCAAGTATCACCACCATCCGTTGTGCGGTATACTCCCGCTAATGCACTGCCTGATGTAATCTGTACCACATAGATGTAATCTTCATCATCGGCGGCAGAAGCAAACATGATACGGCCACCACTACGCGGCAAACCGGTCGAACCTGCACTTGATTTAGAAACTTCGACCCAAGTCGATCCTCCATCGGAACTTTTCATTGTACGTCCGCCCAATGTTCCCCACACGTTACCGCCTGCGTCCATATGGATATCCCAACACGTACCATTTGAACCGATCTGTCCTTGTAATGGGTTACTCCAGCTCGTACCGCCGTTCGTTGATAGGCGGATACCTGAACTTGTTGCGATATATAGCTTCTCATTGTTGGCAGGATCGGTAACAATCGCCCCAACAGATGGGAATGTCGAAGTTGCTGATAACTGAGTAAACCCAGCATCGTTTGCGCCTTTCTTGAAAACACCTGCTCCAGGGAATCCAGAAGAGGTAGAGGCTCCGTATCCTGTGGTCCAGGTATTGTACAAACCCTCACCTGTACCGTAATAAACATCACCATCCTTACTGTAGGCGATGGTCATTACAGCCAAATTCACTTGTTCAGGATTTTCTTCTGTCCAGCTCAAACCGCCGTTAGCACTGTAATACAACCCACCACTAACTGACCCAACGTACATTTCGCTTGGATTTGAGGGATTGATTGCCAGCCCGCGTGTTCTTCCACCACGGTTGTTTGGACCACGTTCAGCCCAATTAAGACCGATAGCACTTTCGGGCATATTCTCTAAACTCTCAATGGCCGACTGAATATCTTCCTGATTTACAGTACCCGTCAATTGATTGGCGCGCAAACTGTGCAAATATGCAGCAGCACCTGCGGCACTTTGTTCCTCCATATTTACTGGAGTATACTTTGGCGCACTGGTTGACAGTGCAATTATGGCGGCGGTTAGTACTGAGCCTGCTAAGGCAAAACGTAATCCTTTTTTCATGTATAGTAAACTAGTTGTTTCTAATGAAGTTAAAAATAGGGTGCAAAACGCATTACCGCAAGTGCTTATGCAAGATGCTTTTCAGCATGATAAGAACTACGAACTAATGGTCCAGACTCTACATATTTAAAGCCCATTTCCAGGCCAATTTCTTTTAATCTATCAAAGGTTTCAGGGGTAACAAACTCTGCCACAGGCAGATGCTTAGGAGTAGGCTGTAAATACTGACCTAGGGTCAAAACGTCAACGCGTGCATCAACTAATTCCTGCATGGCTTCTATGACCTCGTCTTCTGTTTCACCGAGACCGAGCATAATTCCACTTTTGGTGCGATGAATCCCCTGATCTTTAAGGTATTTCAGGACCATAAGCGAACGATCAAACTGTGCCTGGATTCTTACCTTCCGCGTCAATCTACGAACCGTCTCCATGTTGTGGCTAACAATTTCTGGATTCACTTCAATAATGCGGTCTACATTAAAGAGTTCTCCTTTGAAATCTGGAATGAGTGTTTCCATGGTGGTGTTTGGACT
>CAJQHZ010000005.1 GCA_905478295.1 uncultured Flavobacteriales bacterium | reverse complement strand
TGGACCGCACCCATAGCTTTAGACAATAGCGACAGTGTGAGCTACAATCATAGCGACACCAGCGGCACTTTTTTCTTCGTGGGGGTAGATACGGTATTCCACTATGCCACCGACCCGAGCGGGAATACAGATACCTGCTTCTTTATAGTAACGGTTCAGGATACCATTGCACCCGCCTGGACAGGCACCTTAGATACGCTAACGGTTCAAGCCGGAACGGATACGTGTGGCATCTTTACAGATAGCCTCACCTTAACACCACCTACCATCGTTGAGGCTTGTGGGATAGATACGCTATACCACAACGCTGATTCTTACTATGCACAAGGACAGTATGATATTTATTGGTATGTGACTGACGTTCATAACAATATGGATTCTATTCTTCAGCGACTGGTTGTAGAAGAGATTGTTAAGCCGCAGCTGTGGTGTCCGGATTCGACGACCGTTTATGCCAAAGCAGATTCGACTTGGACTCAAGTCTACTGGACCGGAGACAGCGTTTGGGACAATTGCGGGATGGACACCTCCTACTTCAATTTAGATACAGGCTCCTACCTCCAGATAGGTGCTTATAAGGTTGACTTCTATGGGATTGATCTTAGCGGCAACAGCGATACCTGTAGCTTCTTCTTGACGGTAGCGGATACCACTACGCCTGTGATCACCTGGGGCATGAACGATACGACACTCATTGCATTGGCAGACAGCTGTACGGCAACATTGAATTGGCCTACGCCAAGCATCGAAGAAAATAGTACCAATTATACCACGACGTACTACAACACCAACAGTACCTCAGCCACCTTTAATTTTGGGTCGCATGTTCTAGCGTATGTCGTTACAGACGCAGCCGGAAATAAAGACAGTGTTGGTATCACAGTGACGGTTATTGACAGTTCAGGACCTTTATTCCTTGTGCAGCCAGCTGCACTGACTCTAGATGCTCAGGGCTTCGATACGCTCCAGATCAGTGACGTCGATACAGGTACCTACGATTGTAATGGTATCGATTCCCTATGGCTCAGTCTAACGGTGTTCACTTGCGCCAACATCGGAACACCTGCGGTATGGTTCTATGCACAGGATACGTTGGGTAATCTCGACAGCATCGCATTAAACGTTACGGTAAATACCGGTCCTAATGGAGTGGTTCAAGCCAACACAAGTACTACTGATGTGCTGTGTAATGGTGATGCAACGGGTACCGCTACGTTATTCACAACCGGCGGTTCTGGTGCCTACAGCTACACCTGGACGTCACTGGATACTACCGCTTCTATTACCGGACTCATGGTCGGAACCTATTTCTATGATGTAAGTGATACCAATGGTTGTGTTGCATCCGGAAGCGTCATAATCAGCGAACCCACTGCCCTTTCTTCCTCGATCACTGTGTCCAGTTACAACGGTTTTGGCGTAAGTGCCGAAGGTGCGAGTGACGGTACCGTAGACTTAACCGTCGCCGGTGGTGTCAGTCCGTTCACATTCGACTGGAACAATGGCTATGCTGCAACCGAAGACCTCAACGGACTTTCAGAAGGCACTTATTTTGTAACGGCAACCGATAGTAACGGTTGTACAGTTTTAGACACTGCCGTACTGACAGAACCGGACTACTTCAATGCTGCGGCAACGAACCTAAGCAATAACATTTGTCCCGATGAAACCAACGGTAGCGTGTTTGTGACCCTCAGTGGAGGTGTTACACCTATCACGCTTTCTTGGAGCAATGGGGCAGCTGCAGATACGCTTACAGGACTTGTATCTGGGTGGTATACCATTACGGCTGTTGATGCAAACGGTGTGTTAGCTACCGACAGCATCGAAGTATTGTCTGAAGATTTAGATTGTGATGGCATCCTCAACATCGATGAAGGTGGCACGCCTGGTGGCGGCGGCGGACTTGCTGATACCGACGGTGATGGAACTCCTAATCAAGAGGATACCGATAGTGATGGCGACGGCATTAGTGATGCATTAGAGTTCGATTCTAATGGAGACGGTGTAGGATTTGACGACTGTGATAATGATGGCATACCAAACTTCTTAGATCCGGACGAATGTGAACTTAAAGCAGCCACAGTACTTACCCCTGACGGTGATGGAAATAATGATTTCTGGGTCATTCCAGGGATCGCACAGTATCCTGGCTCGCACGTAGTAATATTTAACCGCCTAGGGATTCAAGTTTACGAGAATCAAGACTACCAAAATGATTTTGATGGTCGAGCGAATGCAGCTACGTATTTGAATAACGCTCAAGAAATTCTTCCTACAGGAACCTATTACTATTACATAAGGATGGGCGGAACATCAACTGCAGAATACAATGGTTACCTCTACATTAACCGCTAAGGCCATGAAGATGAACACACAGATAACTATATTCAAGAAACTGCTTTTGACGGAGTGTTTAGTGGTATTATTTATACTTACTGCTTCGACACTCTTCGCCCAGCAGCACCCTTCGTTAGATAATTATTTATTTACCCCTGTCGCTGTATCACCTGCACATGCTGGAATGCAAGACCAGCATGTGGTGAGTATTGTAGATGCACAATGGGTGGGTCTTAAGGGTGCGCCACGAACCGGGATGATCAGTATGGATTACCGCAACCTACGTGGATTAGGTCTGAATTTAACCCTGATCAATGATCAGATTGGCCCAGCCGTTACGCAACATGCTGCTGTAAGTGGTGCCTATCATCTTCAGGTAAGCGATAATACAAAGCTTAGTACGGGATTGCGCGTCACAGTGGGGCGGACTTCTGTTGATTTACTCGATGAAACCTATTACGACCTGGTCGATCCCAATATTTACGACTTGCAGGGACCGCTCATGGCAAACGTAGACATCGGCTCTACGTTTAATACGCCTACCTATTATGCGGGTATCAGTTTTAAAAACGTGAATCGCGCGGAACTTTACGACAATAACTACACTGCCCAGGTACTGCAAGTTTTTGGTGGCTACCGACTACCCCTGAAAAGTCAATGGTCGCTGCGTTCAAGCTTTCTTGCCAGTGCTGCAACGAACAGTCCTGCAGATTTGAATTTTCATGCATTCGTTGAGCATCAAGAAAAATGGGGATTAGGTGCGCATTACAGCCCGGCAGATGAAATGGGTCTACTACTCCGTCTGAACCCCAGTCGTGATTGGCATGTGTTTTACCAGTACAACTACCCGCTCACAGACCTTGTTTACCTCACGCAGCGCAGCCACGTGATTGGCTTGAGCTTCAATGTTGCGCCTAGAATTGATTCGTTCACCTCGCCAAGATTATTTTTATGAGACGTTTCCTAAACACTTCAAGCTTGATTCTTCTGGCTGTGTTAGCCAGTGCGCCTTCATTTGGCCAAATTAAGGCAGCGCTTGCGCAGCCCGGCAAACTTATACATCAAGAGATCGGCGATGCACTCGCAGACGATTATGCCGGAGTGCCTTATGGAAAAGGGCACGTACTGTTTTTGTCGAACCGTGGCGGAAGTGCCACTACCTCACGCGATCCACAGACTAACCAACCCTTTGCGCGCCCATTCTTGCTGCGTATAAGGGATTTAAAAACCCTTCCATACACACTCCCGGAATTCCTAGCGAATCAACCTTCCTATATAGGACAATGTGCGCTTCTACCCGACAGCTCTGCGCTCATCGCAAGCCACAGTCGTAAAAAGCCATATAAAGACGGTCGCGTGGGAATGACCCTCACTTATATTCCATTTAATGGTGATGAAGCCAGAGCGTTGCCTTTTGTTGCGCCTGATGCAGATTACCAGCACCCCTATTTCGATGCCCTAGATTATACCTTGTATTTCGCATCAAATGTCAAAGGAGGGAAAGGCGGTTACGATCTTTATAAAAGCACACTTAGTTTCGACGGAGTTTGGAGTACACCGCAATCTGTGGATATCGCTAACACGAAAGAC
This sequence comes from uncultured Flavobacteriales bacterium, assembly GCA_905478295.1. Taxonomy (GTDB): domain Bacteria; phylum Bacteroidota; class Bacteroidia; order Flavobacteriales; family Schleiferiaceae; genus UBA10364. Next base: position 510 of record CAJQHZ010000005.1, on the reverse strand, counting down.
AATGAAGTCTTCCCAACCACCTCAACAGATCTAGATCTTTACTTTTCACGCTCCTCCCGAAACTATGGACTACAACTCTATGCGCTCGGCGATGGAGATACTTTAGCGCAGCCGGTCGCTTTAAACAATAGAGGCGACGACTTCGGATTGCTCTTCTTAAACGACAGCACGCTGCTCGTTTCTAAAAGTAAACGTTCCGGAAGCGCAGCCAACTTACATATTTACAGCCTTCCTATTCCCCCTCCGCCGCCGCCTTTGGATACTGCAGCGCTCGCTGCTCAAGCTTTAGAAGATAGTCTAACAATGGCAGCACTAAAAGCCGACTCTATTGCTGCATATGAACTTGCCAATGCGGATACTCCGGGCAAAAAAGAAAGTGCTAAAGGGAAAGGAAAAAACAACACATGGATCACCGTTAATAGCCCCGAACCGGGTACTACATCTGGCTACAGCATCATTGTAGGAGGCTTTGTAGACCACGACCATGCAGAAGGTTTCCTTGAGAGTATC
>CAJQHZ010000004.1 GCA_905478295.1 uncultured Flavobacteriales bacterium | reverse complement strand
GTATAGAACCATCCGCGCCAGAACCAATCCAAATCTACACCAGATGCATCCTCCATAGTACGGAATAGATCTGCTGGAGTTGGATGCTTGAAGGCCCATCTACGGCTGTATTCTTTAAACGCATAATCGAATAATTCACGACCCATCACAGTTTCACGTAGAATGTTAAGCGCTGTAGCTGGTTTACCGTAGGCATTGTTACCAAACTGTAGAATGGATTCAGAATTGGTCATAATAGGAACAATCTGCTCTTTAGGGCCACTCATGTAAGGAACAATTTTAGCCGCAGGTCCACGACGCGAAGGGTAATCGTGATCCCACTCTTGCTCTGTGAGGTATTGTACAAAGGTATTTAGACCTTCATCCATCCAAGTCCATTGACGTTCATCAGAATTAATGATCATCGGAAAGAAATTATGGCCTACTTCATGTATAATCACTCCTATCATCCCGTATTTCGTTCCTTCGCTATAGGTTCCGTCCGATTCTGGACGACCTCCATTGAAACAAATCATAGGGTACTCCATTCCTATCCACTTTGTATGTACAGATATGGCCTTATGGTAAGGATAGTCGATTGTAAACTTCGAATATACTTTTAGTGTATGAGCAACAACGCGCGTAGAGTATTGCTCCCACAAAGGATTCCCCTCTTTTGGGTAATAACTCATTGCCATGGTCGTTTTGCCGCTAATATCCACAGCCTGAGCATCCCAAATAAATTTGCGAGAAGTTGCAAAGGCAAAATCACGAACATTTTCAGCTTCAAATGTCCATGTTTTAGTACTTGTAGCTTTGTTTTTTTCAGCAGCTTCAGCCTCCTCTTGAGTAACGATGATTACTGGATCATCGTAGCTTTTCTTAGCTTTTGCTAGACGAGCACGTTGCTTTGAAGATAATATTCGCGAAGCATTCATCAATTCTCCCGTAGAAGCAACAATGTGATCTGAAGGAACAGTAATATCGACTTTATAGTCACCGAAGGGCAATGTAAATTCACCTTGACCTAAAAACTGTTTGTTCTGCCATCCTTCAACATCGTTATAAACGGCCATGCGCGGAAAGAACTGAGCTATAGTGTAGAGGTAATTATCTTCCTCTTCGAAATATTCATAACCAGAGCGGCCTCCGATATCCATACGGTCGTTAATATTGAACCACCATTTGATCTTAAAGCTGAATTTTTGTCCTTGACGTAATGGCGTCGGAAGGTCAACTCGCATCATCGTGTTATTGACTGTATAGGGTAAATTAGCGCCGGAAGTGGTCTTTACGTAAGCCAATTTAAAACCGCCATCAAAATCGTAAAATTGATTATTTTTTAATTGGTTAAACGCCGTTTGTGCGTTTGCACCGCGCTGATTGAAAATACCGCCCGTTTTGATCTGCTGTGTTGTGCTGTTTTGAGCGCGCATATTTTGATCCAATTGGACCCACAAATAGCGAAGCTCGTCCGGACTATTGTTCGTGTAGGTTATCGTCTCTTCCCCGTAAATTCGTTGGGTTTCATCGTCTAATGTAATGGACATATCATAGTCCGCACGCTGCTGATAGTATTCGTGACCAGGCGCACCAGAGGCCGTTCTATAGACGTTCGGTGTGGGAAGTTCTTGTCCCAATTGACGGAACTTTGAGGTGTTCACATTTTGCGCGTGTAACGCAAAGGTTGCAAGTGCCAAAAGGCTGAGGGCTAATTTTCTCATGTGTAGGCTATGTTAAGCGCCAAAAACTTCTGGAAGGCGGTTCAAAATCATTTGAACACTCAGCGTTAAAACAACTCCAGAAAGCAGCCAGCGATACACACCACTACGGCCACCAAATTTTTGGAAAATCCAATATACAAAAAGCAAACAGAGTACAACGGCAATTTGTCCCGCTTCAATGCCTGCATTAAAAGGAAGCCATGCCCACCAAAAGGACTCGCTTTGTGCAATAAAGGTGTAGTAGGACCCAAATCCAAAACCGTGAATTAAACCAAATAATCCCGCCATCCACATCCCATGCGCCATGACTTTAAATCCGGTAAATAAATGAATCAGCACCGTCAGCCCTATAGTCACTGCAATGGCCAGTTCCACCCAAGCAGCCGGTAATGCGACCCAGCCTAATGCTGAAATGGCAAGGGATATACTGTGCCCCAAGGTAAAGGCTGTAATCCATTTTAGAGTAGGCTTCCACAATGAAAAACTTAATGGCAAAGTAAGCGCAAGCAAAAACAACATGTGGTCGTAGCCCTGTAGATCCGTAATGTGGCGAATGCCTAAGTTGAAATAGAACATCAAAAATCGAAAGTCAAGGTATAATCGTTTCCCTCTCTACAGCTGTTGGTTTTCTGATCACCGTCATAATGGAAAAGGACAATGTTCTCTTGAGTGGGGTAGATATCTGCCAAGAATTCATTGCGAACACGCCACTTTCCTGACAACGCTTCCAAAGATTTCTCTCCGTAATCCGCAACAAATAAGAGGTACAGTTCATCAGGACCATTCGCCGTGGTATAAAAAGTAATGGGCAGCGATTCTTTATTTAAAGAAATCTTTAGTCGCGACTCAATATAACTAGCGTGCAACTCAAATTGTGTCGTAGAATCTAAGGATACATAGCGCTGGACTTTTTCCTGAAGGAGCTCATTCATCGCTCGCTCCCAATCGTCTGGAAACGTTTTTACCACACCTGTGAGTACTCCCTTGTTCGTATCAACATTCAAATCTGTGACGCTCACATAGAAGTCATGTCTTACCTTAGTAGGACTTGTGGTGGTCGGCGAGAACGCACCTAACCATAGGGAAACAAAAACTAACAATACTTTCATACGCGTGAAAATAAAGCATTTTTCAACCCTAACCGTGCTTCTGTTCGGGCTATTTCTGCCAACTGTTGGGCTCGCTCAAGCCGTGCTTATCCATGAAGGTCCCGCTTATCAAACCGGCATATGCGAACCGAGCATATCTGTAGACCCAACGAATACCCAGAATGTATATGCCGCATCGGTATTGAATAATTTCTACCAAAGCACGGACGGTGGATTGCATTGGACTCAAAAGACTATTTCAAGTCCTTACGGCGTTTGGGGCGATCCATGTTTGGTGACCGATTTTAAAGGGCGCACCTATTTTTTCCACCTGAGCGACCCCGAAGGCACGAATTGGAATAGTGATCAGATACTGGACCGAATGGTTTGCCAGACTAAAGACGGTCCCAACGACACCTTCAATGACGGCAGCTTTACTGCGGTAAATGGTAAAAAACACGATAAAGAATGGACTGCAGTAAATCCGAAAAACGGTGCCATCGCATTGAGTTGGACCCAATTCGATCGCTACGGGACAGACGATCCCGAATGCCACTCGCGCATATTATTTAGCGAGAGCCGAAATCAAGGCGAAAGCTGGTCTACCCCGGAAGAGATTTCCTCCTTTTTAGGAAATTGCATTGATGATGATGGAACTGCTGAGGGTGCTGTGCCCGCGTACGGGACAAAAAACGAAGTCTACGTAGGCTGGGCGCTCGATCAAAGTATTTGGATGAGCATTAAGAACGGAAAACGTTGGGAAACCAGGCCCATCGCGCGACAAGAAGCCGGCTGGACACAGAGTTACACTGGGTTTAACCGTTGCAATGGTATGCCCGTAACCGTTGTAGACCACTGTAAAGACAGTCCGTTTTATGGCCGCGTTTATGTGTGCTGGGGCGATCAAAACAAGAAATTTGGAGGTGAAATTTACTTTGCCTTTAGTGATGATCGCGGTAAAAACTGGTCTGATCCCAAGCGTATTTCTCAAGGAGGAAAAAGCGATCAATTCCTTCCCTGGCTTACAATTGATCCAACAACCGGTGCACTCTTCGCCGTATACTATGACCGCCGCGAGACCGCTTCTCCAACTGAAACAAACACCTATTTAGCACAAAGTACAGACGGCGGGGCGCATTGGAGTGAATTAAAAATAAATAACGCACCGTTCTATCCTTCTGATGAATTTTTCATGGGTGATTACAACCACATCAGCGCACACGGCGGCATCGTTCGTCCGATCTGGACCGAATTACGAGACGGTAAAAAATCGATTTGGACTTATCCTCTTGACTTTAAATTTAGCATACATCAGTAATGAATCTACTCATCGTAAGTACCTCTACCGTTTACGGCGAACCCTACCTTAGTTATCTCAAAGAAGAGTGCGCCGATTTCTTTACCAACGCACCAAAAATCCTTTTCATTCCGTTCGCCCGGCCTGGCGGTATGACTCACGAGGCCTATACAGCGAAGGCTAAAGAAGTTTTCGCCCCATGGGGGTTCGAAATGCGCGGTGCGCATGAGTTTGCCGATGCCGATGAAGGTTGCCGTTGGGCTGATGGCTTTTTTACCGGTGGGGGGAACACTTTCGTTTTAGCGAAAACACTCCATGAAAGTGGCTATTTCAAGGCAATAGACTCAGCAGTTCGCGAAGGGAAGCCGTATATGGGAACGTCTGCAGGTTGCAACATGACGGGCCTAAGTATCTGTACAACCAACGATATGCCTATTGTGTATCCGCCAACTTTCGACGCATGGGGATGGGTTCCCTTCAACATTAACCCGCACTACTTGGATCCAGTGGAAGGAAGCACACACATGGGAGAAACTAGAGCGACGAGAATAAAGGAATTCCACCAATTCAACGACCAGCCTGTATACGGACTTCGAGAAGGCTCTTGGATTCGTGTACACGGGACGTCGATGGAATTAAAAGGTGAGCATAGTGCACGTTGGTTCCGAAAAGGTAAAGATCCAACAGAGTCAAAAAAACATATTATTTGATTCATTTTGATATATTAAACGATGTTTAGAATTATATTTGATTAGTTTCACAACAAATAATCAGATATGAAAAACCACGTCTTAACTATACTTTTCATTTTTTCTTTTCAAACTTTTGTTAGTGCCCAAAGCGAGTGGGCATTGCAAATAAGCGTTGAAGAAACTGTAACCTTAGGAGACGCAAGAAGCTCATTTGATTTTCTCTCTTTAACACAACTTGCCGCGAATTCCGGCATGCGGTCAGGGTTTCATTACACTAAGAATGATCATTTAGCTGCTGAACTTACCTTAGGTGTGGTAGGTACATCTAAGCCTAATTCGTGGTTTACAAAAATTGTCCCTGTAGAACTAGTAGGACATTACAATATCCTACCATATTTAGCTAGTGACTCTCCTTTCAAATTTAATCTTGACTTGGGCGTAGGTACAGCACTTGTAAGGGCAAGAAGCGCTACTTATAACAGTTCTGGTCGTTTCTCTTTCAGTGAACACTTATCTGCTGGAGCCTCTTTGGATGTGCCACTTAATGACCGCTGCAAATTGAGTTTCGGGTTCCGCAATACTTATTTCATTGATGATTACATTGATGCCACCCTAGTTGATGGAACTTCTAATGATCAACTATTGCGGTTCTTTACCTCAGCTCGTGTAAATCTTGGCCAAAATGCTAAGACAAAAACAATGATCGCAGATGCTGAAAAAAAAGCTGCAAAGCTGAATGCTGAGTTGGCTTTAGCCAGAGCGAATGCTAATGTATTGGCACAACAGAGTCGTTCAACCATTGAAACGCTAGAAAAGTCTGTCGAATCACTTAAAGAAGAGCTAGGAGGCGTGAAAAACGAACCACTTAAAGAATACATTCTTCAAAGTGTTCATTTTGATATTAATCAAAGTACAATTCGCACCGCCGACATTCCTGAATTAATGACCCTCTTTAACGTGCTATCTAATAATGATGATTTAAAAGCAGTCATCATAGGCCATACGGATGATTTAGGACCTGAAGATTTCAATGAAAAACTTTCGATTGAAAGAGCATTAACCGTAAAAACTTGGCTTGTAAACAAAGGAATTGCTGAAAATAGACTAGAAGCTAAGGGTGAAAGTAATTCTTATCCTGTGATTCCTAATTCAGAAGCCGATGCCCGTGCTGTAAACAGGCGTACAGAAATAAGACTCAAATAATAGGATTAGATTTAATGAAAAAAGGCTAGAATAAATTTATTCTAGCCTTTTTATTTAAATATCTTTTCTCAAAGTTAAGTGTCTTTTACTCTGCCTTTCAATCCCATATTTAACAGAGCTGTTAAATATGTTTCCACTTTCAGTTTATAAATCAATGAAGCTCAAGGGCGAGCATACGGCGCGTATATTTACTTTAAATCATGTCAAAGACGTTTTGGAAATAAGAATGGAACATTTTTAAAACCTATATTTGACATTAAATCCATACAAATATCAAATATCAAATCGATCGTAATGAAAAAATTAATTTTATTAGTCTGTATTTTTCTAACGTCCAATCTTTCAACATATGGGCAAAGTAAGTGGTCCTATATTGCTACAGTCGAAGAGAATATTCATGTATCCGATGTTCGTCCTTCGTACAACTTCATTAATTTAAGTGTCCCCGCAGGAAATGCTGGCATGAGGATGGGTGCATTTTACACCCATGATGATAAAATTAGTGCTGAAGCAACACTTGGTGTTATCGGTATAAGTACTCCAAACAGGTTTTCTTCAGGCTTGATACCAATCGAAGTCATTGGTCATTACAACGTTTTACCAGATCTGTCCATTGATTGGTTGTCAAAATTCAATCTAGATCTGGGTATAGGAACTGGGTTAGCTGAATCTAGTCCTGGTAATTATGGTTTTGCCGAACACATGGTTGTTGGTGCTACAGCAGAATTAGGGAATCTATTACCCTTTGGAACATTGATGATGGGAACCCGATATACAATGTTTATTGATGACTATATAGATGGCTACGTTAACGGTTCTGGAAATGATAAAATTCTTCGATTTTTTACTGGTGTTAGAATTGACTTAGGGAAATCAAACAATGCTGATGAACTCTTGGCGGCGAAAAATAAAATTGACAAACTATCTGGTGATTTAACGGCAGCAGTTCTAGCATTTGATGACTTATCCGCCCAGAAAGAAGGGGAAAAATCACGTTTAGAGGCAGAAAATGCGAAATTAAAGGAGCAACTTCAATCTACAGAAAACGGTAATTCTAGTACTAGTATTGAAGCAACAGAAATTATCAATGAATTCAACGGATATCATGTTGTGATTGGTTCATTCCCTGAAAAGTCATTAGCTGATGATTACTCGGCCACTTTAAATATTGACGGGCTTGAAGTAAAATATGTAGAAAGTATTCCAACATATAGAGTTGTGCTTAGCGAGCATAAAGAATTAAGAGCTGCTCTTGAAGCACTTGAGAATGCAAGAGGAATAACCCCAAATGCTTGGATTGCCGTGTATTAAACGGCAATAAAGTTCATAAAAACCCGCCTCTAATGGCGGGTTTTTTTTGGCCTAATAATCCTTAAATTTGTCGCTCCATCAGACACTATGAAAAAAACAGCATTGATAGTTCTCGACGGTTGGGGACGCGCCGATAATCCTGAAGTAAGCGCCATAGACAAGGCAAATACACCCTTTGTCGATAGTCTCTACCAGAACTACCCACAAACTTGGATCAAAACCTCAGGGTTAGATGTCGGTCTTCCAGATGGGCAGATGGGCAATTCAGAAGTTGGCCATATGAATCTAGGAGCTGGCCGTGTTGTCTACCAAGATTTAGTGAAAATTAATCTTGCAGCGAAGAACGGCGATTTCGCTAACGACCCTACACTTCATAATGCTTTAGCACATGCCAAAGCCACAGGTGGAAACATACATATTACGGGTCTATTGAGTGATGGCGGGGTTCACGCACATATCAATCATGCAAAAGCGCTGTGCAGCTGGCTGTATGCTGAAGCATTTGAAAACGTCTTTGTTCACGCATTTACTGATGGACGAGATACCGATCCTCAAGGCGGTGCAGATTACCTACAGGATTTGATAGATCACATGGATACCACGACCGGTCGTATAGCCAGTGTTATAGGGCGCTACTACGCCATGGATCGAGACAAGCGCTGGGAGCGCGTTGCACGCGCTTACCACCTACTAGTCAATGGTAAAGGAACAGCTACTCAGGATGTCATTGGCGCAGTAAAAGCGCAGTATGCGGCAGGAACAACAGATGAATTCATGGAACCGATTTTCGTCGCGAACGACGAGGGAAATCCATTGGCGTGTATAAAAGAGAATGATGTTGTGCTAGTCTTTAATTTCCGTACCGATCGTGGTCGCGAGATCACTGAAGTATTGACGCAGCGAGATTTCCCAAAGCACAACATGAGTGCATTGAATTTACACTATGTCACCATGACTAGCTATGACGATACTTTTAAGGGCGTTGAGGTAGTTTTTCGAAAGGATAATCTATCGAATACTTTGGGCGAAGTTTTGGAAACAACCGGCAAGACACAAATTAGAATTGCTGAAACGGAAAAGTATCCGCACGTAACTTTCTTCTTTTCAGGCGGCCGCGAAGAACCTTTTAAAGGCGAGGAACGTTTGTTATGCCCATCACCGAAGGTAGCCACTTATGACCTACAACCTGAAATGAGTGCAGGAGATATTAGAGATGCAATCGTACCGAAGCTAAAAGAAGGAACAACCGATTTCATTTGCTTGAATTTTGCCAACCCCGATATGGTAGGGCATACAGGGGTTATGGATGCAGCAGTTAAGGCTTGTGAGACAGTAGACCATTGCTTACAATCGGTAGTGGAAGCAGGATTAGAAAAAGAGTATCAGTTTATCATTCTCGCCGACCACGGTAACGCAGATTGTATGCTAAACGAAGATGGAAGCCCCAATACAGCGCACACCACCACTGTAGTACCCTGTTTCCTGGTTGGCTCTTCGTCGCAAAACTTAGCATTGAAGGAAGGAAAATTAGGCGATATCGCACCAACCATATTGGCACTGATGGGCGTTGTGCAACCGGAAGAAATGACGGGAGAAAATTTATTGAAAGCGAATAAATGATAAAATATAAAAGCGCTGAGCAAATAGAATTGATGCGTGAAAGCGCACAATTGGTAAGCAAGACCTTAGGGATGCTTGCACCGCTAGTAGTGCCTGGTGCTATACCGTTAGAATTGGATAAAAAAGCTGAGGAGTTCATCCGAGACCACGGCGGCGAACCTGGATTTCTAGGAATGTATGGTTTTCCAAACAGCCTGTGCATGTCTCCAAACGCGCATATTGTGCACGGCATCCCTGGTAAATCATCGCTTCAAGAAGGCGATATCATGAGTGTAGATTGCGGGGTATTCATGAACGGCTATTATGGTGACCACGCGTATACTTTTCCCATCGGTGAAGTTGATGAAGTAACGGCTAAATTATTAGAGGATACCAAAGCATCACTATATGCCGGTATTCGAGAAGTACGCGCAGGTAATCGTATTGGGGATATAGGTGCTGCTATTCAAGAATACACTGAAAGTAGAGGATATGGCGTTGTTCGTGAACTCGTAGGACACGGTTTAGGAAAAAAAATGCACGAAGAACCGCAAGTACCGAACTACGGTAAGCGCGGCAGAGGTAAGAAAATTCAGGAAGGATTGGTCATTGCTATCGAGCCCATGATCAACCTAGGCACACAGCGCATCAAACAGCTGGAAGATGGATGGACCATCCTTACGGCGGATGGAAAATACAGCGCACACTTTGAACACGATGTAGCAGTCGTTAACGGTGAGCCTGAAATTCTAAGTACCTTCCAATACATTTATGACGCGTTGGGTATGGAACCTGCGGAATACGAGAAATTATGATTTCTAGCATTATGAAATGGGCATTGGCCAAAGTGCCACGCCCCCTTCTTATTCGATTAAGCTATTTGGTTCAGTGGGTTGCACCCGTACTTTTCAAAGGCTCTAAATTTATCGACCCCATAGACGGACGAGGATATAATAGATTCTTCCCTTATGGCTACGGCCCTAACCAGCGTGAAAATGCCTTGTGTCCGGGGACCAATTCATTGGAGCGTCATCGTCTCTTATGGCTCTACCTTAAAGACTACACCAACTTTTTAACTGAACCGCAAAACCTTCTGCATATTGCACCAGAACAGTGTTTCTATGGTCGCTTTAAGAAAATGAAGCATTTGGACTATACCACAGCTGACCTCTTTTCGCCATTAGCAGATCTTCGCTTTGATGTACAGAACATCCCGTTAGAAGACAACACGTATGATACCATTTTCTGTAATCACGTTTTAGAACATGTGGATGACGACCAACAAGCTATGCGTGAACTGCGCCGTATTTTAAAGCCCGGCGGTTTAGCCATCATGCAAGTTCCTTTGGACCCAGATTACGCTAAAACGGATGAAGACCCTAGCATTAAAGATCCTGCGGAACGCGAGCGTCGTTTCCGTCAGTACGATCATGTTCGTTTGTACGGTCAAGATTACCCTGAGCGCTTAACTACGGCAGGTTTCAAAGTAACGACCTTTGACGCAGGTAAAGAATTGCCGGCGGAATGGTTCTCAAAATATGCGCTCCCTAAGCGCGAAATGTTGTACGTCTGTACGAAGTAAAATTTAGAAACATCTTTGATTCATGGGCGAGCGTAAGCGAGCCCACGATCCCAGCACCCAGCATAAAAAAACCCGCGGCCTATGGCCGCGGGTTTTCAGTATCTATAGTGTAGGTTCCGGTTATTTCAACCAACCCGCAATCATCCGTTGCATTTTCTCTTCTTCCTCTTGAGCTAATAAAGGATCAACTAGAATACGACCACTGTGCTCATCAATCATGATTTTCTTGCGCTGTGCTAATTCCATTTGGCGCTGCGGTGGAATCACGAAGAATGAACCTGCAGATGCACCACGTTCCACAGAAACGACAGCCAACTTATTTTTAGTTGCGGTACGAATACGATCGTATGCTTCTGCCAAACGAGACTCAATAGTACCTTTAGTCTCTTCAGACTTAGCCAAAAGCATTTCCTCCTCTTTCTGCGTCTCAGACATAATACTGTCCAATTCCGCTACCTTGTGATCAAGGTGCTGCTTGCGCTCTGCAAAACGCTCTCCCGCCTCCGCATTTACCTCTTTCTTTGAATCGATACGGGCATTGAATTCCTTAATACGCTTTTCTGCTAATTGGATTTCCAACTCTTGGTACTCAATCTCTTTAGCGATGGCTTCAAACTCGCGATTGTTGCGAACTTGCTCCTGATCCTTGGCATATTTCGCCATTTTCTCCTCGCTCTCTTTGATTAAGAGTAATTTGTCCTTGATATCTTGTTCTAGATCTGCAACCTCGTTGTTTACTTTCTCCATACGAGTCTCTAAACCAGCTACTTCACTTTCCAAATCTTCTACCTCCAATGGGAGTTCACCGCGCATCGCACGAATCTCGTCGATACGACGATCAATAATCTGTAGATCGTAAAGTGCTCTTAGCTTGTCTTCTACGCTGATCTCTTTTGCCTTCTTAGCCATACTAATAGTACTGAATAGGATTTGTGTTTACCTCTGTTGTGAGGACGGCAAATTTAGGGAATTTTTTCTCAATGAACTCAGCAATTAGACCGATTGTAAACTGCTCACTTTCAAAATGTCCAACATCCAATATTGTTATCGCAGCATCTGCATCAAAGAATTGATGGTATTTGTAATCAGCGGTGATAAACACATCCGCCTTTACGGCCTTTGCCGTACCAAGCAAAAAGCTGCCGGAACCCCCGCAAACAGCGACCGTACGGACTTTATCTGCAATAGGTTTTGTATATCGAATGGTCGTCCCAAACGTTGTTTTTACATGTTCTAAAAAGGCATCAAACGGCATTGCTTCCGGCAATTCCCCATACGCTCCAGCACCATAGTCGGTTGCCTTATTCGCGATGTTTAACCACTCATAGGCCATCTCTTCGTATGGATGGGTAGTACGTGCCGCATGCTCTACGGCCGATATCGCGAAATTGGGTACAATAAATTCCAATTTTACCTCATCAACCTCTTCTCGTATACCTATTTCACCAACAACCGGATTTGTGCCCTGAGTTGGCTTGAATGTTCCTTTACCGTTTGTCGTAAAGCTACACTCTTGATAAGCACTTACCTTTCCTCCTCCAGCTGCAAATACGGCTTCAGCGACCTCTTTTCGTGCTGCCCTCGGTACATACACCTGGAATTTATAAAGCGTATCAGCCATAGGACTGAGCACGCTGTGATTGGAAACGCCCAACAAAGACATGATCTTGGCATTCACACCCCACAGTACATTATCTAAATTTGTGTGAATCGCATAAATCGCGATGTTGTGTTTTATAGCTTTCATAATAACGCGTTCAACATAAGTGCGTCCATTGAAGCGTTTCAATCCACTAAAAACAATGGGGTGGTGTGCAATAATGAACTGGACCTTTTTTTCTATGGCCTCATCCACAACCGATTCCAGACAATCCAATGTTACTAACACGCCACTGGTTTCCCAGTCCAGCGCTCCAACAATGAGTCCACTATTATCGTAAGACTCCTGAAGCACCGGGGGCGCCCACTCTTCTAAAGCGTTTATTATTTCTCCTATTCTCATATTCCGAATTTAGGGCTCTTCTGCCGCATCACAATAGCACCCATAAAAAAAGTCCCCGAACCCAAGGGCCCGAGGACTTCATAAGACTCTAACAAGATTTACTTGTTATCGTTATCCATTTGCTCTTTCAAAGCTGCTAAAGCATCTAGATCGCCCATAGTTGAACGCTCTACGTTTTGGTTAGGTACAGAAACGTTTCCGCCTTTGTTACCACCTCCGCCACTACGGCCTTTCTTCATTTCAACCTCCTTATATGTGCCTACGTGAGACACAACAATACGGCGGTTGTCCTTATTGAATTCAATTACTTTGAATTCAGCAGTTTCACCTTTTTCAAGCTTCGCACCATCTTCCTTCGTGATATGACGTGCAGGACAATACGCTTCAACGCCATCGTAAGCATCAAACTTAACATCACCACCCTTATCACCAGAATTAATCATGGTACCAGTGACAGTCTTACCTACGGCGAATACATCAGTATATGCATCCCACGGATTAGACTCAACTTGTTTATGGCCTAAACTCAAACGACGATTATCTGCATCGATATCAAGAACTACTACCTCTAACTTGGCGCCAATGGTTGTAAACTCTGAAGGATGCTTGATTTTTTTCGTCCAGCTCAAATCAGAAATGTGGATCAAACCATCAATTCCTTCTTCCAGCTCTAAGAATATACCGAAGTTCGTGAAGTTACGTACTGTACCCTCGTGCTTCGAGCCCTGCGGGTATTTAGTAGTAATATCGGTCCATGGATCTGTAGTTAATTGCTTGATACCCAAACTCATCTTACGGTCTTCACGGTCTAATGTTACAACTTCCGTCTCTACTTCGTCGCCAACTTTCATGAAGTCACCAGCACTACGTAAGTGTGCTGACCAGCTCATTTCACTAACGTGAATCAGACCTTCAACTCCAGGAAGAATTTCAACGAATGCTCCATAATCTGCCAAAACAACTACTTTACCTTTCACCTTGTCACCAACGCTTAGGTTTTCGTCTAGGGCATCCCATGGGTGCTTCTCAAGTTGCTTGAGACCTAATTGAATACGTGTTTTACCTTCATCGAAATCAAGGATTACTACGTTAATTTTTTGATCCAATTCTACAACTTCAGACGGGTGGTTGATACGGCTCCAGCTCAAATCAGTGATGTGAACCAGACCATCTACACCGCCCAAGTCGATGAATACACCGTACGAAGTAATATTCTTAACGGTACCTTCAAGAACTTGTCCTTTCTCCAATTTACCAATGATCTCTTTTTTCTGCTCTTCAAGATCTGCCTCGATAAGTGCTTTATGAGAAACAACAACATTTTTGAATTCGTGGTTGATTTTAACCACTTTGAATTCCATTGTTTTATCAACATATTGGTCGTAATCGCGGATTGGCTTAACGTCGATTTGCGATCCCGGCAAGAATGCCTCTAAACCGAATATATCTACGATCATACCACCTTTCGTGCGTGCCTTAACGTAACCTTTAACGATTTCATCGTTATCATGCGCTTCGTTAACACGGTCCCAAGCTTTGATCGAACGCGCTTTTCTGTGTGATAATACCAACTGACCGTTTTTGTCTTCCTGACGATCAACCAATACTTCTACCGTATCGCCAACTGCTAATTCTGGGTTGTAACGGAACTCATTCAAGCTCACTACACCTTCACTCTTAGAGTTGATGTCGATAATTACTTCGCGGTCAGTCTTTACGGTAACCTTACCTTCAACGACCTGATGCTCAACCGAAGAACCTAAAGTTTCTGCATACAGATCAACCAACGCTTGACGTTCGCCGCTATCTGTATCTGCACCGCCTTCTACGTCTGCCCAACTAAATGCAGGAGCTTCAGGAACGACTTCCTCAGCAACTTCTTCAGTTGCGGCTGCAACAGGAGCTTCAGGAACGACTTCCTCAGCAACTTCTTCAGTTGCGGCTGCAACAGGAGCCTCAGAAACTACTTCCTCAGTAACTTCTTCAGTTGCGGCTTCAACAGGAGCTTCAGGAACGACTTCCTCAGCAACTTCTTCAGTTGTGGCTGCAACGGGTGTTTCTACTACGGTTTCTTCTGTTTTTGGAGCTTCCTGAGCTGGAGTCTCTTGTTGTACCTCTTCTGCAGGTACTTGATTCTCTTCTGACATGAGAGATTTACTTGTATCTCAGAGCTTTGCACACACTTCCCATTAACTCTAAGAGTGGTTGTAGTTATTAGTAGTCCTCTTCGGTGGTATGCTTCATGTCCGAAAAGGGGTGCAAATATATAAACTATTAAAACATAAAACCACTGTAAATCAAACAAAAAGGCCTCGGGAAAACAATTTTCCCGAGGCCTTTAATTTTCCGTTCAATGGAATTACTTCAATTTTTCTTTTAGCAAGTCCGTTGTGGTCGATCCTGGACGTTCAATCGGCATTCCCATTGCACGGTCCCAAATCAAATTTGATAACGTTCCTAGCGAACGTGCTACACCAAACAATACTGTGTAGAATTCATATTCTACCAAGCCGTAATGGGTGAGCAATTGACCACTGTGTGCATCCACATTCGGCCATGGATTCTTGACTTTACCAGTAGCGCTTAAAATATCTGGCACCACCTCATAGATCATGCTTACAATTTTAAACAACTCTGAATTTGGCATTTTCGCCTTTGCAAACTCACGTTGCGCTGTATATCGAGGATCGGTCTTACGTAACACCGCATGTCCAAAACCTGGAATAACTTTACCATCCGCAAGTGTTTTTTTACAATAACTAGCAATCTGCTCTTTAGTAGGCAAACCACCGCCCAATTCTTGACGCATGTTATTAATCCAACGAATAACCTCTTGATTCGCGAGACCGTGTAAAGGACCCGCTAGACCATTCATACCGGCAGCAAAACTCAAATACGCATCACTTAACGCAGACCCTACCAAATGTACTGTATGTGCACTCACGTTTCCACCTTCGTGATCGGCGTGAATAGTCATGTACAAACGCATCAATTCTTTGAACTCATCGTTATCGAAGCCCAACATGTGTGCGAAGTTACCCGACCAGTCTAAGCTCGGATCTGGTTCAATATGCTGATCGTTATGGTACATACGACGGTAGATGTATGCAGCAACACGTGGTAAACGAGCAATGAGATTCATTGAATCTTCGTAAGTCGCATCCCAGTATTCGCTTTTATGTACGCCGCGACTGTATGCCTTTGCAAATTCACTTTCCGTGCGCATTGCCATAATAGCTACAGTAAACTGTGTCATCGGATGAGTACGGGTTGGGAGTGCGTCAATGGCTTTGAACACATGAACCGGAACGTTATTACGACGCACCCAGTTGTTACTCAAGCGGCGTGCTTCTGCCTCAGTAGGAACTTCATTCATTAACATCAAATGAAACAGTCCTTCTGGCAAAGGCTGTTCGCCACCAGGATACTTAGGAAGTTTCTCTTGAAGTTCAGGAATACTGTAGCCACGGAAGCGAATACCTTCTTCAGGATCCAATTTCGAGGTCTCGCAAATGAGCGCGGGCATACCGCGCATACCACCGTAGAGCTGACTTACCTTTATCTCACCGATGGTCTTATCACCATTGGCTTTTAGAAAAGCCTTGGTATCAGCTACGATGTCCGGAAAGATGTCTCTGAACTGTTCTTTAATTTTTTCCATGATAGATAGGTTTTCCTGAATTATTAACTGATGAATCTGAAATTTTTACCAGGGAAAACTGCATTTTCACCAAGCTCTTCTTCAATTCTCAATAGTTGATTGTATTTCGCCATACGGTCTGAACGAGATGCAGAACCCGTTTTAATCTGACCAGTATTCAAAGCTACCGCTAAATCTGCGATTGTTGAATCTTCTGTCTCACCCGATCTGTGTGACATCACTGCAGTCATCATATGACGGTTTGCGAGCGTTACCGTATTGATGGTCTCCGTAAGCGTACCAATTTGGTTTACTTTAATCAAAACCGAATTCGCACTCCCTTCTTCGACACCGCGTGCAACGCGCTTCTCGTTGGTCACAAATAAATCGTCACCTACCAATTGGACCTTATCTCCAATTTTCGCGTGAAGTTTAGCCCATCCAGCCCAATCGTCTTCATGAAGACCGTCTTCGATAGACGCAATTGGATATTTTTCAATCCAGTTTGCCCAATAATCGACCATCTCATCAGAAGTTAGTTCACGACCGTCACTCTTGTGGAATACGTAAGTACCTTTTTCTTCATTATAAAATTCAGAAGCTGCAGCATCCATCGCAATCCAGATATCTTGACCTGGCTTGTAACCTGCTTTCTCAATGCTTTCTAAAATAATTTCGAGTGCCTCTTCGTTCGAGCCAATTGACGGCGCAAAACCACCTTCATCACCTACGTTCGTTGAATAACCTTTACTCTTTAGTACTTTCTTTAAATTATGGAATACCTCAGTACCCATACGCAATGCTTGACTGAATGATTCAGCACCAAAAGGCATGACCATGAACTCTTGAAAGTCAATTGAATTGTCCGCGTGTGAACCACCGTTTAAGATATTCATCATAGGAACTGGCAACGTTCTCGCGTTAACACCGCCAATGTAGCGGTACAAGGACTGACCTGTACTTTCTGCTGCTGCCTTTGCAACTGCTAAAGAAACCGCTAAGATTGCATTAGCTCCTAACTTTCCCTTGTTCTCAGTTCCGTCTAAATCAATCATTATTTGATCAATCTCCGCTTGCTCGGTAACGATCTCACCTTCCAATTCTGGTGCAATTATATCATTTACATTTTGAACGGCTTGTAATACACCTTTACCCATGTATACGCTAGCGTCATCATCGCGCAATTCTACTGCTTCGTGAATCCCCGTTGATGCACCAGAAGGCACCGCAGCTCTTCCCATTGCACCGGTAGAGGTAATTACATCAACTTCAACTGTTGGATTACCACGTGAATCCAAAATTTGTCTTGCATGAATATGCGTAATAACAGACATATTGTTTCTTTTTAGAGTGTTAGTTCTTGTTCCTTGCGGACTAGTGGTTCTTTATACGTTCTATGAAATCGTCAAATAAATATCTACTGTCATGTGGACCTGGGCTGGCCTCAGGGTGGAATTGTACAGAGAAACAATTCGCATCCGTGCGCTTAATTCCCGCAACGGTTTGATCATTCAAGTGAATGTGCGTCAAAGCGACGTTTTCGGCCTTTTCAACATCCTCCATGTTTACTACGAAGCCATGATTCTGCGATGTGATTTCACCTTTACCGGTCTCAATGTTCTTCACCGGATGATTTATTCCTCGGTGTCCATTATGCATTTTAAAGGTCGACAATCCACTCGCTAATGCAATCATCTGATGACCCAAGCAGATTCCGAACACAGGTAGTCCGGAGCCGATTCCCTTAGCAACTTCTGCTACAACTTCTGGCGAAGCCGCAGGATCACCAGGGCCGTTTGAATAAAACAATCCACTAGGAGCCCATGCAAGCATTTCTTCAGTGCTCGTATTCCAAGGAAACACTTTTACTCTTGCACCTCTTTCTGTCATGCAACGAATAATATTCTCTTTAATACCTAAATCTAAAGCAGCGATTTTTAAAGTAGAATCTGAAGGACCTACCTCATATGCCTCTGAACAACTAACGGTTGGTGCTAAAGCCAAACCCTCCATGGAAGGGCACTTCGCTAACTCTTGTTTTAAGGCTTGAATGTCATGAATCTCTGTGGAAATAACAGCATTCATTGCCCCTGAATCACGAATGTGACGGACAAGTGCACGAGTGTCGATATCTCTAATCGCTACTTTACCTTCTTTTTCGAAGTAACCATACAAGCTGTCTGTTTTACCGATTCTAGATGCAACCTCACTGAAATTTTTGGTAACTAATCCGGCAATCTGAATATGCTTACTCTCAACCTCTGTATCCTTCACACCGTAATTCCCGATGTGAGAAGTGGCCATTACCATTAGCTGACCGAAGTAAGATGGATCCGTAAAGATCTCTTGATACCCCGTCATACCTGTATTGAAACATATTTCTCCGTAGGCCGTACCGTCCAAACCAGTGGAAGTTCCATAAAATACTGCACCATCTTCCAGTAGTAAAACAGCTTTTTTGTTTGATTCTTTCATGAGTCGCTATCTTCAAAAAAAAGGGGAAACCAGGCTTGAACCTAATTTCCCCTCGAAATTACTTAACAATGACCGATTTGGTGCATTAATTCTTTGTTATTCAGCAGATTCTTCTTTTGATTCTTCTGCTGCTGCAGGTACTTCAGCTACTGGTGCAGCTTCCTCAACTGCTGGCGCAGTTTCAGTTTTTGCACGACGGCTGCGACGAGTAGTCTTCTTCTCGTCTTTCCCGTACATATCATTGAAGTCTACCAATTCAATCATACACATCTCTGCATTATCACCTTGACGGTTTCCTGTTTTGATGATACGAGTATATCCACCAGGGCGATCACCGACCTTAGGACCCACCACATTGAATAATTCAGTTACAACCTCTTTTTGACGTAATACTGCAAAAGCAACACGACGATTGTGCGTAGTATTCTCTTTTGAACGAGTTACTAAAGGCTCAATTACCTTACGCAACGCCTTTGCTTTTTGCACTGTTGTCATTACACGTTTGTGCTCAATTAATGAGCCTGCCATGTTACTCAACATCGCTTTTCTGTGCGCAGTTTTTCTACCGAGGTGGTTAAATTTCTTACCGTGTCTCATGCTTATTCTTTATCGAGCTTATATTTTGAGATATCCATCCCGAAGCTCAAGTTTTTACTTTCAACTAACTCCTCCAGCTCAGTAAGAGACTTCTTACCGAAGTTGCGGAATTTCATTAAATCAGACTTAGAGAATGTCACTAAATCACCCAATGTATCAACCTCTGCTGCTTTCAAACAGTTCAAAGCACGAACACTCAAGTCCATATCATGCAGCTTAGTTTTAAGCAATTGACGCATATGTAATGCTTCTTCATCGTAGCTCTCAGTCTCTGAAGACTCTTCATCTTCTAAGCTGATACGCTCATCACTGAAGAGCATGAAGTGGTGGATTAAAATCTTTGCCGCTTCTGTCAGTGCATCCTTTGGATGAATTGAACCGTCCGTATCGATCTCAAATACCAATTTTTCGTAATCGGTCTTTTGCTCAACACGGTAGTTTTCAACTGAATACTTAACGTTCTTGATCGGTGTGTAAATGCTGTCTAAAGCAATTGTTCCTATTGGAGCATCTGCCTTCTTGTTCATTTCAGCACCAACATATCCGCGCCCTTTCTCAATTACCATTTCCATAGTCAAGCTAACGCTTGGATCCATGTTACAGATAACGTGATCTGGGTTCAATACTTGGAAAGCACTGATGTGCGATGCTAAATCGCCAGCAACTAACTGTTCTTTACCGCCGATTGTGAACTTCACTGTTTCGATATCCTGAGCTTCAATCTGTTGCTTAAAACGTACTTGTTTCAAGTTTAGAACGATCTCAGTTACATCTTCAACAACACCTTGAATGGTTGTGAACTCGTGGTCAACACCTTCAATTCTCAATGAAGTCAAAGCAAAACCTTCAAGACCGGAAAGTAAAACTCTGCGAAGTGCATTACCGACGGTAAGACCGTAACCAGGCTCCAAAGGTCTAAACTCGAACTGACCACTGAAGTCAGTGGAAGCGTTCATTATTACTTTTTCGGGCTTCTGGAAATTAAGGATAGCCATATAAGAGAGTATAAGGTGATTATTATTTAGAGTACAATTCGACGATGAGCTGCTCCTTGATATTCTCAGGGATTGCATCGCGTGAAGGAACACTTAAGAAGGTACCTTCCATTTTACTTTCGTTCCATTCCAACCATGGGTACTCAGTTCCACGGCTAGCCAATGCTTCAGCAACTACTACCAGTGACTTAGACTTCTCACGAACTCCAATCACATCGCCTGGAGTAATATTCATTGATGGAATATTAACGATCTGACCGTTCACTGTAATGTGACGGTGACCTACGAGCTGACGAGCGCCATCACGAGTTTTACCTAAACCTAAACGGAAAACAACGTTGTCTAGGCGACTTTCACACAGTTGAAGCAATACATCACCTGTTTTGCCTTTACTACGTGACGCTTTGTCAAACATACGAGCAAATTGACGCTCCAATATACCGTAGGTGTATTTCGCTTTTTGCTTTTCTTGTAGCTGTACTGAATATTCGCTTTTCTTTCCGCGACGACGGGTGTTACCGTGCTGACCCGGAGGGTACTTACGCTTTTCGAAAGAGCTATCTGGGCCAAAGATTGGCTCACCCATACGGCGAGCGATCTTTGTTTTTGGTCCTCTATATCTTGCCATAATACTGTTCTTCTCTATTTATTAAACGCGACGTTTCTTGGGTGCACGACAACCGTTGTGAGGAGTTGGAGTGATATCGATGATTTCGATAACCTCTATTCCTAAGTTGTGGAGCGAACGAATCGCACTCTCACGTCCATTACCTGGACCTTTGACGTAAGCCTTCACTTTTTTAAGTCCTGCTTCCAATGCTACACGACCACAATCTTCTGCTGCCATCTGTGCAGCGTAAGGAGTGTTCTTTTTTGAACCACGGAAGCCCATCTTACCGGCAGACGACCAAGAGATTACTTGCCCTTGATTGTTCGTCAACGAGATAATGATGTTGTTAAAAGAAGATCCAATGTGCGCTTCACCGACAGCGTCGATACGCACTTTACGCTTCTTTGTCTGTTTAGTCTGTTTCTTAGCCATAACTAACTATTATTTAGTCGCTTTCTTCTTGTTAGCAACCGTTTTTCTCTTACCCTTTCTAGTACGTGAATTGTTCTTCGTACGCTGTCCACGCAGTGGAAGTCCCAAACGGTGACGGATACCACGGTTACAACCGATGTCCATCATACGCTTGATGTTCAACTGAACCTCTGAACGCAATTCACCTTCTACTCTGTACTCGTCAGCGATTACACCACGAATAGCAGTCAACTGCTCATCCGTCCAATCCTGAACCTTTACATCTTCACTTACACCTGCCTTGTCCAAAATCTCTTGAGAGCGGCTTAAGCCAACTCCGTAGATATAAGTCAGGCCAATAACACCACGTTTGGTTCTGGGTAAGTCTACACCTGCAATCCTTGCCATAGTCTTTTTCTTCTATTATTGGTTAACCCTGACGTTGCTTGAACTTGGGGTTCTTCTTGTTAATTACATATAAGCGTCCTTTACGGCGAACAATCTTACAGTCCACGCTACGCTTTTTTACTGATGCTCTTACTTTCATTTCTCTAGTATCTGTACGTTATACGAGCCTTTGACAAATCGTATGGGCTCATTTCTAGTTTTACTTTATCACCCGGTAGTAGTTTGATGTAGTGCATTCTCATTTTACCTGAGATATGCGCTGTCACTACGTGACCATTCTCCAACTCCACACGAAACATTGCATTAGACAATGCTTCTGTTACAGTTCCGTCTTGCTCTATTGCGCTTTGCTTCGCCATATTAACTAAACGTGTTTTGTGTGTTTCTACCTCTCAACTTTCCAGTCTTCATTAAGCCGTCGTAATGTCTATTCAATAAATAGCTTTCGATCTGCTGTAATGTATCTAGGATAACACCAACTGTAATGAGCAATGAAGTACCTCCATAGAAGTACGCCCATTGCGTATTCAAACCTACAGTCATTGCAACTGCTGGCAAGATTGCTACTAAAGCGAGCAACAATGAACCAGGGAAAGTAATTCTGCTTAAGACAGTATCTAAAAATTCAGCAGTTGGTCCACCCGGCTTGATACCTGGAACAAATCCTCCATTACGCTTCAAATCATCTGCGATGGAGTTTGTATTTACTTGTATCGCGGTGTAGAAATAGGTGAAGACGATGATTAATACAGCGAAAGCTACATTGTACCACAAACCTTGAATATTGCCAAATACCGTAATTAACCAACTTACACTATTTCCTTCAGCTCCACTATACTGAAGAACAGTAATTGGAATGAACATAATTGCTTGTGCAAAAATGATTGGCATTACACCTGCAGCGTTCACCTTTAAAGGCAAATACTGACGTGCAGATGGCGTAGTTGCCGCACGACCACCAGCAGCTTGTTTCGCATACTGAACTGGAATCTGGCGAACCGCTTGTGTCAAAGCGATGGCAAACATCGTTATCACAAACAGCGCGAATAGTTCAATTATGAACGCCACCCATCCAGCACCTTGGCCTACCTGACTCAACATTTCCTGAAGGAATGCTTGTGGCAGAGTCGCAATGATTCCTACCATAATGAGTAGCGAAATACCATTACCAATTCCTTTATCTGTAATGCGTTCTCCTAACCACATCGCGAAAATGGTACCCGTTGTCAAGGTAACCCATGCGAGGAACCAGAATGTACCCGGATCCAAGGTTAAAGAAACGCCCTGGGCACTAAGGTTCGCCAAATAAGACGGAGCCTGAACACCAGCAATGAGTATCGTTAGATAACGAGTAATTTGATTCAACTTACGGCGACCACTCTCCCCATCTTTCTGCATCTTCTGAACAGCAGGAACTGCCATGCCCATTAACTGAATGATAATGGAAGCAGAGATGTAAGGCATAATACCTAAAGCCATAACTGACGCGCGTGAGAACGCACCACCAGTAAACGCATTTAACACACCCAATAAACCTTCAGAGGTTTGTGCTTGTAACTGCGTTAAACTTTCAGGATCAACACCAGGAAGAAGAACCGTAGAACCAATTCTATATATCAATAGTAATCCTAGAGTTGTAAGGATTTTATCCTTCAGCTCTGAGATTGCCCAGATATTTTTTATGGTTTCTATAAAACGTTTCATCTAATTACAAAGTAGTTGCTGTACCACCGTTTGCTTCGAGAGCAGCGATCGCAGATTTACTAAATGCATGAGCTGTGATGTCCAATTTCATGGTCACTTCACCGCGACCTAGGACTTTCACTAGCTCTTTCTTACCAACAAGGCCATTGTTTACTAAATCAGCAACAGTTATGGTAGTAGTCAGTTTTTTTGCTTCAACAAGAGACTGGAGCGTATCCAAATTCAACCCCTTGTATTCTACACGGTTTGGATTCGTGAATCCGAACTTTGGTACACGACGTTGAAGTGGCATTTGCCCGCCTTCAAAACCGATTTTACGGCTGTAACCTGAACGCGATTGCGCACCCTTGTGTCCGCGCGTAGAGGTACCTCCGTGTCCGGAGCCTTCACCTCGACCTACTCGCTTACGGCTGTGGGTTGCACCCTCCGCAGGTTTGAGATTTGATAAATCCATTCTTATCTATTTATATTAAAGTTCTACTACTTCAACAAGGTGACTCACCTTGCGCACCATACCTAGAACTTGTGCTGTCGCTTCAACTTCTACCGATGCATTCATTTTACGCAAGCCTAAAGCATCCATAGTTGCTTTCTGGCGAGCAGTACGTCCTATGACGCTACGTTTTTGGGTAATCTTAATTTTTGCCATTTCCTCTGGGGAATTATCCGTTAAAAACTTTGTCCACAGAGATACCACGAGTTCTCGCGATCTCTTTCACATCACGTAACTTCAATAAAGCATCAAATGTTGCTTTCACTACGTTTTGTGGATTTGAAGATCCTTTACTCTTTGCAAGTACATCATGAACACCAACACTCTCTAGTACGGCACGCATCGCACCACCAGCGATAACTCCTGTACCGCTTGAAGCAGGGCGCAAGAATACACGTGATCCAGCGAATTTGCCATTCTCCTCGTGTGGAATAGTCCCTTTTACTAAAGGAATACGGAATAAGTTCTTCTTAGCATCTTCAACAGCTTTTGCTATAGACTCACTTACTTCTTTAGACTTACCACTTCCAAAACCGGCTGTACCGTTTTCATCACCAACAACTACGATGGAAGAAAAGCTGAATGTACGACCCCCTTTGTTAACTTTTGTTACACGGTTCACCGCTACTAAGCGGTCTACCAATTCAATACCCGTAGGCTTTACTTTACGTGCGTTATGCATTGTATTCGCCATTTTAGAATTTCAAGCCGCCTTTACGAGCGCCTTCTGCCAATTGTTTAACACGACCATGGTAGAGGTAACCACCGCGATCGAAACAAACTTCAGTTATACCATTATCCATTGCAAGTTTGGCTATGCCTTCACCTACCTGGAAACTTTTGTCACTTTTAGTACCTGTAGCACCTTCCAACTCCTTGTTACGAGAAGAGAAAGACATTAGGGTCACTTGATTTACATCATCAATTAATTGCGCGTAAATTTCTTTATTACTTCTAAAAACCGACAGACGTGGCTTCTGAGCTGTACCTGTAACGACTTTACGAATTCTTCTACGTATACGAAGTCTTCTTTCTGATTTAGTTAATGCCATTTCTATCTATTATTTAGCTGCAGATTTACCTGCTTTTCTGCGGATTTGCTCACCCACAAATTTGACGCCTTTTCCTTTGTAAGGTTCTGGTTTACGTAACGAGCGAATTTTCGCTGTAACAGCACCAACCAATTGCTTATCGTGAGACGTCAATTTAATTATTGGATTCTTACCTTTTTCCATGGTCGTCTCAACCTTTACATCTGAAGGTATGTTGATGAGGAAATTGTGAGAATAGCCTAAAGACAAATCTAAATGTTGTCCTTGATTAGAAGCTCGGTAACCTACACCCACTAACTCTAATGAATGCGTCCAACCATTGCTAACGCCTAGAATCATATTATTGATGAGCGCGCGGTATAGACCGTGTTTTGCTTTGTGCTCCTTCGTTTCTAAAGAACGCTGTACCGTGACGATATTATCATCTATTGATACAGTGATCCCACTGCTCAATTCCTGAGTGAGTTCACCCAATTTACCTTTTACAGTAACAACGTTTCCATTGATTGAAACGTCAACTCCTGTAGGCACGGCAATTGGTGCTTGACCTATTCTTGACATAATATTAAATATTAACTAACGGTACACAAAACCTCGCCACCGATGTTCTCTTTGCGAGCTTGCTTGCCAGTCATTAAACCTTTAGATGTACTAACTACGGAAATACCAAGTCCGTTCTTAACACGCGGAAGCGTTTCACTACCCGTGTACTGACGAAGACCTGGCTTTGAAATTCGCTTAATCTCACGAATCGCAGGGATCTTAGTTAATCTATCATATTTCAAAGCAACCTTCAAAACATTTTGAGGCGCTACTTCTTCTACCTTAAAGTCATGTATGTAACCCTGATCTTTTAAGATAGCAGCAATAGCAGCTTTTGTTTTGCTTGAAGGGATTTCAACTACACGCATTCCAGCCGTTTGGCCGTTACGAATTCGTGTTAGGAAATCTGCAATTGGATCTGTATTCATAATTCTTTTTAATCTAAAATTACCAGCTAGCTTTCTTCACACCTGGGATCAAACCCTGGTTAGCCATTTCACGGAATGTGACACGCGAGAGTCCAAATTGACGCATATATCCACGTGGACGACCTGTCAGTTTACAACGGTTTCTACCACGAACAGGAGAAGCATTCTTAGGAAGCTTCTGTAATCCTTCGTAATCGCCTGCAGCTTTCAATGCCTCACGCTTTGCAGCGTATTTAGCAGCTAGTTTTGCACGTTTGACCTCACGGGCCTTCATTGATTCTTTAGCCATTGCTCAATTATTTTGTGAATGGAATTCCAAATGCAGTTAACAAAGCCTTTGCTTCTTTATCGGTAGATGCAGAGGTTACAAATGTGATATCCATACCTGATATACGGTTTACTTTGTCAATATCAATTTCAGGAAAAATGATCTGCTCAGTAATTCCGAAAGTGTAGTTACCACGTCCATCAAAACCTGATGCCCTAATACCGCGGAAATCACGGATACGAGGTAATGTAGCGCTAATTAGACGATCTAGAAATTCATACATGCGCTCACCTCTCAACGTAACACGAGCACCAATTGGCATTCCTTTACGTAATTTGAAGTTACTCACGTCCTTCTTAGATTTCGTAGGAACCGCTTTCTGACCCGTAATTGTGGTCATTTCAAGGATTGCTTGATCTACTAGTTTCTTGTCTGCTACAGCTGCACCAATACCTTGGCTTACTACGATCTTCTCTAGTTTAGGAACCATCATTACATTGCTGTAGTTGAATTCCTCTACCAATTTAGCGCTGATCTCTTCGCTGTACTTTGTTTTAAGTCTAGGTGTCATATTCATTATGATAATACCTCACCGGATTTTTTAGCGTAACGTACTAGGTTACCGTTTTCATCCAATTTTCTTCCAACACGTGTTACTTCATTTGTAGACGGATCTACAAGAGCTACGTTTGAAATGTGAATTGGAGCTTCCATTTCGACAATTCCACCTTGTGGACTCGACGCGCTTGGCTTCTGGTGCTTTTTAATCATGTTAAGCCCTTCCACAACTACGCGGTTCATTTTAGGGATCACTCGTACAATACGGCCTTCTTTGCCTTTGCTTTCGCCGGCAAGAACCTTCACTTGATCTCCCTTTTTTACTTTAAACTTTGCCATCTTAATCTATGTCGTTAAGATTATAGTACCTCTGGTGCAAGAGAAACGATCTTCATATATTGTTTGTCACGTAACTCACGAGCTACAGGACCGAATACACGAGTTCCCTTCATTCCACCACCGGTGTCCAATAATACACATGCATTGTCATCAAAACGGATGTATGATCCATCCGGACGACGCACTTCTTTCTTTACGCGCACAACTACCGCAGTTGACACTTGACCCTTCTTAACTGTTCCCGCTGGCGTGGCAGCTTTAACAGTAACAACAATCTTGTCACCTACGCTTGCATAGCGTCTTTTCGTTCCGCCTAACACACGAATTACCAAAACTTCTTTGGCCCCTGTGTTATCAGCTACTCTTAATCTTGATTCTGTCTGTACCATGATTATTTAGCTCTTTCAATAACTTCAACCACTCTCCAATTTTTAGTCTTGGACAATGGACGAGTTTCCATAATTCTTACAGTATCACCCATGTTGCAGTCGTTTGTTTCGTCGTGAGCATGAAATTTGCTCGTAAACTTTACAAACTTCCCGTACATAGGGTGCTTTACTTTGCGCTCAACCTTGACGACAACAGACTTATCCATCTTGTTGCTCGCTACTACGCCGACACGCTCTTTACGCAAGTTTCTTGTGTTTTCCATGATACTCTTATTCTTCAGTTGAGCGAGTACTCAATTCAGTGCTCAAACGAGCAATATTTTTTCTAGCAACTTTAATTTGCATAGGGTTTTCTAATGGGCTTAGGCTGTGTGTCAGCTTCATGCTCATATAGTTGGCCTTCTCCTCAGCCAAACGCTCTGCCAATTCTGCAGTAGCCAATTCTTTTATCTCTGTGTACTTCATGACTCTTACTCTTGCAAATCTCTACGTACTACGAACTTAGTGCGAACCGGCAGCTTCTGTGCAGCCAGACGTAAAGCCTCCTGAGCGATATCGAAAGGAATCCCATCGATTTCGAACATGATACGTCCTGGTTTTACAACAGCCGCGTAATATTCAACACCACCTTTTCCCTTACCCATACGAACCTCTAAAGGCTTCTTTGTAATCGGTTTGTCCGGGAAAATACGGATCCACATCTGACCTTCACGCTTCATGTAACGCGTGGCGGCGATACGAGCTGCTTCAATCTGACGTGCAGTGATCCATTTTGAATCTAAAGACTTTAAACCGTATGCGCCATATACTAGTTGTGCACCGCGCTGCGAGTTGCCTTTCATTTTGCCTTTAAAGACTTTTCTATGTTTTGTGCGTTTTGGCTGTAACATCTCTAAAAGTTATTTACGATTATTACGCTTAGAACGACCACCACGACCACCTGGTTTGGTAGAGCCTAATTGATTACTTAAATCACGCTTGCCATAAACTTCACCCTTCATGATCCATACCTTAATACCTAAACGGCCATAAGTTGTATGTGCTTCACTCAAATGGTAATCAATGTCTGCACGGAATGTACTAAGCGGTGTACGACCATCCTTATACATTTCTGAACGCGCCATTTCTGCTCCGTTCACACGACCTGAAATCAATACTTTGATTCCTTCTGCACCCATGCGCATTGCTGCAGAAATTGCCATTTTGATAGCGCGGCGGTGACTAACACGACCTTCAATCTGACGAGCAATAGAATCAGCTACAAGTTTAGCATCTAGTTCTGGACGCTTGATCTCGTAAATATTGATCTGTACTTCCTTATCTGTAAGCTTTTTCAACTCTTCCTTGAGCTTATCAACTTCCTGACCACCCTTACCAATAATCACGCCCGGACGAGCCGTCGTAATTGTGACAGTAACCAAACGCAATGTGCGCTCAATGATGATACGGCTGATACTTGCTTTCGCAAGACGAGCGTACATGTAATTTCTAATCTTGGCATCCTCGGCGATTTTATCACCATAGTTACGACCTCCGTACCACTGACTATCCCAGCCACGGATGATTCCTAATCTATTGCCAATAGGGTTGGTTTTTTGTCCCATTCTTCCCTTTTTAAGATTCTTTAATACCAACGATTAATGTCACATGGTTGCTACGCTTGCGAATGCGGTGCGCACGACCTTGTGGAGCAGCCTGAATACGCTTGAGCATACGACCACTATCAACACTAATCTCTTTAACTATCAAACCAGCATCCTCTAGAGTCGATCCCTCGTTCTTTGCTTGCCAGTTCGCTAAAGCGCTCAACAACAATTTCTCTAAACGATTCGAAGCCTCTTTAGGGCTGTACTTAAGGATGGCCAATGCCTTCTCAACCTCTACTCCACGAATTTGGTCTGCAACCAAACGCATTTTGCGAGGAGAAGTTGGGCAATCATTAAGCTTAGCAATTGCAATAGCTTTCTTCGCTGCCTTGAGCGCTTCAGCTGCATGTTTCTTTCTAGCTCCCATCTCTTATTACTTCTTATTTTTTCCGTGACCACGGAAGTTGCGGGTTGGAGAGAATTCACCTAGTTTGTGCCCTACCATGTTTTCTGTAACATATACGGGAACGAATGTTTTACCGTTATGAACTCCAATGGTCTGACCTACAAAATCTGGTGAAATCATAGATGCGCGTGACCAAGTTTTGATCACTGTGTTTTTACCGCTCTCCACATTAGCGAGTACTTTCTTCTCTAACTTGTAGTGGATGTAAGGTCCTTTTTTAAGCGAACGTGCCATATACTTTCAGATTATTTCTTTCTACGTTCGATGATATACTTATTCGTAGCCTTCTTAGGCGTACGAGTCTTGTAACCCTTCGCTGGAATACCATTACGCGAACGTGGGTGACCACCAGAAGCGCGGCCTTCACCACCACCCATTGGGTGATCAACTGGATTCATCACAACACCACGAACACGTGGGCGACGTCCTTGCCATCTGCTACGACCAGCTTTACCGCTAACCTGCAACATATGCTCAGAGTTACTTACAGTACCGATAGTCGCTATACAAGATGTAAGAATCATACGAGTCTCGCCTGAAGGCATCTTGATAATAGCATACTTACCCTCGCGCGCTAAGAGCTGCGCGAAAGTACCTGCAGAACGAGCAATAATAGCTCCCTGTCCTGGACGCATCTCAATATTTGAAATGATAGTACCTAAAGGAATTTCAGATAAAAGTAAAGCGTTACCAGCTTCAGGAGCACTGCCCTTTCCGCTTACCAACTTATCTCCTACTTTAACACCATTGACTGCAACTGAATAACGCTTCTCTCCATCCGCATATACCAACAGCATAAGATATGCTGAGCGTAACGGATCGTATTCGATCGCCTTAACTGTTGCCGGGATACCAAACTTGTCGCGTTTGAAATCTACTGAACGTACTTTTTGCTTGTGTCCTCCACCAACATAGCGCATTGTCATACGACCACTGTTGTTTCGTCCACCACTCTTGGTCTTACCTTTAACAAGGCTCTTTTCAGGTTTCGCTGCCGTAACTTGCTCAAAGTCATTGACTACGCGGAAACGCTGTCCAGGAGTAATTGGTTTTAATTTCTTTACACCCATTGTAATTAAATATTACCGTATAAATCGATGGTCTCGCCACCAGCTACTTTCACCATCGCTTTCTTATAAGCAGATTTACGTCCTCTCACTAAACCAGCCTTCGTATACTTCGTCTGGAATTTTGCAGGAACTATAGCCGTGCGAACACTTTCTACACTTACGCCGTAGAACTCTTCTACAGCTTTCTTTATCTCAACCTTGTTTGCAGATCGTGCCACTTCGAAAGCATAGACATTTTGGTCTTCGCTCTGAGCAGTTGCTTTCTCTGTAATAATTGGTTTAATCAAAATATTCATGGCTCTCTTAGCTTAAAATCGCTGTAATCTTCTCAACCGCACCCACTGATAAAACCACTTCTGAAGCGTTCATTATATCGTAAGTACTTATTTCTGAGGCGTTTACAACTTTAACCCCTTGTAAATTGCGGGATGACAAATATAGGTTTTTATCGTACTCACCAACGATGAATAGTGATTTTTTCTTGTCTAAACCTAAAGCAGCCATCACATTAATGAAGCTAGTCGTCTTTGGCACCTCAAAAGTGAAGTTTTCTACTACCTTCAAATTTTCCGATTTTACCTTCATCGACAACGCAGATTTACGCGCCAATTGCTTCACCTTCTTATTCAACTTAAATCCATAGTTACGAGGACGAGGACCAAATACGGTTCCACCACCGCGCTGGATAGGAGATCTCAATGAACCTGCACGTGCGCCACCAGTACCCTTTTGCTTATGGTGCTTCTTGGTTGTACGGTTAACTTCGCCGCGTTCTTTAGATTTGTGCGTACCCTGACGTGCATTCGCCAAGAACTGCTTTACATCCAAATAAATGCTATGATCATTAGCTTCAATACCAAAAACCTTAGCGTCTAACTTTACGCTCTTTTTGGTCTCTTTTCCTTTTATGTCTAATACCTTCAATTCCATTATTTCTCGATAATTACAGTTGAATTCTTAGCTCCTGGAACAGAACCTTTAACCACTAACAAATTCTTGTCAGCATCTACTTTCAAAACGACTAAGTTTTGAACCTTAGCACGCTTTCCACCCATACGGCCGGCCATACGCATGCCCTTGAATACTCTCGAAGGATCTGAACCAGCACCAATAGAACCTGGCGCACGTAGACGGTTGTGTTGACCGTGCGTTGCTTGACCAACACCGGCGAAGCCATGACGCTTAACAACACCTTGAAAACCTTTACCCTTAGAAGTACCAGCTACATCTACGTAGTCGCCTTCTTCGAATAAGTCAGCCGTCAAGACTTGTCCTAGTTCTAATTCACCTTCGAAGTCAGTGAATTCAACAAATTTCTTTTTAACAGAGGTGCTTGCTTTCTGCACATGTCCTTGCAATGCTTTAGAGACGTTTTTCTCTTTCGCCTCTCCCCAACCCAGTTGGACAGCATTGTAACCATCGACATCTTCAGTTTTCACCTGAGTAACTACACATGGACCTACCTCTAGGACAGTACATGGCAAGTTTTTACCCTCAGGGCTGAAAATGCTGGTCATTCCGACTTTTTTACCAATTAATCCTGGCATCTCTTCTGGAATTTAAATTTAGTCTACTGTTAGACCTTGATTTCTACTTCAACACCACTCGGCAGCTCTAACTTCATCAATGCATCAATGGTCTTTGATGAAGACGAATAGATATCCAACAAACGCTTGTAATTGCTAAGTTGGAACTGCTCGCGCGATTTCTTATTTACGTGCGGTGAGCGGAGTACAGTATAAATACGCTTATTTGTAGGTAATGGAATAGGTCCATTAACAACTGCGCCTGTACTCTTCACGGTCTTTACAATCTTTTCAGCAGATTTATCTACTAAATTGTGATCGTAAGACTTAAGCTTGATGCGAATTTTTTGACTCATTATCGTCTATTATTAAGCTTTTGTTTCTTCAATTACTTTCTCAGAGATGTTACTTGGCGTTTCAGCATAGTGCGAAAACTCCATTGTAGAAGCTGCACGACCTGAACTTAGCGTACGCAACGTAGTCACATAACCAAACATTTCTGACAACGGCACATTTGCCTTGATGACTTTAGCGTTGTTACGATCAGACATGTCATTTACCTGACCACGACGACGATTCAAATCACCAACGATATCACCCATGTATTCCTCCGGTGTAACAACCTCCATTTTCATGATAGGCTCCATGATTACCGGAGATGCTTTTTTAGCACTTTCCTTGAAACCAATTTTAGCCGCTAATTCGAAAGACAATTGGTCAGAATCCACCGGGTGGAACGAACCATCTTTAAGGACAATTTTGTAGCTATCTACTTTAAAGCCCGCCAATGGACCATTTACCATAGCTGCTTTAAAACCGTTCTCAATCGATGGAATAAATTCTTTAGGAACATTACCACCCTTGATTTTATTCTCGAATTGTAGGCCTTCACCTTCAAAATCTTCGTCTACAGGTGAGATATCGAATACGATGTCCGCAAACTTACCACGACCACCCGTTTGCTTTTTGTATTGCTCACGGTGACTACACGATCCTGTTAATGCTTCTTTGTACTCTACCTGAGGTTCCCCAACGTTTACCTCAACCTTGAATTCGCGGCGCATACGGTCAATAAGAATGTCCAAATGGAGCTCACCCATACCTGAAATAATGGTTTGGCCTGAAGCTTCGTCAGTTTGAACACGGAAGGTTGGATCTTCTTCAGACAATTTTGCTAAAGCAGTACCCATCTTATCCACGTCCGCTTTTGACTTCGGCTCCACAGCGATACCAATCACTGGCTCAGGGAAAGTCATCGATTCAAGTACAATTGGTGATTTCTCATCACACAATGTATCTCCCGTACGTATGTCCTTAAAACCAACACCCGCACCAATATCACCAGCGGTGATTTGGTCGATCGGTTGTTGCTTGTTCGAATGCATCTGGAAAATACGAGAAATACGCTCCTTCTTTCCTGAACGTGTGTTCTTAACATAAGAACCTGCATCCAATACCCCTGAATACACACGGAAGAAACACAAACGACCTACGAAAGGATCTGTTGCGATTTTAAATGCGAGTGCCGAGAAAGGCTCATTTACAGTAGGTTGACGGAAATCTGGATTTCCTGTATCTGGGTTAGTACCTTCGATAGCCTCTACATCCAAAGGCGACGGCAAGTAACGCATGACTGCATCAAGCATTGCCTGTACACCCTTATTCTTAAAGGCTGAACCACACATCATAGGAATGATGCTCATATCGATTGTAGCTGCGCGCAATGCTGCGATGATTTCGTCTTCAGTAATGCTGTCTTCGTCTTCGAAGAACTTCTCCATTAAAGTCTCGTCGTATTCAGCAACGGCTTCGATTAACTCACCACGCTTTTCGTTAACGACATCGATTAGTTCTGCAGGGATTTCGACCGTCTCATAAGACATACCTTTATCCTCTTCATTCCAAACAATCGCCTCTTTACTTATTAAATCAACCACTCCCTTGAAGTCCATTTCGTCTCCGATTGGAACCTGAAGCGCTACAGGGTTACCCCCAAGCATTTCTTTTACCTGATTGCAAACCATGAAAAAGTCGGAGCCTTGACGATCCATTTTATTCACGAATCCTAGACGAGGTACACGGTATTTATCTGCTTGACGCCAAACTGTTTCCGATTGTGGCTCTACACCATCAACTGCTGAGAAAAGAGCAACCACTCCATCTAAAACACGCAACGAACGCTCCACTTCTACTGTAAAGTCAACGTGGCCCGGTGTATCGATAATATTGATTGCATGCTTCTGATCACGGTATGTCCACTCACAATGCGTTGCAGCCGAGGTGATCGTAATACCACGCTCTTGCTCTTGCTCCATCCAGTCCATTGTAGCTGCACCATCGTGCACCTCACCAATCTTGTGACTCACACCGGTATAATATAAAATACGTTCAGTAGTTGTGGTTTTACCCGCATCAATGTGCGCTGCAATACCAATGTTTCTAGTGAACGTTAAATCTCTATTTCCTTTTGCCATGATATTGTGTCAATTAGAATCTAAAGTGTGAAAACGCTTTGTTAGCTTCCGCCATGCGGTGTACCTCGGTACGCTTCTTAACTGCAGCACCTTCTTCTTTCGAAGCTGCTAGAATTTCCGCAGCCAATTTCTGCGCCATTGAACGTTCGTTGCGCTTGCGTGTCGCGAGGATCATCCACTTCATTCCTAAAGTGACTTTACGATCTGGGCGAACCTGCATAGGTATCTGGAAGTTGGCACCACCAACGCGACGACTGCGTACTTCTACGTGCGGCATTACGTTATTAAGCGCTTCTTTCCATGTTTCTAAACCATTTCCTTCAGACTTCTCTGAAACAATATCGATTGCATCATAGAAGATGTTGAAAGCGATAGACTTCTTTCCGTCTAACATCAAGTTATTTACAAAACGTGTTACGAGCGTATCGTTAAACCTTGGATCCGGAAGTAACGGACGTTTTTTAGCTCTTGCTTTTCTCATGAGTTCTTAAAGTCTACAGTAGTTTATTTCTTCGGTCTCTTCGCACCATACTTAGAACGACGTTGCGTTCTTCCGCTTACACCCGCTGTATCAAGTGCACCACGTACAATGTGGTAACGCACACCCGGGAGATCTTTCACACGACCACCGCGAACCAGTACAATACTGTGCTCTTGTAGGTTGTGACCTTCACCGCCAATGTAGGCGTTCACTTCGTTTCCATTACTAAGACGTACCCTGGCCACTTTACGCATTGCCGAATTTGGTTTTTTCGGCGTCGTAGTGTAGACACGGGTACATACACCCCTGCGTTGTGGGCAGGAATCCAGCGCAGCAGATTTACTCTTTTGTTTGATCTGTTTGCGACCTTTTCTTACAAGCTGTTGAATCGTTGGCATACGTACCTTTTGATTTCTAGTTTATTCCAATAATCAGTTACCCATTTTTTGGGGACTGCAAATGTAGGGTAAATATTTCCACATCCAAACCGGGTGTGAATAAAATAATTCGCTCATTCTGAATTATTTGTGATTATTGACAGATAAAGGGCTGCAGCTCCGTTTAAAATGGTCCGATTTTAAGAGTTGTAAAGGCGTTAATAAGGTGTAACTTTGTGCATCTTGTCGAACGGTAAAGTTTCCCCTAATTGGCACATTTTCTCAAAGAACTAAATGACGCACAGCGAGTTGCTGTAGAAAAAATTGACGGTCCAGTCATGGTGATTGCTGGTGCAGGTTCGGGTAAAACCAGAGTACTGACCTATCGAATTGCCTATTTATTAGACAAAGGAGTCGATGCTTTCAACATTCTTTCGTTGACTTTTACAAACAAGGCTGCTCGGGAGATGAAAGATCGTATTGGCAAGATTGTAGGCGACGGAGAAGCGAAGAATTTATGGATGGGTACTTTTCACAGTGTTTTTGCCAAAATCTTAAGAATAGAAGCTGAACGCCTGGGCTACCCGATAAATTTTACGATTTATGATGCCGACGATAGCAAGAAATTGATCAGTACAATTATTAAGGAAAAGCAACTCGATAAGGACATTTATAAAGCCAAAAGTGTTTCTTCAAGAATTTCCTCACTAAAAAATAACCTTTTAACGCCCAAGGCATACTTTCAAAATGGTGAATTACAGGCTCAAGATAGTGCAGCAAAGATGCCTATGTTTGGCGAAATTTATCAAGCCTACACAGAGCGTTGTTTTAGAGCAGGGGCTATGGACTTTGATGATCTCCTGCTTAAAACCAACGAGCTGCTCTACAAATTTCCAGAGGTTTTAGCGAAATATCAAAACAGGTTCAAATACATTTTAGTGGACGAGTACCAGGATACGAATCACAGCCAATATTTGATCGTTAAGGCATTAGCAGCGAAATATGAAAACATTTGTATCGTTGGTGATGATGCACAATCTATCTACGCCTTTCGCGGCGCCAATATTCGGAACATCTTAAATTTTCAAAAGGATTATCCCAACACGCAGTTGTTCAAACTAGAGCAAAACTATCGCTCCACCAAAACCATTGTACAAGCTGCAAACAGTATTATCGCTAAGAATAAGGAACAGATTGAAAAAAATGTTTGGACGCAAAATAGCAGCGGCGAAAAAATTGTAGTTCATAAAAGTATTTCAGACTCCGATGAAGGCAATTATGTAGCAACCAACATCTGGCAAACGGCTATGAATGATGGCGCGAAGCACGATGATTTCTGTATTTTATACAGGACAAATGCACAGAGTAGGAGTTTTGAAGATGCTCTAAGAAAAAAGAATATACCTTACAGAATATACGGAGGCTTGAGCTTTTACCAGCGCAAGGAAATAAAGGATGTACTGTCCTATTTGCGACTTGTAATCAATCCAAAAGACGAGGAAGCCTTTAGGCGCGTGATCAATTATCCGACACGCGGAATTGGAGCTACTACTTTGGCAAAGCTTGCCGTCGCCGCAGAACAGCAGCAATGGTCACTTTGGGAAACTTGTGAGAAGTTAGGCACCGTCAGTAGTGGGATTGGAGCAGCTGCGGTAAGGAAAATTGTAGATTTCACAACACTAATTAACAGCTTTGCAATTTTCGCGAAAGCCAACGATGCCTTCGATACGGTGGCACACGTTGCGAAGAGTGTGGGATTGATTAAAGTCCTGGGCGAAGACAAGACACCGGAGGGAGTGACGCGCTACGAAAACGTCCAGGAATTACTCAATGGAATTAAAGACTTCAGCGAACAGCAAAAGGAATTGGCTGAAGGCGACCCCTCCCTTTCGAATTTCTTATCTGACGTCGCGTTATTAACCGATCGTGATAATGAGGTGGACGATGGACAGCCGAAGGTGAGTATGATGACCATACACTTGGCCAAAGGATTAGAGTTTCCCTTTGTTTACATGGTAGGATTGGAAGAAAACTTGTTCCCAAGTATGATGAGTATGGGAAGTAGGAGTGAATTAGAGGAGGAGCGTCGTTTATTCTATGTAGCTTTGACCAGAGCTGAGAAACGTGCACATATCACACATGCGCATACCAGATACCGTTGGGGGAAATTGATCGATTGCGAACCTTCACGATTCATAGACGAAATTGATGCGAAATACTTAGACATCCATATTCCGGAGTTTGCAGCTACGAGCTTTAGTTCGCCTGCGCTGGACAGTGCCTTTGGAGGAAGTTTTGTAGGGAATCAAAAAGGACAAACGGTTTACAAAGGCAGTAATAAAAATTGGGGCTCCAATAAACCGGAAGGAAAAACTGGCAGAAGCACGCTAGGACCAGGTAGCGCGGTGGCACCAGCGCAACCTACACTACGCGGAAAACCGCTTAAAAAGGTAAGCGCCTCAGGAGATGGTTTTGAGGCAAGTGGAGACAATCTCAGGCCGGAAGAACTCAAGGTTGGTATGCGTGTGGTACACGGTAGGTTTGGACTCGGCACAGTTAAGAATCTTGAAGGTGCGGGAGCCGACGCAAAAGCCATCATCACGTTTGATAATGCGGGTGAAAAAAGATTGTTGCTAAAATTTGCAAAGGTCCGGGCGGTATAACAAAAGAATTTACTTATTTGAAAGCATGGAATATAATACAGATCGTACAACATTAAAGATTCCTGAATACGGGCGCAACGTGCAACGTATGGTGGACTATTGCCTAACAATAGAAGACAGAGAGCATCGTAATAAAGTAGCACAAAGCATTATTGATGTTATTGGAAACCTCAATCCTGCAATTCGAGATGCACCTGATTACACACATAAATTGTGGGATCACCTGTTCATAATGTCAGATTTCCAATTGGACGTGGAAAGCCCTTATGACATTCCAACGGCCGAAAATTTCGTAGGTCTTCCTGATGAAGTTCCCTACCCTCAGAAATCGCGTAAATTCCGTCATTATGGCGGTGTTGTAAAGACTATGGTAAAGCACGCCATTGAAATGGAGGATGGTGAAGAAAAAGAAGCTTTGATCTACGGTATCGCCTATGCGATGAAACGCAATTATCTGAAATTCAACAAGGACACTGTAGATGATACGACGATTTTAGCAGACCTCAGTGAACTATCTGAAGGGCAACTAAAAACTGAAGGTATTGATTTACCACATGCAAAATCATTTAATATCTCACCCGCCGAGCGCAAAACAACAGCAGTTCGCAAAAAGGGAAACAACAATAACAAGAAGAAAAAAAGAAGATTCTAAAACTACATGGGGACATTTAAAATTACGGGTGGTAAGAAATTACACGGCGCCATTACTCCACAAGGAGCTAAAAACGAAACGTTACAAATTCTTTGTGCTGTACTTCTAACTCCAGAAGAAGTGAGAATCAGCAACATCCCAGATATTGTAGATGTCAATAAACTCATTGATCTTTTAGCTGATTTGGGGGTATATGTCAAAAAGAACGGGCCAGGCGACTTTACATTCAAAGCAGAAAATGTCAACCTAGAGTACTTAACCTCAGAGACATTTAAGCAAAAAGGCGCTAGTTTACGTGGCTCCATAATGATCGTAGGACCACTTTTAGCACGTTTCGGAAAAGCCTTTATACCGAAACCGGGTGGCGATAAAATTGGACGCCGAAGACTTGATACGCACTTTTTAGGCTTTGAGAAGTTGGGGGCTAAATTTGAATACGACGCTAAAGACTCGTTCTACAGTGTCGATGCATCTCAATTGAAAGGAACCTATATGCTTCTTGATGAAGCATCGGTCACTGGAACGGCCAACGTTGTGATGGCCGCAGTGATGGCTAGGGGTAAGACCACTATTTACAATGCAGCATGTGAGCCGTATTTACAGCAACTCTGTAAAATGCTTGTTCGCATGGGTGCTAAAATCGATGGTATTGGCTCGAATATGCTCCACATTGAAGGTGTTTTAGAGTTGGGTGGCACCACTCATCGAATTTTACCGGACATGATTGAAATTGGTTCCTGGATTGGCATGGCGGCAATGACGGGATCTGAGATAACGATCAAAGATGTAAGTTATCCCGACCTAGGAATTATCCCGACGGTTTTTAGAAGATTAGGTATTCATACGGAATTACGTGGTGATGATTTATTCATTCCGTCGCATGACCATTACGAAATAGAGAGTTTTATTGATGGCTCTATCATGACCATTGCTGATGCGCCTTGGCCAGGATTCACACCCGATCTATTGAGTATTATCCTAGTGACTGCCTCTCAAGCACGAGGCTCCGTTTTGATACATCAAAAAATGTTCGAAAGTCGATTGTTCTTTACTGACAAGCTTATTGATATGGGCGCGCAAATCATTCTGTGTGATCCGCATAGAGCGACTGTGATCGGTTTAGATAAACAATCTCCTTTACGTGCAACAACCATGACTTCGCCGGATATTCGCGCCGGAGTCAGTCTCCTTATTGCTGCCTTGAGCGCAGAGGGTACATCTACCATTCATAATATTAATCAAATCGATCGCGGTTACCAGAATATTGACGGCCGTCTGCAGGCTTTAGGTGCTGATATTGTTCGACTGTAAACGTTTATTCCTATGAAAATCATGAAATTATTATTCTCCGGGGCTGTCCTCGTAGTATTAGGATTTATTACAACAGCTTCGCAAGCTAACTATGAAGTAGCTCGTCCCATAGAATTAGCCGCCAATCAAATGGCAGCGGTTGGGATCGGCGATAAAGCCCCAGATATAGCCATGCGTGACCCACAAGGCAATATCCGCAAACTAAGCGAACTCAAAGGTCAAGTCGTTTTAATAGACTTCTGGGCTTCTTGGTGCCGTCCATGCCGTATGGAAAACCCTAATGTGGTCCGTACATTCAATGCTTACAAGGACGTGGCGTTTAAAAACGGTAATGGATTTACTGTGTTCTCAGTAAGTCTTGACCAGAATAAAGCCGCTTGGATAAACGGTATTAAAAAAGATGGCCTGGTTTGGGAAAACCATGTTAGTGACCTTCAAGGCTGGAGAAATGCAGCGGCTGGCCTTTATGGTGTGAATAGCATTCCTGCCACCTACCTGATCGACGGTGACGGTATAGTAATTAAAAGGAATTTACGTGGCCAAGCGTTAGAAAACACGTTAGCTAAGCTCAAAAAATAACGGACTAAAAGTTGATAAGGCGCGGCGTTTCGCCGCGCCTTTTTTATGCCCGAAATTTTGCCATCGTAATCCTTTCGCTGACAACGTGTCAGCGAAAGGTAAATTGGCTAACATTTTGCTTAAATAAGAAGGTAAGAGTAACAATCCACCCAAAAAATGTCTGAAAAGGAACAACATAAAGAAGAAGAACGGGATCAAGAAAGCCCAGAGCAAAAGAGCGAAGAAACGCAAGAAATTGACGCAGAAACAACTGAAAAACACACGGTTGAGGCTGACCCGGTTGAAAAACTAAAAGACGAAATTCAAGATTTAAAAGATCAAAATCTACGTCTGTATGCTGAATTCGAAAATTTCAGAAAGCGTACAGCGAAAGAGCGCCTTCAAATGATGGACAGTGCCAACAAAGACACTTTAGCTGCATTGTTGCCAGTTTTGGACGATTTTGACAGAGCCTTAAAAAACACAGAGGCGACTCCCGAGAACGAAGCGGTATTGGAGGGGCTAAAGTTAATCCAACATAAATTGGGTGAGACGCTCAAGAACAAAGGGCTGATCGCAATGGAGAGCACCATAGGCAGAGCCTTCGATGTTGAAGAAATGGAAGCCATTACACAAATCCCGGCGCCAAGTCCTGAACTTACTGGAAAGGTAATTGACGAGGTAGAGAAAGGCTATAAAATTGGTGAGCAAGTATTGCGCTACGCAAAAGTAGTCGTAGGTAAAGAAGCATAAAATGGCAAAAAGAGATTATTACGACCTACTAGGCGTCTCAAAAGATTCAAGTCAAGACGAAATCAAAAAAGCCTATCGTAAAGTGGCTTTGAAGTACCATCCAGATCGCAATCCTGACAATAAAGAAGCAGAAGATAAATTTAAAGAAGCGGCAGAAGCATATGATGTGCTCGGCAACGAGGAAAAGCGTCGTAAGTACGACCAGTTTGGACACCAAGCCTTTGGCGCAGGTGCCGGCGGCGGTTTTGGCGGTAACATGAACGATATCTTCGATATGTTTGGGGACATCTTTGGCGGTGGGAGCGGCCAAGGTGGCGGCTTCGGCGGTTTTGGCGGTTTCGGTGGTGGCGGTCAACGTAGACAAGCTAAAGGCTCTAACCTTCGGGTAAAAGTGAAATTGACTCTGGAAGAGATCGCAGAAGGAGTAGAAAAGAAAATGAAGATTCGCCGAGCGAAAATCGCTGACGGTGTTACGTTCAAAACCTGTAGCACGTGTAACGGTGCAGGTCAGGTTCAGCAGGTAACGAATACTATATTAGGTCAGATGCGCACTGCGGCTACCTGTTCTTCCTGTAACGGTAGTGGTAAAGTCGTGGATCAAAAACCATCGGGTGTAGGAAGCGACGGTCTGGATCGCAAGGAAGAAGTTGTGAGTGTTAATATCCCAGCAGGCGTTCAAGACGGGATGCAATTACGTGTTGGTGGTAAAGGAAATGAAGCACTCGGCGGCGTTGCTGGCGACTTAATTGTGTTGATTGAAGAAATTCAGCACGATCATCTAACAAGAGACGGGGAAAATTTACATTACGAATTGAACTTAAGTTTTCCGGATGCTGCCCTGGGGACGCAAGTAGAAATACCAACCGTTAACGGTATCGTGAAAATTGGAATCGATTCAGGTACACAGCCAGGTAAAATCCTTCGCCTGAAAAACAAAGGACTACCCAGCGTTCAAGGCTATGGCAAAGGGGATCAACTCATTCACGTGAATGTTTGGGTTCCGAAAAATCTGAACGGTGAAGAAAAGAAAGCAGTTGAAAAGCTTAAGGGGAATGAAAATTTCGTGCCTAATCCAGGTAAATCGGACAAAGGCTTTTTTGACCGAGTCAAGGAGATGTTCTCTTAAATTGGTTTTGTACTTTACACTCCCACCTCATTGGTGAGAGTTTTTTATATCCTAGAATTAACAGCCATGATTACAGCCAAAAAGGTCTCTAAAGAGTATAGCGCGAAGCTTGCGCTCGATGGAGTTGACCTTAGTATACCTAAAGGAAGCATCTATGGATTGCTTGGTCCAAACGGAGCGGGTAAGACATCATTCATTCGGATTATGAACCAGATTACCGCACCAGATAAAGGTGAGGTGAACTTTGGATCGGAACTTCTACAACCAAGAGATATAGCACGCATTGGGTATCTACCGGAGGAGCGCGGACTTTATAAAAAAATGAAAGTCGGCGAGCAGGTACTCTATTTAGCCCGCTTGAAAGGCCTCACTACAAACGAAGCCAAAAGCAAAGCAAAAGAATGGTTCGAACGCCTCGAAATGAGCGGCTGGTGGGATAAAAAAGTGGAGGACCTGAGTAAAGGAATGGCACAAAAGGTCCAATTTGTAACTACGGTTTTACATGAACCTGAACTCCTCATCTTTGACGAGCCGTTTACCGGCTTCGATCCTATCAACACCAACCTAATCAAAGGAGAAATTCAACGCCTTAATGAAAATGGCGCGACAGTGATTTTTTCTACGCACCGCATGGAGAGTGTCGAGGAGATTTGTAATCACATTGGA
Source organism: uncultured Flavobacteriales bacterium (assembly GCA_905478295.1). GTDB lineage: Bacteria > Bacteroidota > Bacteroidia > Flavobacteriales > Schleiferiaceae > UBA10364. The sequence continues at coordinate 81,509 of CAJQHZ010000004.1, read as the reverse complement.
TTGATCGATAATGGTAAGGTGATGATTGAAGGCAATTTATTGGATATCCGGAAGCATTATAAGGACGGCACTTTTGCATTTACGACACGCACAGTGATCGACGACTGGGGTGGGCATGAAGTTTTTTTGCAACGCGAAGACCCTATGGGATACTTAACTGTACTCAAAGCTGCCGAATTCCCTAAAGAATTGGTTATTTCCTTAAGTCAAAAAGGTGAATTGATGGCCTTCGAGGAAGTACTGCCAACAGTAAATGATATTTTCATCGAAATCGTCAAGAACGGACCTAAACCTTGGAATCATGAGTAACCCTATTTTCCTCATTATACAACGTGAATTCCTTTCACGCGTTCGTAAAAAATCTTTTATTTTAGTCACCCTTATAGTGCCAGTCGCTTTGGCGGCGCTCATGTTTGCGCCAGGGCTTTTGGCATCGATGCCTGAAGATAGTAAGCGCATTATTGTTCTTGATGAGCCTTCGCTGCTTTTACCTCATGAAGGAAAAGAACAATATGCAATAGAATATCTTGATCCGAGAGAAACCAATTTAGAATTGGCCAAGACTTCTTTTAGAGATTCTGAATACGACGCCTTGCTTTACATTCCTTCTGGATCAAATTGGGATCCTGATTTCATCAAAAACAATGTATTGCTTTTTGGCAAGGAAGACCCCTCCATGGAGCTGCAGGGATATCTAGATTATTTACTTGAGCAGCAAATCGATAAAGCAAAACTCTTGAAAAACGGGGTTGATCCTGAGATCATTGCGCAAATCAAGACGAATGTCACTATACAAAGTTTCACGCTTGACGACGAAGGAAATGACGAGCAAAGTGCTGTACCGATTAAAATGGCACTGGGTTACTTTACCGGCCTTTTGATTTATATTTTCATTTTCTTTTATGCGGTGCAAGTCATGCGCGGAGTGATGGAAGAAAAAAGCAGTCGCATTGTAGAAGTCATTATTTCAAGCGTTCGCCCTTACCAACTCATGATGGGTAAGATTATTGGCATTGGATTAGTTGGAGTAGTCCAATTCGCAATTTGGATTGGTCTTTCAGGTATTTTCTACACGGTGATTAGTACAGTTTTTTTTCCTGAACTATTTGCCGAGCATGCGGCGGCGGGTAATGCTGCTGCAAAAATCCCTGGACTCGATGTAATTGACATGCTTCGTTCCATTGATTTTATCACCATTAGCATTGGATTTTTATTTTACTTTTTCGGCGGATATTTCCTCTATAGTGCCTTATTCGCCGCGGTAGGAAGTGCGGTAGACCAGGAAGCCGACACCCAACAATTCATGTTACCTGTCACCATCCCTATGATCCTAGCACTCACTACAACAGTGAGTGTAGTTCAAGAACCGAATGGCACGTTGGCCTTTTGGATGAGTATGATTCCATTGACCTCACCCATTACCATGATGGCTCGACTACCTTTTGGCATTCCGTTATGGGAAGTCTTTCTAAGTGTTGCTATATTAGTAGCCACCTTCTTTATTGTGGTTGGACTGGCTGGTAAAATCTACCGAGTTGGAATCTTAATGTATGGTAAAAAAGTAACCTGGAAAGAACTATTCAAATGGCTGAAATACTAGAATCAATAAGCAATTTTTTTGACGCGTTGTTGAGTTATAAAATTTGGGGGTACAATACCTTTAGACTTTCTGTACAAGGCGTAATTCAAGTTCTCTTTCTCTTTTTAGGCGCACGTATCGGAATCTGGGCCTTGGGTAGAGCATTCTTGCGTGGCGTAAAGGGATCGAATTTCGACGAAGGGCGTCGCTATACTATTCTTCAGATCTCTAAATACCTGATTTATACAGTGGTCATAGTTATGGCCCTCGAAACTGTAGGCGTTAAAGTCACTACCCTTCTCGCCGCCGAAACCGCATTATTTGTTGGTTTAGGTTTGGGTTTACAGGATGCGTTTAAGGACCTGAGCTCAGGTGTAATTATTTTAATGGAACGTACGCTTTCCGTTGGCGATATTATTCAACTTCGGGAGCAGTTTGGAAAGGTTGAAGCTGTAGGACTACGCACGACAACGCTACGCACACGCGATGACATCCTTATTATAGTGCCTAATAGCAAATTGACCAACGAAGTTGTTATAAACCTCACACGGAGCGAAGAGACCACTCGGTTTGCAGTTGAGGTGGGCGTGGCGTTCGGCAGTGATACCCAAAGAGTAGCTGACTTGTTAAGGCAAGTCGCGAAAGATCATACTGAATTAGAATCAAGGAAAGAACCTTTGGTCATTCTTAAAGATTTTGGAGATAGCGCAATAGTTTTTGAATTGAACTTTTACACCCAAAACCTATTCCATATTGAAAAGATCAAAAGTGAACTTCGATTTGCGATTGATCGTGTATTTCGTGAAAATAAAATCATTATTCCATTCCCACAACGTACAGTTTGGCAAGGGACAGAAATGGTTAAGCAATCCGGTGATGGTATTGAGGGTAATAGCGAGAATATTGCATCGAAAAATGATGACAACACAGCAGGTGCACTTTAAGAATTGAGCATGAGCAGAATATTATTGATAGAAGACGAAGAGGCCATTCGTCGCGTACTAAAGAAGATACTCTTGGAGGAGGATGCATCGAACGATGTTCATGAAGCGGCAGATGGCAAGCAAGCCATAGCGGTTTTTGGCGATGGTGCCTGGGATCTGGTTTTCTGTGATATAAAGATGCCTCACATGGACGGTGTTGAAGTCCTTGAAAAAATGATGGCTGTAAATCCCGAAATTCCAGTCATCATGATTAGTGGACATGGTGATATTAATACGGCTGTTGACTGCTTGAAAAAAGGCGCCTTCGATTATTTACCTAAGCCTCCTGACTTAAATCGATTATTAAGTACCGTTCGACATGCACTCGAAAAGAAAACGCTAGTACAAGAGGTCAAAACGCTGAAAAAGAAGGTGAGTAAGAAATACACCATGATTGGCGAGAGTTCGGGAATGATGGAGTTACGCGGACTTATTGAAAAAGTCGCGCCGTCTGAAGCGCGTGTTCTTATTACAGGACCCAACGGTTCAGGAAAGGAATTGGTCGCGCATCAAATACATCAGCAAAGTGCTCGTTCAAAAAATGCCATGGTAGAAGTGAACTGTGCTGCGATACCTTCAGAATTAATTGAAAGCGAACTTTTTGGTCATAAAAAAGGTGCGTTTACAGGAGCACAAAAAGATCGGAAAGGGAAATTTGAATTGGCCCATGGAGGTACACTTTTCCTTGATGAAATAGGCGATATGAGTCTGAGTGCGCAAGCGAAAGTATTACGTGCATTACAGGAACATCAAATAACACCGGTAGGTGGCGATCGAAGCATCAAAGTAAATGTCCGTGTTTTGGCCGCGACGAATAAAGATTTAAGGAAAGAAATCGAAGCTGGGAAATTTAGAGAAGATCTATATCATCGCTTGAGTGTAATTCTAATCGAAGTGCCAGGATTAAACGATCGTAGAGACGACATTCCCTTACTAGCGGTTCACTTTCTGCAACAGATCGCCGACGATTATGGGGTAGCTGTAAAAACGATTAGCAACAAAGGTTTAGCTGCCTTACAAGGCTATGATTGGACTGGTAATATTAGAGAATTCAGAAATGTCATAGAGCGCTTACACATTTTAGGTGGTATGGAAATTAGTGCGATGGATGTAAGTACGTTCGCACGTAAATAGACGTACTTTTGACTTTCAAAACGTATACAAATGAACTTTCCTAAATTCTTAGTCGCAGACAACACCGATTTACCAGAGGCAGTGTATATCGTTCACACTGAATTTCCTTCTTTCATTCTCAACCTTGAGAACGATGAAGTGAAGTGGTTAGATGATATTGGTGATGAAAGCGAAGAAGATTTAACAAAAATTCTGGAAGGATTGATCGCTGAGGCAGAAGCGTTTTATACCCGCGAGGTGGAACGCTATAATCTCTAAGCCGCAGTGGCATACCATTGGAATACATATAAATCCCAATACGGGATAAGCCTGAAATTGGCCTATCCAGTTATGATCGGGCAATTAGGGCAAACGTTAGTGTCCGTGGCTGATTCGATCATGGTGGGGAAATTCCTCGGTACAATCCCTTTAGCGGCCATCTCACTCGCCGTATCAATTCTCATCATACCCATGGTTTTTGCGATAGGCGTCGCCTATGGCCTCACACCATTAGTCGCTGGTGCTGACGGGAAAGAAGACCCTGCTGAAGCGGTAAAATATTTTAAGAACGGACTGGTATTAAACTCGATACTTGGATTACTCGTGTATGGGGTGCTTGCCCTTTTCGCACAATTCGCACACCTTTTGGGTCAAGATGTACGAGTGGTTGAAGCTTCACTCCCGTACATCCATTTGGTCGGTTTATCCATTGTCCCGATGATGAGCTTTTTTGCCTTTAAACAATTTGCCGAAGGATTAAGCGATACCAAAGCGGGGATGCGTGTCAGTCTCGTTGCGAATTTGCTAAACATACTTTTAAACTACCCTCTGATAACTGGATGGGGACCTTTCCCGGAATTGGGCCTAGCAGGTGCGGCGCTGGCAACCTTAAGTACGCGTTTCTTAATGTTGGGTGGAATGGCTTTATATATACGCAAGCACAAGAAGTTTGAGAGCTATTGGCGCTATTGGCGCAGCAGTCAAATTTCATGGAAGAGTATTCGGGATATTCTAGTCATAGGTGTACCCAGTGGATTACAATATGTATTCGAAGCCGGTGCGTTTGCCATGAGCGGTGTCATTGTCGGGATGATCGGTCCAGTGCAACAAGCAGCGCATCAGATAGCACTAAATATTGCTTCAGTGAGTTACATGATGGTAAGTGGAATAGGTGCTGCTGCAACCATTCGCATGGGAAATCAACTGGGTAAAAGAGATATACCAATGCTTCGCACAGCGGGTCAAAGCTTGTTTCATCTCACTTTGGCCATGATGGTTGTGACGATGTGCTTGTTTATCGGTTTTCGCAATCTTGCCCCTGAGTTTTACAGTTCGGACCCTGAAGTTTTACAATATACTGCTGTACTAATGATTGCTGCCGGAATCTTCCAATTACCGGATGGACTGCAAGCGACCACTTTAGGAGCACTGCGTGGTGTACAGGACGTAAATGTCCCAACTATTATTGCCTTTATTTCCTATTGGGTGGTCGCCGTACCGCTGTGCTATTACCTAGGTGTGGTAATGGCCATTGGTCCTTTAGGTGTTTGGATTGGGCTGGCGATCGGATTATTACTTGCTGCAATAGCTTTATACTGGCGTTTTCAATACAAAGTGCGCAGTTTGCTTTAAGCGGAAATTCCAGCGCGCTTAATTAAAGCATCCACCTTTGGGTCACGTCCTCTAAACTTTCGATACAATTCATCGGGAGCAACAGTACCACCACTCTGCAAGATTAACGCAAAATCTGCGGCTACTTTTGGGTTGAATAAACCTTCCTCTTCAAATCGCTCAAAAGCATCAGCATCCAAAACTTCAGCCCATTTGTAACTGTAGTATCCTGCACTATATCCTCCCTGAAAAATATGGCTAAAGGCAGTACTGGAGCGAGTACCTTCAACTGGATCAAATAGAGCGGTTCGCTCAGTTGCAGCCTTTTCATGTGAAGCCACATCGCCTTCAAATGATTCTTTTCTATCGTGCCAACTCATGTCTAAATAGCCAAAGTTGAGCTGGCGTAAAGTCATATAACCCTCTAGGAAGGTCTGACTTTCTTTAATCTTATCAATGTATTCCGTAGGTAAGACGGCACCGGTCTCATAGTGCTTTGCAAACAGTGCTAATGCTTCGGGCTGGTAGCACCAATTCTCCATAATTTGCGAAGGGAGCTCCACAAAATCCCAATACACGCTTGTCCCTGTGAGTGATGGATACGTTCCGCGTGCCATCATTCCGTGCAAGGCATGTCCAAACTCGTGAAATAAGGTGGTGACCTCGTTAAACGTAAGAAGCGAAGGCCTTGAGGCTGTCGGCTTTGTGAAATTGCAAACAATACTGATATGTGGACGTACTTCGGTGTCCTCTTTGGTATACATACTCTGATAGCTCGTCATCCAGGCGCCAGCACGTTTACCCGCTCTGGGAAAAAAGTCTGCGTAAAAGAGACTCAAGAAATTACCGTCGGCATCAAAGACTTCATAGGCATCTACATCCTCGTGGTAAATCGATACATCAGGATGGTGTTTGAAATGAAGTCCAAACAACCTGCCTGCCACAGTAAAGGCACCCTGCAAAACATTTTCAAGCTTGAAATATGGCTTCAAGGCTTGATCGTCCAGGGCAAGGCGCTCCATCTTCAACTTTTCTGACCAATAACTAAAGTCCCACGGTTGGATGGGAAGATCAGCACCCTCCGCGGCTGCAAAGTCCGTAACAGCCTTCAGATCCCGCTCAGCCGCTGGCTTAGCCACCTCCAGTAAATGATCCAAAAAGTTTAAAACGGTACCTGGCGTTTTCGCCATGCGCTTGCTCAAGGTTAGCTGTGCATGAGAATCGAACCCAAGCAATTGCGCCCGCTCCATGCGTTTATTGACCAGGTTTTTAATGACCTGTTCATTGTTATTTTCGTTTTCCTTAACGGCGCGCGAACCATAAGCACGGTAAAAATGGGAACGCAATTCTGAGCGATCGGCATATTTCATAACAGCCATGTAGGTAGGCATATCTAGGCCTAGGACATAACCCTCTTTACCTTGCTCCTGACCCTGTTGAGCCGCAGCTTCAATCACATCTTCTGGCAATCCTTGAAGATCCTGAGTGGCCACAGTATGGTATTGAAACGCTTTAGTTTCTGCTAAAACATGCTCCCCGAAAGTCAATGACAATGTGCTTAATTCTTCATTTAAAGCCGTTAGTCGTGCGCGATCTTCACCTTCGAGTGCAGCACCGTTGCGGACAAAGCTTTCATAGGTTTCATTGAGTAAGCGCTTCGCTTCTGCTGAGTCCAGCTCTTGCCCAGATTCGTAAACGCTTTCAATACGAAGGAACAAAGGTTCGTTCAATAACGTCTCGCTGCTAAATGCCGTCAATTTTGGTGAAAATTCCCGTGCGATTTCCTGAATGGCATCGTTTGTTTCAGCACTATTTAGGTTGAAAAAACAGCTGCTCACTTTATTTAATTCTAAGGAGGAGAATTCTAATGCGGCCACAGTATTCTCGAAGGTGGGAGCTTCAGAATTGGCCACAATGGCTGCTTGACGTTCCTTAGACACCTGGATCCAATGCTCCAATGCCGGCAAGAAATGTTCGGGCTTAATACGGTCAAAAGCTAATGCTTTGTGCGGTGTGGACGGGAAATCTATAAGTGGATTCATGGAGCTCGTAACAATTTATGCGATTATTCAAAGATACTTTTTACCATCCGCAATACCTACCTTTGAACCATGGCAAAAGAGCAAATACAGTGGGCATTATCAGGAATGACTTGTGCAGGCTGTGCACACAGTGCACACAGCATTGCCACAGGCACGCCCGGTATGGAACACGTGCAGGTTCGCTACGCCAGCGGCAGCTTTAAAGCGACTATAGATACAGACGTTTTAGATGTCGCTACACTCCAAAAAAGTTTAGCTGCAGCAGGGTACGAACTTACGACCAGCTACATCAGTCCACGAACGCGGATAAAGAATCAAAAAGAAGCGGTAGACCGCAAACGCAATGAACTGATTGCTGCTTCAGCGCTTGCCGTTCCCTTATTCATTGTGGGTATGATGCACGTGCATGCGAGTTGGAGCATTATACTCCAATTTTTACTTGCTACCGCACTCAGCATGTACTTCGGAAGGAACATTCACGCGAAGGCTTTTGCACTCGCTAAAATGGGCAACACGAATATGGATACTTTAGTGAGTTTAGGCTCCTTAGTTGCCTTCGGCTATTCTATAGTGGGATGGGCTATGGACAGGCACGAACAGGTCTATTTCGAAAGTGCAGGCTTGATTATTTATTTTATACTCATCGGTAAGCTATTGGAAGACCGTGGAAAGTTGTCGAACAGTAAAGCATTAACTGCGCTCCTCTCTATACAGCCTAATGAGGCTATTTTGGTGGATGAGGGTTTGCAGCGAACGGTAGGAGTTGAATCACTGGAATTGGATCAATTGGTCTGGATTCCACCCGCACAACGCGTGCCGGTAGACGGAAAGGTCGTCGAAGGCAGAAGCACCATCGATGAAAGCACATTTACCGGGGAACCTATACCGGTGGAAAAAGGAATTGGATCGAAAGTTTGGGCGGGTACCATGAACGGCCATGAAGGGTTACTGGTACGCGTGACTCATACAGGACGAAGCAGCGCTTTGGGCGGCATTATCGATGCTGTTGTGGATGCACAGGGCACCGCAGCCCCTATTGAAGCATTAACCGATCGCATATCTAAGGTGTTTGTGCCCGCTATTTTAGGTTTGAGTTTGCTTACTGGGTTAGTGTGGCATTTTGGCTTTGACTCGCAGAAGGCAGTGGTCTTTGCCGTTGATGTACTCGTCATCGCATGTCCATGCGCACTGGGATTAGCCACGCCACTGGCTGTAGTAGCGGCAACTGGAATAGGCAGTAAAAATGGATTGTTGATCAAGGACGCTGCCGCCTTGCAATTGGCCGGCGAAGTAAAATTTGCGATTCTCGATAAAACCGGGACACTCACCTTAGGAAAACCCGTAGTTACTGGGATTGATTGGAGCGACAAGGAATCGCGTTCCATCGTGGCAGCTTTGAATGAAAAGGGCACGCATCCGCTCAATCATGCCTTAGCTACCTACTTTGGAAATGTCGATGGATTACCTCAAGTGAAGCGTTTTAAGGCAGTTCCAGGTAAAGGGATTCAAGGAAAGATTGATGGACAACAGTACTACATAGGTTCGGGACAATTTTTCACTGAAGTCACAGGTACGCACCCTCCGATCGCACCCTATACACACACCCTCTGCTTTAGAGAAGAAGGTCTCATTGCCTTAGTATCCTTTGAAGATACCCTACATCCTGATGCACCGCTATTAATACGCGAACTGCAGCAACGTGGCATCACCCCCATTATCGCATCGGGGGATGTTGAAGAAGCGGTTGCAAAGACGGCCAAAGCTTTGGGTATAGTGAAGTACCACGGCGGATTGCAGCCGAACGATAAGGTAGAATTAGTAAAGGCGTATCAAGAGCAAGGCCGAACCCTAATGCTTGGCGACGGAATCAATGACAGTATTGCGTTGAATGCCGCCGATGTAGGTGTTTCCCTAGCCCACGGAACTGCGGTAGCGCAAGAAAGTGCTGCTGTGGTTTTGACGCGAGAAGGATTACCGCAATTAGCACACTATTTCAAACTGAGTAAGCTGACCATGCAAACCATTCGAGGCAATTTATGGTGGGCTTTCGGCTATAATCTCATCGCCATTCCTATAGCTGCAGGTCTGCTGGCCGCCCCACTCGGATTAGAATTAACCCCAATGATGGCGAGTATTGCCATGAGTTTTAGTAGCTTGGGCGTGGTAGCTAATTCACTGCGACTCCATAAGAAACCCTTACAATGACATTAGATTCAAAAATCAATTGTGGCGGCTGTATCGCCAAAGTGCAATCGGACCTTAATGCATTGCTCGGCGAAGGAAACTGGAGTGTGGATACAACGCTTTCAAATAAACCATTGACATTTTCTGATGATGTAGATGTTGATGATGTCCTCGACGTATTAGAAGCACACAATATGATCGCCGAATAATGCATGTAGTGCTTCTGGCACGAAAAACCCTGTATACACAGCCCGGAGGCGATACAGTGCAAGTGGAGGAAACGGCTTCCGCATTGCGCAGCTATGGGCACGAAGCGACCATCATCACCGCAGGTCAACCCCTACCCCTTTCAGCCACTGTACTTCATGGGTTCAACCTTGGGAGACCGGCGGACCTATTGCCCTATTTTAAATCGTTCAAAGGCAAGAAGATTCTCAGCAGTATTTATGTCGATTACAGTCTTGCCGACAAGCAGCGATTCCCGCGGCTTTATGCACTGGTGGGCAAGCACGGTTTAGAATATGTAAAAACACTAGGGCGTGCACTAAACGGCAGTGACAGATTCCCAGGTATATTGTTCCTGTTACACGGCCAAAAATCCTGCGTGCGTGCGCTCATCAAATTAACGGACCTGTTAATCACCTCATCCAAAAGCGAGGAGCAGCGGATAGAAAGTGACTTTGGTGACCTTAGTTGTGCAGTTAAAACGGTACCGCTTGGCATTGAGGCATCGTTTCTAGCGCCCTTTGAGCAGCGCCAAAAACGTGAAGGCTTATTGCTTTTAGGCAGATTGGAATGGCTTAAGAATCAAAAAACCATAATCAATTGGGCTACTGAAAACAACTGGCCGCTTACTGTTGTAGGTGATGCCAATGCGAATCAGAAAACCTATTACCATGATTGCCTTGACCAAGCCGGGTCGAGCGTTTCATTCTTGCCCTATACCGCTGGCGACGAACTTAAACGTTTGCTTCGCTCGCACCGCGCACTTATCATACCCTCGCATTTCGAATCCTTCTCACTGGTGGGCTGGGAAGCCGCTTCACAGGGTATGCATGTATTGTACAATGACGTTGCAGACATGAATGAAACACTCGCTCCTGTGGGCACGCCCATTCAGATGGCCGATAAAAAGGCAGCTGTGTCTGTAATTACCGCGGCACTCAACGGAAACCTAGCGCAAAAAAAATCCCACGATCTGCTCGAGAGCAGATCGTGGGACGCTATAATTCTTGAGTTGCTCGACGCGTACGTGTAGTTACCTACCTGCGCGTTCCATCTCTTTTTCGTACGTCTCTTTAAACTTTTCATAGTTGTAATCAACCATGATCTTATCGTTCTTCGAAAGCGCTTTGTAGTAATTCTTAACGATTTTCTCTCCGTCCAATTCTATCGCAATGTAGTATTTAAACTTGCCGCTAGACTGCACTTGAGTCACACGATCACAAACCACTACAGAACCATTTAAGCGTTCATTGATTATTGTCCGTGAGTTTTCTTCAAAACGCTCCAATACCTCTTCAACGTTATTGACTTCCATGCTCTTCACATAGTTGTCTGCGACTACTTTCATGGTACTATTTACCATTCCAGCGAGCTCAGTACGTGCATTACTCAGCGCTTTTTTCTTAGCAACATTCATATCGGCACTTTCACCGAAACTGTAGACGCGGAACGTCTTGTTATCACTTTTAAACTCTGAACATGGCAAAACTTGTTCTATTTCACCCTTTGGTACTTTTGTTTTAGAACCACAGCTGGCTAATAAAAGTCCTGCGCTGGCCACAGCCACTAAGAGGATTCTCGCTTTCATAATTCACGGTTTTACTGTTAATTAAAATTAGGTAGGTTAAGGTACGGAGTCCTTAAATGAATTAATCCAAAAGGCGTGCCAAAATCTACCACTTCCCTTTTTGGACCATTTTCTCTCGCTCCACTTCAAAGAATTCCAACGCCCGTTCTACCTGTAAATCTATGTTCTTAATGCGCATGGTCGAATGACAGATGGTGCGCTTCCTGCCATCGGTCAGCTTATTCCATATGCGTTCTACGACTTCATCTTGCTCAAGAAGCGCTTTGAGCACTTCGGGCACCGCAACGCCGAGAGGATCTGGGTCTTCAAAAATTTCAAAAGCAACCTTTTCGCCGGTGAGTAAACCTAAATCGGACATGTTTTTTTTACTGATCATCATGCAACGCATGCCCGGGATATGGGAGTTTAGTCCGCATTGAATGTGCCCTTCTCCGTTGATTTTTAGCACAATTCGGGTACGGTGCTTTTGAGGAAAATCCGCAATAATCGTTGTCGAAATACTCAACACGTTGTGCGGCATGTTGGGGAACATGGGTTCTATAAAGGCTGTGCCGGTATAGAGTAATTTCATTTTACCAGGGATCTGTAAATGACGTATCCGTTAAAAACGCGGGGTCCGAAAACGTCTTTAAAAAATCTAATAATCCTTGTTTTTGAGCAATGGACCAATTCCGTCCAACTCCCACAGCTTTCATGTTAGGATCGAGCGTCGGTGATGGATGTCCGCCCATTTCATAAAAATCAAGCACCTCAGCAAGCGTCTGAAAACGACCGTCGTGCATGTAAGGGTAACTGTATTCAACATTGCGTAATGACGGGACCTTGAATTTACCGCGGTCTGACGGATCTCCCGTAACCGCCTCGCGTCCTGCGCCCACAACATAAATGCTATCTAATCCATTGTTTGTGAATTGCAGCAATCCGTGTGCACCCAATTGATACCCTGTGGTCGCTAAACCGTGACAATGGAAACAATCGCCTTGTTCGTTGTTGAAAATATCAAAGCCCAATTGTTCTGAAGGCGTAAATGTATACGTACCCTCTATATAACGATCGAGCTTGCTACCCCCACTTACCAGAGTACGTACGAACTGAGCCAATGCTTTCGCGGTATTTTGTCTCGTGATAGGGTCATCAGCACCAAAAGCTTCTGCAAATAGCTCAACATAGGTAGGATCCTGGGCCAATTTTGCAATGACGTCCGGCCATTGTGCATGCATTTCAATAGGATTAACGATGGGATCTTGTACCTGATCTTCTAAACTGTTTTCTCGTCCATCCCAGAAGAAGAAATCTTGCCAGGCCATGTTCGATAGTATCATGGCATTCACTGTACCTGTGATACCGTCTATTCCTGTAGAATATCTTGCTGGCTCTGCAAAGCCATTTTCTTGACTGTGGCACGAACCACAACTTTGCGTATTATCACCGGAAAGCCTCGGGTCAAAGAACAAATGACGCCCCAACTTTACACCTTCTTCGGTAAGGGAATTGTCCAGGGGCACATCCGGTGTTGGAAAATGGGACGGGTATTCTAAAGCCAAAGGTGTAGGATTGTGCAACGGCTCGTCGGGCCCACAACTCGCAGCTATGAACAACAGGACCAATGGCACTAAAATCAACTTACTCTTCATCTTCATTAATGGGTTCTACCGAACTAGTATATGCATCGAATTTACGAATGACTTCCTGCATATCCTCAGGTAAAACACTTTCGTAGCGGTGTTGTTCGCCCGTTTTTGGATGCGTAAAGCCTAAACTCATTGCGTGCAGGGCGTGACGGGGACAAGCTTTGAAGCAATTCATAATGAACTGCTTGTATTTTGTAAACGTCGTTCCTTTCAAAATTTTATCCCCACCGTAACGCTCATCATTGAACAAAGGATGGCCTAAATACTTCATATGAACACGAATCTGGTGGGTACGACCCGTCTCCAGTTTACAACTAACAACCGTTACATAGCCGAAACGTTGGAGCACCTTGTAATGCGTTACTGCATGTTTTCCTTCGCTTCCGTCTTCGAAAACTGCCATCTGTAATCGGTCGGATAAACTTCTACCGATGTGGCCTGTAATGGTTCCTTCATCTTCCTTGACATTGCCCCAGACAATCGCGATGTATTCACGTTGTGTGGTGCGGTCATAAAATTGCTTCGCAAGATGGCTCATGGCCAATTCTGAAGCGGCAACCACCATAACGCCCGTGGTATTTTTATCTAATCTGTGAACTAAACCTGGGCGCTGCTCACCGCTAGAGCCTACCGGTAAATTTTCAGCCAAATACGCTAAAGCGTGGACCAAAGTACCGGTGTAATTTCCATGACCAGGATGACAAACTAAGCCCGCTTCTTTATCGATTACAATAACATGTTCGTCCCGGTACAACAAATCCAATGGAATATTCTCTGGTACTATCTCCGTTTCGCGCGGCGGATCTGCCAGCACCAATTCCACCGTGTCCCCCGCTTTTACCTTGTAATTGCTTTTTACGGGTAAGCTATTGACATGAATGGATCCTGCATCGGCAGCTTTTTGAATCCGACTTCTCGAGGTATCTTCTAGAAAATTGAAAAGGAATTTATCTACACGCAGTGGATTCTGACCCTTATCGGCAGTGAAGCTGTGGTGGACATACAGTTCATCATTAGAAGTACTATCGTGCTGCTCGTCCATTAAATTTTGATCCATTTAGTATAGGTTACAGCGCCGTTTTTAAGGGTGCGTATGAGGTACATACCTTTCGGCAAAGGAGTGATTTCCAATTCTATTCTTTCTTCGCCGCTTGCATTCAACAGTACCTGTCCATTAAGGTTTTGTATGGCAACTTCAAACTGGCCTGCCTCTTTTGACGCAACACTTACCCATTGGCTTGATGGATTAGGATATATTTCAAATGTATCAATAGCCGGAGCTGTCACAGCCATAGTAGTCGGAGTGTAACGAAAAAATGGTCGAAGTACTAAAGCACCAGGTTCTAAAGACGGATACCAATTAAAACCATCACCGTAATAACGTGGCATGGCATTGGGCAATGTACGTTCTTGATCGAGACCTACATACATGGTGGTAACGGGAGAAACATCTACATAACCGATCCATACAGCTGGATAGGCGCTGATATCCAATGCAGAGTCCAAAGCAAAATGAAAAATGTCATTCCGGTCCCAATGCAATGAATGTTGGTACACAGAGTCTGTCAAATATAAAGGTGCACCAGGCGCCGAGCCAGAATCGGCAGGTGCCCAAACGGCCATTCTAAAGGTATATACTGAATCCTCGAACCAAGCGAAATTCATGGAAATACCTTTCAAGGAATCGTTCGACCCTAAGCCGCCGGTATTAAATTTTTGAGCAACGCGCGACCCCGAAACATTCTCAATCCCATATGCACGCTCGGCTGTTCCGTCGTCAAGAGCAAGGTAATTGTCTAAATGCAAAGTTCCTTGTACCGTATCGTTTTGTCGCGTCCCTGCCGCGGAACCGTCAAACCACACCTTCGTAGTGACCTTTGTAGGACCGTTTAACGTACCTAAGGCACCTGCCGGAACGGCAACATCAAAGGTTAGATCTTGATCGTGCTGAGTCGTCGTAATTACAGGAACAGCAGTTTGCTGTTGAATAAGTATCCCATTTTCTTCCCATCGGTATTGACCCAAGTTTAAACTCCAACCACCCGAAGGCACTGTTCCTAATCTGCGGTACGTGAAAGTGAGGTTGTTAGGGCGGTTAGCTATCGTATTGCTCATGCTGAGCCACCACGGCCAAGACGTGTAAGGTCCATTGCCCAAAATGAGTGGATGGGGTCGAGCAAAAGCAGGTTCAGTTACAACGGAATCACCAGGATTTCTGTCTTTATCTAACTGCACGTAATCTACATTCCATACATCATACGCACCGCCGCGCGCGCCGTAGGTTGCCAATCGGAAGCGGAAACCTTTCTTTAAAAATTGGCTTCCTGTCACTGGAATCATTGCCGTTTTAAATGCATCTGCATTACCCGTTCCTTTCTCACCCCAAATCTGTGTCCAAGTCGAATCTACAGGCGAATAATAAGAAACAACTAAACTGTCCGAAGGTGAAGGTGCCTCGCCTCTACCGGCGCGTTGGTATTGGAATGAAAGCCAAACATCCGTCGCGCCCTGGAGATTAATGTAGTTTGAGGTTAATTGGTCTGAAATACCATTCGTGGTTATGTTGCCCGGTTGATAGGGCTTTCCAAAAGCATTGCATCCATCAAAAGTCGCTACACCGATAGAGTTTTGAAACAGTGGCACGGCATCATTGATCCAAACGTCCTGATCACTCCACAATTCTTGCATAGGTCGATCCGAACGGTAACTAAAATCATCTACGAAAGGGGGATTGATTGTATCTGTTGTTTCTGTATTGAAGTGTGCCGTTACTCCTCCGCTCAAAGGGTGCGTTTGCTCAATCACTTGCGCCTGCGCAATACTAAATGCACCTAAAAAAACGAACAGAAAAAATCGCATAATTATTGGGGTAAGGAATCTAAAGGTGGCGCTTGAGGTACATAGGCTGCAGTCAGCCATAAATCGACTGAACTGCCTACAGGAACCTCCGCATCCATCTGAAATTCCGGAAACTGTCGCAATACAAACGCAGCAGACGTATCGTTTATTTCACCATCAATTATGGTTGCCCCTAAATTCAAGCTGTAGGTCATTAGCGTTTGCTGTGCTTGGATATACGTCAGTCCTTTTAAATCGGGTAAAAAAGCATTTCGATCGCTTTGGCCTCCACTCACATAAAAGACAAAATGACTTCCTGTTTGGTAAGGCGTTTGCTCTTCTGCAAGAACACCTTTTTCATCGATCACTTTCAAAACTAGGTCGTGGCTCAGGTCCGGTATGAGCACAAGACTATCTACAAAAAAACCTTTGTCCTCAAACTTACTTAGTACATAACTAAGCAACTGATCTTTATAATTCGGCAAAGGGTATTTAGGTAATGAAGATGGATTTGTACTCAAAAAAAGTGTGCGTCCCAACTTAACTTCCGCATAAGCCTTTGGGAAAACTTCCACTACGGCTCCTTCATTTACACCGGGAACATAATGCGTTGAATCAATCACCTCATAAGACAAGCCTACGGACTCAAGTGCTTCTACCGCTTCTGACAATTCGAGTAGTCGAATGTCCGGTACGACGACTGTTTTTCCATGTTGCGTAGTACGGTGCATCCACCACAATACACCCGCAACGACCAACAACACGCTCAAAATAGAGAAGAGCGCTGTTTTTAAAAAGGTCTTGCTAAAAAGAAAAAGTATCCACTGCTTCATGAGGTAAAGATACTTTTTATCATCCCGGAATCGAAAGCAGAGTTGCATTACATTTACAACTATGGAAAAAGGCGTTAAAACCGTAGTCGTTCTCGCGGGAGGATACTCTTCCGAGCACGAGATAAGTCTTGCCTCAGGGCAGATGGCATGTGCTGCCTTTGAGGCAGCTGGATACCGAACTCTATTCGTAAAAGTAGACCGCTCCGGCTATTCACTTAAGGGCAAAAATGTACGTCTTGATGAATTAGGGGCCGATTATGTCTTTAATAGTATTCATGGCTCTCCAGGTGAAGATGGACACATGTCCGGTGTATTGGAATTATTGAATATACCGCACAGCACCTGTCCTACATTCCAAAGTGCATTAACCTTTAATAAAGCCCAATGCAACGCTGTCTTGAGAGATGCAGGAGTTCGTGTACCGATGGGAAGGTTGTTTAATGAATTTCCAGGAATCACTGAATTCAAGCACTGGCGCTTTCCATTATTTGTAAAGCCTAATTGTGCTGGGTCAAGCTATGGAGTTTCTCGCGTTGAAGAACCCGAGCAACTTGAAGCTGCCTTTCAATATGCATTTACAGAGGGGGCTCAAGTCCTTGTTGAAGAGGGTATCACCGGTAAAGAAGTAGGTTGTGGTGTTTTGCACACAGCTTTCAATTTTGATTCCAAAAGTTTGGAATCGCCCCAAAGCAGAGCCATTGCCATTACCGAAATCGTACCTACAGATGGTGCCTTCTTTGATTACGAGGCTAAGTATAAGGGCAAGTCAAAAGAGATCACACCTGCAAGAGTTTCTGCGGCGCTTAGTTCAAGAATTGAGGCTATTTCTGAACGGGTTTATGACCTCTTAAACTTAAAAGGGATTGTCCGAATGGACTACATTATTGATGAAAACCACGAAGCAGTTCTCATTGAGGTAAATAGCATACCTGGATTGAGTCCGGCGAGTATTGTACCGCAGCAATTGGCTTCGAGAAATTGGTCTTTAGAGGAGGTACTTAGCACACTGGCTGAAGAGCACATGGCTGCCCATGAAGAAAAGAATAGCTAACTTCGACCTATGGCACGTATCGCTCTTTTCCCTGGATCCTTTGATCCTATTACCCTTGGTCACGTAGATATTATCGAACGTGCACTGCCGCTGTTCGATGAAATTCGCATAGCAGTAGGCACAAACAGCTCAAAGAACTACCTTTTTTCGTTAGAACAAAGAATTGCTTGGATCGAGCAAACTTTTGCGAACGAACCAAAGATTAAAGTGGTCACATATGACGGCTTAACGGTTGATTTTGCTCAACAAGAAGGTGTGAGTTTTTTATTGCGCGGCCTTCGCAATCCAGCAGATTTTGAATTCGAAAAAGCCATTGCTCAAGCCAATCGCGAGATGACTCCTGAGCTAGAAACGATTTTCCTTTTAACCAGCGCGCGTTATGCGTATATCAGTTCGAGCATTGTTCGCGAAGTGTACAACTACGGCGGCGACTTTAAGAAATTTGTACCTACTTCGGTACAACCTTAGCCTTCTGTAGCCACGAAATTTAGAAAAACTTCCTCAAGACTATTGTAAGAAGGGATTTCTGTAAGACGTTGCTTGACGCGTTCGGGTGTCGCCCAGTAGACTGCGCTAATCCCTTCATCAGTTTGTGGCTTGAGTTTTTTTGAATAATCAGTTATCATAGGAAACCAAAAGGTCGTCTTCAATGCAAACGCCCCTTTGTGAAGATAGCAATGGTAGGTTTTAACGGCTGGCCCGGTAATTTTACAGCGCTTGACGCGACATTCCTCCTGCACTTCTCGCACAGCACAAACAGCGATGGTTTCCTTTAACTCTAATTTACCTTTTGGAAGGTCTAATTTTCCATTTCGCTCAATGACCAGTAATTGACCTTCGGGATTCCTAACCCAACCGCCACCAGCGATTATATGATGATGTAAGGTCAGAAATAGAGACCAAAATTCGTGGTCAATACCAATCTTAATCACCTGCTTTACGGGTTCTTTATAACAGCTCTTTAGCCACTTTTGGACACGCCTAGTAGTGGATAAGGTGTTGATAAACTCCGGCCCAAGGGCACCAGGGACCGCGACCAAAATGGCCTTATGAATGAAAACTTTGGTGTAATTTTGAAGCATGATACAAAACAAACAAGTCGCCCTTCAAACTGCGGAGAGCTTATTGCAAATTAAGGCCATCAAATTACAACCTGAAAATCCATTTACATGGGCTAGCGGGTGGAAAAGTCCAATTTATTGTGACAATCGGCTTACACTAAGCTTTCCAGCCATTCGAAATTTCTTGAAAATCGAATTTGCGAAGCAGATTGAAGATATTTATGGTAAGCCCGATTACATCGCCGGCGTAGCTACAGGAGCCATTGCCATAGGCATGCTCGTAGCGGAATACTTAGGCGTACCGTTTGTTTATGTTCGCGACAAGGCAAAGGGCCATGGACGTCAAAATCAGGTTGAAGGTTATTTAGAAAGTGGCGCTTCCGTGATCGTTATAGAAGATTTGATCTCTACCGGAGGTTCCTCTCTAAAAGCTGTAGATGCATTGAAGGAGGCCGGTGCACGTGTCATGGGAATGCTGGCCATCTTTACCTATGATTTTGAATTGTCAAGAGCCAATTTCGAAAAGGCCGGTATCCGTCTCAATACTTTAAGCGATTACCATCATCTATTAGAGCAAGCTGTTCAGCAGGGAGCTATTGTCGAAGCACAAATAGATCTACTCAAAGAATGGCGCGAGCAACCCGATGAATGGGGAAAGTAATTTTTAATTAGGATCTACCCACTTAACTTCATCGATACCGAAGGACCGTACATTACCGTCCTTAAAGAGTAGTGTTAATCGACCGTCTGCAGCAACGGATTCTACCGTTCCATGTTCTTCACATTCATTAATAAGGTAGCGCTGGGGTGCATCTGTACCCCATAATATAGCCCGGTAGGCTGGCTCGAGCGCTTTTGAATGGAAATCTCTTGTGAGTTCCGCGGAAAACTGCTTTTGTATGCATTCAGCCAAACGCTCTGGAGTATTATTTTGACCGTTCCATTCATTCAAAAATGCCGCCCTAGGAAGGGCATCTTCTGTACGGTCTAAATTTATCCCAATACCAATGCTGCTGCTTTTTATCCCACCGCCTGACCAGTGGTTTTCTATCAACATTCCGCCCAATTTCTTCATCCCTATCATTAGATCATTCGGCCATTTAAACAACACCTCTTGAGGAAGTAGCGGCTTAAGTGCCACACAAACCCGTTGGTTTACTTCAAAACTCTCCTTTAACGGAATGGGCCATTTGACATATATGGATAATAACATGCTGCTCTCCGGGGAATCGTGCCACTTTGACACCCCACGCCCGCGGCCCTGACTTTGATGTGCGGCAAGCACAGCTGTGAATGACTTCAATTCACCTTGTTGCCGAAGCATTCGCTTTAATTCCAGCTGCGTACTATCTACTAATTTTAGCCTATAAAAGGGAAGAATTCCCGACATTGTGCCTCATTATTGATCCAAAGCCGAAGATGGCATATGTTTTGGTAATTTAAGAACAAATACACAATACATTTTAATGCACACAAAACCCGAAGCTTCGTCTGAGCTCGTCAAGAAATTTGTCGTAGAAGGACTACAGGAAATAAAAGGACAGAACATTACTGTTTTAGATCTACGAGAAATAGAAAATGCAGTCACCGATTTTTTCATCATAGCAGAAGGAAATTCGAATACTCAAGTAAATTCTTTAGCCGACAGCGTGCACAAAGTGGTACGTGAAAACGTTGGAGATAAACCATGGCACATTGAAGGACGCGATAATTCGGAATGGGTACTCATGGATTATGTCACCGTTGTGGTGCACGTCTTCCAAAAAGGTATCCGTGAGTTTTACGATTTAGAAGGCCTTTGGGGTGATGCAGAAATAACCATTATAGAAAACGATTAAGCCTTATGGCAGATAATCCCAACCAAAATCAAATAGACAAGCTGAAAAAGCAGTTTGCAAAAAACAAAGGCACTAACGGTGACGGCAAAAAGCCAGGTACGCCAAAAAAAGGTGGCAACAGATTCAATTTTTATTGGGTCTACATCATCGTTTTTGCACTTTTCATAGGTATGCAAATCTTCACCGCGATGAGTTTTAGCGCGAAGAATTCTACTTATCAGGAATTTGAGCAAGCGCTTGAGCTTGGCGATGTGGATCGCGTAAATATTGTGAACGAACGAAAGGTTCAGATCTTCATAAAAGAAGAGAGCTTGCGCGAAAGCGAACGCTACGATGAAGTCAGTGAAACCAATCTCGGCAAGGATTTAAACCCTGGACCACACTATGTTTTTGAAATGCCTTCAACCACCTTCGAAGATAGACTCAAAGACTATTATGAGCTACGTGATGTTGAAGACCGTATTCCTGTTAACTACCAAACACAAGACAATTTCTTCGGTGATATCGTATCGTGGGTTCTTCCTTTGGTATTGATGGTTGCCGTATGGATGTTCCTCATGCGTAGAATGTCTGGAGGCGCCGGTGGAGGCGCCGGTGGAGGTTCTCAAATTTTTAACATCGGTAAATCGCGTGCGAAAGTATTTGATAAGGATACCGAAGTAAAAACTACATTCAACGATGTAGCCGGAATGACTGGCGCGAAAGAAGAGGTTTTAGAGGTCGTAGACTTCTTGAAAAACCCAAAAAAATACACAGACTTAGGTGGTCGCATACCGAAAGGTGTAATGCTTTCGGGCCCTCCCGGAACGGGTAAAACTTTGCTCGCAAAAGCGGTAGCAGGTGAAGCTAAAGTACCTTTCTTCTCTCTCTCGGGTTCGGATTTCGTAGAGATGTTTGTAGGTGTGGGTGCATCGCGTGTTCGCGATCTCTTCAAACAGGCAAAGGAAAAATCTCCATGTATCATTTTCATTGATGAGATTGACGCCATTGGTCGAGCAAGAGGAAAAAACAACTTCTCTGGAGGCAATGACGAACGTGAAAACACGTTGAACCAATTGCTTACCGAAATGGACGGATTTGGCACCAATGAACACGTGATTGTGATGGCCGCCACCAACCGTGCAGACATTCTGGACCGCGCCTTGATGCGTGCTGGTCGTTTTGACCGGATCATCTACGTTGACCTTCCAGAATTAACGGAAAGAGAAGCCATTTTCGACGTTCACCTTAAGGGAATTAAAACAGACGACACTGTAGATGTCGCCCTCTTAAGTAAACAGACCCCTGGATTCTCCGGTGCAGATATCGCCAATGTTTGTAATGAGGCAGCACTTATTGCCGCGCGCAAAGAGCATAAAGTTGTAGGTAAGCAAGACTTCTTAGATGCTGTTGATCGTATAGTAGGCGGACTTGAAAAGAAAACTAAAATCATAACCGAATCAGAGAAAAAGGTCATTGCCTATCACGAAGCTGGACATGCTGCGACTTCTTGGTTGCTCGAACACGCAGCACCTTTAGTAAAAGTGACTATCGTTCCACGTGGTCGTTCGTTAGGTGCCGCTTGGTACTTACCTGAGGAACGTCAAATTACTACGGCTGAGCAAATGCTGGACGAAATGTGTGCCACCATGGGTGGTCGCGCAGCAGAGAAAGTCATCTTCGACAAAATCTCTACGGGTGCCTTGAGTGATCTTGAAAAGGTGACAAAACAAGCGCGTGCAATGGTAACAGTTTATGGATTAAATGATGTACTCGGTAATGTAACCTACTATGATAGTCAGGGTCAAAACGAATACGCAATGGATAAACCGTATTCAGAACAAACCGCCGAAACTATTGATCGGGAAATAAGCAAGATCATAGAAAGGCAATACGAGCGCGCCATTGATATGTTGGCAAACAATCGTGAAAAGTTGGACCAGCTGGCGAACCTATTGCTTGAAAAAGAAGTCATCTTCAAAGAAAATGTAGAGGAGATCTTCGGTAAACGTCCTTGGGACAAAGAAGAAAAAAAGAAAGAGAAGGAAGTAGAAGCATCGCCCGCTGAAGCTCCTACCGAATCCACTACAGAAGCCAAAGCGCAGACCTCTGATGAGGTTAAAACCGAGGAATCTACTGAGGATACTAACAACATTGCTACTGAACAAGAAGCGGACATCTCCAATGACGACGCTGCAGCGAAGGAAGTATAAGCCTTTAGCAGATTGTGAAACTTAAGAACCGCGGCCCGTTGGGCCGCGGTTTTTTGTTAATAGCTACGGGGCGCGAGCGGTAGTATTTAGTCTACACGTATTATTTTTGAATAAACGTCTCTCGTACTATGGCAAAATCCTCTGGATTTCTTTCAAAGCTTAAAACTAGCCTTCTTGGTAAAAGCGAGAAGACCGAAGAAAGTACTGCAGGAAAGTTCGCTCCTAAGAAAGAGGAACCTTTAGATGTGAAGTTCGTCCAAACCTTTACCGAAGGTGGTGGCAATTTCATGTACTGTACCAGCTTACAAGAAGCCGTTCATTCTTTAGAACAATACGCAAGAGATCACCAGTGGCGCGGAGTTTATATTTCGAGCCCTACAATCGCAGATTGGAGCAACCACACAAAATTGGATACCACGTTTGAAAACGACGGTCAGTTTCCCGCCGTGCTAAGCACCTGTGAGGCGCTCATTTCATTTAATGGGGGTATTATGATCCATTCACACCATACAGGTGGCAGAAAATTAGTTGACCTTCCCCAACATCATGTTCTCATTGCGTACACCTCGCAAATCGTGCCAAATCTTAGAGACGGTCTGGCTGCAATCAATCAAAAACACCGTGACAATAGACCTTCGAATATAGCAGTAATCCGAGCACCACACGATCAAGCGGTAGAGCTGGCATCTGCAGATCCAAACAAAGGAAGGACGGTCTTTTTAATTTTGATAGAAGACGAATCCTAATGGGAAAGCGCGCACTCTTTGGAGGAATTTATGCCCTAGTTCTCATCGGTACATTTGGCTACAGCGACTTTGGACCCTATTTATTAGCGGTATTTACGACGCTTCTTCTAAATGAAGTTGCGAGAATTTTAGACGTTCAAAGTCGACTCCCTTTGCTTGCGTTTACGACCATCGCCTTAGTCCTTGGGTTCTTTTTCGGGTGGGGTGGCCCTATAGAACTCATTTCCTCTACCCTTTTTATAGGTGTACTTCTTGCGTTATCATTGTTGCGCTCACATCGTCCAGCACACGAAATGCGTCGGGGTTTATTCGCACTAGCCTATATATGGTTGCCTATGGCGTATCTCATTCAAATCGCTGAAGATTTCCCGTGGCTCATTCTTTTCATCTTTAGCATGATCTGGTCTAGCGACACCTTCGCCTATCTTGCCGGCCGACAGTTCGGCAAACGTCCTTTGGCTCCAAAACTCTCTCCAAAAAAGACGATTGAGGGATTTATTGGCGGTATTATTGGAACCTTAATTGTCGGTGTGGTAGTGAACCATTATATAGGCTGGACCTCAGCTGCGGCAGCCCTTTCTCTCGCCCTAACAGTAGCAATCACTGCTCCTTTTGGAGACCTCGTAGCCTCCTCACTAAAACGTGAGGCAGATATCAAAGATTCAGGTGTATTTTTACCCGGACACGGTGGAGCTTTAGACCGACTCGATAGTTTTATAACAGCCGCACCGGTGGCCGCTTTAGTTTATCATTACATACAACTCATATGACGATACATAAAGAAGGAAAAGGAACGCTTACCGTTTCATTCATCGCACTATTTATAATTAATGCACTCGTTCAATATTTGGCGGATGTACAATGGCTTCACATCGCATCACTTGCCATCAGTGTCATACTCTATGCTGTTGTATTGCAATTTTTCCGCAATCCTAAGCGCACAGTTACGTTAAATCCTGATGCCGTTATCTGCCCAGCAGACGGTAAGATAGTAACCATTGAAGAGGTCTTTGAGGATGAAATCCTAAAAGACAAACGCATACAAGTATCCATCTTTATGTCGCCCTTCAATGTTCATGTCAATCGCTATCCATTGGGTGGTAGAGTAGCAGAAGCCATACATCACGAAGGTAAATTCCTCGTAGCATGGCACCCAAAAAGCTCTACGCTGAACGAACGTACAACCGTCACGATAGATAATGACCGTTGGGGAAAAGTACTGTTTCGCCAAATCGCTGGTGCTGTTGCACGCCGTATCGTCATGTATTCAAAGCCCGGTAACCTCGCTCTGCAAGGTTCAGAATACGGCTTTATCAAATTTGGCTCACGTGTAGATTTATTCCTGCCTTTAGACAGTGAAATCCTTGTAAAAGAAGGTGATGTTGTGAAGGGCGGTATTACCGAACTGGCAAAACGCCCCTAGGCCTCATAGAAGGCTTAAACGAGCAAGCTTTGAGTCCAACCCAGGACCAATTCAAATTGATCCTCACGATTCATCGTACTGTTGTCTAAAGTACGTGCATTCTCAGCTGCAATGAGCGGAGAATCTGAACGTTCCATATCCGCTTTATCCCGCGACTTTAGATTTTCGAGCACCTCTTGAAAGGTAACGTCTTGTCCTTTGAAATCCAATTCTGCTTTACGACGTGCGGCCCGAACATCGTCCGATGCGGTCATAAAAATCTTAAGCTCTGCGTTGGGGAAAACTACCGTTCCTATATCGCGGCCGTCCATCACAACACCCCCGTTGCGGCCCATTGCCTGCTGCAAAGCAACCAGGTAACGTCGTACTTCAGATAGCTTTGCAACATGGGATACGACGTGACTCACGGCCATTTCTCGAATTTCTTCTTCTACGCGCTGACCATTCAAAAAAGTTGCGTTAACACCGGCCGCATCCAATTCAAAAGTAATCTGCACCTGGTCCAGTGTACTTTCAATCGCGACAGCATCGCATCCGTTTTCTTTACTTACCCAGCCCTTGCGCAAAGCGAACAAAGCAACTGCTCGGTACATCGCCCCAGAATCTACATAGACGTAACCCATGGATTTTGCAAGTGCCTTTGCAAGCGTACTTTTTCCAGTCGAACTGTGTCCATCTATAGCAATTGTGAGCGGCTTGGTCATGAAGAATAGTTATAAATTCAGATTTAAAGATAGGGTATTCATTCGCCCAGCTACACTGCGCAATTCATTGGCAAAGTGCAACTGGAATTTTGAAAAATAGACCGATGCACCCAGTGTAAAGCCGCCGCTCGTTCTGCGGTCTGATAAGGCCATCTCAAATTGACGTCTAAA
This sequence comes from uncultured Flavobacteriales bacterium, assembly GCA_905478295.1. Lineage (GTDB taxonomy): Bacteria > Bacteroidota > Bacteroidia > Flavobacteriales > Schleiferiaceae > UBA10364. The sequence goes on along the minus strand of CAJQHZ010000004.1, from coordinate 55,696 downwards.
GCTATATCCCGCCATAATATGCAAGCGTTGTGTGGGTAGAAATTCTAAAGATCCATTTAAGTGACGTAGACCAAGATTCAATAACGATTGTCTACCCTGCGTCGTCTCGCCTGTAACCGGATCTATCGTCACAAGATTAGGATCATCGTAGCCCAAATTAGGCCGGTTCAGCTGATCCACCACCAGAACCCAACGGAAGGGAGCATACTCCAGTTTTTGTCCAAAAGCGACCAATACGTTTAACGGAAGTGCTTCTCTCGTTCCAGCAAAAGTGGACAATTGTCTACCCGTATTTTTTAAAAGTACAGCAACATCTAACCCACTCTTTAGTCGTGTCATTGCCTGAAAATCTAATGCTAATGCCCAGCTCTGGTAACTTTCGTAGGTTCCGTTGACTAATTTCCCGGTCATTCCGAAGCGCCATTCACGCCATTCAGCCAGTGGCGTTCCTAGGGACAATGCAATATCTCCGGCGTAGAACACACCTAAGTTATTCCCCCAAACATCTGTAGCGGTAAACTCGCCATACTGAATGGTTTGGGCGGCTGCAATAACGGGATGTCCTTTTATCTTAAAACCATAACTCCCTTGAAGTAACTGAATGCCTTCCCCAAGGGAACCTCCGCTCATTTCCAGTTGAAACAAAGTGCTATCGTTAAGCAAAAGTGGATTTTGAACCGCAAATGCACCAACAGGTCCAGGATTGATATAGGACGTGTTTCCCAAAGCAGCGCTTCCAGCGAAAACACTCCTGTCGAGAAAAGAGAACACACCTGATCCTCCGCTTTGTGCAAGGGCCAGCGAACTCCATAATACCGTTATGGCAAGGGCTCTTATCAAGATTTTTTAACTTCCACAGGCACTAGCTTCTTCGCATTTTTCACCTTTTGGTCTAAGATAGCTAAATCCAAAACTTCTTGCATTTCTCCTACATAATGGAAGGTCATGCCCTTTAAATAGTGGGCTTCGATTTCCTCAATGTCCTTGCGGTTCTTATCGCAAAGAATGATGGTCGTAATCATTGCGCGCTTCGCAGCTAAGATTTTTTCTTTTATTCCCCCAACAGGCAATACCTTACCGCGAAGCGTGATTTCCCCAGTCATTGCAAGTTTCGCGGCTACACGTTTCTGAGTGAACAAGCTCGTCAATGCCGTAAGTAAGGTGACCCCCGCTGACGGCCCGTCTTTGGGAATGGCACCTTGAGGTACGTGAATGTTTATATCGTACGATGTAAAAAGCTTAGGATCGATGCCTAATTCTTCTGCATTACTTTTTAAATATGCAAGTGCAATCGTTGCACTCTCCTTCATCACATCGCCTAGATTCCCCGTTACAATTACTTTTCCGCTGCCTCTACTTATAGAGCTTTCGATAAATAAAATATCACCACCTACAGGCGTCCAAGCCAGTCCAGTGACCACACCAGCATGGTGGTTGCCTTCGTAACTGTCTCGCTCTCTGGCAGGACCAAGTACAGTGCCTATGCTATCTTTCGCTATCTTAATCACTTCGGCATCGCCCATAGCGATATCCTTAGCGGAATGACGAATGAGTTTTGCCACTTTTTTGTCTAGCGAACGCACACCACTTTCGCGAGTATAGCCTTCGACCACAGCCTTTAATTCTGGCTTTCCAATGCTGAATTGGTCCTTCGTTAATCCATGGTTCGCAAGCTGCTTTGGCACTAAATGGCGTTTTGCAATCTCAACTTTTTCGTCGGTCGTATAACCTGATACGTCGATGATCTCCATGCGGTCTAACAACGCTGGCTGAATTGCACCTAGATTATTCGCAGTAGCGATAAAAAACACTTTGCTCAAGTCGTAACCCATTTCCAAATAGTTATCGTAGAAACTATTATTCTGCTCTGGATCAAGCACCTCTAACATCGACGAAGACGGATCACCACCTACACCGTAGCTTAATTTATCAATCTCATCCAATATGAATACGGGATCGTTCGAACCGGCCTTTTTCATATTCTGTAATACACGGCCGGGCATGGCTCCTATGTACGTTTTACGGTGTCCACGAATTTCGGCCTCATCACGCAGCCCACCTAAAGACATTCGCACGTAAGGACGCCCCAAAGCCTCCGCTACGGACTTTCCCAACGAGGTTTTACCAACACCAGGAGGCCCAGCTAAACACAGAATAGGGCTTTTCATATCTCCCTTAAGCTTAAGAACAGCGAGATGCTCTAAAATACGCTCTTTCACTTTTTCTAGACCATAATGATCATTATCAAGCGCTTTTTGAGCCGATTTCAGATTTATACTTGCATCACCTTTGCTCTGGAAAGGTAAATCCAACATAAACTCTAAATAGTTTCGCTGAATGGCGAATTCCGGCATCTGCGGATTCAATCGTTGCAACTTACGCAACTCCTTTTCAAAGTGTTCAGCCGTCTTATTGTCCCAAGTTTTACCTTTTGACTTTTGACGCATTTCTTCGATATCGCCTTCACTGCTATTCCCACCCAACTCTTCTTGAATGGTTTTCATCTGTTGGTGTAAGAAATACTCGCGTTGCTGCTGATCGAATTCGTGTTTTACTTTATCATGAATTTCATTCTTCACCTCAAGCATTTTCAATTCGAGATTCAATCCCTCCAAAACCTTTAATGCGCGATCGTTCAAAGAATCTAACTCTAAAACCTCTTGCTTCTTCTCGAGATTCATACTGCTATTCGAAGCGATGAAGTTGAGCAGGAACGTATTACTCTTTATATTGTCTAATGCAGATTGCGCCTCGCTTGGAATGTGGGGGCTCTCTTGAATTAATCTAGAAGCAATATCCTTTATAGAGTCCATGAGCACCGTGAATTCTGCATCATCCTCGGCTGGAACGAACTCCGGAAGGAATTCAACCTTCGCCATATTAAAAGGTTCGGTCTCAACCCACTCTAAAATTCTAAAGCGTTTCTTACCCTGTATGATGATCGTCGTATTGCCATCGGGCATTTTAAAACTTTTCACTATCTGAGCTAAGGTTCCTGTCGGGAATACCTCAGCTTGACCAGGATCTTCAGTATCGCCATCCCGCTGTGCGATCATTCCAACGAATTTCTGATCTTCTTTGATGCTCTTAATCAATCGAAGACTTTTATCGCGACCGGCTGTAATAGGCGCAACGACACCAGGGAAAATCACCGTATTTCGCAACGGTAGTATAGGAAGTAATTCTGGAAGCTGATCATCTTGAATTTCAACCTCTTCATCAGAAGTCATTAAAGGAATAAATTCCGTGCTTTCGCTAATGATATCGCTAAGTGACAATGTGTCCATATTCATTCAAATCAATTAAGGGTTTGCCTTAAATTCCGCGTCATGCTGTCACTTAAGGTCAAAAAAGGGCCACTCTTTTGGAGGGCCCTATATATGGTTCAAAGGCTGTGCCGAACTTATTGCTCGAAGAAACCTAAACTCATTCCGAATTTAAATGTAATGCTTCCATCGAGTGCATTGCGCTCTGCAGGATTCGCATCTAAATATTCTGCGGTATAATTAAAACCTTCCACGTTAGAAACGCCAAATCCATTGTAATAGATACCTAGATTGTAAAAACTTTTCAGCGACCTACGAATTCTCCAACCAAATCCAACGGCATACGTATATGTGTGACCCGTGCCTGGGTACAGTGCAATTTCTTCAGGGTATTGTGCATTCGTATTCAAATGTGGCTGGTAAGTCAAAGCGCCCACACCGACGTGAATAAACGGGGTGTGGTGGTTGCGTTGATTGTATTTTCCGAAGGGAATAAAATGCATATTCGTAAACACATTAACATTTAAGAGATCCGTGTCAACCTGATAATCACGAGTTGCATTCCCGTGAAGATTATCGTGGCTGTAAATACTACCGTAGTTTATATCCGCACCTAAACTAAACAAACTATTGAAGTTGTACTTTAATTGGGTTCCCAATCCAAAACGAGCCTCTTGAGTCAATGCGCCTAAACTTCGACCATTGACATCGCCAAGGTAATTCTGTGTCATAGCATAACCGCCCAATTCCAAAAAGGCAGTTGCACGCTGTGCTGTCGCATTAAAAGTCGTTCCGACTATTGCCGCCACAAGGGCGATGTATTTTATATTCTTCATAATCATTGTGAATCCCTCAAAAATACCAATTTATTATCGTCAAATGTATGCATTCGGTACCCCATTTCTTGGAAGGATGTTAACGACTCCATTTCTTTAATGTTGTTTTCTAAACACCAGCGGACAAAAGCACCTCTCGCCTGCTTACTGAAAGCAGAAACCGATTTGATTTGACCGTTTTTCATTTGCTTAAAATCAATTTGAACATACGGGTGCTTCACGTTCTTCCAATCGATTGCCTTACTGTATTCGCCACTACAGGCATCTATAATAAAGGATACGTCCAAATCATTGATCCATTGCGTTAAAATAGGACGCCACAAACTGTATATATTTTTATGCGCCGCTACTTCCAAACGAGATTGCATTTCCAGGCGGTAGGGCGCAATGTACATGGTACTGGAAACGACACCATACAATGCACTCATCACATACAAAGATCGTAGTGCATTTGCCTTTCCTTCGACGGACAATTCCGCTGCATTAAGAAATTTAAAGGCTTCGCCATTATAGGCCGTTAACCCTTGTAAGCCGTTGGATACGTCAACGAACGACCGCGTATTTTCCGACCAAAGATTTGCAACGGCTGGCCAGAGCGCGGCACTTACTTTAAATAATTTCCGCGCCTCATCCGAAGTTAACTGTTGGACCGCCTTCGCTACCTCCGTAGTTATTTCGGGGAACATACAAGCCCGCGCCGTGCTTGGCACAGGTTGGTGTTCACTGGACATTCCTTTCGATGGAGAGAGTAGAATCAATGGATCTTTCATAGGATAAAAATAAGGAGTGACCTACCTTTAAGGCCTAAGGCACGGCTTTTGTTTTATACAACCCGATGAAGAAAATGAGGAATTTAGGATTGATTTTGACTCTGGCACTCGCATTAAGTGGATGTCAAGGTGCGAAGCACCATTATAAATCGGGTAAAAAGTATGCCGGGGCGAGCATGCTTAAGGAAAGTGTTACCTCATATAAAAGGGCTATTGACCGCAAACCAAACAAGGTCAAATACCGCATTGCTATGGAAGAAGCCGGCAGCGCTTTACTCGAAGAGCTTTTTACAAACTACCGCTTCGCCGACGGCAATGACAGTGCGTCAATCTATAAATTTCGTGATGCCGAAAAATGGCGCAACTATTTAGCCCCATACATTAATACAAGCCGCTATGAAGGCTTTTACGATCAGGACTACGGGGACCAATTGGACCGCTTTCTTGCACAGAAATACGAACGTGCGAACAAATGGATTCGAACGCGGGAATACGAACGCGCTCTAAAAAACCTTTTGGAAATCAAGGAACTGGACCCAGATTACAAGGACGTTGGGGAACTCCTTGAGTTTGCAGAGGTCGAACCGCTGTATGTGGCAGCGCTTGAACTTCTAGAAAAAACAGAGTATCGTGATGTATACGAATTGCTGCAACCCATTTTAAAGAAATATCCAAAGCAGAGCCTATTGCGCAAACTAGAGGAGCAAGCTATTGAGCGCGGTAAGTACAGACTTGGCATTATTTCAGACCCAAACATTACCGGTAGTGAGGCAACCATGTCAGCCGCTTTGCAGAGCGCCGTGATTTCTTTGATACAACGCGAAAAAGATCCTTTTCTAGAACTTTTGGACCGCACCAATTTTGATTTACTACAACAAGAGCAAGAAGCGATCATCAATGGTTCAACAAACGAAGCAGCCGTGACCCAGGAACTGCTGGCAGCCGATGGATACCTGAAGGTTATCATCACCCACGCACACGAGGACGAAGGAAAGCTCTTTAAAGAGACGAAAAAAGGATGGGAGAAGTACTACGCTACTGCGAAAAACGAAGAGGGCGAAGAGGTTAAAAAAGCGGAATACAAAAAAGTGACGTACGCAGAGTTTCACAAACGTAATGACGCCAGTTACGATATGCAGGTCGCATTGGTTGAGAGAGCCACATCAAAAATTTTATGGACAGAGACGTACCACCAAGATTTCTCTGATGAAGTTCATTACATTCAGTATGCCGGATTAGGTGATTTATATTCAGGCAGTTGGCGCTACCAACACAAAGCGCACGCGAGCGACAGACGATCTAACGATAGCGGGCGGTTAAACCGCTTACGCAAGGGAAACAAACGCGTTAAAAGCACTTCATCCATGAGGAAAGATGCCGTTGGAGTACTGGCTAAAAGAGCAGCAGATTACGTTTTAGCTCAAAAGTTGATACGCGAATGAAAAATCTATTGATACTCTTCATTACAGTCCTGCTCTGGGGTTGCGGTACTAAGAAAAATGCGCCACCTTCATGGATTTCAGGAAAGCCTATTGACCCCAATGGTGTCTTCGTATATGGAATTGGAAATAGCTTCATTAATCCAAACGTACCTTATCAGCAAGCTGCACGTTCAAATGCGCTAGCAGATCTGGCACAAGAAGTTCAAAGCGAGATTTACGACGAATCAAAGTTGTTGCAAAAAGAAGATGCAAGCGGTTTCAATAGCGCATTTGAATCGAACACTACATCTACCTCATCTCTTCGCTTGGATGATTATGAATTGGTTGAAACGTATGCCGATGAATACCGTTTCTATACCCTTTACAAGCTCGATCTTGAATCCTTTCTGCGCAAAAAAGAAATTCAAGATGCGGCGGCCATGGACTGGATCAATACTAAAATCTCGGAGGCACAAAATCCAAGCCTTTCAGCTTCGCCTCGCTTAAGCGCCCTTGTTGACGCTTTAGACAAAGCCTACGACTTTCAATTGTTTGGCGACATCCGTTACAGAACGACATTAAATGCAAGTGCTACAGAGGCTTTGCGATCGATTGAAAAAGTTGTTGTTAAGATCGATTGGCACCCTGAAAAGTCGGTTTTTTTAGGTTTACCAGTAACGTTTCATGCACAACACGAACAGCCTAGACAAAGTCAAGAACAGATTCCTCTCGCCCTTTCTTCGAGCTCGGGACAATTTATACTTCGAGAACAAACCATCCAATGCATACGCACAGGCTTTGAAACGCTCGTCACGCTCTACTTTGCGTGGGACTGGGATCGTATTCAATCTGCCCATTCGGAAACGAAAAGTTGGCTAAAAAATAAAAGTCAATGGAGCGAATCAATCGCGGTTAACTTTCAAAAGCCAACGGTATTTATTGCTAGTACCGGAGCTGATGAATTGGTCGATGAGCTAGAAAAAAGTCTATCAAAAGACTTTACTATAGGTGATCGTAAAACGGCACAACTGATTCTAGAATGCGACGGGCAGCTGGCTTCAGAAACCGCAAGAGTTGGGCAGGTACGTAATGCGTTGGTGCGGCACAAAGTGCGCATAAAGGCCCGATTTTCACTTTCGTCCATTGAAAACAACTCCATGCTTTGGAACAGCTCAACGATATCCGGAACGGCCATTTCTGCTTCACAGGAAACCGCCTTAAACAGCGCGAAATCTGAATTCATGGACGATTTCAACTACCTCCTCCTACCGCAACTACTTCGAAGTTTAGACTTTTAAATTATACTATGCGCGCATAGTATAATTTAGTATATTGGGTACGTCATTAGAAGTATGAAACCAAAAGAAACCTTTGACTTTCAAATCAGGAAATCCTGGATTGCATTGTCAAAAATGTACAATGAGCAAGTTGCCCAATACGGTCTGACAGTCGCAATGGGCTTCGCATTATTGAACATCGATATTAAAAAAGGAACCCCTTCCACATCCCTAGGACCGAAAATGGGCATGGAAAGCACTTCTCTAAGTCGTCTATTAAATAGTCTTGAAAAGCAGGCATTAATTTCAAGAGAATCGAATCCGCATGACGGGCGAAGCGTTTTAATCAAATTGACCCACGAAGGATTGAAAATGCGCGACTACAGCCGCCAGGCAGTATTAGATTTCAATCACCAAGTTTTATCCGAAGTGACCGAAGAAGAAGTTCGTGGCTTCTTTAAAGTGATGACTAGAGTGAGTGAAGTAGTGGAAACGCATAGAGCAGAAGAAACCATTAAAATGACCTAAACCTGCGCTTTAGCGCATATTCAATAGGGCACTTTGCCCCAAACAGAGTGACTAAGCGCTGCCTTGTAATTGGGCAGCGTTTTTTATTTGCGCCACTTTTTTTTTGTATTTTCCCATCTATAGAAACCTTACGCCGCCATGAAAGAAGTAAAACACTGTCCCAAGTGTTCCAGCGCAAGCTATGTTAAAAGTGGGATAATTAAAGATCGTCAACGCTACCGTTGTAAAGAATGCAACTACTATTTCACCGTCCAAAAATTGGGCAAACGAATCTCTGATTATTATGTCGTTAAAGCTCTTCAGCTTTACATAGAGGGAGTGAGCTATCGTGAAATAGAACGCATTTTGGGTATCTCCCACGTAAGTGTAATGAATTGGGTCAAAACGTATAAGATTAAAAGACCCCAGATTCAGAATAATCACAAACCCAGTTTTGAAGTTCTTGAACACGAACAGCTCTTGGAACGTATGAAATCGTCAGAGTATCTAGAACAGAAAGGCCTACTTATTTCGGAGTTAGAAGGTAAATTTTTTGTCCTAAATTGGAGTCAGAACCAATAACTGATGGACCAATGGATCAAATTCAACTAAGGACCTTCTCAGATTATGAGAAAGCCTATGCTGCGTCAATAAATGAACCCGTTAAGTTCTGGGAAGAAATCGCAGCAGCATTTAGTTGGCAAGAACCTTGGCATAAAACGCTTGAATGGGAATTTGCAACGCCTGCAGTAAAATGGTTTCAAGGAGGCCGTCTGAACATTACTGAAAACTGCCTTGACCGCCATCTTAAAACACAAGGTGAGGATATCGCGCTGCTCTGGGAACCTAATGATCCAAAGGAACGAGAGGTGCGCCTAACTTATAGAGAATTGCACAGCGAAGTATGTCGTTTCGCAAATGTCTTAAAAGCGAAAGGCGTAAAAAAAGGAGATCGGGTAGCGGTATATATGCCGATGATTCCAGAATTAACTATTGGCGTTCTAGCATGTGCACGAATTGGCGCGGTGCACTCCGTAGTATTTGCTGGATTTTCTTCGAATGCTCTTACGGATAGAATCAACGATAGTCGGTGTGTTTGTGTTTTAACCTCTGATGGAATGTATCGCGGTGAAAAAGCTTTACCTGTGAAAGCGACCGTGGATGAAGCATTAAAAAATTGTGCCTCTGTAGAAAGTGTGATCGTTATTCGCCGGGATGGACGTGACGTTACTATGGTAGAGGGACGTGATCATTGGTACCACGAGGCGGTTGTAGAAGTGGGCACAGATTGCCCGGCAGAGCCCATGGATGCCGAAGACATGCTTTTCATTTTGTATACTTCAGGTTCTACTGGAAAACCAAAAGGTGTGGTTCACACCTGCGGTGGCTACATGGTTTATGCTGGCTACAGTTTTAAAAATGTATTTCAATACCAACGCGGTGATGTGTATTGGTGTACCGCCGATGTTGGATGGATTACGGGTCACAGCTACATCATTTACGGACCGCTTCTCAACGGTGCGACTACCCTAATGTTTGAGGGCGTACCGACTTTTCCAGATGCTGGACGTTTCTGGGACGTTTGCGATAAATACAGTGTTAACCAATTCTATACTGCACCCACTGCGATCCGCGCGCTTATGGCCTGTGGCGATGAATATGTCGATCGTGCAGAACTGGGGGCACTAAAAGTGATCGGATCGGTAGGAGAACCCATTAATGCTGAAGCATGGCATTGGTACCACGATAAAGTTGGACGTGGAAATTGTCCCGTAGTAGATACATGGTGGCAAACAGAAACAGGAGGCATTATGATATCGGGGCTTGGGAATCTAAGTCTACAACGACCCACGTATGCTGGACGCCCATTACCAGGCATACAACCCGTACTTCTGGATGCCGATGGGAATGAGATAGAAGGTGACGGCGTAGAAGGCTACTTGTGTATAAAACACCCGTGGCCGTCAATGCTTCGCACTACATACGGAGATCACGAACGTTGCAAGAATGTATACTTCAGCAACTACAAAGGCTATTACTTTACTGGTGATGGTGCTCGCAGAGAAGAAGGGATGTACAGAATCATTGGTCGTGTAGACGACGTTATAAACGTGAGTGGTCACCGATTCGGTACTGCTGAAATAGAAAATGCAATTAATGCGTCACGCGCAGTGACTGAAAGTGCAGTTGTTGGGTACCCGCACGATATTAAAGGTCAAGGGATTTATGCCTACGTTATTGTCGATAAGGATACCGCTGATGAAGAAACCATAAGAAAATCAGTGATCAGCTCATTGGTAGCGGAAATTGGACCTATTGCTAAACCCGACGTAATACAAATCGTACCCGGCTTACCGAAGACACGCTCCGGAAAAATCATGCGTCGTATTCTGAGAAAAATTGCCGAAGGTGATACTAGTAATCTTGGAGATACTTCTACCCTTCTCGACCCATCCGTTGTAGAAGTTCTAAAGGCAGATGCTATAGCTCTCAGAAAATAATTTTCATTTTTGCTCTGAATTACGATCCCTGAGGAATATCGTGCGTGGAACACTTTGAACAAAGAAGTTGAGATTGCAGTACCTTCGTAACACTATGGTAAGGATTCGCAAAGGAGCACAAGAAGATATGGTCGCGGTACACGCGCTCATTATGGAATTGGCCCTATACGAAAGAGAACCGAATGCCGTGATTATCTCCGTAGATGACTTAAAACGACATGGCTTTTCAGAGCAACGATTTCATTGCTTTGTTGCGGAACATAAAAAGTCAGGTATCGTTGGCATGGCTTTATACTATTCTCGCTACAGCACATGGAAAGGTCCTACGCTACACTTAGAAGACCTTTATGTAAAACCGAAATTTCGCAAAGGCGGTCTAGGCAAAGAATTGTTCGATAAAGTAGTGGATGAAGCAGCGAAACAGAACGTAGGTAGAATGGAATGGACGGTTTTAGAATGGAACGAACCCGCTTTAAATTTCTACAAAAAATATAACGCAACGCTCGACCCAGAATGGCATTTGGGAACGTTGACACGCGAACAATTGAATGCTTTAAAATGAGTACACCTCTTGTCTTCAAATTTGGTGGCGCTTCAGTAAAAGACGCCGATAGTGTAAGAAATGTCGCTCGAATCATCGATCTGTTTGCACGGCGCCCAATGATCGTGGTTGTGAGTGCCATGGGTAAAACCACCAACGCTTTTGAGGAAGTAGTAAGTCACTGGAGTCGAAATGAACTAGAATTGGCAAGGGAAAAAATCGGCGCCATTCGCAAATTTCATTTTGAAATCATCGAAACATTATTCGAAGAATCGGCGTCTTTAAAATCGGACGTTCAAGAACTCCTTAATCAGGTTAACGCGGGTATTGATCGGACAGACCTTTCTTACGGCGAGGCCTATGACTTTATTGTACATCATGGGGAACTCATTTCAACGAAAATCATAGCAGCATATGTTGGTAAGGCAACTCCAACCGTTTGGCAAGATACTCGACTTCTTGTCCGTACAGACAACCAATTTAGAAGGGCTACGGTGCGTTGGGATGAAACAACAACCGCGATACAAAACCGTATTGATCTGGGAAAAGTGAATGTCGTTCAGGGATTCATAGGCGCCACCGCCTCAGGAACGCCCACCACTTTAGGCCGTGAAGGTTCAGATTATACGAGTGCTGTTTTCGCATTCTGCTTAGGAGCCGATAGCCTAACCATTTGGAAAGATGTCCCGGGCATGTTAAACGCCGATCCGAAGACTTTCCAAAACACGACTAAGATTGACCGATTGCCCTTCAATGAAGCGATTGAACTTGCTTTTTACGGGGCGTCAATCATTCACCCTAAGACCATTCAGCCGCTCAAAAAGAAAGGTATTCCTTTACACATCAAAAGTTTCGTAGACCCAACAGCCGAGGGAACAACTATAGGTGGTGTAGATCGTGCTACTCCGGAAGTGCCCAATTTCATTCTAAAGAAAAATCAAGCACTGCTGCAACTAAAGACAAAGGATCTCGCGTTTATCGCAGAACACCACCTTAGTGCGATTTACCAACTGTTCGCGGATCAAGGCGTTGTAGTCAATCTCATGCGTAATACTGCAACTAAAGCCGTGTTCTGCATTAACCACGACCCTATCATCGTTCCTAAAGTTATGGGGGAATTGATCGGGTTGTTTGATTTAGAATTGGTTTCAGACACAGAGCTTTTAACCATTCGCCATTACCGTGAAGAAGATGAACGGCGCGAAACAGAAGGGCTCAATATTCTCCTTGAGCAGCGAACACCAGATGTAGTTCAGTTTGTTTTTAAACGGTTTTAAGAACTGCTAAAACCTTTTGTGCTAATCCTGCGCCCATTTTTTCAAAGCTTTCTTTAGTCCAGCCCGCAATGTGGGGACTTAACAGCACATTTTCACGTTCGAGTAAAGCGGTTAAAGCCGGTGGCAGCGGTCCTTCAAAGAGACTAGTGAAACTCGATTTCTCATATTCCAATACGTCCAATCCTGCACTAAGCACTTTACCAGAATCGAGGGCCGTTACCAAGTCAGCTGTATTTAAAATGGGACCGCGCGCTGTATTGATAAAGTGGATGGGTTTTTTAAACGCATGGAAAAAATCCGCATTCGCATAATCCCGAGTTTCAGCTGTTAACGGCAAGTGTACGCTAATGACATCTGCTTCGGTGTAGAGCTCTTGCAATGAACACTCTTGTACGCCACCTTCTGCATACCCGGCTTTGTATTTATCATACGCAAGTACAGTTACGCCCATTGCATCAAGTAAGCTTGCGAAGGTGCCGCCCATTACACCGCAGCCAATCACACCCACTTTGAGTGCCTGGAGCTCGCCACCCTTATTCGACTCACGCAACCATTTTCCCTCTTTAATTTCACGCTGAACGCGCGGCAGGTGATTGAGTAAACTCAAAAGCATTCCTAAGGCGTGCTCCGCAACTGCGCGCGCGTTACCCTCCGGTACGCGCAGACAAACGATCTGCTTTCGGGCAGCCTCTTCGACATCTATATTTTCCAGCCCAGCGCCAAGACGCCCGATGACTTTTAGTCGAGGAAAAGAATGTAAAAAGTCTTTAGTTACTTTCAGGCGAGAGCGAATGATGATCACCTCAGCATCTGCGTGCCTTTCCGTGAGCTGTTCTAACGGTTCTTCAAAAGCACGAGCCAATTCCAATCCACCCGCAATCAAACCTTCTTCAAGCAGTGGATGCGTATCGTCTAGGAGTAATGCCTTCATCAGTATCCGATGATGTAGCGACCAATTTGAAAATAAATGATCAGTCCAATCACATCATTTGCTGTGGTGATAAACGGGCCTGTTGCCAGGGCAGCATCAATATTGAACCTGTTAAGTAGCAAAGGAATAAAAGTTCCAAACAAAGAAGCGAATATGATTACAGCGAGTAAGGAAACCGCTACAGTTATAGTGACCAATTGGTCATAGCCTAAAAGCAAGCCGGCTCCGTACATTGTAGCCGCTAGTATAAGTCCATTTACTAAACCCACAGATAATTCCTTCCAAAGCTTTGCGATGATGTTTTGCTCTTTCGTTTCAGAAGCGAGGGCTTGAACCACAATTGCTGAGGATTGAACCCCAACATTTCCGGCCATAGCCGCAATCAGAGGCATAAACAAAGCCAAAGCTGGCACCGATTTAATATCGCCTTCGTTTTCACCTAACATCAAAGCCACTATCAATCCACCAAAAAGACCGATAAGCAGCCACGGTATACGTGCTCGAGTGACTTCAAAAACAGTATCGTCACTTTCTACCTCATCAGTCAAACCCGAAGCCAATTGGTAATCGCGCTCTGCCTCTTCACGTATGAAATCGACGACATCGTCCAAGGTAATTCGACCGAGTAATTCGCCAGCAGCATTCACCACCGCAAGTACGAATAGATCGTATTTCTGCATGGTATTCGCTACTTCCTCTGCAGGGGTAGTAGATAATACCGTGTGTCTTATCGGGGTGTAGAGTTCGGAAATATTTTCTGTTCGTTTCGCCGTCAATAGTTTTTTCAAACTCAACGTCCCCACCAGTATATCATCTTCATTGACTACATAAACAGCATGAACACGGTCTACATTTTCTGCTTGAGTCCTCATTGCTGCCACACATCTAAGCGCAGTCAAGCCTTCTTGCACTTTAACATATTCCGTTGCCATCAAGGCTCCGGCGGTATCCTCGTCATGGGTAAGTAGATGGGCAATCTTTTTTGCTTGCTCTTTATCATCGACCTTCGAGAGCACCTCTTTTGTTAACTCTTCTGAAAGCTCTGAAAGCATATCTGCCGCATCATCACTGTCCATGTTCTCTACGAGTTCATGGGCAATATCTTCTGATGTATACGTCTTTAACAGTTGAGAACGAACGTCTTCATCAATCTCAACTAAAATGTCGGCGACTAACTCAGCGTCGAGTCGTTCGAGGAAAGATTCGATTTCATCAAGCTCCCTAGCTTCCAGTGCCTCAGCAATATCGGCGGCATGCATGTCCATGGTATATTCCACAAACTCCGCCCAGTCAATGGCGTTCATTGCACGTTCGATACGTTCTTTTACACTAAGCTCTTCCATCTTCAATGGCATTTAGCAATTCCACAAACTCTGCATGACTCAATTGCTCCGCACGTTTCGTTAAATACGGGTGATCAAAGCCTACGGGCAAGTTAAGGACTTTCAAAGCATTACGTAAAGTTTTTCTCCGCTGTCCAAAAGCGGCCTTCACACCGCGCTTGAGTAATGCAAATGAAATATCTGGGTCAGTAGGCTTTCTAACCATGTGCATTACCCCGCTTTCTACTTTAGGCGGAGGGTTAAAGACTGTAGGAGGCACAGTAAAATCATAGGTTAAATCGAAGTAAGCCTGACACAATACGGATAGGATACCATAGGTTTTATTCCCCGGCGGGGCACACAACCGCTTCGCTACTTCTTTCTGAAACATTCCGCCAAAAAGTGGAATCTGATGACGCTCCTCCAGCACTTTAAAGACAATCTGGGAAGAAATATTATAAGGGAAATTACCGATGAGGGCAAATGGGTCATCGCCAAAAGTGGCCGTAGGACTCCACTTCAAAAAATCCTCCTGTAAGATGCGGGCGCTGAGTTGGTTGAAATTAGCTTGCAAATAACTCACGCTCTCTTCATCGATCTCTATCACCCACGTTTCAATAGACGGATTTCTTAATAAATATTTGGTCATCATCCCCATTCCCGGGCCAACTTCCAACACTTTCTCTACCCCCTCAAAAGGCACTACAGCCGCAATGCGTTCTGCGATGCTCTCATCTTTAAGGAAGTGTTGTCCCAAGTGCTTTTTAGCACGTACTTGTCCATCGAATCTCATGCGGTAAAGGTAATCTTTAGTTTCGGGTGTTTCCCACAGAAAATGGCTAACTTGCCGGTACCTATTACAACCAAAGAACCACTGACCATGGTACAACCTACTACGCTCGGCGAATTTATCGTTGAGAACCAAAGAGATTTTCCTTTTGCTTCAGGAGAACTATCGCAACTCTTAACCTCTATTCGCCTGGCCGCGAAGGTGGTAAACAGAGAAATCAATAAAGCCGGATTGGCAGATATTTTGGGTGCCATAGGCACTGAAAATGTACAAGGCGAACAACAGCAAAAGCTTGATGTCATGGCAAATGACACCTTTATGCGGGCACTCCGCAGTATGGGTCAGGTTTGTGGTGTTGCTTCAGAAGAAGAAGATTCCTTTATCGGCTTCGAGGATGAGATTCATGCTGAAGCGAAATACATTGTGCTCATGGATCCGCTCGATGGATCCTCCAATATTGACGTCAATGTGAGTGTTGGTACCATCTTCTCTATATACCGCCGTATTTCCCCTGCCGGCAGTCCTGTGAGTTTAAAGGATTTCTTGCAACCCGGCGATGCCCAAATCGCAGCAGGTTATGTGGTGTACGGTTCATCCACCATGCTCGTTTATACTACGGGAAATGGTGTGAACGGCTTTACTTTAGATCCATCCATCGGGGTCTTCTGTCTTTCTCACCCAAACATGACCATTCCTGCGGAAGGTAAAATATACAGTGTGAACGAAGGAAATTACGTTCACTTTCCCACGGGAGTAAAGCAGTATTTGAAGTATTGCCAAGAGTTTGACGAAGCCACAAATCGGCCATACACCTCTCGTTACATAGGCTCATTAGTTTCCGATTTTCACCGCAATCTTATTAAAGGTGGGGTGTATCTTTACCCCACAGGAACGATGGCGCCAAATGGCAAACTTCGCCTCCTGTATGAGTGTAACCCACTCGCTTTTATTGTTGAACAAGCCGGCGGTATGGCCACAGACGGCGCAAAGCGAATTTTGGAGATAGACCCATCGGAATTACACCAACGGGTACCTGTTTTCATTGGTTCGCCGCGTATGGTGGAGACCGCCCATGCATTTATGCAGAAATACGAAGAATAAACCTTGGAACTGGCAGATTTACTTAGCTACTACGATGAACACCCGCTCATTCAAGCCTTAGTTGAGGCCGCCAAAGACAACCAACGCACTGCTATCGGATGTACAACTGCAGGTGGTTCGCACACTGCTCTTCTAGCCGCTGCGGCTTTTATACAAACCGATGTCCCCCAATTGCTCATTGCACAGAGTAAAGAGCAAGCCGCTTACCTTCAGAATGATCTAGAAAAGCTTTTACCGAAGGTGCCGTGTTATTTTTACCCGGCTTCTTACCGAAGACCCTATGAGGTGGCGCAAACGGATAATGCCAATGTACTCTTGCGTGCAGAAGTACTGAATCACCTTAGCAGCAGAAGACGTTCACCTTTAGTGATTACTTATACGGAAGCGCTTTTTGAAAAAGTCGTGACCAAAAAGGAATTGGAAAGCAATACACTCAAGCTGCATGTGGGAGAACGTATTTCCATCGATTTTTTAAACGAAACGCTTTTTGAATACCAGTTTGAACGGGTAGACTTTGTCACAAGTCCAGGCCAATTTTCTGTACGCGGGGGTATCGTAGATATTTTCTCTTTTTCAAAAGACCACCCTTATCGCGTGGAGTTCTTCGACGATGAAGTAGAGAGCATTCGCTTTTTCGATATCGAGAGCCAACGCACCATTGGGAAAGCCAGTAAAATGAGCATTGTTCCAAACGTCGAAAACAAAACCTTCCTGGAACAACGCAGCTCCTTTCTAAGCTATTTACCAAAGCAGACGCAGGTATGGCTAGATACGCCTACTTTAATAACGGCAGGATTGGACCGATTGATGGAATTGGCCCATGAAACCTACGAGCAGTTGGGAGATGCCGTGAAACGTGGTGCGCCAAGCGAGCTTTTTGTTTCGGGCGATGCGATGAAACGTGATCTTATGGATTACAGTCGCGTAGAATTTGGAAAAGCCCAGTGGCATACGCAAACCATCGAAAGCAAAGCACTTCCGCAGCGGGCATTCAATAAGGACTTCAATCTTCTTGCACAAACCTTACTCGAAGTGGACGGGCGGGGCAAGCAGGCCGTGTTGATGTGCGCGAACGAAAAGCAAATAGACCGGTTCAAGGCGATTTTTGAGGATTTGAAGCTTGCCCCGCGGTACGCCACCACCACCACATCCTTACACGAAGGTTTTGAGGATGAAGTTGCTGGGGTTTATCTCTATACGGATCACCAGATATTCGACCGTTACCAGCGTTTCAATATTAAAAACGGTGCGCAGAAAAAACAGGCGATCACATTAGAACAACTCAATGCACTAGAGTTTGGCGATTATGTAACGCATGTAGACCATGGCGTAGGTAAATTCGGCGGACTTCAAAAAATCGACAATAACGGTACTGTGCAAGAGGCCATAAAATTGGTCTATCGCGACAACGACATTCTGTATGTCAGTATTCATTCGCTGCATAAAATCAGTAAGTTCAATGGCAAAGATGGTACAGCGCCACAATTGAATAAGCTGGGTAGCCCACAATGGCAGTCGCTGAAGAAGAAGACGAAGGCGAAGGTGAAGCAGATCGCCTTTGATTTGATCCAATTGTACGCAAAACGCAAAGAAGCCATTGGTTTCGAATGCGCCCCAGACGGTTACCTCCAACATGAATTGGAAGCCAGTTTCTTATACGAAGACACGCCGGATCAAGTTTCGGCGACGGAAGCAGTGAAGAAAGACATGGAACGTTCCATGCCAATGGACCGCCTCATTTGCGGTGATGTTGGCTTTGGTAAAACGGAAATCGCTATACGTGCGGCATTCAAAGCTGCGGCAAATGGCAAACAAGTCGCCGTGCTTGTGCCAACCACTATCCTTGCTTTCCAACACTTCAAAACCTTCACCAAACGGCTGGAAGGTTTTCCCGTAACGGTAGACTATATCAATAGATTCCGCACGGCCAAGCAGCAACGAGAGACATTGGCGAATCTTAAAAGCGGTAAGGTCGATATTCTTATTGGCACACATAAATTGGTCAGCAAGACCGTAGAATTCAAAGACCTCGGTCTCCTTATTGTGGACGAAGAACAAAAATTTGGTGTAGGGGTAAAGGATAAAATTAAGACGCTCAAAGTAGGTGTTGATACCTTAACGTTGACCGCCACACCTATTCCACGTACCCTACAGTTTTCGCTGTTGGCCGCGCGCGACCTCAGTATAATGACTACTCCCCCGCCGAACCGCCAACCCATTGAAACCGAACTCATCGGATTTACAGAAGAGGCCATTCGCGATTCGGTGAGTTATGAAATCCAACGCGGTGGACAAGTTTTCTTTATCAACAATCGAGTCAGCAACATTCAGGAAGTTGCAGGAATGATTCAACGGTTGGTGCCCGATGCTCGAATCGCCATAGGACACGGTCAAATGGACGGTAAGAAATTGGAGAAAATCATGCTGGATTTTATGGACGGTAAATACGACGTTTTGGTCGCCACATCTATTATCGAAAGTGGCTTAGATGTGCCCAATGCGAATACCATTATCATTAATAACGCTAACCACTTTGGCATGTCCGACTTACACCAGATGCGCGGACGTGTGGGACGCTCGAATAAAAAGGCGTTCTGTAAACTCATCGCACCACCACTTAGTACGATAACAGATGAGGCGCGTAAACGACTCCAAGCTTTAGAGCAATTCACTGATCTAGGCTCTGGCTTTAAAATTGCCATGAAAGACCTCGAAATTCGCGGTGCCGGCGATCTATTAGGCGGCGAGCAAAGTGGCTTCATTTCCGATATGGGCTTCGATACGTATCAGAAAATTCTTGCCGAAGCCGTGAATGAATTGAAAGAGAGCGAATTCAAGGAATTGTACGACCATCCGGATAAGACCGAGGGCTCACATTTCGTTGATGACGTCCAGATAGATACCGATCTAGCGCTTCATATTCCAGACGAATACGTCAATAATATCGAAGAGCGCCTGAAATTATACCAGCGTATGGGGGAGCTGGAAAAAGAGGAAGATCTCTTATTGTTCCAATTAGAATTGGAGGACCGTTTCGGTGCTATTCCCCCACAAGTCGAAGATCTGCTATACAGTCTCCGAATTAAATGGCTCGCGAAGCACATTGGCTTCACGAAAATTATCATTAAAGGCAGTAAACTTATAGCGCACTTCGCAGCAGAAAACAACAGTCCATATTACCAACTGCCCATTTTCTCGGACGTCCTGGGTTACTTACAAAAGCATCCACGCAGCGTTCAGATTAAACAAAAAGGAGATAAACTCACTTTTGTTGCTCAAAACATAATACACCTCCAGGATGTTTATGAGGTATTCCAAAGCATAACTACAAACGCATCCTCTAACTAGCGCATGCAAGCACCTGAATACATTACGAACCGCTTAAACGAATTGGCACAACACAAAGCACAATTTGAGCAGGTATTCTATTTTTTAGAAGACGATGAACTCTTCTTTATTCCTGAAGGTGAACTGTGGTCTGCTATTGAATGCATCGAACATATCAATAATGTGAATGAGGTGTATCTGCCTCAATTGACTAAAGTTTGCCAATTGACTGACGCGAAAGAATCGAGTGCACTCGAGATGGGTTGGCTTACGAAAAAAGCACGTGTGTGGATGCAACCGATCACCAAGGCAAAAGCCCTGAAAATTCCAGCACCAAAAAAACTAAAACCACGCCGCCTCAGAAATCCAAACCTGAAAATTGCCCCACAAAAAGTCATGGAGAACTTCATTTCAGACCTCAGTCAGATTGAAAAGTTGGTGCGGATTATTCCAAACAGTAAGGATTTATGCGATTCATGGGTCACCTCAGCCTTGCCGCCGTTTAAGATCAAATCCATTACGGCGCTTGAAATCATTATCCCGCACATTGCAAGGCACCTTGCCCAAGCCGAGCGGATCTTAAACGGTGGAAAGCTCGCTAACGACAATGCCCCAACCAACCCGGATCTTATTTATCCAACGCGGGAAGCCGAAAAAAAATAGCCCAAAATTTTGCATAAAAAAACCCGGCGCGATGCGCCGGGTTTTTTGTGCTTAATACTTCTAAGTTTTACATTGCTTTAATCCAAAGCTTTCCGTTGTACTGCCCGTTAAACCCACTACTCTGCGCTTGTTTCGCTGATTCGTAGGTACTAAACTTCAATAAGAAAACGTAATACATGTTGTTACCTGGGTCTTGGAATACATCCGAAGCTACACCTTGTTTGATCAAACGTGCTTTTAGTTTGTTTGCATTGATCACAGAACCATACACACCTGCCGTTACATAATAACCACTAGAACCCGCCACAACATTTCCCGCGTATTGATTCGAATCGTATCCCTTAATAATGCTGTTGATAGCAGCATTATTTGCTTCATCCGAAGATTTTCTATCACTAACTTCTTTTTTCAATTCCTCAGCTAAGAGAGCTTCAGCAGTTATTGCCCTATTTTTCTCAGCCTCTATAAATTCTTTCTGCTGTTCGGAAGTCTCGTCTTTGAAATCGTCTAGACGATCGTTTAGAAGGTCTTCAAGGTCTCCAGATTGACGACGCTGGCGGTCCTTCAATTTTTTGAGCTCGTTCTCCAATCGCTTATCTTTTTTGCTTTCACCAAAGGAATAGCGAAGCATAAACTCGTGCGAATTACCCAATGCAAAACCGTAAGTGTTTAAAGAAAAATCATATGCATAACCCATAGTGATGTTCTCCGTTAAATGCACACCGGTATTTGCAGTAACTGCATAGGAAGAGCGGTAGGCCGCTCCGATAAAGAAGTACTCTTTATGGTTGAACATTAAACCCGCATCTACCTGTGGAATAGTTACCTCGTTTGCACGCACTGTTACAAAAGGACTTAGAGTCATCAAACCTTTTTGCAAATTCACATCGTACTGTGTATTCACTACATAATGACGCATGTATTGGTACTCGAATGGACTAATCACATAATTATCTGAAAAGTCCACCTTCGGCGCCAAAATATTAGGTACTGCTGCACCAAATGAGAAATCACCGAACTTGAGATTAAATCCAAAGTTCAAATCAAATTTCCCTCTATTTAATGCAGAGAACAATACGGGATCTAAATCATCCTGTACTCGAATTCCACCCACGTTTATGGTATTGTTTACGTAGCCTGCACCCAGACCTAAGCTTAGGCTGTTTTGATCCGTGAATTTGACATGCCACGCGTAAGAGCCATAAAATCCTGCGCGAGAAACAATATCCGTTACATCGTTGAACGCATAACCGCTATACCCAAACTTAAGGTCTTCGCGATTGCCGTTGAACGCCATAAACTGTGTTTCGGGAGCGCCCTGGATATCGGTCCATTGACGTCTATTCAATACGGTAATCTCTGTTTTCCCATCTAGGCCGCTAAAGGCCGGGTTAAAGAGATGTGCTGTATTCAGATAGTTTGAAACTAAGGGAAGTTGCTGAGCTTGAGCTGTCCAACCTGTAACAACTAATGCGAGTGTAAATACTAACTTTTTCATGATTAGAAGTTGTTTAAGATGGTTACCGCCGATTTCACCCGTATCTCATTATTGTGGGTCAACACAAAATAATACGTTCCGTCCTCGAGTGCAGAACCACCATCGGTTGTTCCACCCCACGCGTTATTGTATACCTCCTGATTGAATACTGGTGTACCCCAACGCGTGTATACTGTAAATTCACAATCGTCACCTGCAGTGATGCCGCTAAGATCCAGTACATCATTACGTCCATCGCCGTTCGGCGTAATGACGTTTTGAATGTTTCCGTAGGTGTTGGAATATATAATTGCGGAATCTTGCTCAATAACGAATACCTGAACGCTCGCTGTATCCTCACATCCATTGAGATCTTCAACTTGTATGAAGTACGTTATCGTATCGACAGAAGGCAAAGCCTCTGTGCTTGAAGACTGCTGATTACTGTAATACGAAGGCGCATCGGCGAACCAATAGTAGGATACCCCGCCTGTAGCAGATAGCATTGTCGTTTCTCCGGGAGAAATGACCGGCGGATTAGCCGAAGCTGCTGCCACTAGGGTGTAGTTATAAATATCGAGTGTATCAACCGTTTTACATTGATTTACTCCGAATGCTTCAATCACATACTGTCCTGGAACCGAAAGGAAGTTCTGCTTTCCAGTAAATAGACCACCGTTCCAAGCAAAATTTAAGGCATTGCTTTGCAGACTCACCAAAACGCTGTCGTAGATACAAATACCCAAGGAATCTCCGGGCTGTATCAATATGGTCGGGAAATTCACAAAATTGATAGTCTGCTCATTGGTAATAAATGAACAAGCCTCATTCGTGATGAGCAACCTGTAATCTGCAGTATCAGCTACGATAGAAGTATCTACTACCATCCAAGGCATGGTATCATTAGCTAAATTCAACCAACTGTTAGATCCAGAAGGATAGGCGATTTGCCATTGGTATTCCCAAGTGCTCCCTAATACTGTGTCCTGAGCAGTGAGCAGCGCTGAATCCGTTAAACACAACGTACTCGAGGGTAAGCTTTGCCATGGCCAATTCTGAACTACTGTTGAGGTAACAGGAACTGTATCGACAATTACCGTAAAGACTTTTGAAGTATCCTTACAACCGCCAGGTAACGAGGTTACCTCTAAGTACCAAGTTCCTGAAGTATCGACGGTTATGGAGCTTAACGTATCGTTAAGCACTGGATACATCACTGGTTGACCGAATATATTTACGCTGTCGTCTTTTAACCATTGGTATTCAAAACCCAAGATTCCTGGAGCTGGAAAACTAAAATGTTCTAGCGTCGCAAGGGTACCTTTACACATGCGAACGGAATCTATACCGACAAAATTAATTCCCGCACCACCTTGAGCGAAAACTGCGGCCGAAGGTAAATACGAATTCACCACTGTATCCATTGAAATAGCATCACAAAGATTAGAACTCACTTCAACTCCATACGTTCCAGATGCAACCACGAATAGTGTGTCTCCCGTTTCGCCTGCAATTGGGGCGCCGCCGCTAAGCCATTGGTAGGTGTAAGACTGACCTGCAGGAGGTGCATCGACCACAAGTAAGGCTGTATCACCTTCACAGAAGGTGAGCTCACCAGCTTTGTCAAACCAGTTGAACGCTGAAAATCCTGTCTGCGGATTCGCACCGATAATCACATTATTAATGGTGTCGCTGATTAAAACCGGATTAGAGCTAATCATTCTAAATTTGTACACACCTTGCGTTGCATTATCAGGTACGAGTACATCTATTTCATTTCCTACGCTAACTCCGTAGGCTAACAAGGCATTGGTGCTGACGAAATTTCCAGTGAAATTTCCACTGGCATCACTCATTTCTACAGAGAACGTATTTCCGATGTTGTATGGAGAAGTAATATCAAAGCTGAATACTATCGTATCCGCCTGGCAGGCTTGCAAACTTAAAGATTCATTCGAAGTGGACTGGGCGTAACCAGACCAAGCGAATCCGAAGAGTGCCAATGAGAGTATTAGTTTTCTCATATCAGGTATTTGGGTTAATAATTAGAGCTTCAACAAAACTTAAGCTCATATTGTTGCTAATTTCGCAATTGAAAAGCAATAATCGTGCTACGTTTACGCAATTAAACCGTTATTCCATCAACAATCTTGCTGTTATGACATCTATTGAATTCGAAAAAATCAAAGCCGAGCTCCAAAAAGTAGCCCACCTGCGTGGTAAAGACCTACAGAAATGGACTGTTGAAGTTCTTGACAAACAAGTACACTATTACAATTGGACCGGTTTGTATTGGATGAATGACCTTAAAGGCCAATTAGAATTGGGGGCGTATGTCGGCGAGGCAACAGACCACACAAGCATTCCCTATGGACGAGGCATCTGCGGTCAAGTAGCGCTCTCAGGAAAAACCTTTGAAGTTCCAGATGTACACGCTCAAGATAATTACTTAGCCTGCAGTTTGACTACAAAAAGTGAGATTGTCGTTCCTATTTACGCGCAAAACAAATTGGTAGGACAGATTGATATCGACTCTCATGAATTGGACCCGTTTACAGCGGAAGACCATGCTCTTTTAGAATGGGTAGCTGAATTTATAGCTGAACGCTTGTAACCCTAAGCATTCATTCGAATCGCATCGACCGGATTCAAGCGGGCCGCCATCCAAGCTGGAACAAAACCTGAAATTAAGCCTATCAATGCACTTAAGCCAATACCAACAAAAACATTCGATAGGCTTAAAGCAATTTCAAAATCAAAGACTTTTGTCGCGGCATAGGCACCTAAGGCGACAAGTATTAATCCCATAATTCCCCCAATCAAACAGAGCACAACGCTCTCGGTTAAAAATTGAAAAAGGACCATAAAGTTCTTTGCACCTAGCGCTTTTTGAATGCCAATTTCGTTTGTACGCTCTCGAACACTCACAAACATGATGTTGGCAATACCAAAACCACCAACCAGTATAGAAAATCCTCCGATGACTGTGCCAACTATACCCAACACTCCAAAAAGGGAATCCAACTGGTTTTTAATGAGCGACGGATCATTCAATGCAAAGTCATCATCAGCTCCAGGACGCAGTCGACGTAAAGAGCGCATTATCCCAGTGAGCTCATCTTTTAATTGGTCCAAAGGCACACCTGGCTTCGCGCTTACCATAATCAGGTTTTGATCGTTTCGATCGGTATTGACCACAGTGCGAACGAACGTAAAGGGCACCAATACTTGGCGATCGTAGCTTTGACCAACTAGGCTCTGGCCAACTTTTTCAAACACTCCTATTATGGTCAATTTTTGACCTTCAATGGTGATGCGTTCCCCTACACAGCTCTCGCGATTAAGGAAAAGCCCTTCAGCGATATCTGCTCCAATAATGCAGTATGGCCGACCGGCACTCATCTCTAACTCTGTAAAATAACGGCCTTGAGCAAGCTCAAAATCCCATATTTGAGCGTACTCAAACGTTGTTCCTAATACTTCGATGCCACTCGTACTGTTGCTTTCAAATTTTGCAGTAGCCCCATTTAAAGAACTTCCAAAAGCGATATTTTCAGAATATTGACTGCGTTTACGTAGCAGTTCCGATTCATTTTTCAGAGGCACTGGGCGATTTAGGTATTTCCACCAAGCGTACTCACCTCCCCCTCCCCAGGGCCATTTCTGTATATACACGACGTTATCGCCTAATTGGCTTACGCTGTCTCGAATGTTCTTTTCTAAGGAATCTACTATCGAATAAACAAGGATGATTGCGAAGATCCCAATGGTAATACCCAATAGGGACAATAACGTACGTAACTTATTCGCTGCCAGAGAAATAACAGCAAACAGGACGCTTTCTCGAATAAGTCTTAATAATAGTAGCAATGCGGTCAGGATTTCCTTCAAAATTAGCAGAATAAAAAGACAATCCCACGGCTCGAAAACATTACTTTTGTTTATTCCATCATTTTTCAAAAACACACACGTTGATGCGCATACAAAACGCCTTAATTTCTGTATTTCACAAAGATGGCTTAGGCCCTATTGTTGACGCCCTAAAAGAGATGGGTACTACCATCTATTCTACTGGGGGAACTCAAGCATTTATCGAAGATCGCGGCATTGCCGTAGAACGCGTTGAAGATTTGACTTCATACCCTTCCATCTTAGGTGGTCGTGTAAAAACCTTACACCCGAAAGTTTTTGGCGGAATTCTAGCGCGAAGAGCACACGATGGTGATAGGGCGCAGATGAGTGAATTTGATATTCCATATTTCGACTTGGTGATTGTTGACCTCTACCCTTTTGAAGCGACTGTCGCATCAGGAGCACCGGAACAAGACATCATCGAGAAAATAGACATCGGGGGGATTTCGTTGATCCGTGCAGCTGCGAAAAACTTCAACGATTGCTGGATCATTTCAAATATGGAGCAATACGGAGATGCTTTAGCTGTTTTACAAAGCGAAGCTGGTGCAACACTGGAGATTCGTCGCCGCTATGCATTAGAAGCATTCGATGAAAGCAGCCATTACGACACCGCCATTCACCGCTATTTTGCAGGTGATCGCCTAGATCTAAAAATG
This sequence comes from uncultured Flavobacteriales bacterium, assembly GCA_905478295.1. Taxonomy (GTDB): domain Bacteria; phylum Bacteroidota; class Bacteroidia; order Flavobacteriales; family Schleiferiaceae; genus UBA10364. The sequence continues at coordinate 29,118 of CAJQHZ010000004.1, read as the reverse complement.
AGCAACCGGAAAAAGCAAACCTTGCGTTACGGGGAAAATCCGCACCAAGAAGCCGCATTTTTCGGTAACCTAGAAGATGCACTCGAACAGATTCATGGGAAAGCATTGAGCTACAATAACCTTTTGGATATTGATGCCACGGTCAATCTGATCAGAGAGTTTGAAGAGACTACAATCGCAATTATTAAACATAATAACGCATGTGGTCTAGCTACACGTCCCGAGTTAGCTCTGGCATGGGATGATGCTCTAGCTGGTGACCCCGTGAGCGCTTTTGGCGGCGTCATTGCAGCGAATAGACCCGTCGATAAGGCAACAGCAGAGAAAATGAATACTTTGTTTTTCGAAGTACTCATTGCACCAGCCTACGATAACGATGCTTTGGAGGTCTTAAGGTCAAAGAAAAATCGAGTATTACTGATTTTGAAAGATTACGAGGTACCGGCATTCAACGTCCGTACAGTGTTAAATGGAACACTCGTTCAAGCTAAAGATGCATTGACGGAAGCTGAGACAGATATGGGGACCGTTACAAAATTGGCCCCAACTGATAAGCAAATCGCTGATATGATTTTCGCAGCTAAAGTCTGTAAGCATACGAAAAGCAATACCATAGTTTTTGCCAAAGACGGACAACTGCTTGCGAGCGGTACGGGTCAAACCTCACGTGTCGACGCATTGAATCAAGCTGTTGAAAAGGCAGGACGCTTTGGATTTAACCTTAATGGTGCTGCCATGGCATCTGATGCATTCTTTCCATTTCCGGATTGTGTAGAGATTGCAGATAACGCTGGAATAACCTGTGTTATTCAGCCTGGGGGTTCCATTCGTGACAAAGAAAGTATTGCCTATTGCGATGAAAACGGAATGGCTATGGTTACCACCGGAATTCGTCACTTCAAACACTAATTTTTATTACCTTCAACATATGGGTTGGTTTAGTTTCATGACAGAAGATATAGCGATTGACTTGGGTACAGCCAATACGCTTATTACTTATCAAGACAAGGTGGTCGTTGACTCCCCGTCTATCGTTGCAATAGATCGTCGTACGGGTCAAATCATTGCCGTAGGTCAAGAGGCAAGGCAGATGCACGGAAAAACGCATGAAAACATTAAAACTATTAGACCGCTGAAAGACGGCGTAATTGCAGATTTCGAAGCTTCTGAGCACATGATTCGGAAGCTCATAAAGAGCATCCCTGACTTTGAAAAGCGTTTGTTCCCCCCTAGCTTAAGAATGGTAGTTTGTATTCCTTCTGGAATAACAGAAGTTGAAAAACGTGCTGTAAAAGATTCGGCAGAACGTGCGAATGCCAAAGAAGTGTATCTCATTCACGAACCTATGGCTGCGGCTATTGGTATAGGTGTCAATGTACTGGAACCGAAAGGAAATATGATCATTGATATCGGTGGTGGGACAACGGAAATTGCAGTATTAGCCATGGGCGGTATTGTTTGTGATAAAAGCATTAAGGTAGCCGGTGATGTATTTACCAATGATATTGCCTTGTTCATGCGGGCGCAGCACAATCTTTATGTTGGAGAACGTACGGCGGAGAATATTAAAATTGCCGTGGGTGCAGCTCAAGAAGAATTAGACGAAATTCCAGAGCCTTATCCGGTTCAGGGACGTGATCTTCTTTCTGGAAAGCCAAAGCAAGTACAGGTAACGCATACAGAAATAGCTCGTGCTTTAGAAAAAAGCATCACTAGAGTAGAAGATGCCGTAATGGAAGCCTTAAGTAATACCCCACCAGAATTAGCTGCCGATATCTACAATAGTGGGATCTACCTAGCAGGTGGCGGCTCTATGCTTCGAGGTTTACATAAGCGTATTTCGACAAAAACCGACTTACCTGTATATGTCGCTGAAGATCCTTTGCGCGCCGTCGTCCGAGGAACGGGCATCGTGTTGAAAAACATCGAACATTTCAAGACAATATTAGAAAGCTAAATAAAACACTATTATGCGGCAACTGATACTTTTCTTCGCAAAGTATCGAAGCACTCTGTTGCTCTTAGTGTTCGTGCTCATTGCGCTATTGCGTCATTCGCTTAAAAATCCATTAGCAGAACACAGATTAAACAATGTGGGCTTCGGTGCAGTCGCCACAGTTCATAATGGTTTATCTGGCTGGAAGCAGTATTGGCGACTCGAGGCAATCAATGAGGAATTGGCCCGTGAGAATGCAAGACTTCGCTCTGGAGGAACAAGGGCTTCTGCAAATCATTTTTCAAATTCTACGGACTACGATTTCATACCGGCACGTATCGTAGACTATTCGTACACTAAAAGAAATAATTACATCATAGTTCATGCCGGTCGCAGAGATGGCATTCACCCAGGAATGGGTGCAATGTCCGCAAACGGCTGGATAGGGTCGGTTGTAGAAGTTAGTGATGCATATTCCCATATTACGCCAGTATTGCATAGTAAAGGAAATATTGGGGCTCGCATTTCAGGAAAGGGTTTGGGAGAATTGCATTGGGACGGTACTGACCCTTCCTGGGCAACACTGATCGATATACAACGTGAGAACAGGCCTATGCCTGGTGATAGTGTATATAGTTTTACCCGAACCTCGGTGGGGCCATCCACATTGACCGGTATTGTGATCAGTGCAGTTCAAAACAATGAAGACCTTACATGGACAGCGAAAGTGGCACTAAGTGCCGACTATAAAAACATGAACTGGCTCTACATCAGCAAGTTGAAAGATGCGGGTAGTTTAGATTCATTACAGGTACCGGCCCTATGACCATTGTAAAAAATATTTTGTGGCTAGTAGCAGTACTTCTTGTCCAATGGGGGTTTCTGCAGGATTTACCTTTAACGGTCTACGGCAATCCATATCTCTATTTGTGGTTTTTTCTCTGGCTTCCTTTCGGTGTCACTCGAATGGGTCTTTACGCGATAGCTTTTACAGTAGGCAGCATTATGGACGCCTTCGAACAGAGCGGTGGAGCACATACTTTGGCTTGTTTGGCATTAGTTACTGCAAAACCTTGGGTAGAGAATGCGTTGATTGGCTATAGAAAATCGGACAACAACGAAGGTGTTTCGCATCTCGCATTAGTACCCTATTTGACCACTTCGTCGGTGCTGGTTTTACTGCATCACACTGTCCTTTTTACAGCTGAGAATTATGGCTTCGATAACCCCGTGCTGCTTGTGGTTAGAATTGTTATCTCTAGTCTAATTACCTTAGTCTTGCTCGCTATTACTCACGCCTTATTCTCGAAAAAATATGCCGCGTAGTAGTGCTTTTTATTTGGGTCTAACTTTAGTCGGCTTACTCTTCTTGTATCGACTTTTTCAGGTGCAAGTCATCAATGACGACTATGCCGCAAGGGCCGAACGCAACGCTACGGCAGGGGAAAAACTTTATGCCCCTAGAGGATATGTATACGATAGAGACGGCCGACTACTCATAGGGAATAGTCCAGCATACGATTTAATGGTGAGCCCCTATTTAATAACGGATTTGGATACAGCGGCCCTCGGACGTCTTTTAGATCTTGAGGTTTCAGTAATCAAAGAGCAATTAGAGAAGGCGAAAAACTACAGTTATTTTCGGAGTAGTATGTTCATGAAAATGCTCTCGAAATCTACCTATACACAAATTAAATCAGAACTTAAAGCATTTCCAGGATTCTACGCTTCAAAACGGATTCTAAGAAACTATCCGCATACAAATGGCGCTAATGTAGTCGGGTTTATCGGGGAAGTCAATACCGATTTTATTCGTGCAAACCCATCCTATTCTCAAGGAGATTTGGTCGGAAAAAGTGGGATAGATAAGAGCTATGAAACAGTTCTGAAAGGAGCACATGGCAAGCGCTATTTCACTGTGGATCACCGAAACCGCAGACTGGGCAACTGGAAAGAAGGTGCACACGACGAGATGCCAATTCCTGGACGAGATCTAGTGAGTAGCATAGATCTCACACTGCAGCAGTATGGTGAAGCGCTGATGAAAGGAAAACGCGGGTCCATTGTAGCAATAGAACCAGAAACCGGAGAAATTCTTGCACTAGTAACCTCGCCTAGTTACGACCCCAACGAATTGGTCGGTCGATTGCGCAGTAAGAATTATACGCGCATGTACTACGACAGCATCAACAAACCGCTGTTCGATCGAGGCATCTTAGCAGAATATCCACCGGGATCACCGTTTAAACTCATCGGCGCACTGGTAGGGCTGGAAGAAGGTGTGATTACTCCGAGAACATCTATAACCTGTTATGACGGATTCCATTTCGGATCACTACACGTGGCTTGTCATTGTAAAGGGGGCACTCTAGCGTTAAACGAAGCTATATCTGAGAGCTGTAACAACTACTTCTGTACGATCTACCAAAGGACCATTGATAAGAGTGGAGATGCGCATACAGGAATGGACCGCTGGAGCGAACACGTTAAAAGCTTCGGTTTGGGTACTTTTCTCGGGAATGATTTACCAACTGGACGTAAAGGCCTCATACCTGATGCAAGCTATTACGACCGTTTTTTAGGTTATTCAACATGGAAAGGAGCTACTTCTGTTTCTAACGGGATTGGGCAAGGAGAATTGGTCGCAACCCCAATCCAATTGGCTAATATGACCGCGGCCATTGCAAACCGTGGCTATTACTATACCCCTCACATCATCAGAGAATCGGACCACGGCCCCATTGATTCGGCATTCATTACTCCACGATACACGACTGTTGCACCAAAACATTTTGATGTAGTCATCGACGGAATGTATGCTGTTTTTGAACATGGCACAGCCAAAGGCTCACGAATACCGCATATCATGCAATGCGGAAAAACGGGTACTGCGCAGAACCCGCACGGGCAAGACCATAGCATTTTTGTCAGTTTTGCGCCGAAGGATCAACCTAAAATTGCACTGGCAGTTATCATTGAAAATGGCTACTGGGGTTCGCGCTGGGCGGCACCCATTGCTAGTTTAATGACCGAAATGTACCTTACCGATACCATTACACGTCACGCATTAGAAGAACGCATGTTTGAAGGGGACCTGCATGAGGAATACCGTCAACAACACGTAGTCATTTACGGAGAAGACAGTACCTATCAAGCAAATTTTTAATGGCTAGAAACCGTAGAAATAGAAACCGGCTGAAGATTGACCCTGTTGTGGCGGTCATCTACACTGTACTCGTTTTTTGGGGCTGGCTTAGCATTCATTCTTCAGTATACAATGAAGAGGCCGCTTCTTTGTTTAACCTTTCCCAGGAATACGGAAAGCAATTACTTTTTATCGGTGGTAGTTTTGTTATTATTCTAGGCATACTCTTATCTAATTACCGTCTATGGACCAATTTCGCTCCATTCTGGTACATTTTAACTCTCTTACTTTTGATCGGTGTGCTCTTCGTAGGTAAAAAAATAGGCGGTGCACAGAGCTGGTATGCTTTAGGGTCCTTTAGCCTTCAACCTTCAGAAGTTGCAAAGTTTGCTACGGCATTAATGCTCGCCTTTTATTTAGGTCAGTCCCAGACTAACATGAAACTTTGGTCGCACAGGCTAATCGCTGCTGCCTTATTCTTAATTCCAGGATTTCTCATTGGACTTCAACCTGATTTAGGCTCTTCACTTGTCTATTTAAGCCTCCTTCTTGTACTCTACCGTGAAGGTATGCCAGGTTACTATATCGGTGCGGCGCTTGCTCTCGTGGCACTGGCTATAATTGGCTTACTATTGCCCTTACGAACTGCGCTCGTCGTATTGGGCAGTATCTCACTTTTACTATTCCTACTTCTTCCGAAAAGACGGGGACCTATAGCTGCAAATGCCTCCCTTTTCTCCATTGCAAGCGCCACAGTTTTCGCCGTAGGTCAAGTTATGGAGCGTGTTCTTGCTCCGCACCAACAAATACGTATCAAAGTACTGCTTGGACTAGAGGACGACCCTACAGGTGCTGGATATAATACGCTTCAAAGCCTCATTGCTATTGGATCTGGCGGCTGGACTGGTAAAGGCTATCTAAACGGCACTCAAACAAAACTTAATTTTGTACCTGAACAGAGTACAGATTACATTTTCTGTACCATTGGAGAGGAATGGGGGTTCTTAGGAACTGCCCTGCTTATGACACTGTTCGCCGTATTGATTGGTCGAATAATTTGGCTAGCAGACAAGCAAAAAGACACCTTTTCTCGTGTCTATGGCTACAGCGTGGCGAGCATCCTATTTACCCATTGGCTGATCAATATAGGTATGACAATAGGTCTCGTGCCCACAATCGGCATACCATTGCCTTTCTTCAGTTATGGTGGTTCGTCCCTGTGGGGCTTTACCATTTTACTCTTCATCTTTGTAAAGCTCGACGCTGAACGCTGGAACCGCCTTTCGTAACACAGGCGCCATAAAAAAACGCGAGCCGATGCATATGCATCGGCTCGCGCTTATTGTAATCTATTTAGTGCTTCCGGGTTAGAACATCATGTAGCGCATATCCTCGATTTTAGCTTTTTCCTCTAAAGCTTTATAAGCCTGAGTACCTACTAGATTGCGAATACTACGTTGAGTATTCTGTGCCATATTGGAGTAATCTATTGCAGGCGCGGGAGTTGCAGGAGAAGTAATGGCAACAAACGCTCCATTGTCACCTGTAATCACACCACTTAGTGAACCTGGTTCTAAACCGCAGATCGTTCCTACCACAGCGGCTTCATTACCGACGCCAGCTATGTTGAATTGAGATATACGGAAGCTAAGCGTACGTACTTCTTTACCTGTCGTTGCAGCTACTGCTTCAATAGTCGAGGCTTCAGACAACGCGTTTTCTAAACGCTCTGTAATCACCGCTTTCTTCGCGTCTTTCTTGGCCGCCTCTAAACACTGGGCTTGCACCAATTCAAAAGACGTGGTTCCTTCGTTAAGTTTATCAGTCAAGACAACCACTACGTATCCTTTTCCGTCATTCTCCAGCAATCCGATATTACCTTCTTCACGGTCTTCGTCCCAAGCCCAACGAACTACACGACGTGCAGTACCTAATCCTGAAACTACTTCTTCGAAACGACCTAAGTTACGCGCTGGACGCAGGAAGAATCCTTTTTCGGAGGCCAATGCGCGGTAATCTTCTGCAGTTTGCGCCTCGGCAGCATAACCTGAAGCTTGATTGTATAAGTCTTGAATGGTTGCTTCAGAAGGTAAAATCTCGCGAATAATTTGACCAATCTTGTAAACATCATTTGAACCTTTTTGATTGGTTACTTGAATCACGTGCCAACCGAACTGCGTTGGAACAACACCCATAGAACCGTTTTTCTTAAAGAAACAGAAGTTTTCAAAAGGCTTCGCCATTTCACCACGAGAGAAGTAACCTAAATCACCGCCCTTTTCTTTTGCGACGATGTCTGCAGAAAACTCTTCACTCACCGATTCAAAAGCAGATGGATTCTCTTCAAGATATGCATACAGACTATCGGCCAATACTTTGGCCTCTTGTGGATTGCGCGTAATGGAAGCATCAGCTCTTGTAGCTCCAGCGAATGGAATGAGTATATGACGTGCTTGTGCACTGTCCGGGACAATTTTTCTATCTACGAGTTTAACTACTGCAAAAGCTCCGCCTAAATCTATAGGGCCTTTCTGGTAACCCACGGACTGTCCGTCAACAAGTGTATCAAGACCAGTACCGACTAATTCTGTAACGGTGTAATATTCTGATTGGAAACGAACATCACTGTGTAAATTGACAAATACGGAATCGTCCTCTTCATTCATCCACCCCAATGAAAGGGTCGCTAATTCGGCACGCACTGCTTCGCGATCAGGTTCAGATGGAGCCAATGGGAAGTTGATGAACTCTATATTACGGCCCTCTTCCTGCTCGAAATCTGCTTTGTTTGCGTTGTAGTAACGCTTCGCATCTTCATCAGTAACCGCGATTTCATCCTCATTCACATCAATGTAAGGAACATAAACGTACTGAGCTGGATGCTGCGCATCGCCACGCTTTATTTCAGCCTCCGCAAGACCGGTCGGCATGAAAATCGCCTTTTCGATTGCATTGGTGTATTTGAAGTTTTGCGCTTGATTAGCTACAGCACGCTCGAAAGCGAGCCACTGCGTCCACATCTCAACGGATTGCTCGGAAGCGTCGCGATTCTCGCGAACCTGAGCGATGTAGCTTTTGAACATGTTTTCATCAAACTGGCCATTCGCTCCAGCGAAATTTTGACGAATGTTTGGGTTCATGATGATATCGAAATAAATCTCCTGCTCACTTACGCTCATGCCTGCCGCACCTAATTCTGCTGATAGCAATTCTTCGGTAACGATATTGTTCCAAACGAAGTTTGCGAGCTGAATGCTGCTTGTGTTTGCGTATTGTTCTGGATTTCCCGAACGCAACTCCTCCATACCCTGGCTGAGTTCTAGACGTGTGATATCGCGGCCATTTACGGTTCCGATGATATTTGGGTCTCCAAAAAACTTAGATCCACCTGAGCGGAATAAATCTCCTAAGAGGAAAGCAATGAGTGCTACAAACACCACGACTACTAAAAGTCCTGAGCGCTGTCTGATGCGTTGGATTGTTGCCATTGTCTTGCAATTAAATGAATGAGTTTGCGAATATAAGGATTGGCGCCAATTAATTGGCCTTTACGAGCACCTCTTCCAACCTGTTTGCCTTAGTTTTTTGTACGAGGAATAAGTATTGGTCACTTCGCACTACAGTTCCCTTCTCTGGAAGGCTTTGATAAAGGTCCAAAATATAGCCTCCAAGCGTATTGTAATTTTCACTTTGAGGTAGTTCTAGACCCCATTTTTCATTGATATCAGAGATGTCTAAACGCGCTGAGAACAACCATTCACTATCATTTATTTGACGTTCTAACAATTCCTCAGTATCGTGTTCATCTTCAATCTCGCCGAAAATTTCTTCAATAACGTCCTCTAAAGTGATCATCCCACTGGTTCCTCCATGCTCGTCTAATACAACAGCTATGTTACGTTTCTCTCGCGTAAATAAATTGAGTATCTCATCCGCACGCATACTTTCAGGTATAAATGCAACAGGACGAAGTACTCGTTTTAGATGATCCGGCTTTTTAAATAGCTCAAATGCATGAACATACCCGATTATTTTATCAATATTATCTTCAAACACGAGTAGCTTGCTGTAGCCTGATTCAATGAAAAATGCCCTTACCTTATCGGGCATTTCATTCACCTCTACACCTTCAATTTCGGTTCTCGGAATCATAAACTCACGAGCTTTAGTCTCAGGAAATTCTAGCGCATTTTTAAAAATTTCCAATTCCGGATCAACTTCCTCATTACCGTCTGATATTCGAGGAACTCGTTCTCTAACATAATGATCAAGCTCCATTCGACCGAAGGCATTTTCTTCTTCTTGTACCACTACTCGGAATACGTACTTTAAAAAGAATTGGCTTACACCAAGCATGAGTGCGCTCGGTAGGCGTAACAGCCAAAACAACAGCCACGCAGGCAAACTCAACCAACGCATAAGTCCTTCGGCATTTTGGCGAAAAAGTGTTTTAGGGAGAAATTCAGCAAAAACTAAAATCACTACGGTTGAAATGGAGGTTTCCAACAATAGAATTAGGTATTCCATTGCACCCCAACCAGTAAAGACAGGCGTGAGTAGGCGGTGCATGTAATTTCCATAAAGCACCAATGCTACATTATTCCCAACCAAAATTGCAGCAATAAAAGCAGCAGGTCGATTTACTAAGTAGCCAAGAGCCTTATTCGCAACTCCGCCTTTCTGACGTTCAAGTTCTACATGTAACTTATTGATACTTAAGTACGCCATTTCCAGCCCTGAGAAGAGCGCAGAAAAGAATACGGCCAGTACAATGGGTAGAAGATATTCCAATGGTTACTTCTTAGTTTGTTTAAGACGAGATCGTCTACGTAGGAAATACATGAAAATACCTGCCCCCAGAAAAAGAGAGAATTTAATGGTGTTCTGCCAGTTAGTGCCCCAATTGACATAAATTTCAACTGAACTGACTGCGGCTACTCCTAGCCACAATATCTCTATAAATCGTAATGCCTTATTCATCGTCTACTGTTATTTCTCCTTGTACTTTATAAATACGATAGGTATTAAACGACTGATCGGCCTCAAAACCTTTCCCACGGATAAGCTGACCGTCGGATAAAATCTGAACCTTCTCATCACTATACAAACGCTCTTCTTTTTTATCCCAGAATAATAATTCCGTCGTCATACGCTCACCTTTTCCGTTCGTCACTTCTACATTACCGCCTATGCCCCATAAGTCCTCTTTCTTCAGCTGTCGCGCTGTATCGGCCTTTAATACCGTGGCTGTTTTTGCATTTGCACTGTAGAAATTGACAGTAATTCCTTCCCCAAAGAAAACATAAGGGGGCTCCATATTGCCAAAGTCTTGCAATAGTCCTGCACGAATCTCTAAAACCTTTTGCCCGCTATCGCTATACGTGATGTGCGCTCCGTGTTGTTCGTTCAAAGGAAATACGACCGGAATCTTACTGACCTCAGCGACATCCATTGAATCATTCGAACAGGCACTGAAGAAAACCACTACTAAAATGACCAGTAATTTGGGTTGTTTCAAAAGAGATTTCATGCTGACGAAGGTCGGTAAAAATGCGCAAAAAAAATTCCCCTAGACGAATGTCTAGGGGAATTATCAAAGTCGTTGTAAACTGGTTAGTAGAATTTAACGCTTACCGTCTCATTAATCCAACAGCCTATATTAATCTTATCGCCTTCTTTGTAGCCTAATTGGAACGAAATGCCTTTATCAGGAATTTGTTGGCTGTAGGCCGAAATTAATTTAGCCGCCTTATCGGCAATGCTTGGGTCAATACTTCTTGCGTAGCTCAATTTGTTAATTGCCGCCCAATACACCGCGTTTTTCTCAACTGCATTCGATCCACAAGAACCTGCTGCATCTGCATAAATGGTTGCAAGGTACAAGTATGGATTTCCCCAATTCTTACGGAGTTGACCTGCTTTCAGGCAGTTACTCTTTGCAGAAGATAGTGCACCCATTTTCTGATTTACATAGGCTAACCCCATGTACGTATTTGCTTTACGACGTAGATCTTCTTCTTGCTCAATAGCTTCAGTGTAGTACTTCTTTGCCATGGCCCAATCGCCTTTATTTACATCTAATTTCGCCATTTTCAATGCCGCTTGTGCACTAGGCTCAATTTCATACAATGTTTCTGCGATTGAAATGAATACAGGGTTGTCCGTACAAGAGGTCAATTCACCATCATCGCCTACGCGTTCTTTCTGCAAAAGGTTTCCGGCACGTTTCAACCACTCTACATTATCTTTATTCTGTTCGAAAGCTTCTTCGTTGTAGATCAGTGTAAGTTTATTACATGTTAAAAGTGGGCTCAAGATTCTCTCAATATTTCGTTGGACCTTGGTAATGTTTCTCAAACGAATTTCGTTATTCGACATATTACGCTTGTCCACAGAGGTTAAACCTTGCTCATCTAATTCATACTTCGTCCTAAGCTCATCAGCTTTCTCAAGCACGCTAACTAATTCTTGGGTTGTTGCATCCAACTCTGGCTTTACCAATGGTGGAAGTTTCGCCGCCTTCTTCATGCGCTTCTTTGATGCGTTATTGTAGGCATTCGTTGAATCGTAAACGGCCAGCTTTGCATCAAACGCTGCTTTTGCTACTTCAGTCGCTGGACGAATACTGTCCGCATATGCAATGAAATCGAGTACAGAATCTGCCTTTAGTTGAATATTGTAATTTTCAACGTTAAACGTATTGAAGTCGAATTCGAGTGTAACTAATACTGCATTGTACACCTCAAACAAACGATTTACATCTTTAGTCTTATTGAATTCCTTCACATTTGCTTGGAAGTATCGGTCGATGTGTGCAACTGACATGGAATCACCTAAGAGGGACTTTGCCTCTTCAAACATCACCACAGCCTTTGAAACACTATCAGAATTCTTTCTGTAGTAGTTGTAGAAATGGTATGCTTTTGATGAAATAGCATTCGATTTTTCCTTAGGGAAGTGAACCGCGAATGCGTCGTATAAACTCAGAAGTTCTTGAATCAATGCATTTTTAGTTGCATCGTCACTGGCTTCTTTAATCTTCGCTTCTATAATATTATCACCGTACGTGTAAATGCGAATATTAGCAGATGGACACGTTTCATAAAGTGCTTTCCACGCATCGTAAGCTTCTGCGTAGTCCTTACTCTGGTAGTAAGAGCCCATGATGTTATAGTTCTGAAAACAAGAAACAGAATCGGCAATGGAATTTCCCCATTTCGACTCTTGTGCTTGAACAGAAAAGCTCATCAATAAAATACCGAAGGCAAATAGGATTCGTTTCATAATCATCACGTTTTTTATCTATATCTAAATTTCTGGAACCATTTGTCGTTGAGTGTTATCCCGAAGTTCAAATTCCAATAATCTTCTTTTACATCAGATTCCACACCACTCCACCGGGTACCTCTTCCTAGACTAATATTCAAAAAGCTTGCCTTTTGTTCACCAGGAGCTAAACTTCTGTAAATAATAGGAAGCGTTAAGCCTAAGTTGAACTCTTGAGTAACGTAAGTTGGACCAGTACTAGGCTCCTGCCAATAGTACTGACCTTTTTCTCTTGAATAACCGAAGCGGTATCTTGATATGGCGAAGTAATTGGAGCTGCGTCTAAGCTGCGGAATGACATAGGAAGGTACCATTACAAGGCCTACACTTCCTCTTTCACTGGCTGCAATAGCCGATTGAACTGGTGCACCCCCTAATGGTGTGAAATCTCTGTAGTCTTGCCAATTCACTCGTCTATAGTCTACGACTAAATCCCAAGCATTGACGGGGATATTTTCTACAGTTCTACTCACACCAAACCCAAATCCTGAAGAGGTAGGAAGAATCATACTGCCCTCTTCTGACAGGTTGTAAAACAGTGTGTCTACTGGGGTTTCTACGATACCACTGTTAATGAATGAATATTGCGTAGAAATTTGACGCGAATTCATAGAACCTCCAAAACCGTAAACTGCTCCAGCTACAAAATGGAATCGATCAATATCTCCTTGCAACTGTGTTCCTATGTCGAAAGTCAAGTCACTAATTCCTGTTTTCTTCGTTTTGCTTACGGAGAGAAATTGACTATTCGCTAAAATAGTTTTGTTACTCGTTTCCATTTCGCCAAAGACATAGCGTGCATTACCTCCGACGCTAAACCACGGGGACGGTTGTAAAGCGAGCCCGAGGGTGAATTGGTCGTATCCGCCAGAACCTATAGAACGGTATTCATAAATTCCGAAATCGTCTGAAGAATCCGCTACACTTACATTATATCCTTTTGCCGCATAGGGGCTCAGCGAGAATGCTCCACCGATCCAATCGTTGAATTTGAAACCGAATCCGAAGTAATCGAAGTAGGTATTATGGTTGTCTTGATCTATAGATTCGCTAATGATTTGATGACGAAAGGTGCGGTGTGCACCACTCATTTCAAGCGTAGAATATTCTAAGTTGGAGTAACCGGCAGGATTGAGAACGTTTATCGTATAACGATCTGCATAGCCGATTCCGGTGCCACCCATACCGAGAAAGGAAGGGGTAATCCCAAAGGTGGTCTCACCCAAGCCATTAATACTTAGTGGACTCACTGAGTTGGTCTGAGCGGTAGCACGAGCCCCGAACAACAGCAATATCGACGCTAACATGAAATTGAGAGCGGATTTATTTAATGGATTGACTTTTAAAATATTCATCAATGCGCTGTAGGGCATATAGTTCGTTATTCGAGGGTGCAAATATGTAGCTTTTTAGGTGGTTTGACAAGGCCTTTGCATCTCCGCCGCAAATGATTACAAGTTTTATACCTGTTTCCTTTTGCATCGCATGAATCATCGCGCTCATTTCTAAGGGCAATGCAGTATCAACACCTGACCACATACTTTCTTCCGTTGAAGCCCCTACAACATGAGTTTCGCTAGCTTTAACAAGGTGTGGTAGCGCTTCAGTAAATGCATGCATTGCCTTATAACGCATGGCCCATCCCGGAGAAATTGCGCCGCCAATAAAGGCATCATTTTTAACAATATTATAAGTAATACAGCTTCCAGCTACGACCGTAATAAGATCCTGACGGTGCTCTAACCAGTGGGCCGATGCAAAAAGTAATCGGTCTAAACCTATAGACTCCGGCGTTTTGTACGAAATCTTAATAGGCCAGGGCGAATCAATCGTTAGCCACTTTATACTCTTAGGCCAATTCGCATCTATTGCACCGCTTGCAATACCAATAGACCGTGTACTGTAATTGCTCCAATCACTGTAAACATCAAGAGCCTTCTCCACAGCTTGCGGATTGAAAGTCTCGTGTTTAACAAGCCGGCTTCCCTCAAACAACCCCATTTTTATAAGGGTGTTGCCAATATCTACAGTGATTAACATGACTACAAAGGTCGTTAAATCCTTCTTCTCTTAACAATTCAAAAGGAGATTCTAATTTTTAACTGAATGTGCTTTCACAATTCAATAGTAGATGTATATTTGCCGCCCGGCAGGTGATGTAGCTCAGTTGGTAGAGCAATGGATTGAAAATCCATGTGTCGGCGGTTCGATTCCGTCCATCACCACCACCCAAAAGCCCTTCAGTTTGACTGAGGGGCTTTTTTTATTCCCCAACTCCCGAAAACAGTAGAGTTACAAGAAATCTCAACACAATGTGCCAGTGCTACAAAAAAGGCCGAGATAGCGAACTACCCCGGCCTTTTTGCACCAAAGTGGTAACCAACGAAAATTGGTTACCACTTTGGAACTTAGTTTCTTATTTACGTTTCTAGTACTTGATCAAACGTACTGTTTCCTCGTTACTACCAGATTGAATCTTGGCAAGATAAACTCCCGCTCCATAATGAGACGCATCTATTGCATGCGTCTGGCCGCTACTCACAGCATGATACAGCTGCTGACCTTTTAAATCATAAAGTTGTATTGTGTAAGAATCCACCGAAGGGTTGCTGACTACCCATTGATCTGCTGTTGGGTTGGGATAAATAGACATCCTGTTTTTTGACTCGTCCACAATTCCTATGGCCACATTCGCATACTTTATATCGTCAAAATAGAAGGTAGAAGTTGACGATCCATCGCCAATGTTGGTACTACCTGCAATAAAGTCGAACATCAAAGCCAACGTAGGCATGTCGGTAGGCGCATTTGTAAAATCGAAGGATAGCGTTTCCCACTCTTCGGTTTTCGTGGTTTGAACACTACGCTCTTCACCCCAAAAAGGTTTCTCCGCTTTCAAAGTTACGTTTGTACCAATAGGCGCAGACGTCCAAACTTTCATCGTAATAACCGGGTGATTGACAAAATCGAGATTGTTTGCAAAGGTGATTTTACTTCCCCCGTATGGCGCACCCAAAAAACGTACAATCTTACCGACGTTTGCACTTCCGTTATCTGCATCAACATCTGGATTAGGTAGACTTGTCATCATAGCGCTCTCAAAGTCAAAGAAATGACGCGCAGTGGTACCCGATTCAAAAGTAACGGGTAACCCAACTCTAGGTGTAGCAATGACACCAGCTACCTGCTCAATGTCGTCAATGTAAAAGGTATTTCCCCCACCTGGTGTGAACGGCTGTGGCATAATGACTAAGTCCACACTACCTGAAGGTGCCGGAATTCCAAAGTCAAATGTGAGCGTTTCCCATGCGCCAGATACAGTAGTGACTGCATCCACCTCGCTGGTATAGGGACTCTCTAATTTTATCTTTATTATCGTACCCACGGGTTGAGTCGTGTACACTTTCATGGATAAGACGCTCGATGAAGCGCTTGTAAAGTTCAGTGAAGACACTGATGTAATCTTGCCTCCTGCCCACAAATCGGCCGCATTTACTTTTACGATCTTAGCGACATTCGCGCTAGAATTACCTACCGAACTTGGATTCGACACTATCGTAAAGGACGCCCCATCATAACCTACCATACCGGCGGTTGAAGATTCAAAATCGAATGGAAAGGCTTGCGCAGAGGCCGCAACAGAGGCTGCCATCAGCAGGGTAATCATGATTTTTTTCATATCAAATTAGGTGTATTGATTTACTGAATGATATGTAGAGCCCGACGACCGTACCCTATCGTTCAAGGGCAAAAGGTAACAAACTTTGAATTACTACATCCGCTTGAAAAGAATTCCAGCAAACGGCGTTGTTAACAAAATTCTGTTCTAAAGGATGAGGATTAGGCGGAAACTTCGGACTTTTGAAAAGTAAAGATGCTACAATTATGCACCCTTTAAAGAAAGATGAATTCAGGCTGGTGAATCGCATGCGTTTTGAAGTTAAGAACGTCATGGAACACATCGACAGAGTATCAGAAGAAAGCAATCAAATCAATTCTGATGAGATCGAGCGTCGCCTAAAAGTGTTGACTGAATATTCTCGTGAACTGGCTAATCTTCAGAAGGCAATCGAATTAGAAATTCAAAAAAACTCTTAATTAAGTACTGTGATGAACTGTAACTATCAACATTTCTTATTTTATATGTTTGTTATAACATCTATTTAAGGAGTTATGAAAACAATCTATCATCCACACCATTCACGCGGCCATGCAAAACACGGCTGGTTGAACAGCCACCACAGCTTTAGCTTCGCCAACTACTTCAATGCACATAAAATGAACTTCGGCTTGTTACGCGTACTTAACGACGATACCGTAGCTCCTGGAATGGGTTTTGGGACACACCCACACGATAATATGGAGATCATCTCCATTCTCCTCAGTGGTGATTTAAGACACCGTGACTCCATGGGGAATGAGAAGACCATCAAGGAGGGTGAAATCCAAGTAATGAGCGCAGGGTCTGGTGTTACGCACAGTGAATTCAATCCCAATAAGGACAAGGAAGTAAAGTTTCTCCAGATTTGGATCATTCCAAATGAACGCGATGTTACGCCACGTTACGATCAGCAGCAGCTTCCTGATTTGGATCAAAAGAATATTTTGCATCAGGTACTCAGCCCTTCCGATGATGATGCTGGGGTATGGATACACCAAAATGCGTGGTTCCACATGGGCCGCTTTGATGTTTTAGAAGTAGCACATTACCAATGGAAATCAGAAAAAAATGGCCTCTATGCGTTTGTACTGGAAGGTGGATTTGAATTTGGCGAGCACCAATTGGACCAACGTGATGCGCTCGGAATTTGGGATACGAACAACATTTCACTAAAAGCCACTTCCCCCGAATCTAGAATCCTATTGATTGAAGTGCCCCTGGGGAACTAACCTACTCACTTTGAACATTCTTACCTACAGTAAGGTTATGTTTGTCATTATAAGTATACCACCATGAAAGATCCCATTAAAGGATTCTCAAAACTGAGCAAAGCCGCCAAACTTGAATGGCTCGTCACTAATAATTTTGAAGATGCTGAGGCCGCACGAACCGTCTTAACCGCTTATTGGCATGAAGACGAAGCACTTCAAAAGCGTCACGACGAATTCATTGAAAACACCATGAGCAACTTTTATATGCCCTATGGTGTCGCGCCAAATTTTAAAATCAATGGCAAACTCTACACAGTTCCCATGGCCATCGAAGAAAGTTCCGTGGTTGCGGCGGCGGCAAAAAGTGCCGCATTTTGGATGACCCGAGGCGGTTTCAAAACTGAAGTGTTGGGCACGGAGAAAATTGGTCATGTACATTTCATGTATACGGGCGATGCTAGTGCATTAAAAGAAGATTTTAGTTCGCTTGAACAAGAATTGCTTCAAGCAACAGCAGAACTCACCGCAAATATGGTGGCGCGTGGTGGCGGCATTACATCGATCAAGCTGATTGATGCCACTGATCGTCTTGAAGATTATTACCAACTAGAAGTCACTTTCGAGACGTGCGATTCCATGGGGGCAAATTTCATCAACTCTAACCTAGAGGAGATGGCGAAGTGTCTTGAAAATTTTACAGACAACCATGAGCGCTTAGATGCGAATTCACTTGAAGTGGTGATGCGTATTCTAAGCAACTATACTCCTCGCTGTATCGTTCGTGCAGGTGTAAGCTGTCCAGTAGAAGAATTGGCTAGCGAAGGGGTAAGTGCAACGGAATTCGCTCGAAAATTTAAGCGAGCAATCGCTATCGCGAATGCTGAACCCTACAGAGCGACTACCCACAACAAAGGCATCATGAACGGAATTGATGGGGTGATTATTGCTACAGGAAATGACTTCCGTGCAGTGGAAGCCGCCTGTCATACCCACGCTTCGCGTTCAGGCAGTTACAAGAGCCTTACCGGCTGTAGTGTAGAGAACGGCGTTTTCACTTTTTGGATAGAAATCCCATTATCGCTTGGCGTGGTTGGAGGATTGACTAAGCTGCACCCGCTAGTGGTCAAAAGCCTCGAAATGCTGGGAAATCCAGGTGCCGAAGAATTGATGGGAATTGTTGCTGTTAGCGGTCTTGCACAGAATTTTGCGGCATTACGCGCTTTAGTAACTACGGGTATTCAAAAAGGTCACATGAAGATGCACTTAATGAATATTTTAACGCAACTTGAAGCCTCCTCAGAGGAGAAAATCCATATCGCGAACTACTTTAAAGACAAAGTTCCTCATCATAGAGAAGTAGTGAATTATTTCTGTGAATTACGCGGGGTTCCCGTTCCCAAAGTCGGCCAATAAACAGTGAAGGAATTTTACGCCCACGGCAAACTTTTACTCACTGGAGAATATGCCATTACCCAAGGGGCAAATGGTTTTGCCGTACCGACAACTTTAGGCCAAAAACTGACTGTTAGATATCTCGACTCGCCAAACATCCACTGGCAAGCGTATACCGTTACAGGCGACTGTTGGCTCGATGTGGTGCTTAGTTCACAACTCGAAATATTAAAAACGGACCAGCCTAAGGAAGCCCAACATTTGGTTAAGCAGCTTCAAATTTTAGCGACTCACAGCGATAAGCTAACGGGTGGGCTTCATTTTGAAACTCATCTTGAATTTGACCGGAGTTGGGGTCTAGGTTCCTCCAGCACATTCACCAGTTTACTTGCCCAATTCGCAAATCTCGATGCGCTAGATCTCTTTCATGAAGCGCACGGCGGAAGTGGATACGACCTAGCTTGTGCATCTGCTGCAGGTCCTATTCTTTATCGTATCAAAAAAGGTTCCGCTGAATCCATACCCGTCGAGTGGGCACCAGATTTCGCTGATGACCTCGCCTTTGTTTTCAGTGGTAAAAAGCAATTGACTTCTGAAAGCTTAGCATTAGTGAAAGACCGGCCCTTTAGCCCGCATCAAATAGAAGAAATCAACGCACTCACCTCAGCCTTTATTAGCGCATACACTTTGGAGCGTATAGAATCTGTAATGCACGAGCACGAGCAACTTATAGGAGACCATTTAGGGCTGCTAACCGTTAGCGAGCAACTCTTTAAGGGGTACGACGGAGCTGTGAAGAGTTTAGGTGGTTGGGGCGGTGATTTCGTTTTAGTTACCCGTTATTCTAAAAATCAGCAGTGGTTAACCGAAAATGGCTTCAAGCACACTCTGCCACTGAGAACTTTAGCAGTACTCTGATTGTTCTATAGGGCATAATTATTGGTAGCTTTAAGCCATGCGTAAAATCGTTCTATTTATCACCGTATTCTTACTCTCCTTTTCATCGAAGGCGGCGCATTTAGTGGGTGGTGAAATCTCCTATAAATGTGTAGGAACCGGAACAAATGGCAACACGTACCAAATACGACTGACGATTTATCGGGACTGCAATTCGAGCGGCGCACCTTTCGATATGCAAGCACCCATAACTATTTACGGTGGCCCCAATCAAAATACAGTTGTTCAAACCGTCATGGTAGCCCGGGGACCTATAATTGGAATTCCCGCAGTCGTAAACAATCCCTGTCTTCAAACACCACCGAATGTTTGCACCGAAAAAGCGACCTATACTACAAACGTTACGTTACAGCCAGCGACCCACGGCTATACTATAACTTACCAGCGTTGCTGTCGAAACAACACCATTTCGAACGTTGCGAATTCAGGTACTTGGGGGAGCTCCTACTATATAAAAATACCCCCTCAAGACTCTGTCTGTAATAGCAGTTGTGCCTTCATTTCTGACCCTCCTATTGTCATGTGTAAGGACGACAGCTTGAACATAGACTTCTCGGTACAAGAACTAGACGGTGATAGTGTGTTTTACTCTTTGTGTCAACCGCTTCATGGTGGTTCACAGACTAACCCCGCGCCAAACCCACCTAGCTCGCCACCTTATACACCGGTTCCTTTTTTATTCCCCTACTCAACAGGATATCCGCTTCCTACCACTCCCACTATCGGAATTAACAGCAGCACAGGAATATTATCAGGAACACCCATTGGGGTTGGACAATACGTATTTGCCATATGTGCGGAGGAATACGACTCAAGTGGTGTCCTTCTTTCAACTTTAAGAAGAGATTATCAATTTAATGTGATGGTTTGCCAAAGCAATGTTTCTTCGAATCCTACTCCTCAAATTTTTCAGCCGAATACTCTTTGTAATGGAACCACAGTTACCTTTTTAGATAGTTCATACAATGGGACGAACTACCTGTGGTTATTCAACGATCCAAACAATCCGGGTGCTTCAGCCACGGGTCAGAATCCAACGTATACTTACGGAGACACGGGCACCTATACCATTCAATTGATCTTAAATCCAGGCTACGCTTGTACCGATACCGCAGAGGTCACCTACGAACTATACAATCCTGTAAATCCTGCCTTTTCTTTTACCGGACCCGTTTGCTTTGATGAAAACTTAATCACTTTTCAAAATCAAAGTTCGAACGGAGGAAATGCAGTGGCCAATTGGGACTTCGGACCAGATGCAAGCATTCCCATATTCACCGGTTGGAACCCGCCTCCCATTGTCTTTAGTACTTGGGGAGATCACTATGTAAGCCTTACCATTGAAGAAAACGGCTGTGAGGACACGTTTGTTGATACGGTTCGTATTTATAGAAGGCCCGAAACGAATGTTAGCGTTGAAAATCAAATAGGATGTGCGCCATTTACCGTTGCGTTCTGGGACAGCACGATAACAGATGGACAAGTCATTTACAATTGGGATTTTGGGGATGGCGTATTGAGCAATGATAGCAATGCAGTTTACACCTATGCCAATCCTGGAACCTATGACTTAAATCTTACTATATGGTTCATTGAAGGATGCACGGATACTATCACTGTCTCTTATAACGATTTCATTACCGTGTATCCATCACCAACCAGTTCTTTCGTAGCAGATCCTACAAGCGCTACCATCTACACCTCGAATATTGAAATCACGGACTTAGCTGCTGATCCTTCAGATGATATCATCACGAGTATGGGAGACGGCAGTATTTATTACAATCAAGCCCAATTCAGTCATTCCTATACGGATACCGGTTGGTTTGAGGTGGAACACGTCGTTATAAACACGTTTGATTGTCCAGATACTTCTAGGGCAACTATTCGAATCAATCCCGAGACCCTCATTTTTGTCCCTAATGCCTTCACACCGGACGGAGATGGCAAGAATGAAATCTTCTTTGCAACCGCCGTTGGGATCAAAGAATTCAGTTTAAAAATATTTAATCGTTGGGGAGAAGTGTTATTCGAAACCACCGATCCCTCAACAGGTTGGGACGGCATGCATCCCAATGGAAAGGAGGCCATTCAAGGAGTGTACACCTGGATGGTTTTTGCTAAAGGACAGAATGATAAATTGATCGAAAAACGAGGCCACCTCAGTTTGCTTCGGTAGTAATTACGATGTATGTTCTCGGCTGAGCCATAGTAGGGTAGCAAAGGCGGCTCCTACACCGAGAATTATGGATAGACTCACATAAAGAGCGGCCTCTATCGTTCTTCCCGCACTGATCAGGTTGATAGTCTCCATCGAAAAAGTACTAAACGTGGACCATCCGCCGCAAAATCCAGTACCTAAAAGCAATAGATACATAATTTTAGATTTATCGTCATAAGCATCAACAATGACGACTAAAACAATGCTTGCTAAAATATTAATGAGCAAAGTAGCCCAATGGCCTTGAAGCCATTCGTTCGCTACGATAGCCTTAGACATGGTAAATCGCAGAACTGAACCACCTCCGCCGCCTACAAACACTGCCAAATAGGCCATTGCATTTAACTCCATGTCGCTTCGATTTTATGTAAGACGAAACTAATGAGAAATCCCCACAGTGCTCCGGCAAGCAAATCTGATGGATAGTGTACGCCTAAATGAATACGTGAAAAACTTTGAAGGATGGCCACAACCAATAGGATTGGGAACCAGCTTGAATGCAACCATTTTCGAAAAAGAAAAGCAAGTCCAAAGCTGTTTGCCGCATGTGCGCTAAAAAACCCAAATGGACTGCAATGTGCTAAAACTCTCAAGCCTTCTACTTCATGGCATGGCCGAGGGCGTTCCAGTGTATATTTGAAAAACTCAGCGCCCTGATCAAAAAACAACACACCTACTACCACCAGTGCGAGACGCTTGATGAACAATACGGAGTTGCTTGAACTGTGGAGCCTATGAAGGAGCACGGCATATAAGGGTAGCCAACTGACAGTTTTCGTAATTGCAATCCAGAAAGTATCGGTACTAGTAGGAAACAGCCCATTTAATGCAAGCAACGCACTCGTATCTAGGCTATTTAATTGCTCGTACATTATGCAGGAGTGTTTAATTTATCCCAGATTAAATCTTTAAGCTGCATGATGTTCTTACCCGCAACAGATGAAATAAAAACATGTGGAATAGTTGAAGGTAATTGGGCCGCGATTTCGCTCTGAAGATCTTCATCGATCATATCACTTTTCGTAATGGCCAAAATGCGTTCCTTATCTGCTAATTCTGGATTATACTTTACCAATTCATTCAAGAGAATCTCGTATTCCTTAGCGTAGTCGTCTGCATCCGCAGGAACCATGAACAGTAATAAAGCATTGCGCTCAATATGACGTAAAAACCTGTAGCCTAATCCTTTTCCTTCAGCTGCACCTTCAATAATACCAGGTATATCCGCCATTACAAACGAACGCGTATCGCGGTACATGACCATCCCTAAATTTGGTACTAGCGTTGTAAAAGGATAATTCGCAATTTCTGGTTTTGCTGCGCTAACGACACTTAAAAGTGTGCTCTTGCCTGCATTAGGGAATCCTACGAGTCCAACATCTGCCAGGACCTTCAATTCTAAAATAAACCATCCTTCAACTGGATCCTCTCCTGGCTGCGCGAATCTCGGCGTCTGAAAAGTTGAACTCTTAAAGTGTACGTTTCCCAATCCACCACGACCGCCTTTCACAAGTATATGTTCCTGTCCATGGTCAGTGATTTCAAAGAGTACTTCGCCGGTTTCTTCATCCTTAGCGATAGTGCCTAAGGGTACTTCAATATAACGGTCATCGCCATTGGCACCAGTACGCTCTTGACCACTGCCGTTCTCGCCTGAAGCGGCTTTAATGTGTTTCTGGTACTTAAGTGGTAATAAGGTCCACATTTGAGCGTTGCCCCGAACAATTACGTGTCCGCCTCTACCGCCATCACCGCCGTCTGGTCCTCCTTTTGAGGTCATACGGTTTCTAAGTAGGTGTGTTGATCCTCGACCACCGCGCCCACTTTTACAGTAAATCTTTACGTAATCTATGAAGTTGCTTCCAGCCATAATGTGAAAAAAGCAGCCTCCCTTAACTGGGAAACTGCTTTGCAAAAATACGATTGTATTGTGAAGTGTCGACCAAAGGTCTAAAGTGTGTCAATAATAGCTACTAGGCGTTCAGTAATTTCCTCGATCGAACCTACACCGTTGATGCCTTTGTATTTTCCTTGCGCTTCGTAGAACGCTTTCACCGGCGCTGTTTCGTTGTTGTATACATCAATTCTATTCTGAATTACCGCAGGATCTGCATCATCCGGACGGCCCGAAGTTTTCGCACGCTCTGCAAGTCGCACACGGAGCTCCGCTTCGGGAGCTTCTAAAGCAATCATACTTATAATGCCCGTGTCTTGGCTATTTAAAAAAGCATCGAGTGCGGCTGCCTGTGCATTAGTACGCGGGAACCCATCGAAAATAAAACCCTTTGCTTCAGGATTTTTATTTACAGCATCTTCAAGCATGGAGATTGTGACAGAGTCTGGCACCAATTGGCCCTTAGCCATGTATGACTTTGCTAAAACGCCCAATTCCGTTTCATTTTTAATGTTGTAACGAAAAAGGTCGCCCGTACTTAAATGAACGAGATGGTAACGCTCTACTAAAAAGGCACTTTGTGTTCCTTTACCTGCCCCCGGAGGGCCGAACAGGACTAGATTTAACATGGAAATAGCATTTAATTAGGGGCACGAAGATACCGCGCAAAGCGAGAAAATCGTAGTTTCGTAGCCGATTTGAGGATATTTCTCGAATCATCAACACACTGAAACACTGAACCATACTATGCGTACTCCATATTGTGTAATTATGGCTGGGGGAATTGGGAGCCGTTTCTGGCCCATGTCCACAGAAAAGACCCCAAAGCAATTTTTAGATTTCTTAGGAACGGGCGAGAGTTTAATGCAACAGACGTATAATCGTGTACGCCGTATTTTTGAACCCGAAAATATACTGGTCGTTACGCACGAGAATTATGCTGCCTTAACCCAGGAACATTTACCAGATCTTCCAGAACAAAACATTATTCTAGAACCACTTCGTAGAAATACTGCCCCTTGTATCGCATATGCCGCTTTAAAAATCAAAAAGCGCGACCCCAATGCAAACATGTTTATTACACCGGCAGACCACCTTATAACCGATGAAGACGCGTTCGAGGCTACTGTACGAAAAGGGCTAGCGAAAACTGAAGAATCGGATTTTTTCGTAACCATCGGCATTCAACCACATAAACCAGAAACAGGCTACGGTTACATTCAATATAATGAAGCCGCAGGTGACGATCACGGAAGCTTTGCTGTAAAGGCATTTACTGAAAAACCCGATCTAGAGCACGCAAAGAAATTCTTAGAAAGTGGAGACTTCTTATGGAATGCAGGTATGTTTATTTGGAATATCGATGCGCTGTCGAGTGGCCTAGATATTCATTTACCGGAGCTCATGGCAACTTTGGGAGAGACCTGGAATGATCTAGACACAGCCTATGAAAAGGCAAGTATCGAACGAATTTATGGCGAGTGCGATAATATTTCTATTGACTACGGGTTAATGGAACGCGCGGATCAAGTCTGCGTAATTCCAGCTGAAATGGGATGGTCAGATTTAGGTAACTGGGGGGCCATATATGATTTAGGCGCAAAAGACACTGCTGAGAATGTGGTCGTCGGCGCAAATGTTTTACTTCAAAATTGCACCTCTTGTCTAGTTGTGAATGCAACTAAAGACAAAGCGTTAGTGCTTACTGACCTCAACAATAAGATTGTCGTGCAAACGGAATCTACAACCTTAACTTTCCCTCAAGGCAATGATCAAGCCATCAAGCAGATTGTCAAAGCCGTTAAGATAGAATTAGGTGAAGCGTTTGTATAAACGCCTACAATCTAAAGAGGTCTTTATATATTAAAAAGACCTAAATCGCAGCTGTTACAGTTTCCCAACCATAGTTTCTGGACGAACCCACTGATCAAACTCTTCCGCCGTCAGGTAACCTAGGTTGACGGCCTCCGTTTTCAAAGTTGTACCATTTTCATGTGCGGTTTTCGCGATTTTCGCGGCCTTCTCATAGCCTATTTTTGTGTTCAGCGCGGTGACCAACATCAATGAATTATTCAAATGGTTCTCTATGGCCTTATAGTTTGGCTCGATTCCTACTGCGCAATTATTATTGAAGCTCACACAAGCATCACCGATAAGTTCGGCACTTTGAAGCACGTTATACGCCATGACCGGCTTAAAAACATTGAGTTCGTAGTGGCCTTGTGCACCGGCTACGGTTACTGCCGTGTGGTTACCCATGACCTGAGCACACACCATCGTGATGGCCTCAGCCTGGGTTGGATTTACTTTGCCTGGCATTATGGACGATCCCGGCTCGTTCGCAGGAATAATAAGCTCCCCGATACCCGAACGCGGCCCAGAAGCCAACATACGAATGTCATTTGCGATCTTGTTCAAACTCACTGCCAATTGATTTAACGCACCGTGCGTTTCTACCAATGCATCGTGCGCCGCTAGCGCCTCAAACTTATTTTCAGCTGTACGGAACGGCATTCCGGTAAATTCCGCAATGTATTTCGCCACAGTCTCTGAATAGCCCTCCGGGGTGTTGATACCTGTACCCACAGCTGTTCCGCCCAGCGCTATTTCACTCATATGATCTAAGGTGTTGCGCAAGGCTTTAAGTCCATGGTTTAATTGGCTTACATAGCCCGAGAACTCCTGACCTACAGTCAGTGGCGTCGCATCCATAAGGTGCGTACGACCAATCTTAACGACCTTCCAAAATTCCTTACTCTTCGCTTCCAAGGTATCGCGAAGCAGTTCCACAGAAGGGATCGTGTTTTCAATCAGCTTCTTATAAATCGCAATGTGCATTCCCGTTGGGAACGTATCGTTCGAGCTTTGGCTCTTATTGACATCGTCGTTTGGATGAATGATGTTCTTTCCATCACCTAAAGTGCCTCCAGCTAGGACGTGCGCACGGTTCGCAATGACCTCATTCGTGTTCATGTTACTCTGTGTTCCTGATCCAGTTTGCCATATTACCAAAGGGAACTGATCCTTATGTTTTCCTTCCAATATTTCATCACAAACCGAAGCAATAAGATCGCGCTTCTCAACAGGCAGAACACCTGCATCGCAATTTGCAAATGCTGCTGCTTTCTTTAAATAAGCAAAACCTTCAATGATCTCGAGCGGCATGGTACCGGCAGGCCCGATCTTAAAGTTATTGCGTGAACGCTCCGTTTGTGCACCCCAATACTTATCGGCCGGCACTTTTACTTCACCCATGGTGTCGTGTTCTATTCTATGTTCCATGCTGTTCGCTTGTGTGATTACAGGATTTTAATTCTACTACAAATTTAAGGCACAGATTTCCGATAGAACGATTTGTGTTACTATCTTTACATCGACTTAAATCAACGACTATGAAATTTTTAGGATTCCTCGTATTCTTAGTAGTAGCACTAATGGGCTTTTCAATGTTGGCTTTTCTAGGCCTTTTTGTTGGGTACTGGTTGACATTGATCGGCTTGGAGTCTATCAATCCTAAGTTAGCACACGCGCTAATTGGTCATAAAGAAGACGAAACAGCAGAATAATTTCTGCCGACTGGATATAAAAAAAGCCGACCCATGGGTCGGCTTTTTTTTGTGCCTGTATTTTTCTACAGTACGTCTAAAAGCTTTTCTGCCGGACGCGCCACCACTGCGCGGTCACCATTGACCACGATAGGACGTTCCATTAGTTTTGGATGTTCTATCATCGCTAGGATAATTTCATCTTCATCCAGTTCCAATGTTTTATATTCTTCCTTCCAAACCGCTTCATTCTTGCGAACGAGGTCTATCGCATCCATATCTAATGCATCTAAAACGCGCTCGAATTCTGCTGCACTCATGCTTTCCTCATCATTAAGGTATAGACGAATGGAATGTTGAAAACCCTTTTCTTCCAGTAACGCCAATGCTTCACGAGATTTTTGGCAACGTGGGTTATGGTAAATTGTAATCATATTAATAGGTTATGTGTAAGGTTCCTTCTTCTGAGGTGATGCCGCATCTATTCT
This sequence comes from uncultured Flavobacteriales bacterium, assembly GCA_905478295.1. Lineage (GTDB taxonomy): Bacteria > Bacteroidota > Bacteroidia > Flavobacteriales > Schleiferiaceae > UBA10364. Next base: position 1,342 of record CAJQHZ010000004.1, on the reverse strand, counting down.
CCGCTTCGACTTGGTAAAAATACACTCCTGGAGTGAGAATTTGTCCGTCGTAATCTGCGCCCCAATTAAACGTTGGCGCATTGGTTTCAAAAACCTTTATTCCCCAACGATTAAATAAAATGACGTGGAATCGGTCCCAATCTTCATTCGTGTTAATGGTCCACCGATCGTTCACATTATCCCCGTTCGGGGTGATGACATTAGGTACGGTAAAGGGTTCCTGGGCAAAGAAGATGTCGTAAGTCGCTGTCAAGGTATCTGATGTTCCACATATGCTGTCGTAACCCACAATAGAAATATCATAAATGCCAGATTGTGCGATCTGTAGGGGGTTAGTACTACCCTGATCCACACCATTAACCAGCCAGCTGTGTCCCTGGTATACCTCATTGAATACAGGAATGAAATCAACAGTTTCGTCCGAAGTACATTCTTCGGGATCGCTGATCATATTCAGGTAAGGCGGTAATCTAAAAAACAGGGTATCCGTAAAGGATTCCACGACATTACAGACCGTATCCACAGTGGTTAGGTTGATGACATTGTAGCCCGCTGAAGGCAGGTTGGTGATCACCTGGGGGGTAGTAAATGTTGCGCCCGAAATGGTCCAATCCAAAATGCGATCCGTTACTAATATGGAGTCGCTGGCATGTATTAATTGGGCCGTAACGCCGCGAAGCGGATCACAGAAATCATAGGTATATGAGGTATACACAGAGTCGTAAGCTGGATTGACTTGAACCGTAAAGGTGGCTGTATCCCAAGTATCACAAATGGTATCGTGACCGATAACCTGTACAGGATACGTTCCGGGAGAGGCATAGATATATCCGCCTTGGAGTGAAGTCCCGCTCGTTGAATTCCCATCACCCCAATACACGGTGAAATTCTGAACATTAATGCTAGAGTCTAGGATTGAAAATGTGTTAGGCAGGCAGAAGACTGGCGGATCGGGCTGCACCGAAACACGGGCATTCTGAACGTCTAAATCGATGACGGTGACTGCTAGATTACAATTGGATGAACCGTTGCTGCTAGCGTATACATTATTAGGGAAAGTAGGATACGTGGATGTCCCGCCACAACCGGCACATACCGCCTGAAAAATTCTACCCGTTCGGTCAAAACGAGAGGTTCCTCCATCCACATGCTCGCGTCCCGTACCGCCAAAGTAGGTGGCTAATCGCGGTGATTTCCAATCCGGATCTAGAACTAAGAAATAAAAGTCCCTCCCGTCGGTAGTGGATTGAAACGCATTCGCACTTAGCGCCATATCCTCGGTGTTGCCTTCTGGATTTGGTGAGCCACCCCAACCGGAGAAATAGGTATTGCCGCAATCGTC
>CAJQHZ010000003.1 GCA_905478295.1 uncultured Flavobacteriales bacterium | reverse complement strand
TAATTTACAACCCCGGAAAGCCCATCTGCGTGTGAACCTTTACGGACTACAAATGTTTATTTTTGAAACAACTGAAACTTATGGATACCCTTATTTATCTTCTTACCGCAGGTCTGTTAGGAAGCATCGTTATCTCTTTTCGCATTATGCATCATCTTGCTAAAGAGATAGCCGACTTGAAGAAAAAGTTAGAAGCATAAAAAAAGCGGGCAATGCCCGCTTTTTTTTATCTCGTGAGGATTAAATCATAATTCCAATAGAAGCTATTTCCTGAGTTTGGATCATAGTCCTGGTGATCATAATTAAGATACATACTATCTTCAGCCTCATTAATATACCATTCTAAACATGGCGCCCAGTTCATGTAAAATTCATCGGTGGTCCAGCTATACCCCCACCACTGATACATATGGTCACTTAGAAGCGTAACATCAAATGTGGCACTTCCGTGTTTTTCTATTGTCAACGTACCGTTATGATCTTCATTTGCCGCACCAAGCTGCCCTACTGCACCATGAGATCGATTCAACTCAACATTCCAAGGAGCTTTATAAAAACGTTCTGTATTCGTCTCTGTAGGCGTTTGCGTTTCGCAAGAAGTAAACAGGATAACGAACGGTAAAAGCAATAAAGATTTTCTCATTTTCTAAGTTTTTGCGGAAATTCATGTAACAATAACCGGGCCGATATTACCAACTTATAGCAATAGAAGGTCCGACAACTCCAAAATTTTGGGCTATCCCCATTTGAGTGCGGTACTTTCGTCTTTTCTTTAATGAATGAGATGTATTTCGGCGCTCATGGTAATTCTCGTAGACAACCTTTCCGATAAATTCTCCGATTACCGCGCCAGCAACTAATTCACTGACCCAATGATTATGACCTCGTATATCGTATAAAAGTGCAGTAGTAGCCAACCCGTACGGAATCCACTTGTTATCAAAAACCTTGGCATTTACGCTTGCAAACGCAAAGAACATGGTCGCATGATAAGAAGGAAAACCTGTACCGTAGGCATCCGAATGAAGGTATGGCACATGAAAATTGAAAAAGTCTAAAGGACTATGTACAAAGGGATATTGGCTGTCCCTATCAGTTTGACTATAATCACCCAATGGTCGAGCAGGACGATGTCGAGCCACCAAGGTCTTAAGGACAATGTGGCTAACAACATATGATTCAATAACTGCCTTAACTGTGAGCACACCAGCTTCCTGCATTTTTTCGTGTCCCGTGAGCACACCTGCAGCATACATTGCTGTTACACCTGTATACATCCAGCCGTCTACTCCCCCTCCCCATTTACTCAATACGGGTACGTTGGGATACAAACTAGGGAAAGATATTACCGACCGAACATGAACATCCAAAGGCTCAATGTGCTCCTGAAAAAACTTCGTGGTTTGGTAATCCGTAACAATCATGGCAAACAGTTTCACACCATTTGCACTGAGATTTGGGTTCTTTAGTGGCCGATTAATAATGGCCTTCGCATCATCATCGATGGTCAGCAAGGTATTTCTAATTATACCGACGCGCGATTCTTTGACCGTTCTATCTATTTCAAAATCAAGCTGGGCCACCATGGGTAGCGAAAAGAAAAGCGCCGCAAACAATAAGACGCAGCGCTTTTTAAGACTATTGTACATACTACTAAGGCTATTGGTTCCTTCGAAGATAATTACTCCCAAGTGAACAACGGGCGGTTCTGCATCATTTTAACGACTGCATCGCCGACTGCCTTAATGTGTGTATCTGAATCAATGTTTGTCACTACGCGGTCAATAAAATCCGTAATGGTTTCCATATCCGCTTCTTTCAATCCGCGCGTAGTAATGGCTGATGCGCCTAAGCGAATGCCTGAAGTGGTGAATGGGCTCTTATCATCGAAAGGCACCATATTTTTATTTGCAGTAATGTGAGCACGAACTAATGCTTGCTCTGCAGCTTTACCCGTCACGCCTTTGTTGCGCAAATCGATCAGCATTAAGTGATTATCCGTACCGCCTGAAATAATATCATAACCACGGTCGACAAAAGCCTTCGCCATCGCTGCTGCATTCTTTTTTACCTGCAATTGGTAGTGGAAAAACTCATCGGTCAATGCTTCACCATAAGCAATCGCTTTAGCAGCAATAACATGCTCTAGTGGTCCCCCTTGAATTCCGGGGAAGATTGCCATATCTAATACGTTAGACATAAGTTTCACTTCGCCTTTCATGTTGGTCTCGCCCCATGGGTTTGGGAAATCCTCTCCCATCATGATCATACCGCCTCGTGGTCCACGAAGGGTTTTGTGTGTGGTTGTTGTAACTATATGACAATGCGGCATTGGATCATTTAAGATCCCTTTTGCGATCATACCCGATGGGTGCGATATATCTGCCAAAAGAAGAGCACCTACTTCGTCTGCTATCTCACGGAAACGGGCGAAATCAATATCGCGACTGTATGCAGATGCACCAGCGATAATCATGCGCGGATTGCATTCTTTCGCTTTCGCTTCAATAGCGTCATAATTTAATAAACCGGTCTCCTTTTCAACACCATAAAATTCCGCATGGTAGGTTTTTCCTGAGAAGTTTACTGGTGAACCGTGCGTGAGGTGTCCCCCATGACTAAGATCAAAACCTAAAACCGTATCCCCAGGCTTCATCACCGCGAGATATACTGCAGCGTTTGCCTGAGATCCAGAGTGAGGCTGAACGTTGACATAAGCTGCGCCATACAGTTCCTTCGCACGATCACGCGCTAAATCCTCGACAACATCTACAATCTCACACCCTCCATAATAGCGCTTACCGGGATACCCTTCAGCGTATTTATTGGTGAGTACAGAACCCTGCGCTTCCATGACTTGCTCAGAGGCGAAGTTTTCTGAAGCAATCAGCTCAATTCCATTCACTTGTCTCTGGCGTTCTTTGGCGATTAGGTCGAAAATTGTAGTATCTCTCATGATCAATTATTGAACAGTAAAACTACGGCGAACACCCGTAATTGTCCAATAATCAGTACCGGTAAGTTTTACACATTAAAACGGCGATGACCATCGTTCGTTTGTGTAGATATTATTACCAGTGAGGGTTTTAATAAACGCCTCTAAATCTGCACGTTCAGTGGATGTTAGCTCAAGTTTGACCGAGGTTAATCCGCGAACCAATCTTCCGTCTACTGTCCGATTATTAACATCAGGAATGACCTCATTGTAATGTTCCACTATGGTCGTAAACTCCAGGAAGTTTCCGGTATGCATCATAGGGGTATTAATCTGCCCATTAGTGCTAAAAATATCGCGTAGTGAAGGTGAACGTGTATTTGTCGTGTCAAATCCCCCTGGATTGCCCGCCTCTTTATCGACACCATTGTTTCCACTCATAGGATCGATATCAAACTCTGGAGGTCGGTGACAACCAGCACATCCAGCACCTCCAGCGGTACGAACATTCTCATTATCAAGTTGAGGCGGGGCGCTAAAGAGGAACTTTCCTCTGTTTTCTGCAGGTGTGAAATTCGAGTACTGGCCTTGAATTTCACCTACCGTCGCGAATCCCTCATCGAACCTAGAATCAAAGCTCTCAATAGAGCTCACAAAGTGTTCTAGAGCTTGTGATAAACGCTGTTTATTTATAGTAACTCCTGTTTGCTCATAGGCCCAATCAAAGAGTTCGGAATAGTAAGGCAGTCCTTGCAATTTAGCCAATAAACTGTCCAAGCCAGGCTGATTACCAGTACCACTGAAGCCCATTTCTATATGGTCTTGGATAGGTTGGGTGACTTGGTTTCTGAGGTTTATTGCTCGACGATCCCAAAACATAGCCGGCAGTGCTGCGAATCTTGTGTTCACCAATCGCATACTTTGTCTTGAGGTAAGACCACCGTCTAATCCCACACTCTGTTGGGAAGTATCGCCGAAAGCGTGCGACTGAATGTGGCACGAACCACATGCAATGGAGTTGTTTAGACTGAGTTGTTTGTCATAGAACAGCACACGTCCTAAGGTCGCCTTACGATCATCCACATCCATATCTAGGCGATTATCTCGAGTTATATAGTCCGGTGCTGAGCTGCTGTAATCAAAAGGAGGCTCTAGTGGAAAATCGGCCCCTAGATGGGCATAAGCTGCATCCAATTCATAGAGACCCTCACCTACTCGACCACAGGCCGCTAGAATCAGAATACCAAGAATGCATGCGTGTTTCTTCATTTATTTTATCAAATCCATTTCGTCGATTAACCAACGTTGTCCTGCAAACTTGTCGATTATAAACAGCACATAACGGCTATCCACCATAATGTTTCGGCAGATGTTCGCATCAAAGTTCACATCACTCATGGTCCCCTCCCAAATTCGGTCAAAGTTCAGTCCAATCAGCTCGCCACGGCCGTTCAATACGGGAGACCCGCTATTCCCTCCTGTGGTGTGATTTGAAGCGATGTTACACACCGGAAGCTTACCGTTTTCTGAATACTGGCCATAGTCCTTGCTGTCGTACAACTCGGTAAGTTTTGCGGGCATATCAAATTCATAATCGCCCGGCTTATATTTCGCCATAGCACCATCTAGATAGGTGGTTGTCGTGTAAGAAACGGCATCACGAGGGCTTACTCCTTCCAACTTTCCATAGGTCACACGCAAAGTACTGTTCGCATCTGGGTAGAAGTTGCGCTCAGGAAATACCTCCATCAATGCACGCATGTATTCTGCCGAAAGTTCGGTCGCTTTTTGTAACAAGGCGTTATCTGGTGAGGCTGCGTAAAATCCTTGGAATGCTGCTGTATTGAAGCTATTTGCCGTCGGAGCGACAATTCCTAAGTCAATAGGCTGATCTTTTGTGGCCAATTCAACCAACGCATCAATCTCATTGTGAACCATAGCTACAAACGTGGCCTCGTCCATATCCCCTAGCAGGTCTGAGAAAGTTTCTAAAGCCATGGAAAGCATAGCTGCTGTGGTTTTTTCACTGACCGTGCGGCTGTAGTTTTGATGGAACTCAACCAGCGCCATATCCGTATCAACGTCGGATTTCGCGCGTTGTAGTTTGCTCATCAATGAGAACCACTCCATTCCGTAGTAGATGGTTTCGATAAACTCGTTACGCATTAATTGGCCCTCCGCAATCTGCGTCTTATTCACCGCGATTTCGTTCAACAATCCGCTGTATTTGTCCCAAAGGTTAGCATCTGCTGCAATGCGGGCAGTGAATTCAGCTTCGAGCTTGCGTTTACGATCGATACCTTTCGAAAATTGGACCCCTTCTATCTGACCAATCCATTTTTTCCAACCGTTGGCAATGCGAGCATATTTCGAAGCATACTTTAGCTGCACAGCAGCGTCTGCACGCATTTCAGCATCCATGATCGACAAAAGAACATCGCGGATTTCTACGCGACGTGCATTTTCTACGTTGACTAATTGGTCCATTTCAACCGCCGTCAAATATTCCTGAGTGCGACCGGGATACCCAAATATCATAGTGAATTCTCCGGGGGTACGCGGTGCAATGTTCACTTTCAAGTGCTGGGCTGGTGTAAAGGCACTTCCGTTGTCATCGTATATTCGGAACAAGCTAAAATCCCCAGTGTGACGCGGGAATACCCAATTGTCCGTATCCGCGCCAAACTTACCAATCGAGCTTGGCGGCGCACCTACTAAGCGCACATCGTTGTATTTGATGGTGGCCAAAAGGAAGAATTGGTTGTTATTGAAAAATGGAACCACCTTGTAAGTAAGATTTGGATTGTCCAATTCTTTTGCTTCGATCAAGGCTGCCTCAATATCTTTGAATTTATCTCCGGAGTTCACCAAGGAATTAGTCACATCTTCCATGTACACCAATTGCTCTACGAACAACCCTGGGTTCTTCAACTCCTCGTCCATAGAACGCGCCCAGAAACCCTCCTTAAGGTAGTTGTGCTCCATCGAGCTCTGCTTTTGGATCTGACCATAGCCACAGTGGTGGTTGGTAAGCACAAGGCCTTTTGAAGAAATGAACTCACCCGTACAGAATCCGCCAAAACTTACGATGGCATCCTTCAAAGAGCTGTGGTTCACACTGTATATGTCTTCAGCGCTTAATTCGCAGCCCATGGCCTGCATTTCTGCGATGTTATTGTTTAGGAGCATGGGGATCCACATGCCTTCTTTAGCAACCAATTGGACACTAAAAACTAAGATTGTGATAAGGGTAACGATTTTCTTCATCTCTTCTATGTAATTTGCGGAGTGTAAATTTAAACAATAGCAATGAAGAAAGTAATGCTTAGTGTTGCAGCTGCGGCGATTTTAGCCTCCTGTGCACCTGAAACGGGCTTTGATCTCACTATAGATGCCCAATCTGCCGGAGATAGTCCTGTCAAATTAAGTCTTGAAAATCAAGAGGTGCTGTACGAAGGGACCTTAAATGCAGGTAAATTGGCCGTTCATATCGACGATTTTCCTCATCAATATGCCATGGTTGAAATTGCTGAGCTCGGAATGCCGGCGGTATACTACCACGACGGAGCGGATGTAACCCTCACAATGGATTCGATAGCAGGTATCGAGGTTGAAGCAGGCGTATTCAACGACTCAGCGGACGCCTTCCGCGATAAGGGAGCCTTCTTTGATGCAACCATGATGACCTTAGAAGATAAATTCCGAAATGCAATGCAACTCAATGATACGCTCGCTACGGAACAGATTCGAGAAGAAGCCATGACCCTTATCGACAGCCAAACTAAAATGACCCTAGACTTTGCGAAGAAGAATGACATTCTAGGTGCGGCGATTATTTTAAGTGGAAATACGAGCAGTTATGATCTAGAAGATTTCCTAGCGGTACGCAATCAAATCAGCGCTGAATACCATGATTCACCGGATTACATAAAGTTATCTGAAAAAATTACTGCCTTAGAAAAATCTGCGGTAGGTGCAACCTTCACAGATTTCAGTCAGACAACTCCTGAAGGTGAAATGCTTAGTTTAAGAAGCGTTGAGGGTAAATTAGTCCTGGTCGACTTTTGGGCGTCTTGGTGTAAGCCTTGTCGTGCAGCAAACCCAGCTTTGGTAGGCCTGTATGATGCCTATAAAGAGCGCGGATTTAACATCATCGGAGTTAGTCTAGATCGCGATAAAAAGGCGTGGATCAAAGGAATCGCTGAAGACGGACTGCAATGGCCACAAGTCAGTGATTTACAGTTCTGGCAAAATGAAATTTCAACTTTCTATGGCATCCAATTCATTCCACAGAATTTACTTATCGACGAAAATGGTGTGATCGTAGGAAAGAATATGGAGCCTGAGGCCCTAGCACTATTCTTGGAGAACAACCTCTAAGACAATCCTTTTCGCCTTCTAAGCAGCCATTCTGCGAAGGCAAAAATCAAGAATGCTCCCCAATACCACCACAAGGTGTGTTGGGGAGTTTTTTTTGTCCGCACCATCGATCTCCCAACTAATTCCCAATTATCGAGCGCTATTTGCAACGTGCGTTCATCCGTTGCACGGAACAACTCTTTTTTAGAATGTCTGTCCCAAAACACTTTGTTAAAAGGCCTGTATTGCTCAATAGAGGCGGGTAAAACAGATATGGTACTTCGCCAGCTATACGGGTCATTAGAAGCTTCCGCATTAATTTCTAATGCGTACGTTCCGGCGTTTGAGAACGAGGTAGAAAAAATATAACCATTGCCTTCTATGGCTATAGCTTGCGGAACATCAAAAATCTCACTATCTCTCGTGATCTTCATTTGAACAGCTGCAGCCTGTGCCAGTGAACGGTTATTCACCACGCTAACGACCCATTCTGCTTCCTGGCTTTGGTAGAGTCTCTCCGGACCGGATACTCGCAGTTCATCAGGTCTTGAGTCGCGCAATAAACCTTTGATTAGCGCGCGAAATACACTTCCCGTTTCTGGGTATGCTAAGCCGTTTTGAAACCAATTAATGCCTCGTCCATTCCAGTTTTGTCCGATTCGTTGGAGCTTGTCCTTTTTCTTATCTCGTTTTCTAATCGTGTAGTATTCTGGTCCGCCGATAAATGCTAAAGTCTTTGGTGTCCGAATTCTATCCGCAACGCCCTGTGGAGGTTCGTTACTCGAATCCAGCCATAGAATAGGCTTATCTAATTGAGCATCTAACTGTTCAAATACTACTGCACCGCCACCAATAGCTACGGTTGGAAGTTGTTTTAATTGGGTCTTGGCCTCTTTCCAAGAAAGTAAATGATAGGTGAAACCTAATTCTTGAGCCAACCGGGTTACCATCCCAACGTGCGGATGGGGATAGGGAGAAATGACTTGAATCGAATTAAAATAAGGGACTACCTCAATGCTACGTTCAATGACGTCTTCAATACCATTTTTTTCTGCTGTAAGAGTGAGCAGGTAAAATCCAGGACGGTCCGGCGCGATAAAAGCGGCTGCACTTTTGTTTTGAGATTTACCATTGAACGTTGCATGGACGGATTCAGGTCCTGCGTTGAATCTTACCCTGTAATCAAACTTAGCTCCTATTTCTACTCTATCAGGCACGATGACGTTCTTAATGAGCGGTGGACTTAAAAGCGCATTCGCTTCCAGTAAAACTGAGGCCAATGGAGCAGTTCCTGCCGGAACCCCAATATGACCATCTCCTATATATATCCAAGGAAGTTCATCGTTTCGCTCTTGCTTGGAATTAAAATCGGAAAGTATCCATTTTACAGACGCTTTTTTTTCAAAATCGAACAGTACGTCTAAAATCCCATTTACAGGCGATTTCAAAGATGCCGAGGAATCTATTCGCACGGAAATGAGTTGCGGTTGCTCAACGACAACCTGCTCCTCTTGTTCAGGTGCGAACAATGCAAAAAAAAGCATTCCAATCCAACCAAAACGAAAAAAAGCCAACACCCAATAGGGCGTTGACCTCCTTTTATAAAAATACGTATACCACGCAACAGCAAGACCCAATACAAGGGCTAGTATTGCAGCAGTAAGAAGTTTCATTAGGTAAGCATTCCTCCACAAACGTTCATCACTTGACCGGTGATGTAACCGCTCATGTCAGAAGCCAAGAAAAGACATGCATTAGCAACATCTTCAGCTGATCCGCCGCGCTTCAATGGAATGCCATCTCTCCATTGCTGAACTGTATTTTCGTCCAATACAGCTGTCATTTCTGTCTCAATAAAGCCTGGTGCAATCGCATTACAACGAATATTACGCGATCCGAGCTCCAAAGCAACTGATTTTGTGAAGCCAATAATACCTGCTTTTGAGGCGGCATAGTTCGCTTGACCAGCATTACCCTTCACTCCTACGACAGAACTAATATTTATAATAGAACCCGAACGCTGCTTTAAGAAAGTACGTTGCACGGCTTTTGTCATATTGAAGACGGAATTTAGATTTACTTCGATTACTCGGTTGAAATCTTCTTCAGTCATACGCATTAACAGCGTATCCTTAGTAATTCCAGCGTTATTCACTACGATATGTACACCACCGAAATCTTCCACAACTTGAGCAACTAAAGCTTCAGCGTCTTCCATTTTTGAAGCATCTGAACGGTAACCTTTGACCCTAGTACCGTACTGCTGTAGTTCTTGTTCTAACGCTTGTCCTTTTTCGACTGAACTTAAAAACGTGAATGCAACATTTGCACCTTGCTTTGCAAAGGTCTCTGCGATTCCTTTGCCAATTCCCTTTGACGCGCCAGTTATAATGGCGGTCTTTCCAGAAAGTAAACCCATAATTATTTTTTAATAGCGGTTTTATTCGACAACAAACCTACGGCAATTCCTTCTTTGTACGCAACAATAAAGGCATTTTCGAAGCCAATTTTCACCACCTTATCTAAATACGATCGAGCTTGTGGAAGATTTGTAAAGCTACCTAATAGTATGTGTTGAACGCCATTGTCTTCCTGCACCTTTAAAAAACCTGAACCTAAATTTAACTCACTGTAATCGTATTTATTAAAAGCACCTACTTGAATGGAATATTCAATACCGAAGGTTGGATAAAGAACAGTGTCTTTAAGTGAACCATTTTGCCACATTTCTACTCTTATCGCACTGAGTTCTTCTGTAGAAGGTTTGCTATATTTCCAAACAGCAACTATTACTGCAAGTAATACTGCAATCACAAGAAACGGCCAGCGCATAGTTTTTGCTGAGGTGTCCTGTTGTTCTAATTGAAGTCGCAGGGTCTTATTCTCAGCTTCAAGCTTCGAAATGCGCTCTTTGGTTTTTGGTGATAGAAACTCCATACTGAGACTAAGGTCGTAAAAATTAGATTGCTTTACAGCGGTGCAACCAAGATTCCTATGATGGTACCTATCATAAAAAGAATGGTTTGAATAACAAATCCAACATTGTTTAAAATGACCAAGGTCCAATGCATCTCCCCGAAGCGCTTCCAAGCTAAAGGTGGCTTGCTCACGGGAGCTTTCATACCCTCTTCGTGGGCTTTCTGTTCTTCGGTTTTGACCGCATAAGGCGCATTACAATGTGAACAGATGTGGCCGTAAGCATCGCTTTGGATAGTTACCATATACCAACTACTACAAGAAGGGCACTTTACCTGTTTCATACGAACAAAGATAGCGGTTCGCGGGAACAAAAAAGCCGCTTCCATTGGAAGCGGCTTAATGCTTTATCTAAAATCTTATTTTCCTAATAACTTCGCCATCGCAGTTCCTAAGTCGGCTGGTGAATCAACAACTGTTATTCCACAATCGCGTAAAATTGCTTTCTTAGCTGCTGCAGTATCCTCTGCACCGCCAACAATAGCGCCTGCATGACCCATAGTACGCCCTGCCGGTGCAGTTTCTCCTGCGATAAACGCAACTACTGGCTTCGTCCCGTGTTCTTTAATCCAAAAACCTGCCTCTGCTTCAAGTTGACCACCAATTTCGCCAATCATAATGATTCCTTCGGTCTCATTGTCGTGCATTAAAAGCTCAACAGCTTCTTTTGTCGTTGTCCCTATAATTGGGTCACCACCAATACCAATGGCTGTAGTCTGACCCAGACCTGCCTTAGTACACTGATCAACTGCTTCATACGTCAGCGTGCCCGACTTACTTACAATACCGACAGTGCCCTTTTGGAAGATGAACCCAGGCATGATACCCACTTTCGCTTCTCCAGCGGTCATTACACCTGGACAGTTCGGTCCAATAAGCGTACAATCTTTATCGCTCAAATACTCTTTAACTTTTACCATATCCGCAACAGGGATGCCCTCCGTGATACAAATAATCACTTTGATCCCTGCTTCAGCAGCTTCCATAATACCGTCAGCGGCGAAAGCTGGTGGTATAAAAATAATTGAAGTATCCGCGGCAGCTTTTTCAACAGCTTCAGTTACGGTGTTAAATACCGGACGATCGAGGTGCGTCATCCCCCCTTTTCCGGGAGTTACTCCACCGACAACGTTCGTGCCATACTCAATCATTTGAGTGGCATGAAATGTTCCTTCTTTACCCGTAAATCCCTGGACAATAATGTTCGAGTCTTTGTTGACTAATACGCTCATGTAGATGGTTTTTCTGTGAGTTTGCCACAAATGTACTATCCAAGCTTCAATGGATTCCCTTCTTTTCAAATTTCTTTGCTCATTACTTAACGACGTATCTTTACGGCATGCTTAGAGACGATATTATCTGTGCACTTTCGACACCACAAGGCGTAGGAGCACTAGCCATCATTCGAGTCAGCGGGGCCAATTCAAAGGACCTCCTCTCTCCGTATTTCCATTCAAAGCGCGCGAATAAATCGGGCTTTACCTCGCATGTTGCCTACTTTGGAGACTACAGTATAGCCGGGGAGCACATTGATGAAGTACTCATCACCTATTTTGAAGACGGTAAAAGCTTTACTGG
>CAJQHZ010000002.1 GCA_905478295.1 uncultured Flavobacteriales bacterium | reverse complement strand
TTTATTTATGGGCATCGGCATCATGAGAAAGAATTGGTCCTCCAAACGCACGAGTCGGAAGATGGCACCAAAATTGAAAGTAACTATGTTGTTCTCGGCGATTGGATTCGTTTAAATACGTTCGCTAAATGGGACGGCACACATTTAACCCTAGACAGTTACACCTCAAGAAAATGAAAAAAGCACTTGTACTTGTAGTTTTAGCATTGACGTTTAACGCTGCTGCACAGGATTATAAAGGCCATTACGGCATAGGGCTTGCGCTTGGCGAGCCCAGCGGCTTCAGCATTAAGAAGTTCAACAACAATAATGAAGCCTTTCAGTATACCCTCGGGTACAGTGCAGTGTCAGGGCAAGAGGGCATTAACATCGGAGCCGATTATTTGCGACATAACTACGAGATTATCACAGCGGAAAAAGGGCGTATCCCGTTTTACTACGGTGGCGGTATTCATCTAAAGAGCTACAACGACGCGGGCAACCAGCTCTATGCGCGAGTGCCTCTCGGGGTGGCCTATGAAGCTGCTGATTTTCCTTTCGATGTGTTCTTCGAATTTGCGCCAGGTATTGCTGTTCTTCCTTCGCCTAGCTTGGTAACCAATTTTGCCATCGGGGCACGTTTCTATTTTGACGTAAGAAAAGCCGTAGAAAAAATAGACGAAGCCATTTAAGCTCGGCATAAAAAAACCCCGAGCATTTGCTCGAGGTCCCCTTTTTCTTAGATAAATCTGTTTATTTCGCTGCTACGAGCTTTGCTGCAACTGCGTCCCAGTTCACAACATTCCAAAATGCTGCGATGTAATCTGGACGACGGTTCTGGTAGTTCAAGTAATATGCATGCTCCCATACATCTAGACCCATGATCGGGTGACCGCCACAACCTACGCCTGGCATCAATGTATTGTCCTGATTTGCGGAAGAACAAACCTCCAATACGCCGTTGTTCACACACAACCAGGCCCATCCTGAACCAAAGCGTGTCGCTGCTGCGGCGTTGAATTTTTCTTTTAGTCCATCAAGCGAGCCAAACGCCTCATCAATAGCTGCCGCTAATTCACCTGTTGGCGCACCGCCGCCGTTTGGAGAAAGTACTTCCCAGAACAAGCAGTGGTTGTAGTAACCGCCACCGTTGTTGCGGATGGCTGCATTGTCTGAATGATTTGCTAGCAACTCTTCGATAGACTTGCCTTCCATATCTGTTCCTTCAACAGCTGCATTGAGCTTAGAAGTGTATCCTGCGTGGTGTTTCCCGTGGTGGATTTCCATGGTGCGTGCATCAAAATGCGGCTCTAGCGCATCGTGTGCGTACCCCAATTGTGGTAATTCAAATGCCATATTTAGTAGGTTTTATATTAATTCTTGGTATAAAGGTAAGGCAAATTCCGACTGAAGGTTTTAACTTACGTTTATATCCTGTTCAACAAACTCTATGACCGCTAAACAAGGCGATACGCCGCTATCTGCCCCGGCAGACTTCATCGTTTTAAATGCATCAGCGGGATCGGGTAAAACCTATTCACTGGTTCAGCATATATTGATGAATGCGCTGCGAAAAAAGGACATGGACCATGCGTATCAAAAGGTTTTAGCAATCACTTTCACCAACAATGCCGCTGCCGAAATGAAGGCGCGACTTTTAGACCAATTATTAACCTTCAAAGGCCTAGAACACCCTTTCCAGAGTGAATTCTTTAAGCCCATATGGGAGGAAATTGGTATTTCACCGGAGGAATTGCAGCAACGTGCCGCTGGAGCTGCAAGCCACATGTTGCACAACTACAGCACACTAAATGTTGGCACCATTGACCAGTTCACGCATCGATTAGTACGCACCTTCACGAGAGATCTTGATCTCGATGATAATTTTGAGGTACGACTAGACCTCGATGGCATGATTGAAGAAGCATTAGACTTGCTCTACAGTAGCCTCGGGGATGCGCCAGCGTTACGGGAATCTCTTGCGGCATGGATGCAGGAACGCATGAACCGCGAAAAGAGTCACAACCCCGATCGAGATTTAAAGCGCGAAGGGAAAGAGAGCTTTAATGAGGATACGTGGAAGGAATTGGCCCATTTGCCAGGGCCAGAGCGCATGCTTGAGCTGGAAGAAGAACTAAATCGTGAACTTTCAGTCATAGTAGCCGAGGGTAAAAAACTAGCACAGCAAGCCTTTACCCATTTAAACTCCCAGGGATACACGAAAGACAACTTTACCTATTACCCTCAGGCAAAAAAACATTTTGTCGATCTCTGGTCCAACCTACGCAGCAACAATCTTGAAGCAGGTGTTCAAGCGTTTAAGACGAAGCCAAAGAAAGGTGCAGATACGGATTGGGAAGCCTTTTTAGAATTGGCCCACGCGTTTCAAGAAAGTAAACAACGTAAATTATTATTGCTCAAGCAGGCCACCGAAAAACTGCAGCAACTCTCAGCGACACGGGCACTCATGGATAAGTTTAATGCCCTTCAAGAGGAGCAAAACACCATGCCGCTTAGCGCCTTCAATAAATTAATTTCCGAAGAACTTCAGAAAGAGCCTACTGCGTTTATTTATGCACGTTTGGGAGAAAAGTTTTGGCATTTCTATATCGATGAGTTTCAGGATACCTCTGAAATGCAATTCGATAATCTACATCCACTCATTGAGCATACGCTTACTAAGGATGAAAATCCAAACAGCGCACTCATTGTTGGAGATGCAAAACAAAGCATCTACCGCTGGCGGGGCGGACGCGCTGAACAATTCATGGCGTTGGTAGATAACGTTCATCCATCCAATCGCTTTCAACAACACCCGGATGGGCACGAATTGTACTCGCGTGAAACTGTCCAGCTGCCCAAAAACTTCCGCACCTACGGGAACATTGTACACTTTAACAATGACTTTTTTAAGCACCTCGGTAAGCGGCTTACCGTTCCTGCGCACCAGAGTGCCTATACCGGCACGCAACTGCAACAAATACCTCACAAAGATCCCTTAAAAGGCGAGGTAAATGTGGCATTCGTCTCGGTTCCTGAGGGGGAGACAAAAACCGCTCAAAGTTATGCAGAGGCGGTTTGCGCACAGGTAAAATCTAGCATTGAAACCCTGATCGAACGCGGGCATTCGTTCAATGATATCGCCCTTTTAGTCCGCGGAAATGCGCAGGGCAAATTATTGGCCAATTTTTTAACGGGAGCAGGTATTCCGGTCTTATCCGCAGATAGTCTCGTCGTAGGAAGTTCTTTCGAAAGTACCGTTCTCTTGTCTTGCGCCAAACTTTTCCTGAACGCTGATGATCGTGAAAGCCGGTTCGAATTGGCCTACGCACTCACGAAGCTTGGTAAAATTCCCACGCAATTAGAGCCTTTTATTTTCCAACAGGAAGCCACATCAAAAGGCATACCCTACCTCAGCGGTCTATTTCCCGGTCTCCAAGAGTTGTTTAGCCAACAAGAATCGTTATACACTTTCGGAGCACGCGTTTTTGAAGCCTTTGGCCTTTTATTAGAGCCCAATGCCATGGTGGACAGTTGTCTTGATCTGCTCTACGGGTTTCAAACCAGAGAAGGTTCCTTCGCCACTTTGCCTTCATGGTGGGAAGCGGAAGCTAAGAAACGTAATGTTCCTGCTCCTCAGGATAAACCCGCGGTGCAGGTGATGACCATCCATAAAAGTAAAGGGTTAGAGTTTGAACACGTCATTCTTCCATTTGGGATTAGCTATAAATCGGGCGGAGATGCGCACTGGATAGATGTCGATGTCCATCCGGAATTGGCCCGATTACCCATTACTAAAACGGACAAAAACGCCTCGCTGTTTGAACCAGAATTATGGTCTGAACTAGAAAACCAAAGCTACTTTGATTGGATGAATATGGTCTATGTGGCCATGACTCGACCTATTGCTGGATTGCATGTGTTTGTGGATAAAGAAAAGCCCGGTGAATTAGGGAAGGGCCTGATCGACTTTTTAGCATGTGACCCAGAGGAAGGCGCGTACCGCTCTGGAGAAATTGTACTCCCAGAATCTGCAAACACTGAAGAATCTGTTCGTCCTGTAGCACCGAAACCCGGCGAGTTTTCTCCTGCAAATCTTCGAATGGCGCACACTGCACCTAGGAGTTGGTTTGACGGTCATGCCGATGGAAGTAAATGGGGAACAGCACTCCATCAAATTCTCCAAAGAAATCCCGCTTCAAGAGCGGCGGCTTTGCGCAGACTCTACCGTACAGGAGCGTTTTCAGATCACTTGCACGAAGGTGCGGCGGCATCCATTGACCAATTGGCCGAACATCCAATACTAAAAGACATCAATGACAGCGATGTACTTATTTACACTGAGCGCTCCATTATTTCAAAAGATGCTACTGTGCGCCCAGATCTTCTCATTAAAGCTGGTAACAAGATTACAGTGGTTGATTATAAAACCGGTCTTGAAAAACCTGAACATCAGGAGCAATTAAATCGTTATATTGAATTATTAAGCGCTGTTTTTGAAGCAGTAGACGGAACATTACTTTACTTATAAATGATGCAACAGAGCACAAAAAAATTCATATACTTCATCTTACCGTGTGCTGTGGCGCTACTCTTGTTAACCCACTGCACGTACGACAATAGTGTCGATTCCTATGGCAATACTGCAGCATGCGATACCGCAGCAGTGACTTTTAGCCAAGATATTAAAGCACTTATTGGTCAGAACTGTGAAGGCTGTCATAACGGAATGTCTGCAAATGGTGGTCTCGTCTTGAGTGGACATCAGAATACTGCTGCTGCAGCACTTAATGGATCATTAATAGACCGAATGACGCGAAGCGCTGGAGATCCATTGTTAATGCCCCCGAGTGGCGCTTTGAGTGATTGTGACATCAGCAAATTGCAAGCGTGGATCGGAGCGGGCGCGCCTAATAATTAATAGCTATGAAAAACATTCTGTTAACTGTACTGCTCGTATCTAGTACATTCGTTTCTGCGCAACAATACTTAACCCGCGAAGCCAGACTAAATTTCGATGCTGGTTCTCCTCTAGAAGACATAGAGGCCTTCACCGAAAGTGGGTCAGCGGTTTATGACGCTACTACAGGTAAAATTGGGGTTCAAGTTTTAATGACTTCTTTCCAATTCAAACGGGCTTTGATGCAGGAGCACTTTAACGAGAATTATGTTGAAAGCGAGAAGTTTCCAAAAGCTTCATTTAAAGGGTACTACGGCGAAGGCAATGTCGCTGGCGGGCTTACCATTCACGGCGTTACAAAAGAAATAACAGTGCCTGCTCGCTTAGATCAAGAGGATGGAAACTTTGTTTTGGTCACCTCTTTCGATATCACGTTGGCAGACTACGAAGTCAAAATTCCAAGCGCCGTGGCGAATAAAATTTCTAAAACGGCATCGATTCAAGTCCAAGCAACACTTAAGAAATTTTCAAAATAATGGGCCGATTACGCTACATTTTCTTCCTCTCGTTGAGCGTTTTACTCGCAACTGCTCAAGAAGATCTATTTGATTTGTTAGACGAAGAATCGGAGTCTACTCAATATACCTATGCAACCTTCAAGGGGACGAAATTATTAAACGGCCAGACAAATGAAACTCCGGGGAAAGGTGTGCTGCAATACATCATCTCTCACCGATTTGGGAGTTTTACCGATGAATACCTATACAATTTCTTTGGTTTGGACAATGCGCACATACGAATGCAGTTAGACTATGGCTTTTCTGACCGTCTAAATATTGGGATTGGCAGATCTTCTGTGCTCAAAACTTCAGATGCGTTTGTTAAATACCGGGCACTTCGTCAAAAAACAGGTGCGACATTTTTCCCCTTTAGTGTAACCCTTTACTCTGCTCTTAATTACCGCGGCGCTCGTTTTACAGACGGTATAGATCACAACACAACTGATCGCTTGTCGTACCATCACCAAGCGATATTTGCACGTAAGTTTAATGAGCGCCTCAGCCTTATTTTGGCGCCAAGCATCGTTCATTGGAATCTGGTACCCGGTCCCGAAGATCCGAATGACACCTATCACCTTCTGATCGGCGGTCGTTATAAGCTTAGCAAAAGAATCGCGTTAACCAGTGAGTACGCCTTTTCTTCCAACCGCAGTTACGGTTCTGGGGCAACGGAAGAGCGATTTCATAATCCGATGAGTGTTGGTGTAGATATAGAAACTGGAGGGCATGTATTCCAATTTCATTTAAGTAATACGCGGGCAATGAGTGATCCATTGTGGGTGGCACAGAATCCCTATAGCGCAGCAAACGGAAGCCTTTTTCTAGGTTTTAATATATCAAGAGTGTTTACTGTAAATCAGTAAGTGTCATATGTGCATAAAAAAACCCCGTCCGAAGACGGGGTTTAACCAAACCAATAAACCTAAGCTACTCTTAAGTTGCCACTAAGCTAGGGATAATTATTAACACCTAAATAACATAACGCTCTTATATTTTTAAGATAGTTTCATTTTGTCTGATGCAAGACGACTTGTGCTTTTAATCCGTGTCGAGCAAGTAAAACAACGCCGCAATACTCGCAGATCCCATCTCTAGACTCCGAGGGTGAATCGCATCTATTCGATCGCGCGCGCTGTGGTGAAAATCAAAATAACGCTGACTGTCCGGTCGGAAACCTATAAACACCTTGTCGTATCCTCGTAGCGGGGATAAATCTGCACCACCGCCGCCTTTTGCAAATTCATGCAAGCCATAAGGCACAAAATACGGCTTCAAAGCCTTCACCTTTTCAAGCCATTCATCGCTAGCGCCCACGCCAAAACCGCGCGGTAAACCCGCGCCGCCGTCACTCTCAAGTGCGACCCAATGGTGCACGTTATTCATTCGGGCCCAATTCGCATATTTCTTAGCTCCATCCAATCCAAACTCCTCGTTCGCCCATAACACCACGCGAATAGTTCTGTGGTGCTCGTACCCGACCTCCTTTAATAGATTTGGCACCTGCATGGCATGGGCGCATCCCGCGCCATCATCCTGCGCGCCTTGTCCTAAATCCCAGGAATCAATATGTCCGCCCACGAGCATAATCTCATCGGCCTTATCCGTGCCCTTGAAATCGGCAATAACATTGTAATTCGTCGCTGTTCCCTGAACACCACAGTCTAAGAACAGCTGTAATTCTACCTTTTGACCTTTCACTAAAAGGTGATCCAATTTATCTGCTGCCTGCCAGGAAATAGCTGCTGAAGGAATCTTCACATCGCTGTCGCCATAACTCATCGCTCCTGTATGCGGCAAATCATCGCGCAATAGCGTAACTGAGCGAAGTACTGTTGCTGCGGCACCATATTTACCCGCTTCCATCGCTCCTGCCCAACGGTATTTTACTGCTCCGCCATAGGCATTAAATGTGCTTATGAGGCTGTGGTCCATATAGGTGTTGTAAAAGACAATCTTGCCTTCCACTCCCTCTCTTCCTAATTCTTCTAATTCCTCAAATGAACCAACCTCTACGACCTCAGCACGAATGCCTTCTTTTGGGGTAGGCACGGATCCCCCCAGCGCCGTGGTTGGAAGTGAAACAGGCTCTCCACCCGCATAGGCCTTAGACCATTCTTCACCTCTGTACCATTTCGGTACTTCAACTTCCTGGAGCCATACTGTATCCGCTCCGGCCTCCATCATTGTGTGTTTTGCCCAGCGCGCTGCTTCATTTGCCGCCTCCGAACCGCTGGGACGCGGACCAATTTCTTCACACATGTACCGCAGCCATTCGTAACCCTGCTGTGTTCCCAATGCTTCCGTATAAATGGACTTTATTACCGCCGCTTTATCTGCATCTACTTGTGACGCTGCGCTGAATCCTGCCAATGCCAAAACGGCTAATACACTATATTTCATCATCTCTTTCTTCTAGCTTTTGTCTTCGCCGATATCGCCGGAGAGAACCTTACTAATTTAAGGTTAAACTCTTCTTCTAACACCTTCAAATAAGGGTCCAATTCATCTCTACTCGCCACTCGTGCTAACATTAGCTTTACTCTGTGACTTGCATTAACTAAATACAATGTAACGCCCTCTCGTTCTTGATAGCGCATGACGCCAGCATAACTGGTTTGTCGAACGGACTGCTGTTCACCTAAAATGACCACTGCTGCATTTGGTATGATGGGTTCCCAGCTTCCCAAAGGAATGCCATAAATCGAATAATAGCGAAACATTTTTTGATCCGCACTGCGAAGGGTGGTCCCACGTCGCGCGGTCACTCCCCAAAGCCCAATCAACCAAAAAACGAAAATTGCCGGGTGCATTCCACTGAAGAATGGGAGTATAATGGATACAGCGAGAATTAGCCAAAACCTAAAAGGCATGGGAAAAACTTTCTCTTTTGGCAATTCAACCCGCATCTATCGCCCCTTTAATAAACTCCCGCTGAAGACTGCATTAATAGGCCACAGATGTAAGCGCCGTAGGTTCCTAACGCGTAGCCCAGAACCGCTAATAATACACCTACAGGTGCCAATGCCGGGTGGAATGCAGCAGCAACAACCGGTGCGCTTGCCGCTCCGCCGATATTTGCTTTAGAACCCACCGCCAGGAAGAAATAGGGAGCACGAATAAGTTTTGCGACGATAAACATCAGTCCAACATGGATCATCATCCAAACCAATCCCACAGCAAACAACCCTGGATTATGGAAAATTTCCATCACGTTCATGCTCATGCCGATAGTGGCAACTAGAATGTAAATGAAAACACTGCCCACTTTTGAAGCGCCTGCTCCTTCTAATGTGCGAGCTTTTGTAAAGCTCAATGCAATACCAATAGTTGTTGCGATAACAACCAGCCAAAAGAAGCCAGAGGTCAAACTGAATTTTGCAAGAATGGGATAATGCTCGCCAATGTAAGGAGCTATTCCATCGCTCATCCAATGCGCCAATCCGGTCGCTCCAAAAGCCAATGCCAATATGTAAATGAGATCGTTAAATGAGGTCACCTTGCTAATGCTCGCGGTGTAGGCCTCCATCTTATTCTGAAGGGAATCTACCGCTGAAGCATCGGCCTTAAAGGCTTTGTCAATGTTTTTGTGCTTTGCTACACCGATAAGTAAAAATGCCATCCACAACTCTGCGACCAGAACATCCACAGTCACCATGGCGCTAAAGATGTCTTCACTGACTTCAAAAACTTCTTTCATAGCCGCCTGATTAGCACCGCCACCTATCCAGGATCCTGCTACAGTAGTCATTCCACGCCAAATTTCCTCTGGATTAGCGCCTACGATATCTGGTGCAATCACGCTAAATAATAAAATACTTAATGGGCCTCCAATCACCACCCCAACGGTACCGGTAAAGAACATAATAAGCGCCTTAGGGCCTAATTTCTTTACCTCACCAAAGTCAATACTAAGCGTCAATAAAATCAATGCCGCTGGCAAGAGGTAACGGCTCGCCATAAAATACAACCGGCTCTGCTTCGGATCTATGATTTCGAACGTGGTGAGTAGGGACGGTAAAAAGTAGCACAACAGCAGTGCTGGTATAACGCTATAAAACTTTTTAAACGCCGGATATTCGCTTTTTGAGGTATAAAAAATAGCGCCCAATAGGGCTGCTAATATTCCAAATAACGTGGCATCGTTAGTAATTAAAGGATGTACTTCGTGCATAATTGGGTATTCGTTATTTTTCTAAGGTGGAGATTTCCTGGGCCAATTTTTTCGCGTCAAAAGAGTGACCTCCTTCATACACGCTCACCAAGGGTTCGAAGTTATACTTTTCTAGGTAGTGGCCTATCATTTCTTGTTGCTTCTCGGTGGTGATGTATTCGTCTTGCGTTCCAAAACACGCTTTAAACCTGATCTCCTCTAATGCCGCTCTATTCGTTTCATCAAGATCTGGAGGCCAGCTTCCTGCCCAGGCCAATATTGCAGACGGCTGTACGTCCTCGTAACCAATACAACGCATGATGGTCGCTACGCCTTGCGAGAACCCTACACAATGAATGGTGGCCTTTGGCGCCTGCTGTTTTATCCACTGAAAGACGAATCCTAGGTACTTGCGCTGGTTAGAGATATCTACCAACCGTTCGTCTTTTGTCATCCATGATGCGCCTACGCGCCCTTGAACACCATTAAGGTAAAATTTATGTGGGCCTTGAGGAAACACAAAGGCGCGCTCCTCCGAGACCAGTGAGCGAAAATGCCGCGCAAAGAATTGGACCAATTGGCCATAACCATGCAAACCCACCCAAACGTGGTTTGTTGCATCAGAGAAGGTCCCAAGTGAATCTACTCTTTGCTCTTGCGTTACTGGCATCCAGTGCGTTTGACTCATCTAAGCGCCGGGGAATTTTGGTTTGCGTTTTTCTAAAAATGCCGTGGTTCCTTCCTTAAAATCTGCCGTTTCAAAACAATCGCCAAAAGCCTGCACTTCCACATCATACCCAATAGCGCCTTCAAGCATACCGGCATTTACCGCCTCAATGGCATAACCCATCGCTACAATGCTGTTTTTCATAAAGCCATGTGCCATCTTTTCGGCAGTCGATTGAAGCGTTTCCTGTGGAACTACAGCGTTCACCAAACCATAATTCAACGCTGTAGGCGCATCAATCATTTTTGCGCTAAATATCATTTCTAAGGCGCGTCCTTTCCCTATGAGCTGCGGAAGGCGCTGTGTGCCTCCATACCCAGGGATAACACCTAAGGAAGTCTCAGGAAGACCCATGCGCGCATTATCGGAAGCAATTCGCACATGAGCAGCCATGGCTAATTCTAAGCCGCCTCCTAATGCAAATCCATTAATCGCCGCGATGACCGGTTTTGAAAATTCTTCAATCACATTGAAAACAGTCATGTGACCCGTCTTTGCAAGATCGGATCCTTCCGGGCCAGAAAAATCGGCAAATTCTTTAATGTCCGCACCTGCGACAAATGCCTTATCACCTGATCCAGTCATAATAACCACCTTAACAGCGTCATTACCTCGCATAGATTCAAAAGCCTCGTTAATCTCTGATAACGTTTGTTTGTTTAGCGCGTTAAGTTGTTTTGGCCGATTAATGACCAGCTTTGCAATGCCGTCAGTAACGGTGAGTTGTACATTTTCCATTTTAAGATCGGTTGTTTTGCTGTATAGGTATGGTGATGGTGAACGCAGCGCCCTGTCCTTTGTTTTCGAAGTCGATGGTTCCGCCGAAGTTTTGAATGAGATTGCGAACCATGGCCAGCCCTAATCCCATACCCGAACTTTTCGTTGTAAAATTGGGCTCAAAAACTCGCTCTTTCATTTCATCAGGAACGCCAATTCCGTTGTCGCTGACGGATATGATGCCTTTACCTTGTTCTTTTTGAACCCGTACCACAATCTCTGGCTGACGATCCTCTGGGACACTTTGTAGCGCGTTTTTAATAAGGTTGTGAATGATTCTTGACCATTGCTCTTTATCCACACTGGCATAAACAGGACCGTCTGACAGGAATTGAACGCCCCGGTCACTATATAGTGCAATTGCGCGATTAGTCAAATAAGAAACATCGTGCGTTTCTAAACGCAACGATGGCATTTGGGCAAATCTTGAAAACGCCTCTGCAATGGAGGTCAAGCCCTCTATCTCTTCGAGCAAATGCTTTGACATATCTTGAAGCTCGTTCAAATCATTCTCACGCTGCATCATTTGTAAAGTCAACTTCATTGGCGTTAGCGGATTTTTAATCTCATGGGCCACTTGCTGTGCCATTTCCTTCCAGGCACTTTCACGCTCGCTCTTTGCTAAGTCGACAGCTGTTTTCTCTAGTTTCTCAACCATCAAATTGTATTCCTGTATCAGTTGACCTATCTCATCATTGTGTCGCCAGGTCAGTTTTTCATTGCTCTGATTCAAACGCACCTTTTTCAACTTCGCCCCAACAATACTCATGTTTCGGCTGATGTAATTGGACAGTATTAAGGCAAGTAAAATACCCACGAATAATAGCAGAACATATATAAAACCCAGCTGACGAAGGAACTGATAATCTTTGTCAGGAATGAGGTTGTCATTTATCGCATATGGAACGCGTATGATAAGTTCTACGGAATTGTCCGGGCTTATAATATTTCCAGTGCCTATTAAAAAGCCTTCTATTGCTTCGATCGCATAGTCCGGTTCTGATTTACGCGTCAGTGACTTTAATTCTACCCAAGACGGAAATAATTCGTCAGACGCTTCAAATACGTGGCTTCTTGCCAATAAAGCGCCATTAGGGTGATACAGCCCCAGATCTAATTTGTGAATGGATCCTATCTCGTCCATTCTAGTGCCGAGCACCGTTTTCCATTGAGTTGGTGACAATTCTTGACCTTGATATCCGCTAGTGATGTAGTCAATATGTGAAGAAATAGCATTTGCTTTACGCTCTAATCGCTCGTAATGGTAGTTCTTATTCTCTGCCTTAAAATGGTACAACGAAAACGTCCCCGTAAGCACGAAAGCCACGAGTAGAATCATCATCATGAATAAAAAGGTACGGACCCGGATGGTTAAGACTGCCATGTTTCTAAATTAAGGCAATACTCGCAGGTCGGAAAGGCTAATTGCGGAAATTTCTACAACCCAAATTTTTCACGGAGTGGGCGCGTGGGAATGATAATTTTACCGCCTAATTTACTATGGACGACCTCGCCAGACTTAAGCAAGCGCTGCGCAGTGGCACGGGAAATATCGAAAAGCTGCATGAGTTCAGCTACACTGATAAACTCCTTTTGGAGCAGTTCAGATTGTGACATGGTACTTAGATAATGGTTTGGACCCCTAAAGTATACAGAAATTCTATTCTTCTACTCGTTACCAGTGTTTTACCACAACGATTGTCTCGATTGAGTCTATTTGACAAAAAAACCCGCGGCTCGAACCGCGGGTTTTTTGATGTTTGTATAGGTTGTATTAACCCGCCAAGGCATCTGCACCACCCACAATCTCAAGGATTTCATTGGTGATCGCCGCCTGACGTGCCTTGTTGTATTCAAGCTTCAAATCTCCCTGTAGTGCTTTTGCATTGTCGGTTGCTTTGTGCATCGCCGTCATACGAGCACCATGCTCTGACGCATTCGCATCTAGAAGCGCTGCAAAGAATTGCGTCTTTAATGACGTCGGAATCAAATCGGCTAAAATTTCTTGCATCGAAGGCTCATAGATGTACTCTGTAGTGTCAGCCACTTCCTCAGTTCCTAATTGCTCGTCCATGGCTATCGGCAAAAATTGCTCTGCCTGCGGCTCTTGAACAGCTGCGTTCTTAAAGGAGTTATAAAGGATTACAACTTTATCAAACTCGCCGGCAATAAAACCGTCCATCAAGGCTTGCGCCTCTTGCTTGGCACCGTCAAACGTGATTTCATCCCAAAGTGCTGTGTTGCTGCTTACTTTGCGCGAATCGTTTTTAAAGGCATCG
The DNA here is from genome assembly GCA_905478295.1 of uncultured Flavobacteriales bacterium. Lineage (GTDB taxonomy): Bacteria > Bacteroidota > Bacteroidia > Flavobacteriales > Schleiferiaceae > UBA10364. Next base: position 78,234 of record CAJQHZ010000002.1, on the reverse strand, counting down.
TGCGCTTTCTTTCCGACCGTAGCAATGGTATACTCAGCGGGGTTTGCAGCCATGTAACTCTTTGCTTTTTTAACAACACTTGAGTTAAATCCACCACAAAGACCTCTGTTCGAAGAAATCACCACCAAACGTACCTTGTTACCGTCACGAACTTCACCGTAGGCGTTTTCGCTACTATCCAATGTACTGGATGCTTTCTGAAGAATTTCAGTCAACTTAGAAGCATAGGGGCGCATCTGTACGATCGCATCTTGTGCTTTCTTCAATTTAGCGGCACTCACCATCTTCATCGCTGAAGTGATCTTCATTGTGCTACCAATAGAAGTGATTCTGTTTCTAAGTTCTTTTAAGTTCGCCATAGGACGTTAGTTTTTCCTTCCCTAAGGGAGGTAAATTACGCTTCGTAGTTAGGTAGTACTTCCGCAATAGACGCTTCAATAGCACCAATCTCTGCGTCCGTCCACTTGCCACCAGCTATGCTGTTAAGCGCGTCTTTCTTATTTCCTTCCATGTATTCGATAAGTGCACTTTCAAATGCTTTTACCTTATTTACTGGAACTTTGTTCAGTTTTCCTTTAGTACCTACATAGATGATCGCTACCTGGTGTGCAACCGACATCGGTGCATTCACACCTTGCTTCAGAATCTCCACGTTACGCTCACCTTTGTTGATCACAGACATTGTCGCTGCATCAAGGTCAGATCCAAACTTAGCAAACGCTTCTAGCTCACGGTACTGTGCTTGGTCAAGCTTCAGCGTACCGGATACTTTCTTCATCGGCTTGATCTGAGCAGAACCCCCTACACGCGATACAGAGATCCCTACGTTGATCGCAGGACGTACACCCGCGTTAAAGAGGTCGGCTTCTAGGAAGATCTGTCCGTCAGTAATAGAAATTACATTGGTAGGAATGTATGCAGATACATCACCCGCTTGTGTTTCAATGATCGGGAGTGCCGTTAAAGAACCGCCTCCTTTTACTTTGTCTTTCAGCGACTCAGGAAGGTCGTTCATTTGCGAAGCAATAGTATCATCAGCGATCACTTTTGCCGCACGCTCCAATAATCTTGAGTGCAAGTAGAATACATCACCTGGGTATGCCTCGCGACCAGGAGGACGGCGTAGCAACAATGAAACCTCACGGTAAGCTACTGCCTGCTTTGAAAGGTCATCATAGATGATCAAGCCTGGACGACCTGTATCGCGGAAGTACTCACCGATTGCTGCACCAGCAAATGGCGCATAGAACTGCATCGGTGCAGGATCAGAAGCGTTCGCCGCAACAATCGTAGTGTACTGCATTGCACCAGCGTCTTCCAACGTCTTAGCAATACCTGCAACTGTAGAGCCTTTCTGACCTACAGCAACGTAGATACAGTATACCGGCTCACCCTTGTCGAAGAACTCCTTCTGGTTAATAATGGTATCGATCGCAACAGTAGTCTTACCTGTCTGACGGTCACCGATAATAAGCTCACGTTGACCACGACCAATTGGAATCATAGCGTCAATTGACTTGATACCTGTTTGCATTGGTTCGTTCACAGGCTGACGGAAAATTACTCCTGGTGCTTTACGCTCCAATGGCAACTCAAATGTTTCGCCCTGAATCGGTCCTTTACCGTCGATGGGTTTACCCAAAGTATCAACCACACGACCCACAACTCCCTCACCTACGTTTATAGATGCAATAGTGTTTGTACGTTTAACAGTAGTTCCCTCCTTGATGTCCGTAGACGGAGCGAGCAATACGATACCGACGTTGTCCTCTTCTAAGTTCAATACGATACCTTTTTGGCCGTTTTCGAACTGTACCAACTCACCCGATTGTGCGTTTGCCAAACCGTAAGCACGTGCAATACCATCACCTACTTCAAGTACGGTACCCACTTCGTTTAGGTCAGCGCCATCGCTAAAACCAGATAATTGTTGCTTAAGGATTGCTGAAATTTCAGCTGGATTAACTTCTGCCATGATCCTCTATTTAAGGTCTTTTTTTTCTGTTGTTATACTTAGTGACTAGTCAATCATTGCGTTGCGCAATGCTCTTAGTTTACCGGAAATTGTATTGTCTATTTGGTATCCTTCCACTTCCAACTTCAATCCACCGATAACGGTAGCGTCGACTTCTTCAGTGAGCAATACCTCTTTGCTCAATTGGCTCGATAATTTCGAAACCAATTTCTCTTTATCGCTTGGAGACAAAGCAACAGCACTTACCACGTGAGCCTCAATGATTCCTTTGTGCGCTAAAACGTCTTTTTCAAACTTCTCGCAAACTTTAGCCAAATGCTCTTCGCGACCGTTGTTAGCAAGCAGCATAATGAAACCCTCGAAAAGTTCACTCACCTTTCCACCGAAAACCTCTTTTAAGATCGCCTGCTTCTTGTGCGATTTAACCACTGGATTCTTGAGCAACAATGCTAGTTCTCCAGATGCTAAAACCGATTCCTTTGTTAAAGCGGCATCAGCGCGAACGACGTCTAATACGTTTTGTTCAATCGACAATTCTAACAAGGCTTTGCTGTAACGGGTTGCGACTCTTGGATAATTCATACCTGTTCTTAGTTGAATTTCACGTCTTCAATGATCTTACCAATCATTGCTGTTTGCTTGTTTTCAGCACTCAACTCTTGGCCCAAAATCTTTTCAGCAACATCGATACTCAATGAAGCCGCCTGATTCTTAAGCTCAGCAATTGCCGCTGTTTTCTCCGCTTCAATTGCCGCTTTCGCAGATATAATAGCCTTATCAGCTTCCGTAGCCGCTGCGTCTTTTGCCTCAGAAATCATCTTGTTTTTCATGTCACGTGCCTCTTTTAGGATACGCTCACGCTCTTCGCGGGCTTCCCTTAAAACAGCCTCATTATCTGCCTGAAGTGACTTCATTTCTTCACGTGCCTTCTCTGCTGCTTTCAGAGCGCCTTCGATGGACTCTTCTCTTTCGTTAACAGCCTCTAAAATTGGCTTCCACGCGAACTTTCTTAACAAGAAAATCAACAAAACAAAGACTAGAACTTGCCATATAAACAAGCCGTAAGAGAAATCTTGAATTAATTTATCCATAATTGATTTATTGAATCAAACTATACCTTGGGTTGTAACAAGGAGCGTCAACCAATCGTTGACTTCTCCTTGTTCAATTTCTTTACTTTGCGAAAAGCGCAGCAAAACCGATACCTTCGATAAGTGCCGCTGCAATAAGCATCGCTGTTTGAATTTTTGCAGTAGCTTCTGGTTGACGAGCAATAGCCTCCATAGCAGAACCACCGATTCTACCGATACCAATACCAGCACCGATTACAATCAAACCTGCACCTACAATTTCAGGAATTTCCATAGTATTTATATAGTTTAATTAATACTCATTTGTTAATGATGTGCGTGCTCCTCCACTGCTGAGCCAAAATAAAGGGCTGTCAACATAGTAAATATATACGCCTGAAGCGCCGCAACTAAAAGTTCAAGTAATGATAGGACAACGGTTAAACCCAAAAAGGCTGGGGCCGCTATCCAGCTTTCAAAAATGAAAATCAAGCCAATAATGCTCATTAGAACAACATGACCTGCAAGCATATTTGCATACAATCGAATCATTAATGAAAATGGTTTAACAACCAAGCCGATAAGCTCTATTACTGCCAATGCCGGACGAATTAAAACAGGTACTCCTGGCATCCAAAAGATGTGCCTCCAATAGTCTTTTTTGCCCGAAACCTGAGTTATTATGAATGTCATCAATGCAAGAGAAAATGTGATGGCAATATTTCCAGTTACGTTTACGCCCAGCGGTGTCATCCCCACTAAGTTCAAGAACCATATAAAGAAGAATACTGTAAGTAAATAACTCATGTATTTCTTATAGTGCTTCTCACCAATATTTGGAATGGCGATTTCGTCGCGAACATAAATAACGATGGGCTCCAAGAAACGACCGGCCTTCTTGGGCGCCAAACCTGTTTGATATGTCTTGGCTACACCTCTGAACAAGAAAAACATAAAAATGGCCATGACTAAAATCACAAAAACATTCTTCGTGATAGAAAAATCTAACGGCTTATCGTTTGTTGGGTGGTGGTTATGATCATAAGAAAGGGTCCCGAGAGCGTCCGTTTTGTAGATCTTACCGTGGTGTTCCTTGTAAAAGTTACCATCGACTTCTGCTATACTACCGTGGTGAAATGCAGATGACATAAAGACTTTCAAACCGCGATCCACAAGAATTACTGGCAATGGAAAACCTATTCCGTCAGTAACGTGGAATTCATAGGAGTCCGCGAGGTGGTGCTGAATGGTCTCTTTGATAATGCCTTTGATGTCCTTTTCGCCAGATGCTTCGTCATGAGTATCGCCGTTATGAACGTCTTCGTGATGCGCCTGTTCCTGCTGAGGTTTCTCAACATTTTCAGCTTGAACATGAGCAACGGGGGTGAAAAACAATACGCCTACAAAGGCAAAAAAGACAGTAGCGTTAGCTCTCATACTATTTGGCATTTCCTCTTTAGGAATTAAAGCGATGCAAAACTAACACTTAATCTCTTTCTTCGAAAAGAAAACACACTATTTTTTTGAGACATTCGGGCTCGCTAAAGGGCTCCAGCGAACCCAATAAAACTCCTTCGTTTTACGCCAACTTAAACGCGGTTTTTTTAGGGTTATGCGCGGTTCAATTGGCGCACCAATGCCGCTGTTTCCATGACGGTAATCAAGCTGTACGGAATGAAAAAAGAGGCAAACTCCATGCTCGATAGGTCTCCATCAGCGTTGAACACAGGGTAAATGAGGAGAAAAAACAATAGAACTTTTAAACCACTCCCTGATAAAAACACAAACCCCAGTTTTTCTACGTGCGCTTTTTTTAAGCCAATCATAGCTAGGTGTATAAGTGCTGCCATAAAAATATTGAAAATGTAGCATCGTGCTAAAATTCCATGAAGTTCATCAGGTGTTAATTCCTGCTGAATAAGCCACGCCAAAACAGCCGCCACCAACAAGGTGGGATACAATAGCTTTTTCTCTCGAGAAGCTCTACTCATCTTTAGGTAGTCCTTTTACAAGTTGGTACAAGGAAACCCCCACGGCCGCCAAAACGCATACTGCGGTGTATATCCCTTTTTCTGAGACGTATTTTTCGTCTAAATATTTACCTAATTCCGAACCCAAAAAGATGAGTACAGCCATCTGCACCCCAAGTGTACTGAAGCGCAAGAATTTTTTATCGGACATTATTAGGCGCTTTGAACGCTGTCTTTATCTGACTCGTTGACTTTACGCATAACCGCACCCATGGCCAGAGATCCGTTGATCTCAGCGCCTGGCTCCACGGCTAGTTTCTCAACCTGTACCTTGCCTTTCACTTTCGCTGAAGCCGAAAGTGATAGCGACTGTGCAACATTGATCGTTCCTTCTAATTGACCTGCGATAGCGGCGTTTTTACATTCTACCTCTCCTTCCACAAGACCGTGTTCACCGATGACTAATTTCCCGGTAACCTTCATGCTTCCCGCTACTTTTCCGTCAACTCGTATGTCTCCATCCGAAACTATATCGCCGGTAATACTTGTGCCCGCTAGTATACGGTTCGATGCTTGGGCTTGTTCTGGGTACTTTTTTGCAGATGAAATCATAATGTGTCAAAATATTGGAGGTACTCTTTAAGGACCTTGTCTCTATAAACTTTGCCAAAGTTCGGATTATTTATGTAAAAACCAGCACTTCGAGCCTTTGGATAGTATTGTTCTATCAATATTCCTTGTTGATTGAAGGTATTTAAGTATACCACAGCCTTCTCTTTCGTGCGCAAACCGCTTACAATAATGAGCTGCGTGTTCTGATCGTAGAAAATGTTTTGGATGCGAAGGTTGTCAAACTTGAAAAACTCTTTGTTGAAATCTGCAAGCGCGTTACGCAACTCGTTAATTTTTGAGTTTTCTGCGGGAATTGCTAATATAAATTTATGTGGCGCATTGTCTTGGCGCTGAAAATCTACTTTATTCACTTTTAGGTCTCCCGTTCCACGATTTGGTCCTTCTTCATTTCCGCGCTCATCGTCTTGCAGCATGCTTAATAGCTGAGCGGCGCGGGTGGCCTCTTCTGTTCCTGAATACGTTTTAACCACCCCTTGAAGCGCTTCGATAGTCGATTCAGCATCGCCAGAAGTGCCTGTAATATATGCTGCTAATAAGCCTGTTTTCGGTAAAAGCGCGCTGCTCGAGTAGGTTGTTGCGAACGTGTTAAGTAGCGCTGTCGCTGATTTAAATTGGCCCGCTTCATACGCAGTAAATGCAGCATCGTAGGCTTCTTGCTCTTCCAAAGGGATTTTAGGGCCTTTCTTTTCACCGCGCAATAAGGCCGCATAAGGGCTGTTCGCGTAGTTTGTCAAAAGAACCGATTTTGCTGCCTCACTCTTATCTTCTGCGTCCTGTTCGTTAAATAGTAAATACTGGCCATATAAAACTTTCGGTGTCGTCTTTGCAAAAGACTCAAATTCATTCATGTAGTCTGCCCACGCCAATTCGGCTTCATTGTTGTCCTTAAGTCCGTCTTTATAAATGAACCCTAATTCACTTTTAGCAAACGCCTCACGCTGCAAGCTGGCCTTTAAATCATCATCTGTTTTTAGAACACGTGCGAGGTAATAATCCACGCTGTTTTCATCGCTCGGTAACAATACCTTAGTAGAATCTATTGTAGAGGTATCCCTCGTCTCAGTCTGTTGCACGGCAAAACCTTGTACTGGTTTGTCCTTTGTTCGCCAGTGGTCTTCTAATGTCCGGTTTCCCCACGTTCGTTTAAATGCTGCCACGCCCTTTGCTCGAACTGTTGGATTGTAAAAATACCATTGTCCAGAGCCGCCGCCTGCCTGTGGACCCGCATCTGCCAAAAGGGCGTTTTCAGCTGCGCGCATCGCTACGATTTCAGCGCGTCTTGCTGCCTCCTCTTCTCGAGCCTGCTTGGCTTCTATAAAGTCTTCAAATTTTTGTCGCAAAGCCGGATCGTTCAATCCGTACATCGACTGAAGACTGTCTTCAAGAGCCACAACGTTTAATTGGGCTACCAAATCATTCAATACTGAAGTGCGCTCCTCAAGAGTGTCTAATCCTGGGTAATCCATTGGTAGAACAGCAATAGCACTGTCGTAATACGCTTGAGCGTTGACAAACGCTTTAAAGTCAAATGCAATTCCACCCAGCTTTAAATAGCTTTTCCCTTTTTGACGTGCATTATCTACCGATGCCGCGATACTCTGACGAAGCTTTAACTCAGCCTCCGGATAGTACTCTAGATCTAATTCTTTCAACGCCCACACATAATAAACCTGATCGCGGTACGTGATGTTTTTATCGTCTTTGAGCATCTTTTTCAATGCCTTCTCAATGACGCTAATATCTTCCATGAAAACATCAAAATTCTCTGCTCGCTTGATTTGTGCAGAAAAGGTGATGTCATAATCGTCCGGGTGAAGTTTCAACACGTCTTCATAGGCTAATGCGCTTTCATAACCTTTACCAAGCTTTGCTAAAAGCTGCGCATTGAGATACGTCAGCCGTACCTTTTCCGATTTGACACTAGCGCTCTGCGCCGCTACTGCAACCCAGTCCTGCGCCTCTACCCACCGTTCTTGCGAGAAATGGAAATAGGCCATTGTCTTTTGAGCCTCAAATAATTCAGCTTTCGGAAGTTTTTTAGTGTACAACTCGTCCAACTGCTGCTCGGCCTGAAAGAAGTTCTCCATACGAATATGCGTCTGCGCTGCCAAAAGCTTTGCCCAAAAGACCTCGTCTTCCGCCAGTTCGATTCTTCCGAAATTATCGTCGATATAAGAAGTCGCTTCAAGGGTTTGTATCAACTCATGCTTATAAAATCGACTTCGGGCTATTAATAGGTACGCCTTAAATACATAATCGTTCTTCTGTTTACCGGCAAAGACCATACTGTGCTTCTTCACCACTTTCGCGCTCTTCTCAATGGCGCGGTCCATTTTCGCAAATAACCCGGAAGCTTGGTCTGCATCTGGCCAAAAGTAAATGGGCATGAATTGCTCAAAGTCCCAGTCTTCGCTGTTTTGAAACTGTTCTACGGCCTCATTAAAAGCCTCCTCGCCATTAAAGTAGGCATTGTAATGGGCCGTTACTTCGTGGTACTTTCTGTTCACCCATCGATCTTTAGTCGTAGAACAAGAGGCCAAGAAAAGAACGGCCACGATGGTGAAAAGTCGTTTGGTATAAAACATATTTCTAATAACGCGATAAAATTATTTTATTTCACGCCCCGAGAGAAATTCAGAGCACGATATTTGTCTTTAATTATGGCCACAGAAAAACAGAAACAAAAACGCGTAGAACGTTGGCGTAATAAATTTCGCCTCGTCATTCTGAATGACGATACCTTCGAGGAGCTCTTAACCCTTCGCCTTAGCCCACTGAACGTTTTTACATTCAGTGTTTTCGCTATTGTTTTTACTATTGCAATCACTTCTGTTGTCATTGCTTTTACGCCATTGAAAGAATTGGTTCCTGGTTACGCTTCTTCTAAAATTCGTCGACAAGCCATTGAATTAAGCTTAAAAACAGACAGTTTGGAAGGTGTTTTGCGACAGAATGAACGTTATGTAGGCGGAATTCAGCGCATTTTGCAAGGAGACGTGATCGATTCTGTTGTTCAGGATGTGGCGTCTGAAGATACCGCTACTAACACCGCTGTTTTACTCTCTAGCCCTAGCCCAACAGATAGTGCGTTTAGAGAATGGGTGGAGGGTGAAACCGCCTTTAGCCTGGAGCAACGTTCTGCAGAATTAGATATTCCACAACTTTTAGCACCTGTAGAAGGTGTGGTCACGTCGTCTTTCGACCGCACCATGGGTCACTTTGCAGTAGATGTCGCTTCCACGAAGAACGCACCTATTAAGTCTTGTTATGAGGGCATCGTGGTTTTTGCGGACTGGACCAGCGAAAATGGGCACATTATAATAGTCCAACACGAAAACAACCTTGTAAGTGCTTATAAACACAACAGTGCTTTGCTTAAAGAAGTCGGCGATTACGTTCGAAGCGGAGAGGCCATTGCAATTATTGGCAACAGTGGTGAAAACTCAACGGGTCCTCACCTGCATTTTGAGCTTTGGTACGATGGTAGCGCTATAAACCCAGAGGATTATATAAAGCTTTAAAGCGACTGTTCGTATCCAGAATCTACAGGCAGCCCTTTCTTTTTACTTTCAATCACCGCCAATGCATCGCAACGTTCGTTTTGCGGATGGTTGTTGTGGCCCTTTACCCATTGAAAAGTCGGGTTGTATTTTTTAAGCAGCGGCAGTATTTGACGCCATAAATCTGGATTTTTTTTGTCTTTGAAGCCTTTTTTAACCCACGAATACAGCCATCCCTTATTAATGGCGTCCACGACATACTTACTATCGCTTACTACCACAACTTCGGCTTTGTCGCTTTTGAGCTCACGAAGACCTTGAATTACCGCGAGCAATTCCATGCGGTTATTCGTAGTAAGCCGGAAGCCTCCACTCAGTTCCTTTTGATGACCGGCACTGCTTTCTAAAACCACTCCATAACCGCCTGGTCCTGGGTTGCCGCTCGCTGCTCCGTCAGTGTATATGGTTACTCTCAATTATTCAATGCTATTTGTTCGATCCACCCTTCAACGGTAGGACCATAATATTCCAGCTCCAACTCTCGAACGCTTGCCTCAATGGTTTCTGGTATAGATCCTGGTTCAATTTCTACACCATATTGCGCAATTATCGCGCCTTCATCATAGGATTCATTCACAAGGTGTATCGTGATACCTGTTTCATTCACGCCTGATTCGCTTACTGCTCTGTGAACGTGTATGCCATACATTCCCTTCCCTCCAAAATTCGGCAACAGAGCCGGGTGGATGTTCAGCATCCGCCCACTAAAGGCTAATGTCCATTCTTTGGGTATCTTTTGTAAATATCCTGCCAACAGAACCAGGTCTGCTTGTTCCTTTAAAGTAGTCAAAAGTGTGTCGCTTTCCCTCCTCGGTGAAAAAACCTCAATACTAACATTTAATCGGTTCGCACGCTCAATTACGCCTGCTTTTGGGTTGTTCGTAACTATTAAATTTACCCTCGCAACATCGGATTGCTCGAAATAACGCACTAATGATTCCGTATTACTTCCTGAACCTGAGGCAAGTATGGCTATTTTTAACATGATTTTAGTACCTTGATGACGCAAATTTAAGCCGAGATATCCGCTGTGGGGGATAACTAAAGTTTTATTTTCTTTGTGGCGATTATTAAACTATTCTAATCATGTCTGAAATTGCAGGAAAAGTAACAGCTATCATCGTTGACAAATTAGGTGTTGACGAAAACGAAGTTAATGCAGATGCTAGCTTCACTAACGACCTAGGTGCGGATTCGCTAGACACCGTTGAATTGATCATGGAATTCGAAAAAGAATTTGACATCCAGATCCCTGACGATCAAGCTGAAAACATTGGCACAGTAGGTCAAGCTATCTCTTATATTGAGGAAGCTTTAGCATAAGCAAAAGTCTTTTTTATGAGCCTGAAACGCGTAGTAGTAACAGGGCTAGGTGCGCTCACGCCTGTGGGCCATACAGCCGAAGAAACTTGGACGAATCTCCTTGCTGGAAAATCCGGTGCCGGACCCATCACGAGATTTGATGCCTCTTTGTTTAAAACACACTTCGCGTGTGAGGTGAAAGATTTTGTTCCCAACGACTTGTTAGACCGCAAGGAAGCTCGTCGTATGGATCGCTTTACACAATTCGGAATGGTAGTAGCTGATGAAGCTATTGCCGATTCCGGGTTGGATTTTGAAAAAGAAAACCCAGATCGTATTGGCGTTATTTGGGGTTCAGGTATCGGCGGTATCGATACGTTCTTTGACCAAGTCAAAGGATTTGTTGATAACGATCTCAATCCTCGTTTTAATCCGTTCCTCATACCGATGATGATTTCAGACATTACGCCTGGTCGCATCTCTATGAAACATGGATTGCGTGGACCCAACTACACCACTGTGAGCGCTTGTGCTTCTTCTACAAACGCACTTATTGATGCGTTCAACTTAATTCGACTAGGCAAAGCAGATGTCATCGTTAGCGGTGGTTCAGAAGCGGCTATTAACCCTGTAGGGATGGGCGGGTTCAACGCAATGAATGCTTTATCTACAAGGAATGACGACCCAATGACGGCGTCTAGACCGTTCGATGCCGAGCGCGATGGATTCGTTATGGGCGAAGGTGGTGCGGGCATCATTTTAGAAGAATACGAACACGCAAAAGTACGCGGCGCAAAGATTTATGCTGAGATGGTTGGCGGTGGCCTAAGTGCCGACGCACATCACCTTACTGCCCCGCATCCAGAGGGCTTGGGCGCGCGTAATGTAATGGCAAACGCCATCGATGATGCCGGCCTAAAACCAGAAGATATAGATTACGTAAACGTTCACGGTACATCTACACCACTAGGTGATATTGCTGAAACTAAGGCCATTCAAAAAGTCTTTGGAGAACACGCTTACCATCTGAATATTTCGTCTACGAAAAGTATGACCGGTCACCTCTTAGGTGCGGCTGGTGCTGTTGAGGCTATGGCCTCTATTATGGCTATTCATACGGGAATGGTTCCACCGACCATCAACCACTTCACTGATGATGAAAACCTTGATCCTAAACTTAACTTTACTTTCCATTCGGCTCAGGAGAGAGTGGTTAGAGCAGCGTTGAGCAACACCTTCGGTTTTGGAGGTCACAACGCCTCTGTCCTCTTCAAGAAAGCTGAATAGATGAGTAGATTTTCCCAGGTATTTCTTTCTTTAAAACCGTCCCGGTTCAAAAATGAAATCAAGGGAATTATAGGGTATTGGCCCAAAGATCTTTCATTGTATAAACTTGCGCTTCGCCATTCGAGCGCCTATCCTTTTCGCAAAAAGAAAGGTGAACGGAACAATGAACGACTAGAATATTTAGGGGACGCCGTAATTGATTTGGTCGTGGCCGAAGCATTGTTTTACAGATTTCCCAAAGAAGACGAGGGTTATTTAACCAAACTCCGTAGTAAGTTGGTTTCGCGGAACAACCTTAACAGGGTCGCAGACGAATTGGGGCTGCCCAATCTGTTGGTGGCTAATTTAAAAGGCAATCACGGTGACAGTATTTACGGCGATGCATTAGAGGCTTTAGTCGGGGCTATATACATTGATCTTGGGCTTAAAAAGACGCAGTTTTTTGTCATGAAAACTATTGTCATCCCTTTTATAGAGGATGCTGATTTATTGTTGACCACCCACAATTACAAGAGTGAAGTCATTGAGTATTTCCAGTCGAAAAAGCTCAGCTTTCGATTTGAAGAGTTGGCTCGTTTAGGCGAACAGCACAACAGTACCTTTACAATGGGGCTTTTTGTAGGTGATGAGCTGGTTGCTCAGGGCGATGGCGGTTCAAAGAAAAAAGGAGAGGAAGCGGCAGCAAAAATATTCTACAATCAAACGACAGAGTTAGCAAATGGCTAGAGTGAAACACATCGATGCGCTATCTCAACTGAAGATGAACTTCAGTGCTGTAGGTGTTCGCTCACCTCTAAAAGACTATGAATTAGCCTATTGGTTGAATATTCAATGCGGGATGCGTTTGGTCTGTAGGCCTGAACCGGAAGATGAATGGGAAAATGATGTTGTCTGGGAATACAACGTTTTTGACGGCTCAGATCCCTTTGGAGAAGCCTTGTGCATGGTCGCAAATTTGAGCTCTGGAGCGCAAACCAAGGTCGAAGAAGCCTGGAGCTTGTTTGATAGTGTTCCAGAAAAGCATCTTTTACCTTCTGTTAAACACTGGGACTATGTTTTAATGGTGGAAAATGCGGACTTTGCGTTCGATTTAGAAACCGTCCTGAAAAGAAACGAAAGAATCACAACGGCTCAATATTTTGAGGCGCACACACAACTAACACAACGAGAAACACATTTATTGTATGAAATTAGAAACCTCTAACAACACGAAGATTGTTGCAACCATGGGGCCTGCATCGTGGCATAAAGACGTCATGAAGGACATGATTATCGCGGGTGTAAATGTATTCCGAGTGAACTTTTCGCACGGAGATCACGAAACACACCGTCGCACCATTCGTTTGGTTAAGGAGCTAAACGAAGAGTTTAATTGCAAAACGGCCGTACTTGCCGATCTTCAGGGGCCAAAGCTTCGCATAGGTGATGTAGAAGAGGGTGCTGTTATCAACGAAGGGGATACCTTGACATTCACCACCAACAGAGTCGAAGGCACCGCAGAATTGGTTTACATGAATTACCAGAAATTTCCACAAGACGTTAATACTGGTGAGCATATTTTGCTTGACGACGGTAAGTTGATGTGTGAGGTCTTGGAGACCGACAAAAAGGACACCGTAGTTACTAAGGTGATTCAAGGAGGTCCTCTTAAAAGCAAGAAAGGGGTTAATCTCCCAAACACGAAGGTCAGCCTGCCGTGTTTAACAGAAAAGGACCTTGAAGATGTTGTGGTCGCTATGGAAGAGGGCGTTGAGTGGATAGGCCTGAGCTTTGTTCGCGATGCTGACGACGTCAATGAATTGCGCAAAATCATAAATGACTTTGGTTCGTTTGCTAAAATTGTCTCTAAAATTGAAAAGCCTGAAGCCGTTGTAGATATCGATAAAATCATTGATGCTACAGACGCTATTATGGTTGCTCGCGGAGATTTAGGTGTTGAAATTCCTTACTCTTCAGTACCGATGGTGCAGAAAATGATTGTGGAGAAATGCCATTTAAAGGCAAAGCCTTGTATTATCGCAACGCAGATGATGGAGAGCATGATCGACAGCCAAAGCCCTACACGCGCTGAGGTTAACGACGTAGCAAACTCTGTATGCGATGGCGCGGACGCAGTGATGCTTTCGGGAGAAACCTCCGTAGGTAAATTCCCAGCGAAGGTGGTGGAAACCATGGCCAGCATTGTAGCTCACGTAGAATCGACATTCGATGTAAAGCCAAATATTGAAAATGAGCCCTCTGTTAAGAATGAACGCTACATTACCAAAACCATATGTTATAATGCAGCTAAAATTGCCGATCAAATTGATGCTACGGCCATTTTAACGATGACCTTCAGTGGTTATACGGCGCTTAAAATTGCAGGACACCGTCCTAAAACAAAAATTATCGTATTTACTGCCAACCGTCAAATCATGAACCAAATGTCATTGGTTTGGGGGGTAGAGGCTTTCTTTTACGATAAAATGGAGAGTACTGATCAGAGCTTTAAAGACATTAAAGCGATCCTAAAAGAGAGCGGCACTGTAAAAGACGGTGATCTTATTGTGAACATAGCTTCTATGCCTATTCAAGAGCGTGGGTTCACGAACATGCTTAAAATATCAGCTATTAATTAGGTGGCCTAAACTTGTTTATCGTTGAAAGGCCCGGCAAACGCTGGGCTTTTCTTATTTTTAACACTATGGAACTCAAACAACATTTATGGAAGGAGCAAGAGCATACATTGCGACGCTCGTTCGTGTTTCCCACGTTTATAGTGGCAATTGATTTTGTAAATGAGGTAGCTGCGCTTTCAGAAGAACACCACCATCATCCGAACATACACATTGACTATACATCTGTACGTCTGTCTCTTTCCACACACGATGACGGGAATATAGTTACCGCTAAAGACCATCTATTAGCTGCTGCAATAGACCTTTTCTACCAAGAATATCACCTATAGTCCCGTTTTGAACTGCTCTAAAAAGCGCTTATCGTTTTCCGTGAATAGGCGAATATCTGGAATTTGGTAGCGGTTCATGGCAATGCGCTCAATGCCCATTCCAAACGCATATCCTGTATAAACGTCTGGGTCAATGCCGCTATCGCGTAAAACGTTAGGGTCTACCATGCCGCAGCCCATTACCTCAAGCCAGCCTGTACCTTTCGTTATTTTGTAATCTATCTCGTTTTCTAATCCCCAATACACATCGACCTCGGCGCTCGGCTCTGTAAAAGGGAAGTACGATGGTCGCATGCGGATTTTCGCTTTTCCAAAAAACTCTTTAGCGAAGTACATAAGCACTTGCTTTAAATCTGCAAAGCTTACATCCTTGTCTATATAAAGCCCTTCGATTTGATGAAAAATACAGTGGCTACGTGCACTTATTGCCTCATTTCTAAAAACGCGACCAGGGCTAATAGTACGAATTGGTGGCTGGTTATTTTCCATAGCACGAACTTGAACGCTAGAGGTGTGCGTTCTTAGTGCCCAATCTGGATTACGCTGAACAAAAAACGTGTCCTGCATGTCTCGAGCAGGGTGCTCTTCAGGGAAATTTAATGCCGTAAAATTGTGCCAATCGTCTTCAACTTCAGGCCCTTCGCTAACATTAAAACCTATGCGCTTAAAAATATCTACAATCTCATCTTTAATGGCATTAATTGGGTGAATAGCCCCTAGCTCCTGAGGTTGCCCGGGACGTGTTAAATCTCCGTTTTGACCTACAATGGCAGATGACTCTAATTCCTCTAAGGCCTCTTTGTGCTTGACCTCAGCAAGATCTTTCAAGGTGTTTAGCGCTGCACCGAATGCCTTCTTCTGATCTGCCGGAACTTCTCTGAATGCTTTAAAAAGCTCCTGAATAGCACCCTTTTTGCTTAGGTACTGTAAACGGAAAATTTCAGCTTCTTCCTTGTTTGTGAGGGAGGTAGCTTCGACCTGACTTTTTAAATTTTCGACTCTTTCCAGCATAATTGGCCGTTCTAATACGTTAGCTTTGTTGTAGATTTGGCAAAATTACAGAATTCCCCGCATGAAACGATTTATTCTTTTAGTACTCATTGGATTTATTCTTACTTCCTGTCAAGAAGAGGTGGTGGAAGAATACTTTGTGAAGGTAAAAGTGGTTAATGAGAATGGTGTACCTATTCAAAATGCTGCTGTTAAAATGTTTGCGCCAGTAGCAGGTGCTACAGAGTGGTACAATTTCACGGATCCTAGCGGTGAACTTATCTTTCGTTCCGGGTTCGAAGCTTATTACGACCTCAAAGCTTGGAAAATGATTTATGAAGGCTGTAACTACGTTCGACTTGTAAAGGGCGAGACAGTTGAAGTAAATGTTGTAATTTACCCCATCGGCGAACCAAACGGCTGTGTAGAATAATGAAACGTATTATTGCTCTTTTTGCTTTTTCAGCGCTGCTCCTTACCGGGTGTCAGATAGAAAACCCTACTTATCCTTTTAGAATTAAAATCACCAATCCTAACGGTGTTGCTATACAAAACGTAACCGTGGAAGCCTCTGTTGATGTTCCTGGCTACCGCGAAGAAGCTTATTTCATAGGTGTGACTGGTCTTGACGGTGTTGTTGAATTCGAATATGATTATGAAGCTGTGTTTAAGGTTTTAGGAACAAGAGGTGAAAATCCTTTTACACACATAGGTTGTGGCTTTATCAAACTAGAGCCTAACAAAACTGTAGAAACAGAAATCGTTCTGTTACCCTACGATCCTAGTGATCCCGGGTGCTAACACGACCACCACATAAATTTAAAGCGGGCTATTAGCCCGCTTTTTTTATACATAACCGTTCGATTTGAAATATTGTACAGCAGCTTCTTTCATCAATACCGTTTGCTCACCCGCTTTTAAATTTGGTAGTGGCTTTAGTGATTTAAAGTGCGGCCAACCTTCGTCGTCTCGCTTTTCAAATTCGTAATAACCAAACGGTTCTAAAATGGTGCAGATAGCAATATGAAGCACGTTGATTTTAACGTCCTTTTTCATTTTTATGTAGCCCATTTGAAGCTCTTGCGTGCCTATAAGTAGCAATACTCCATCTAAATCTAAATCACCGTCTCCGGGAAACTGTTTCGTAAGTTTCTTCACTAATCGCTCCCAATCCTGCTTTAATTCTTCGCTTCTCATTAATTTGCCGTCATTATGGTTGGACTAGACCTTGTTATCGTTGTTTTCTGCGCCTTTCTTGTTGCTAAAGGTATATGGAAAGGCTTTGTAAAAGAAATTGCCGGAATCGTCGCCGTAATAGGCGGTGTCGCCGTCTCTTTTCTGTTTCATGCTCAGGTGCAGCCGTATATATCTGCTTTTGTCGGAGAAAAGTACATTCAATTGGTTTCGTACGTAATCATTTTCCTGGGTTTCTACCTAATTGTGATGATGCTCGGCAAGCTCCTAGACAAAATACTTCGTTCCATTATGCTTGGTGGCATTAATAGGGTGCTTGGCGCCTTATTTGGGCTAATTAAAGCCTGTTTTTGGCTGACCCTTTTAACGTTTGCTTACACGAAAATTCATGTTGGCATTGGATTCAACCACCCGGTGTGGGTGACCGATTCTATTTGTTATCCCTTCTTGCTCGACTTCGTTAGTGTCGGCGAAAGCTTGATACCGGCTTAACGCAGCGCAGCTACCCCAGGAAGTGTTTTGCCTTCAAGAAACTCTAACATCGCTCCACCACCAGTACTGATGTAGCTTACCTTTTCGGAATAGCCGAATTTATTCACCGCAGCGACACTGTCGCCTCCACCAATAAGTGAGAACGCGCCGTTTGCTGTTGCGTCCGCCACTGCTTGCGCTACGGCTTTTGTTCCGCCTGCGTAATTCTCAAATTCAAACACGCCCATAGGGCCGTTCCAAATAATGGTTTTGCTCGATGCCAATGCCTCTAAAGCGTTTACAACACTTTGCGGACCATTGTCTAAGCCCATATAACCCTCAGGAATCTCACCTATAGGACAAACGCGTTCGGCTGGCGTGTCCGCAAAGTCTTTCGTTATAAGCGTGTCCACAGGAATCAAAAGATTACATCCCTTCGCTTTGGCTTCCACAATAAGTTGCTTCGCTAAATCCAGCTTATCGTCTTCGACTAAAGACGTTCCTATGGCGCCACCCATGGCCTTCACAAACGTAAAACCCATACCGCCGCCTATTATCACAGTACCAACGTTATCAATCATATTGGTAATAACGCCAATTTTTGAGCTAACCTTAGCGCCGCCAATTATCGCAACAGTCGAATCACGATCGCTGCCTAAAGCTTTTGAAATGCTTTCTACCTCGGCATTCATCAAGTCGCCGAATCCTTTGTTCTCTGTTGAGAAAAATTGCGCTACAATCGCTGTTGAAGCGTGCGCCCTATGGGCTGTCCCAAAGGCGTCGTTCAAATAGATATCGCCTAATGCTGCTAATGCTTCAGCAAATCCCTTATCGCCAGTCGTCTCTTCTTTGTAATAACGTAGGTTCTCCAATAAAACCGCTTCTCCTGCCTTTGCTTTAGCAACTGCGGCGGCGGCGACATCGCCGATACAGTCTTCTGCAAAATGAACTGTGGCCCCAACAGCCTTCTCTACTTCATCAACCAAGGCACTCAAAGACATTTTAGGAACTCGCTCTCCGCCTGGACGGCCTAAATGGCTCATCAAAACAGGGATTCCACCTTCAGCCAACACTTTTTTTATCGTTGGTGCCGCTGCCATGATTCGTGTATTGTCAGTCACAGCAAGGTTTTCATCCTGCGGTACGTTAAAGTCAACGCGGATTAGAACTTTCTTATCTTTAAAGTCGAAGCTTTTCATATATTTTTGAGTGTTAATTCAGCGCCCAATTTACTACCCAATTTTCACTCTACATTAGATGTTCAGCATATATAACAACCAAGATTTGATGGACCAATTATTTGCTGCACACGGTGGCAAAAAACTGCATCACGCAAATCTTATTTATGGCGGCGCCGGCGAAGATCCTTTAGGCATTGCACTAAGGCTCTCAGCTATACTTCTGTGTAAAACAAACACAGCTTGCGGAACTTGCCGAAGCTGCAAAAGAGTTGAGAAACTAGAACATCCCGATTTGAACTTTACCTTTCCTTTCGTAAGTGGGGGAAACACGGGTACGGCAGACGACTTTTTAAAAGAGTTTAGAAGCGCACTTTTGAAAAACCCGTTTCTCGATCCCGATAGTTGGCAAAGACAAATCACCAGTAAAAATCAACAATTACAAATCCCTGTAAAAGAGATTCAAAACCTTCAGCAAAAACTAAGCTTAACCGCGGCTGAAGGGGGTAACAGAGTCTTAATTATCTGGATGCCTGAGCAGATCAAAGCCGCTGCATCAAATAAGCTGTTAAAGCTCATAGAGGAGCCGCTGCCAAATACATTTATTATACTGGTTTCACACAGAAAGAACAAGCTTCTTCCTACGATAGTGTCGAGATGCGCGCCCTGGTCTTGCAAACCCCTAAATGAATCTTCGTTCAACCAACACTTCGCGAACAGCCCGGGACAAACAAAAAGATTATTAAGCATGGTCTTCGCACCCAATCTGGGAGCCGCAATAACCGCTTATGATGATCCCGAGAGTACTCAAATTGATCGTTTTGCCGAATGGATGAGAACCTGCTACAAGGGTGTGCCTGTAGAAATCACATCCGCAGTTAACGAGCTTGCTTCTCTACCAAAAGAATCGGTTAAAACACTGATATTAAGGTCTTTACACTTTTTAGAGCGTGGGTTTTATCACAACGTGCAAAACACCTCTACTAACGCAACAGACCTCGGCGAAATAAACGTTCAGAAATTAAGTAGCGCCGTGGTTCCAAAAGGTGCCGCAGATATAACACAATCGCTTAGCTCTTGTCTACTGGATCTAGAAAGAAACATCCATGTAAAAACAACATTGACACACACCTCGTATGCGCTTCACAGTGCCTTCCGTGGTAACTAAACCTTCTTAAAGATGTATATCAAGGAGCTCTTGTTGTCTTTTCCTCCTTTTATATTGCTGATTGTGCCTTGTATAAGACCCTTCAACCAATGCTTTATCTTCTTAGTTGGAGCCTCCTCTTTATACTGTTCACTGATTAGGCTTATGTAATAACTGTCTAAAGACATTGGCAGCACCCCGTGAAGCTTAAAACCGTTGCGCTCTACTGCGCTCTTCATGCTCTTCTTTGTAAAGTGGTGAACGTGTATAGGTGTGTCCCAAGCTGCCCAATGTGCGCCATAGTGCCCTGCATCATGGCTTTCAGGATTTGGAACAGCAATAATCAAGGTGGCGCTATCCGACATCTTCGCCTTAAATCCCTCGAGTAATTCGTTTAGATCATAAACGTGCTCTAATACATGCCACATCGTTATAGAGTCTACAGGTGCTTTTACTTCTTCTATAGAGCCGAAAACGTTTCCAAACTTAGCGGCTTTTGTACGAGCGGCGCGGTTTATTTCCACACCCTGAACACTGTATCCCTTGTGGACCATTTTCTCAAGAAACTGACCGGTACCACAACCATAGTCTAAAAGTGATTTTCCCTTAGCATATTTTGCAACGTACCCGTACTTCCAGTTAAGGTTGATTCCTCGTAAAGTTTGGTACACTTTTGAAAAGACCGAAGTAGCGTCATCTGTGTGGCTAATATAATCGGGGTTGTCATAGTAGGGTCCTACAAAATCCTCCTTAACACGCGGGTTCGTAAACAAGTGGCTGCATTCTTTGCAAGACCAAATATCAAATTCTTCTTTGCTGGTGCTATGGTCTTTAACCGTATGTTTAAACGATATCGTCTTTCCCAGGCACGCGGGGCAATGTTTTAATTCCTCTCTCATATTGTTTCACGTGAAACCATTACCTACCCATATAAATGAGTAATACATGTATATCGCTTTGACTTATACCGCTTATTCGGGATGCTTGTGCTATCGTCGCTGGCTCTATCGTTTTAAGCTTATCTCTGCCCTCATAACTTAAGCCCTTTACCTTATCGTAATCAAATTTCTCCGGTATAGCCTTGTTGTTTAAGCGTTTCATTTTTGCTACACTCTCGCGCTCTCGTTGTATATATCCGCCGTATTTGATATCAATTTCTAGTTGTTCTATAACCTCGGGCTGCCACCAATTTGCCACTTCCAACCTAGCGCTGAAATCTTTTAGCCCTAGGTTTGGACGTGCCACTAGTTTCCGTGTCTTAATTTTTTCAGAAGCTTTTTTCTCTCCTTTTTCTTCTAAAACTTGGTTTATAAAGTTTAGAGGTAAGTTTTTCTCTAGCGCTTTATTTCCATCCGCTATTAGTCGTTCTTTTTCGTCAAGAATCGCAATTCGCTTGTTCGAGGCTAAGCCAATTTCATGGCCTAATTTCGTCAGTCTTATATCTGCATTGTCCTGACGTAATAACAACCTGTATTCCGCTCTAGAAGTAAACATTCTATAGGGCTCTTCCGTGCCTTTGGTGATAAGATCATCAATCAGCACGCCAATGTAAGCATCGTTTCTGCCTAATATGAAGGGTGCGTCCCCTCTGGTTTTTAAAACTGCATTTACCCCAGCCATGAGTCCTTGACACGCGGCCTCCTCATAACCCGTGGTTCCGTTGATTTGGCCCGCAAAATACAAGCCGCTCACCAGTTTCGTTTCAAGCGTGTGTTTAAGTTGTGTGGGGGGGAAATAGTCGTATTCTATCGCATACCCGGGTCGGAAAAACTTAGCCTTTTCGAACCCTTTCACTTTATGTAAAGCCTCATATTGAATTTCCACAGGCAAGCTAGAGCTAAAGCCGTTTACATAGACCTCTACCGTATTCCACCCTTCAGGCTCCACGAAAATTTGATGCGACGTTTTATCTGAAAAGCGGTCAATTTTATCCTCAATGGATGGGCAGTATCGTGGGCCGGTTCCTCGAATCGACCCGTTAAACAATGGCGATCGGTCGAAACCTTTCTTAAGAACATCGTGGACCTCTTGAGAGGTGTGTGTTATCCAACAACTTCTTTGTTTTTTGAGCGCATAGTCGCCCTCAAAACTAAATTGACCTGGGCGCTCATCGCCGGGCTGCTCTTCCATAACTGAGAAATCCAAAGAGCGGCCATCTATTCTCGGCGGGGTGCCCGTCTTCATTCTTCCCGCTTCAAAACCCATGGCCACTAACTCTTCGGTTATACCCGTGCTCGCGCGTTCTCCCGCTCTACCACCGCCAAAATTCTGATCACCAACATGAATAAGGCCATTCATGAACGTACCTGAGGTAAGCACAACCGTTTGCGCCTCAAAAGTCAGACCTAACGCTGTTCTTACCCCGTGAACGGTGTTGTCACTTACGTTTAATCCTGTTACCATATCCTGAAACATATTCAGTCCAGGTGTTTCTTCTAGGAGCTCTCTCCAATACTGCGCAAACAACATACGGTCACTCTGAACACGGGGGCTCCACATAGCGGGGCCCTTACTCCTGTTGAGCATACGAAATTGTATCATGCTTTTATCTGTTATGCGTGCACTACCTCCCCCAAGGGCGTCTATCTCTCGCACAATCTGGCCTTTTGCTACTCCTCCCATAGCTGGGTTGCAACTCATTTGTCCAATGGTCTGCATATTCATTGTAATCATGAGCACATTAGCGCCCATTTTCGCTGCGCTGTATGCTGCCTCGCAACCAGCATGACCGCCACCAACTACAATTACATCATATTTTTCGTCAAGAACCATATTTATCTATATAAGCCAATACCTCATCTTCTTTACTGCGCATCGCTTTTTCTTCTTCTTCTGTCTTGTCTTTAAATCCTATCAAATGTAGAATGCCGTGCGCAACCACCCTTCTTAGTTCAGACTCATATCTCAAACCTAGGGCCAACGCGTTTTCCTCAACGCGTTCTAAACTCACATACAATTCACCACTGATCTTATTGCCCCTTGAGTAGTCAAACGTTATAATATCAGTATAGTAATCGTGTTCTAGGTGCTTTTTATTTATGGACAGCAGCTCTTCGTCTGATACTCCATAAACATCTATTTTTTTTAGACGCGTGGTTGGGTAGAGCTTATGTATAGCACTCTTTACACTGTCTACCAAACCTGTATCTATACTCATACTTATCGCTTCTTCAGTACAGGCAAAGGTAAGTCGGTCTCTTTAGATTCTAACACCTTAAAATCAATGGCTTCTCCTTCTTGCGAATTTGATTCATCGCCTGATTCACTATCCCGCAAATCCCCCAATTCCTTTTTGTTAAACACACTCTCTTCCACACGCCATAAGCGGTCTTCTAGCTCGTTTAAATCTTCAGAAGAAATATCGGTGTTGAACAGCAGCTCTTTCTTCATTCGTTCAAGATCATCATTCACCTTTCCAGTGCGCTCTCCTTGTTTTTCTATGGCTTCACTTGCCGCTTCTATTCGCTTTAACAGCTCTTTTTCCCCGGGCCTCCCTGTCGAACCGGGTTTTGTTCCATTTTTGCCCTTCTTTGGTTCTCCCGACTTTCCTTTTTCTCTTCCTCCCGGCTTCTTTGATGGTTTAGATAATCCTTTTTCGCCTTCTTTCCCTTTTCCGGCTGATGCCGGTTTTCCTGAGGATCCTGGTTTTCCTTTCTTACAATTCTTTTTTGCTTGATTTAAATTCGATTTCTCGCTCTCTAAAAGAAGGTATAGGGTTTGGTTAATATCATTTAAAGCCGCGACCGCGTAACCCACATCAGACGCTATGTCCTTGCCGTTAATAGATTTTGTTTCAAGCGATTGCATCGCACGTTCTAATGCCGTACGTTTTTCGGATAGCAGTTGGTCTAATTTCGGTTCGTGTATTAATAACAGGTCTAAACTATCTTTAATTGCCTTTTCGTTTGATAATACTAATTGCTGCGATCGTGCTTTATTGACGGCTAAAGACAACTCTTGTAAACTCTCTTGAAAAACACTTATCACCCAGCCGTTTTTTAGAAGACGCTTAATTCTTGATACATTATCTTCTTGTACCTCAGCTACTTCGTTTGCTAACAGCTCTTTTAGCTTTTTGCTTGCCTCTTGCGCTTGTTCTTCCCTGGTTTTACCTTCCTTCTTAATGTTCTTCATAAGATCCACAGGTTCTTTTGTCTCCTTACGACTAAGCTCTTCTAAAGCGGCAGCGGCGGTTACTAAAGCACTGTCGAGTTCTTTGTTGCGTAATGAATCTACTTTACTTAATAATTCAACGGCCTCTTCCATCCGCCATAACTCGTCTAACCGCTCAAGTAGTCTTTCTAACGGCTCTTTCTCTAATTCTTCTTTCGTCGGATAGCGCCTATTCTTAACTGCCTCATTAGTTAGTTCCTCTCGTGATTCTCTTTCTAATTGCTTTTGCGTTCTAAACTTTTTTAGTGTCTCCGTTTTGTTTTCAGTAGAAGATTTTCGGAGCGTTTGATCAGAGGCTGCTGCTAACAGTTGCGTTGCGCTAAGAGAGGGTCTTCGCACTTCTCTTTGGCTCACCCCGTTGTTTTTATCCGTCGCTTTTATTTTTATTGTTGTGTTTGCGTTCCAAGCAATTTTTATAATTGCACGCACACCCTTACTAATAATTTGCTCATTTTCTAATTCAATATTCTTTATCCCATAATCATCATTCACAAGCAGCATGAGTGAATCATTCGTGTTTCTAACCACGGTGATTGTTGGTGGTAAATCTTCTATTAATATGCTCGGTAAAACTCTCCTCCAATAATCTGTACTTAATTCAATACCCCCTCCGTCCCATACAAAAGCCTCTTCCTTTGTTTCACGTGAAACATTGATTCTAATTTTATCTCTTAGCACACCTTGATAGGCTAGGGATATAGTCGAGCCTTTAAATGCTTTTATAGTGTCCCGGGCAGTGTAACTAGATAGATTGAGATATTTCGGTGGTTCTATATATGCGCTCCATGAGGTTAATTTTGGGATGCTGTCACAAATAATTCTTTGGTTTTGGTAAAAACGACCATTGAGTTCCCAATCGATCGTTTCGTTTTTCCTTATCAATACTCTTTCGGTAATACTCCCTTTATAAAAAGGCGTAAGTTGGGGATGATTCAACTCTAAAACTTCATTGAATAACGTATGAACAGTATCTTTTATATCTAGTAAAATAGCCTCACGTGTGTAGGTACCGCTAACAATCTCATCCTTACCTTCAGTTAAAATTGATTTTGGACTTACTAAGATTGTTAACACTAAAAGTGCTAGTGCCCAATTTATCGTGGAAAAAGGTATGTTTTTTTTTAGTGTCTTTTTAAACACAGGTAATTCTAAGTAGACCTTTTTTAATACAACAGCTTGTGCCCACTTATCCAACTCGTTTTTAGATAAACCTGTTAGTTCATCGAGCCTTCCATTATCATAACTCTTTAAACTCTTGGCTACACGATTTAAGGAATAGTAATTACTCCATATTGCTTGTATCACATAACGAATTGGCCAAAATAAGAAAGCAACTAAAGTCAGTACCAGTAGGATTCCTACTATCTTTCTAAATGCAAAAAGCTCTGGAATGAAATAATGGTTGTACAGCGCTAGTAAAATAGCCTCAACAACACTAAATAATAACAATAAAATACTGTAATACAATGACTTACGTAGATAAACTACGCGTAAAAAACGCTGTAATTCTTGTAACTCTGTCATTATTAATTACTAACTGTTCACTTATAAAGGAAATAGAAACAAACGTCCCTAATTATAAATTGGTCCAAATGGGACGGGGTAAAAATCCCGCAGTATTATTTTTTCAAGATAGTTATTGCATGAAGAACGATTCTATTACGAATTGGTTCTTAAAAAATAATTATCAAGTAATTGTAGCTGAGCGCTCGAATACAGACCCTTTGTTTGTTTTGAATACTGATCACCCATTCATCCGTGAGCTGGATGGACTAGCGCTTATCACTGATTTAAAATCATATCCAATCGAATATGTAGCTGCTTCAGGTTTAGAAGTGCACGCAACCGTGAATTGGTTTGTAAATACAGATGTTAAAGGGGGATTTTTATTTCCTTTTTATAAAGGAAGCTTTAAGGAGTATTTAATAGAGTCTATATATAAAGATAAACAGGTTCTTCCTGGTTATCCTTCTGTTATTGAGCCTATCGAATTAATACAACTTCTCGAAACTACTCCTGCACCTAGTGGAACTTATGGTAATTATTCTCTACGATTCTTACAGGGGATCTGGGAGCAACAAGCTAAGGTTAAACTCACCTCTTATGAAGGCGAATTAATCTATCAAATCGTTAAATAGATCAACTACAAGCTATTTTACCTACCCTTCTTTGATGACGTCCACCTTCAAATTCCTGAGTTAGAAACTCTGAAACAATTAATTTTGCCTCGTCGGTTGAAATGAATCGTGCAGGTATTGCTACAATATTTGCGTCGTTATGTTGACGAGCAAGCGCTGCTATTTCTGGTGTCCAACACAACGCACCACGAATACCTTGATGCTTATTAACTGTCATGTTTATACCATTACCTGAACCACAAATAACAATACCTAAATCAGCCTGACCTTGATCCACAGCTGAAGCAACGGCATGACCATAGTCTGGGTAATCAACACTTTCATTTGAGAAAGGACCTTTATCAAGTGCCTCGTGCTTTAATTCTGTTATTAATTGAATTAAAACTTCTTTTAACTCAACACCTGCATGGTCAGTACCAATTGCTATTTTCATGGGTAGTAAATTTCTTCAAAGGTCGTAAAAGTTGTGAATTACTGTGTGTGTAAAAGAGGATAAGTACATGATATCCTCTTAAAACTTTTTCTTGCTTATTTCAAAGTTTTACCTAATTCAAAAAAAAAATAACATGAGCTTATAGAGTTAGAAAATCTTCTCTCTTATTTATAAACTCAAAAAAAGTAGATATGCCCTGTGCGTTCTTTTTTATTTATCAACTTACCGCAGTGAACTTTATTATTAACACTACTAAATAATTTTATATAATATATTATTAATCAGTTATTTAAATAAAATTAAAAGTGTTAATAAAGTATAATTATCATTAATAATTACTTTTAGACCGGTGAGTTATCACGGTTATCAACACACTATATATATTACTATATATCTTTTAAAATGAATATATATATAAATAGAGGAGACTGGATAGTTAAGAACTTTAATGAGGTTTACGATAATGCTTGGATCACAGTACGGCATTATGAGGTTATTACTCCAGGAGGTACAACTGGTATTTACGGTGAAGTGAACTTTAAAAATTTAGCTATTGGTATAATTCCAATTGATCACGAAGGTTATACCTGGCGTGTGGGTCAATTCAGGTTCCCATTAAATACATACAGCTGGGAAATTCCTGAGGGTGGTGGACCCTTAGGAGTAAACCCTTTAGAAAGCGCAAAACGCGAGTTACAAGAGGAAGTAGGTTATACAGCTGATGAATGGACTGAATTTCTTCAAATAGATTTAAGTAATAGCGTGACGAATGAGCGTGCTGTGGTCTTCTTAGCGGAATCTTTAACCTTTTTAGGTACATCTCATGAAGACACGGAAAATCTTCGCTTAGAACGCCTACATTTTAGTACACTTTACAATCAAGTGCTTAAAGGATTAATAACAGATAGTATTAGCGTTGCCGCAGTGTTAAAACTAGCCGCTATACGTCCAGATTTTTTAGAAATTAAGAAATGATCTAAACCGTTCAAACACTATTTCGACTGCGGCTTCATTTGGGTGAGTTCCATTATCTTTAAAATAACTATAATCCCGTAATTCATCTGTAATTATTTCATAACTAGGAAAATAGAAGCAGTTATAATGTTGCTCCACGAGTGATTTTATACTGAGTCGTAAGATTGATTTACTGATAAAGTTTTCTTCTAGACCTACCTTTGTATATTTTACAGGGCTCACGGTAAAAATAATTTGCCAGCGCCTAGGTACATGTGTTAATATTAAAGTCCAAGCCTTAGTGATCTCACTTAACTCTAATAATCTACGTTTGAATAGATCTTGAGGTAGTTTATGGCAGTTATTCACAATAGTCCCGTTCATTTCCCAACAGTGCGCCGTACCAAACGAAACAATAAGCACTGGATGTTCACTTCGGTTTAAATGATCGAGGGCGTTGGTTTGAGCATCATTAATAAAAGCTTCTAAACAGTTTTTATCTGCATGCTGAAATTTATTTGCCGCTTGAAGTTGGTGGTATACCCCCTCGTGTAAATGACTTTGTTGTAATGTAACCTCAGGTTGTATTAACCATTCTAATTGTTGCGCTATACTCACTGGATTAAAAGAGGTTCCTAAAGGATTGAATTGATATGGTATATTTATTTTATTCAATGGAGCAGCTAGATTTTGTACGAAACAACTGCCTAATCCAAAAAATAAAAAAGGAGGACGCGATTGATCGGGTCCTCCAGGTTTAACAGTTGTGATCACGGTCTAAAGATTAAATTCAATACCCTGAGCTAAAGGTAAATCACTTCCGTAATTAATTGTATTTGTTTGTCTTCTCATATAAGCTTTCCAAGCGTCTGAACCGCTTTCACGACCTCCGCCTGTTTCTTTTTCACCACCGAATGCTCCGCCTATTTCAGCCCCAGAAGTTCCAATATTTACATTAGCAATACCACAATCTGATCCACTTTCGCTTAAGAAAATATGAGCTTCGCGCATGTCGCTAGTCATAATAGCTGAAGATAAACCTTGCTGAACACCGTTTTGAAGTTCTAACGCTTCATGTACGTCTCCAGAATACTTGATGAGGTAGAGAATAGGCGCAAAAGTTTCTGTTTGTACCGCGTTGTAATGATTTTCAGCTTCAATAATACACGGTTTCACATACAATCCATTTTCATAAATGCCACCGCTTAAAACGGTACCACCACAAAGGACTTTACCGCCTTCATTTTGGGCATTTTGAATGGTTGTTAAGAACGCAGCAACAGCATCTGCATCGGTCAATGGGCCTACGTGATTTGATTCATCGAGTGGGCTACCAATTTTTAATTGGTTATAAGCACCAACCAATGCATCACGGACTTTATCGTAGACTGATTCGTGAATAATCAAACGGCGAGTAGAGGTACAACGCTGTCCACAAGTTCCAACGGCTCCAAAAACAGCTCCGGTAACAGTCATTTTTAAATCCGAACTAGGCGTTATGATAATAGCATTATTACCCCCCAATTCAAGAATACTTTTTCCAAATCGCTGAGCAACTGCAGCGCCAACAATTCTTCCCATGCGGGTAGACCCGGTAGCTGAAACTAAAGGAATACGCGTATCATTAGTAATCCATTCACCAACTTTATAATTACCGCTTACAATGGACGAAATACCGTCTGGTAAATTATTGTCAGAAGCGATTTTATTCCAAATATGTTGGCAAGCGACGGAGCAAAGTGGTGATTTTTCTGAGGCTTTCCACACTACAGTGTTACCACACACTAAAGCTAAAGTAAGGTTCCAAGACCATACTGCAACTGGGAAGTTAAAGGCAGAGATTACACCTACTACACCCAGTGGATGCCATTGCTCCATCATGTGATGATCTAAACGTTCACTTTTGATGGTTAGTCCATATAATTGGCGTGATAGACCCACTGCAAAATCACATATATCAATCATTTCTTGAACTTCACCCAGTCCTTCCTGGTAACTTTTGCCCATCTCTAGTGAGACCAGCGCACCCAGCATTTCTTTTTTATTTCTTAATTCATTCCCGAACTGTCTAATGTATTCACCGCGTTGAGGGGCAGGCACATTTCTCCAATCTTTAGAAGCCGCATGTGCAGTTGAAACCGCGGTATTGTATTGATCCTCTGTGGTCACACTTACATCACCTAAATGCGCAGAGTCAATAGGTGAATAAGAAGCTATCCATTCATTAGAGTTGTGCCATTCATTTCCTATTGACGTACCGGCGTTTTTAGCTTCTAAGCCAAGGTTTTTTAAGATAGTGGTTGCTGTGAAATTTCCCATGTTCTTGTTTTAGGTGAGTGCATAAAATTAAACATAACGAACGACTTTTGTTGTATTCTAAAAATAGCTTTACTGATTTTTTAAGTGGCCTTCCTGTGCCTTACCTTTGTTATTTAGAATTAATTTAAATAAGATGCGTTTTACCCCTTTTTTTCTAGTATTAGCATTTGTTTTTGGAGCTTGTTCAACGCCACAGAACGAAACGGTTATTGATGTTGGTACGAAGCCAAAGGTGTTGTGTACAACCAGTATTGTGGCAGATTGGTTGACGAATATTGCCGGCGATGTATTTGAAGTTACGGCTTTGTTGGATAAAGGAATTGACCCACATACCTACAAGCCAAGCAAACGTGATTTAGATGCAATTCGTGCTGCCGACGTTATCATTTATCACGGTGTGCACCTAGAGGGTAAAATCATTGATGTTTTAGAGAAAATAGAGGGAAAGCGTATCATTGATGCGGCGGCAAACGTTCCGGACTCCATTATTATTAGCGACCCTAATTTCCCCGCGAGTAAGGACCCTCACTATTGGTTTGATACAGAATTGGTCCAATTCATTGTTGGGGATATAGCGCAACAACTTTCAGTGGCCTATCCTGAAAGTGCTTCACAGGTTCAAAGCGCTACTGTTAACTACCAACAAGAAATTGCAAACACTTCAGATTCTGTACAGAAAATTATTGAGCGCATCGCTCCTGAACAACGATTGGTCATTACTACGCACGATGCACTCAGTTATTTTGCACGTACTTTTGGTATGCGTGTGCAGACCCTGCAGGGCGCCTCGACAGTGAGTGAATTCGGTTTACGAGAAATCACAGAATTGGTTGATTTTATATGCGTGAATAAAGTTCCGGCCATCTTTTTAGAGAATATTGTGAGTCCGCAGGCCATGGAAAGCGTTCAGCGCGGTTGTCAAGACAAAGGGTATGATGTGGTCTTAGGTCCAGAGCTCTTAAGCGATTCTTTAGGCCCTGATGCAGATCAAGACACATACCTTGAAATGTTGTTGTTTAACGCAACTCTTTTAAAAACGTATTTAGCACGCTAGTTTGGATCTCTTTCTCAAATATCTAACACTTCAAGACCCCAATGTGCGCTATGTAGCATTGGCCACGCTTTTATTAGGTGGTGTTTCTGGAGCTGTGGGTAGTTTTAATTTCTTGAGAAAGAAAACACTGGTAGGAGAAACCGTTGCACACAGCATGCTTCCGGGAGTGCTTATTGCCTTCCTTTTAAGCGGTGTGAAAAACCCGTATGTGCTGATTATAGGTGCCGCTACAAGTGGTTGGTTAAGTATTTTGCTCGTCGACTACATTACGCAACAAAGTAAAATTAAAGGGGACAGTGCGCTAGCCATTGTACTCTCAAGCTTCTTTGGTTTTGGTATTGTGCTATTGACAGTCATACAATCAAATTACGGCGGCGAACAGAGCGGCTTAGACCATTATATCTTTGGAAATGCAGCGGCCATGACTCCCGAGGATAGCACTGCTTTTGCCTGGGTTTCAGGCCTGGTTTTGATATTAGTCCTGAGTTTTTATCACAGCATCAAATCTGTTGTATTCAACCTCGAATATGCGGATGCTATAGGCATTAACGTAAAGTTCATTGATGGCCTGATCAGCTTCATCACCATTTTGAGTATATCGGTGGGCATTAAAGCTGTGGGCATAGTTATGATGAGTGCACTGCTTATTATTCCGCCAACCGCCGCCCGATTCTGGACGAATAGCCTTGTTAGGTTACTGCTATTGAGTGGATTTTTTGGTGCCTTAGCCGGATGGTTGGGTGCATTTGTTAGCTACAGCCAAGCATCCATGCCTACCGGCCCATGGACGATTGTAATTATTTCTTTGATTGCCTTTGTTTCAATGCTTTTCGCTCCTAAACGCGGAGTAATTTATCAACGATGGTCCAAATTGTTGTTGAAAAGGAGAATAAATGAAGAAAACCTTCTGAAGACAGCGGTACAAAATGAAGTCAGGGGCCTAGGAAAGCTGTTCAACAGAAGAAGCATCAGTCAACGTCAATTTTTTGAGCAGCGCTTATGGAACAGAACCGTTCGCCGATTGCGAAGAAAAGGCTTGATTAAAAAAGTACACACAGGTTTCACGCTTTCAACACAAGGACGTTCTTACGGGGCGGAAATAGATCGCCGACACAAGATTTGGGAGATCTATTTGCAGCGGCGCATGCAAATGAGTATAAATTTGGTTCACGACGAAGCAGAAACGATGGAGCACTTTTTAACACCAGAAATTGAAGCAGAAATACTCGGTGAATTAGGCCTGTGCTCAAGATTCAACCCTTTGTTGGAAATTCACGAATTGGTTCCAGACAACCCCATAAACGCGCTATAATATGGATGCGTTTTGGATCATCGTAACAGGCTTTTTAGTAGCGTCTTCAGCAGGGATGTTAGGAAACCTTTTATTGCTAAGAAGGATGAGCATGATGGGCGACGCGCTGAGCCACGCTGTTCTTCCAGGTATTGTTATTGCGTATTTAATAAGCGGTTCTAGGGCTTCTGTGCCACTATTTCTAGGGGCTATAATTATGGGTGTTATCACAACGCTACTCATTCAGTTTTTTTCTTCAAAAGGCAAGATGCAGGCAGATGCTGCAATGGGAACAGTGTTTACTTTCCTGTTTGCTGTAGGTGTTATTCTAGTTACAAAATATGCAGGCCAGGCAGATATAGACGCAGATTGTGTGTTGCACGGCGAAATTGCTTTTGTTCCACTTCAGACCAGTTCTTTTTTAGGCCTAGGAGTGCCGGAACCGGTTTGGACATTGCTGATCTTATTAGGCCTGGTTCAATTGGTTTTTTGGGTGGGCTATAAAGGATGGCTACTGACCTCGTTTAACGGTGAATATGCAAAGAGTCTAGGAATTAAAACAGCCATTTGGCACTATACCTTAATGGCCGCCACAAGCGTTGCAACCGTGGTAAGCTTTGAAAGTGTAGGGGCTATTTTGGTGATTGCTTTTCTCGTGGTTCCCGCGGCAACAGCGTACTTAATTACCGATAATCTAAAACGCATGACACTGTACATTTTAGTCCAGGGCTTACTGAGCGCGGTGTTTGGATATTTTCTTTCAGAATGGGTTGGTGGGTCGATTAGCGGTTCTATGGCTGTAGCAAGTTTTATTTTGTTCGCAGGCTCCTTTGTATGGAGCAAAAAAAGAGGGCTAAAGTCCCCACTCTAGCCCTCACTCGCTTAACACAAAAACACGTATAATAGCCGTGTTTTAAATCTTATACAAACCTCGTGCCGCAATTTAAAGGTGGGGCAAATTAGTGTTAAGGAATTGTGATTCTTTGAATGAGCGGGGAGAAAAAAGGGTTTTACCAACTCGCGGCTGGGTATGTTCTGGGCAAGCTTTGCATTTCAGCAAGGATGAAGCCCAAATGAGAAGTATGTACACCTAAACGTCCGCCAGTTTGCATCCACGATTCCGGATCGGGAATTTGTAATGTCGCCGTTTCTAGAACGAGCGTTACTTTCTCTAGCCATTCTGTTTTTAGAGTAGAAAAATCGATAAAGCTCGACCCTAATTTTTCAAACACAGGGTGTTTTTCGAACAACTCTCCCGTCCACATCCACAGGTCATTAACGCTTTTTTGAACTTTTTCATGTGATTCTTCTGTACCGTCTCCTAGTCTAATGACCCATTCAGCACTCCATTGTGCTTGGTATGCGATTTCTTTCACGGATTTCTCTGCAATACCTGCCAATACCGGGTTTTCACAATGGCGAAGACCGTCGTATAAGAAAAAATTAAAAGTGTCAATGAAAAAGCT
This sequence comes from uncultured Flavobacteriales bacterium, assembly GCA_905478295.1. Classification (GTDB taxonomy): domain Bacteria; phylum Bacteroidota; class Bacteroidia; order Flavobacteriales; family Schleiferiaceae; genus UBA10364. The sequence goes on along the minus strand of CAJQHZ010000002.1, from coordinate 44,682 downwards.
TCGCACTACGCTATCACCCCAGTGTCCATTGGGCTGCTCTAATAACAATGCGTTACGAAACTCTTGGTGATCCCGGAAATAAGCCAAAGAGTCCTCTGTGGTCTCACCACCTTCTAGTGTAGCGAGCTCTTGGTAAAGCAGTCGCGCACGGCCTATGTGATCTAATGACGTGTTGATAATAGCGATATCCTGTTCTAAAACGGGACCTTTAGAACACCAGCGACTCAGCTGCTGCCCTAAAACAAGGGCATCATCGGCAAGGAATTTAAAGTACTCTTTGAGTGCTTCTTCCTTTGTGAATTGGGATTTTTTCCCAGACAACCAACCTCCACTCATGGCCTACATGTGTTCGACATCATCAGGGATGTCGTAGAATGTTGGATGTCGGTATACCTTGTCGTCGCTCGGGGCGAATAAAGGCTCTTTTTCATCTGGAGCACTGGCTTTGATAGATTCAGACGGCACAACCCAGATGCTGATGCCCTCACTCCTGCGGGTATACACGTCACGAGCATTTTGGATGGCCATTTCTGCATCTGCTGCATGTAGGCTTCCAACGTGTTTATGGGAGAGTCCGTTTTTTGAACGGAGGAACACTTCCCAAAGCTTCCAGTGGTCTTTATTCATGAGGGATAGGGTTTATGCGGCGGCGCCGGTATTTTTTTTGCGTTGTGCTTGTTTCTGGGCGAAAGCATTTGCGGCTTCGCGCACCCAAGCGCCTTCTTCATGTGCCTCAACATGGTGGGCAATACGCTCTTTGTTGCAAGGGCCATTGCCTTGAACAACGTTGTAAAACTCGTCCCAATTAATGACCCCGAAATCGTAGTGTCCACGGGCTTCGTTCCACTTTAAATCTGAATCAGGAACGGTTAACCCAAGGTATTCCACTTGAGGCACCGTTTTATCTACAAATTCTTGACGAAGCGTGTCATTACTCTTACGCTTGATTTTCCATTTCATGCTTTGAGCGCTGTTCGGGCTTTCATCATCTGATGGACCAAACATCATCAAAGATGGCCACCACCAGCGGTTTAAGCTTTCTTGTGCCATTGCTTTTTGCTCTGGAGTGCCCTGAGCCAACTTCATGACCACTTCATAGCCCTGACGTTGGTGAAAACTTTCTTCTTTACAGATTTTGACCATTGCGCGGGCATACGGACCGTAAGAAGTGCGGGTAAGCATTACCTGATTCTGAATAGCGGCCCCGTCGACTAACCAGCCGATTGTGCCCATATCTGCCCATGAAGGGGTGGGGTAGTTAAAAATGGAGCTGTACTTTGCTTTTCCGCTTTGAAGGTCAGAAATCATCGTTTCTCTAGGTTCTCCAAGCGTCTCAGCGGCGCTGTATAAATAGAGCCCATGACCGGCCTCATCTTGTACTTTTGCGAGCAAGATGAGCTTCGCTCTGAGTGAGGGTGCACGGGTGATCCAATTGGCCTCCGGTTGCATTCCAATTATCTCACTATGAGCATGTTGTGATATCTGGCGGATTAGGGTTCTTCTGTATTTTTCGGGCATCCAATCTTTGGGCTCAACCTTGTTTTCCCCATCTACGTATGCCTGAAAATTTTCTTCTAATGATACATTTGTTCCCATCATTCTGTGTATTAGGTCGCTTACAAAGTTAAAACACAACAGCGTAAGGAGTGTTATGGTTTAATATTCCACTCTACCTTTACACCACAAAATAGAAAGGATGCTTAAATTTTTCAAAAAGAATAAGGAAGAAAAACCATCGTTGCAGTCGAACGGTACAACTGCATCAACAGGTGCTTTTTACCCACTTGTCGTAAAAGAGGTGCGTCGTGAAACAAAAGACGCGGTAAGCGTGGCGTTTGAGTTGAACGACGAGCAACGGTCGGTTTTTAGATATACCCCAGGACAATATTTAACTTTTCGAGCGGCCATTAATGGAGAAGAGGTGCGTCGTTCGTATTCTATTTGTGCCGCCCCCCACGAAGGAGAGCTGCGCGTCGCTATTAAGGAGATTGAAGGCGGTAAGTTTTCGACCTACGCAAATAGAACGCTAAAAGCAGGAGATACGCTTGAGAGCATGGCGCCTGCAGGTAACTTTGCGTGGAAACATGAGGGCAGCGCGGCACATGTAGTAGGCTGGGCAGCGGGCTCGGGGATTACACCCATTTCCGCTATTGCTAAATCGGTTTTGAATAGCGACAACGAGAGCACGTTCACCCTGTTTTATGGGAACAAGAACAGCAACAGTATCATTTTTAAAAATGAACTGGAAGACCTGAAAAACACTTACGTTGATCGTTTCGAAGTACATCATGTGCTCAGCCGTGAAGACCAAGGAAGCGATTACACCTCTGGTCGATTAGACGCGGATAAGGTAAAAGGGTACAACGGAAAGTTCTTCGATGTAGCAACAACAACAGGACATTTTTTATGCGGGCCGTTGGGCATGATTGAAGGGGTGAGCGGGGTTTTGGAGTCGCTAGGAACAGCAAAATCTACTATACATTTCGAACTATTCAACACGGCCGGAGCGACTGCAGAGGCCATAGCAAAATCATCATCTAAGGCAAGCGCAAACGCGAAAGTTACTGTGGTGTTAGATGGTGAGGAAACGCATTTTGAAATGGGGCCTAAGGACTATGTTATTGATGCCGCATTGGACGCCGGAGCAGATGTGCCGTACGCTTGTAAAGGAGCGGTTTGCTGCACGTGTCGAGCGAAGGTGCTCAAAGGAACGGCAGAGATGGTTATGAATTACGCGTTGGTGGATGATGAGGTAAAGGACGGTTATGTTTTGACCTGTCAGACGCACGCCACGAGTGATGAATTAGTGATTAGTTTCGATGAGTAAGGTCAGCCCACGTAGCGGGAAAACCGCAGCAGAACGGGAGGAACCGGGTCCATCAAAGCATCCAAAAAAACCTAAAAACGCGAAAGGGTATAACCTGGGTAAAGGCGCTAAAAAGCGCATGACAAAGGCGGCTAAACACAAGAGCGGCCCAAAGAAAAGATAACAATAAGGCCCGCAATTGCGGGCCTTTTTTATTAGTCGATGTTCCAAACGTTGTTTGTCCTGTCGATGTCAAGCAAACGCTTCGACGGATCTATTTCAATGGAAATAATGGGCTCTATTGACGTGTGTTTTAGAAGGTATTCAGGGTGTGTCCAGCCCCACGGCGCTTGAGTGTCGTAACCCTCGATACGCTTCGCTCCATACATACTCACTAGCGGAATATTTAGCATTTCTGTTCTTCCACTGGCATAGGTGATGCGCAAATCAATAGGCATTGGGAAACGGCCTTTGCGTTCGATGAGAATTTCAGCGCCTTTGGCATCGCTGCTCGTCAAGGACACTGTGTAATCTACGCTTTTGACCTGGTCTACATAATAACTGAGGTACCAATCCAGCTCTAGGTCGGATTCGCGCTCCATGATGCGAATAAAATCTTCTGGTTTAGGGTGTTTGAATTGCCATTGGTTCCAATACCGCTTCATGCCACGCGCAAAAGGTTCTTCGCCGATGATGTATTCTAATTGGTCCAAGAAAAGCGCACCTGCACTGTAACTATTGATACCATAGGTGCGGTTGTAATTAAAATGATCCGCAGGAGTGCTGAGGGGTTCACGCAGGCCGGAGGTGTCTAAATAAACATAGGCCCTGTAGGCACCAAGGTGTGGATTGCTTTCACCGCGGCTGAAAAGAACATTCATACATTCTTCCTCTGCATAGGAGGTGAACCCCTCATCCATCCATGGATAAGCGGCTTCATTGGTTCCGATCACGCCGTAATACCAATTGTGCGTTCCTTCGTGTACAAACAACCCAGTAAAGCCTTCGAAATCATCACCGCCGCCAAGCATCATGGTACACATGGGGTACTCCATACCACCGTCTCCGCCCTGAATCAGTGAGAACTGTTCGTAAGGATATTTACCAAAATGTTGCGCCATAAAGTCAAAGTATCCTTGGAGGTAGCCGCCTTGAATTTTCATCCAATTCGCTTCGTTTGCTGTTTTAGGATCGTACAGCAGGTGTACTAAAGGACCGTTTTCGATCTGAAGTTGCACGTGTTTGTAGTCTGGATCAGCAGCAAACGCAAAGTCGTGTACACGATCGGCCTTGAAGTGCCATGTGCGGAGTTCATTGCGTCCTAATCGAACCTTTTTTACTCCACCGTAGCCAAAACCAACGTCTTCAGGGTTTTGCAGGTAGCCAGTACCTCCGAGCACGTAATTTTTATCGATGTGAACAGTCACATCAAAGGCTCCCCAAACGCCGTAAAACTCGCGTCCAACGTATTGGTCCGGGTGCCAACCGTCTTTATCGTATTCGGCGAGTTTAGGATACCATTGGGTCATGGTAAATTCAACGCCCTCTTTGTTATTCCAACCTGAACGGCGAATCTGTTTAGGAACTTGCGCGTTCCAGCGCATCTCAAACGTTGTGTTTTTGCCAGGAAGCAATGGTTCTGCAAGCGTACATTTCAGCACGGTTCCGCTTACCTCCCAACCGAGCGGCATCCCGTTTTGAGTGAGCTCACGAACCTCTTGAAAGCCAATTTCATCAGGACCAAGCCCATAAATACGGTCCGTCACCCGACGGTCCGGATCTTTGATGGTTCTCGATCGTACATCCATCATACTTCCCGGCTGAAAAGCATTGAAGTACAGGTGGAAATACGCCTTTTGAATGGTATCAGGACTGTTGTTGGTGTACTGGACTTTTTGGTAGCCGTCGTATTGATGGTTTTCGACATTCATGGTGATGTCCATAGTGTAGTCGACCGATTGTTGCCAGTATTGTCCGTGCGCAATTCCCGAAAACGTTAGAAATAACGCGAGTATAGTTTTCTTCATGGTATAAGGGTTATCTGAAGTAGTGGTCTAGGCGACCGTTATCCGCAAGACGCGGTCCTTTTTCTGTCATTTCCAGGGTACAAACTTCGTTGTAGGCATCGTGCTCTAAAAACAAATGATAGCCGTTTTCTGCCGCCTCGGTAAAGATCCTTTTCCGCTCATCGAGCGTAAGCAACGGGCGCGTATCATACCCCATGACATAAGGCAACGGAATGTGTCCAGTGGAAGGCAATAAGTCGGCCATAAAGACCAATTTTTTCCCCTTGTATTCGAGAATAGGACACATTTGCGCGTCGGTATGGCCGTTGACGACAAACGCGTCAAAACCTAAGCCGGTACTGATGCGGTGCTGGTTTTCTGGAGCCTTTATGAATTTTAATTGACCACTTTCTTGAAGCGGTAAGATGTTTTCAGAAAGGAAGCTGGCGCGCTCGCGAGCATTGGGTTTTATGGCCCAATTCCAATGGCGTTCGTTCGTCCAATACATTGCATTTTTAAAAGCAGGTTCGTAACCTGAGCGGTCTTTGTTCCACTGAACTGCACCGCCGACGTGATCAAAGTGAAGGTGGGTGAGGAAGACGTCAGTGATCTGATCACGACTAAAGCCTTTTAGGGCGAGTGAGGCGTCAAGGCTGTGGTCGCCGTGGAGGTAATAATGTGAAAAGAATTTCTCGCTCTGTTTGTTGCCGATTCCCGTATCGATCAAAATTAATCGGTCTCCGTCTTCAATGAGCAAAGAGCGCATGGCCCAGGTGCATAGGTTCTTTTCATCTGCGGGATTTGTGCGCTCCCAAAGCCCCTTTGGCACAACGCCAAACATGGCGCCGCCGTCGAGCTTAAAGTTTCCTGTGTGTATAGGATGAAGGGTCATAATGGATCGGATTTGCGGCAAGTTACAAAGCAGCCACGTAATAGATGTCACCCATTGGATACACTGGTGTCGTTTAATTTACTTTAAGGTATGGATGAACTAAATCGACCATTTAATCCTTATTAAAACATTAACTAATTTGAACAAAAAGATGAAAGCAAGCTCTAAGCAATTACCTATCGCAGAGTTTGAACCGCCAAAACCGCTCAAATGGAACCAGTATCTGATTAACGGAACTATTGAAACCTGGAAGGGAGACTTCGAAGAAGTGTACAGCCCTATGGGTAGAGTTTCGAAGGAGGGTATTACAGAAAGAGTATACCTCGGAGCATCACCAACACTAGATGAAGCGTCCGGTCTTAAGGCACTTCAAGCAGCAAAATCGGCATACAATAATGGTCGCGGCTTTTGGCCTACCGCAGGTGCTTCCGCACGTATCGAAGCGATGGAGAAATTCGTTGCGCTTATGAAAGAAAAGCGTGAAGAAGTGAGTGAATTGTTGATGTGGGAGATCGCAAAGAACAAAAGTGCAGCGTACAAAGAATTTGACCGTACCGTGGATTATATCTACGATACTATTGAAGAATACAAAGAACTGCAGCGCAGAGGATCGCACGTAGCCAGTAAGGATGGTGTTTTATCTCAAATTCGTCGCGGACCACTAGGCGTAGTGCTTTGTTTAGGTCCATACAACTACCCGTTAAACGAGACGTTTTGTTTGCTCATACCGTCGTTGATCATGGGCAACACTATTGTTTTTAAGCCGGCGAAGTATGGGGTTTTATTATTGACGCCTCTTATCGATGCGTTTAAGGAAGCCTTTCCCCCAGGAGCGGTAAACATCGTGTTTGGCCGTGGAAGAACATTAGCAGGTCCTATCATGAAAACAGGCGATGTGGATGTCTTAGCACTAATTGGAAACTCGAAAAGTTCAAACGCTCTGGTAGCTCAACACCCTAAGCCCAATCGCCTGCGTCAAGTCTTAGGTCTTGAGGCAAAAAACCCAGCCATTGTTTTCGATGATGCCAATGTAGATAAGGCTGTTAAAGAGTGTGTAAATGGTGCATTGAGCTACAATGGTCAGCGCTGTACAGCACTTAAGCTAATTTTCGTACATAAATCTGTTTCAGATGAGTTCCGAGCGAAGTTCACAAAAGCGGTGGACGCATTGGCGCTGGGTCATCCGGCAGCAGACAGCACCTTGACCCCGCTGCCCGAACGAAATAAAGTCGAGCAAATGGAGGCTTATGTGGATGACGCTGTTGCTAAAGGCGCGGCGGTCATCAACCAAAACGCCGGACGCGTATCGGACACCGCCTTTTTCCCGGCAGTTTTATATCCGGTAACGAATCAAATGGCCATTTTCCATGAAGAACAGTTCGGACCAGTAGTTCCTATTGTTGAATATGAAGATTTAGAAGAGGTGATGACCTCTATTGCAGCATCGGACTGTGGACAACAGTGCAGCTTGTTTAGTGATAATGAATTAACGATAGCCTATGCGGTGGACAACATGGTAAACCAGGTTTGCCGTGTGAACATCAACGCCTCTTGTCAACGCGGTCCGGATTACTTGCCGTTTACCGGAAGAAAGGACAGCGCCGTAGCTACGTTGAGTGTGCACGATGCTTTGCGTTCGTTCTCTATTAGAACCCTTGTTGCGACAGGTATAGACCAGAAAGAATTGGTCGGAAATGTGATTTCAGGCGGTCAAAGCACCTGGATGACGACGGATTATTTGTTGTAAAAGCAAAAGCACATGAATTCTAAAGCCCCGTGCCATTGGTTCGGGGTTTTTTATTTGCTGGGAAGAGCTTCGTTCAGCGGATTGCCTTCGCTTCGCTCGGCGGACCGCTGCCCACCTAAGGTCAGTAAGAACGCCCCGGGTCCTTTGCTGTGCAAAGTCCATGGGTTTTTTTACTCATCCACACACTCAAGCAAGCTTGGTGTGTGTCTAACTAAAAAAACCCCAGTTCGCATAGCGAACCGGGGCTTTTCTCATTCTGAGGTTCCGAGCGGACTCGAACCGCTGTAGCTGGTTTTGCAGACCAGTGCCTAGCCACTCGGCCACGGAACCTTAGGGAGGCCAAAAATAGGAGAAAAATTTTAACGGCCTCGAGTTTATTTTATCTCTATCGTTCTGCTGTAAAAGTCAGCGCGACACGCTCCACGTCTCCATTGATTGGCGGGTTGAGTTTTGCTACGTTTACCCATGCTTTTTGAACGGATGGGTGTTCATTCATAATGCGGTCAATCATCCGTTGGCACACCACTTCAAGAAGCTTAGCACGAACGGACATTTCCTCTTTTGCAATAGCATTGAGCGCCATATAGTCTACCGTGTCGTTCAAATCGTCAGAGGCAACCGATGCGCTAAGGTCTGCCCAAACGCTGATGTTGACTTCATAATTGGAGCCAATGACCGCCTCTTCTTCCATGCACCCGTGGTTCGTGTAAATGCGAATGCCGTGAACGTCTATCTGATGCAAAGTAGCCATTAACCCAACACTTCAATTGCCGTAGAAATACGAGTGAGTACCTCGTCTTTGCCCAACACAGCACAAATGACAAACATGCTCGGCCCCATGCCTCTTCCTGTGACTGCCAGACGGAAGGAAGGACCCACTTTTCCGAAACCCAATTCTTTTTCCGCCAAATAACCTTTGAAACTCGCTTCAATCGCGTCTGAAGTAAAATCGGGCAGCGCATTAAAACGGTCGGCGATATCTTGCATCATTGGGGCGCTCGCGTCGCTCCATTTTTTGTTGCGTGTTTTTTCATCATAAACAGGTGGCGTCTCGAAAAGGAATCTACCTTCTTCGAGTAAATCCTGAGGGAAGGTCGCGCGCTCACTCATCATCTTTGCGATAGTGCCGAGGTGCGCCTCATTGTAAGAGAGACCTTCGTTGTCGAGTACATTTTTTAGCTCCTGTGCCAATTCTACTTCGCTTAAATCACGCAAATACAATTGGTTGAACCACTTTCCTTTCTCAAAATCAAATTTAGCACCAGACTTTGAAACCTTGCTTAGGTCGAATGAATCAACCAGCCCTTGAAGGTCGAAAACCTCTTGTTCTGTGCCCGGGTTCCAGCCTAACAAGGCCAGCATGTTGATAAAAGCTCCAGGAAAGAATCCAAATTCGCGGTAGCCGCTTGCGGTTTCTCCGGTCTTATCGTTTTTCCAGTCGATAGGGAATACCGGGAACCCAAGACGATCGCCGTCTCGCTTGCTAAGCTTCCCAGGCCCGTCTGGTTTAAGAAGAAGCGGGAGGTGCGCAAAAGTGGGACAATCCCAACCGAACGCTTCATAAAGCATTACGTGTAAAGGCGCAGACGGCAACCACTCCTCACCACGGATGACATGAGTGATTCCCATTAAATGGTCGTCCACGATGTTGGCAAGGTGGTAGGTCGGCATTCCGTCGGCCTTAAACAGGACTTTATCATCCATGTTGTTCGTGTTCACACTGACCCAACCGCGAATGGTGTCCTCCAAACGCACCTCATGATCACGAGGAAGTTTAATACGGACCACGTATGGCTCCCCTGCAGCAATCTTTGCGTCAACCTCTTCTTTTGGAAGGGTTAAGGAGTTCTTCATGTTGCCGCGTGTGATATAATTGTATTGCCAATTTGACGCGCCTGCATCTTTCGCCATTTGACGCATTGCATCCAATTCTTCTGCCGTATCAAAAGCGATATATGCCTTATCTGCGGCCAACAACTGCTCTGCGTATTCACGATACATGGGCTTGCGCTCGCTTTGACGGTACGGCCCGTTTCCACGGTCTTCACCTCCAATACCTTCGTCGGGTGAAATACCACACCACGCCAGTGCCTCTACGATATACTTCTCTGCACCCGGTACAAATCGAGTTTGGTCCGTATCTTCGATACGAAGCAAGAAGTCACCGCCGTGCTTTTTAGCGAATAAATAGTTGTACAAAGCGGTACGCACACCGCCTATATGCAAAGGCCCCGTTGGTGAAGGAGCGAATCGAACGCGAACTTTTGAGCCCATGTTTATATCGTTATAATTGGTGCAAAGGTACAATCGCGCAAACCATTAGGAAACACTAACTTTGTTTAGATAAAAACACAATCAAAATATGTACCCAGAAGAGATGATCGCGCCCATGCGCGCAGAGCTAGCAAATAGCGGATATACTGAAACAAAGACCGCAGACGAAGTAAAATCAGCGATTAATGCAGACGGAACAACGTTTGTTGTCGTAAATTCTGTTTGTGGATGTGCAGCAGGATCTGCGCGTCCAGCGGCTATGGCGGTGTCTAAATCAGCGGTGAAACCTACTCGAATGATCACTGTTTTTGCTGGTAATGATGTTGAAGCGGTAAACGAAGCGCGCGGCATGATGCAGCCGTTCCCGCCATCGTCACCGTCAATGGCGTTATTTAAAAACGGTGAACTAGTCCATATGGTAGAACGCCACCACATTGAAGGCCGTACGGCGGAAATGATCGCTGGCAACCTGCTTTCTGCCTTTGAAGAGCACTGCAAATAATAGACACACAGAACTTTTACAGCAAGCAATGGACGATAAGAATCAACAAATTGAAACCCTAGCCATTCACGGCGGACAACAGCACGATCCTTCAACAGGAGCTGTAATGCCACCGATTTACCAAACGTCAACGTACGTTCAGGAATACCCGGGCAAGCACAAGGGGTACGAATACAGCCGCAGTGGAAACCCAACGCGCACGGCATTAGAAAATTCTATTGCGAGCATTGAAGGCGGCACCCACGGCGCGGCTTTTGGTTCAGGATTAGCGGCCATTGACTGCATGCTAAAGTTCTTAAGCCCGGGAGACGAAGTCATCGCGTGTAACGACTTATACGGCGGAACGTATAGGCTATTTACTAAGATGTTCTCTAAATACGGGGTCAAATTCAAATTTGTCGACATGAGCAACGATGGATGGCACAATCTGGTAAGTGAAGCAACAAAAATGCTTTGGATGGAGACCCCTACCAACCCAATGCTCAACGTTTTTGATATCGAATCAGCCTCTAAAGTCGCGAAAAAACACGATCTAATATTAGTCGTGGACAACACCTTTGCTACGCCATACCTTCAGCGCCCATTAGATTTAGGTGCAGATGTGGTAATGCATAGCGGCACGAAGTATTTGGGAGGGCATAGCGATGTCGTACTAGGGTTGCTGGCTACAAAAAATGATGCTATTGCGGAGAACATATATTTCAATCAAAATGCGTCTGGCGCCATTTGTGGCCCGATGGATAGCTTTCTTGCGTTGCGTGGAATCAAAACCCTGCACGTTCGCATGGATCGTCATTGTGAAAACGGCGAGGCTGTTGCCTATTTTCTTGAGGCACACCCAGCGGTTGCAAACGTGTATTGGCCAGGTCTAAAGGGTCATAATGGCCACGAGGTAGCGAAACGACAAATGAAGAAGTTCGGTGGAATGGTAAGTTTTACCATTAAAGGTGCCGGCTTCGAGAAAACTGCTGAGGTTGTAAGCGCGCTTCGCGTTTTTACCCTTGCGGAAAGCTTGGGTGGAGTGGAGTCCTTAGCAGGACACCCAGCATCTATGACACACGCCTCAATTCCCAAGGAAGAGCGCGAAAAAGTAGGGGTAACGGATAACCTCATTAGGTTGTCTGTAGGAATAGAAAATATAAAAGATTTGCTTGCCGATTTAGAGCAAGCACTCGCAAAATAATAGCGTATGAATAGCAAGTTTGCCGTTATAGGCCTTGGTGTTTTTGGATCAGCGATTGCGCGCAAACTTGCGGAGCGCGGTGCTGATGTAATGGCCATTGATGAGAGTGAAGAAAAGGTACAGCGCATAGCTCAAGACGTTCCCTTCGCGGTAGCACTCGATGCAACGAATAAACAAGCGTTAGAAGCACAGAACATCCAGGATATGGATGCCGTTGTGGTAAGTATTGGCTCTAGTTTTCAAGAAATGCTTCTATGTGTTTTCCAGTTGCAAGAAATGGGCGTGAAGAAAATCATTGCTCGTGCACAGGGAACCGTTCAGCGCAAGATTTTAGAGAAGATGGGTCTTCAGCATATCTTAAGCCCGGAGCAGGAGGTAGCAAACAACGTTGTTGAGCAACTAACTAACCCTGGAGTGTTAATGTGTGTTAAGCTTCCTGACGATTATGAAATTATCGAGGTCGAAGCGCCGGCTAAAATCATTGGCCGTACCCTAGAGGATATAGGCTTGCGCAAGAAATACAACATCAACCTAGTAACTGTTTTACGAAAAGAAGGCAACGGACACCACATCAATGGTGTACCAGGGCCAGATAGCGTTGTTAATAATGGCGATATCATCCTTGTGTTTGGGAAGATAAAAGACATTAATCGCTTCATTGAAATCAACGCTTGATGTCTGACCAAAGGCGCATGATCATTACTGGCGTAAGCTCGGGAATAGGGCGGGCTATTTCGGCCGAGGCCTTGCGCTTAGGTTGGTATGTTGAGGGTATAGGAAGAAATGCACCTGCGTTACTTACCGAGCACCCCCGCGGCTCTTTCACCACCTGTGATTTAAGCGATAGAACTGCTTTAAGCGGTCTAAGACTAGCGGAAGATCAGTCCTACGAACTAACCGTATTAGTGAATAACGCCGGCACTTTGGGCCCGGTAAAGCCTGGAAAAAACGCAAGCTGGGAGGAAATCGACCATTGCATTACCCTGAACACGAGTAGCGCCATGCTATTGAGCGCCAAATTTTTAGCGGAAATTTCAGGTGAGAAACAACTTTATTTTACAGGCTCCGGCGCTGCAGAATTTGCCATTGAAGGCTGGAGCGCATATTGTGCATCAAAAGCAGCCGTACACATGTACGCGTCGGTACTAGCTAAAGAGCATCCTGAGCTGAGGATTCACGCTTTCAGACCAGGAAAAGTGAATACGCCGATGCAGGCGGAAATTCGCGCAACCACAGAAGAAGATTTTCCCGGGGTTGCACATTTTGTAGAAGAATTTGAATCAGGGAGCCTTGTTCTACCTGAAACGGTAGCCACATCTTTACTGCATGCTATAGACAGGAAAGACGAAATCCCAGTTATTTTTAGTACCTCAAACTATACAGTATGAAAAAGATCCTTTTAACTTTTATCACCGCAGGAGCTTTATTGGCAGTCTCTTGCACGACTGAGCCCGTTGCTACAGAAACCTTTATTCGTGAAGACGTGGTTGGCGAATGGACGGTAAATCAGGTGGCTTACAGCGGTGAAATGCCTAACCCCATAAACCCATCGGCACTTATGCAGTTTAGCGGCATAGGAACGCAGTTGTATGGAAAAATCAATATTTACGAGATGCCGGATACAGGTAATTTGCATGTAGATTTTGTAGCCAACTTGAACACGATTCAGGTTCCTGTTAGCTTGATCAGTGGAGGCACGTGGTATCTAGAAAACAATGACAGTACGCTAGTCCTCGATAACGATAGCGTGAGCTACGCCTTCAAGATGATCAGCGGATTGTCCACACGGCAGATCTGGCAAACGTCATTCATGCAAATTCCTACTGACAGTAGCTATTGGGCGGATATCGATTTAGAATTGACTTTGATTAAATAAAAAACGAATGGCAAGAGTACTCACCGGTATTCAAAGTTCAGGGCGTCAGCATCTAGGAAACATTCTAGGTGCTATCCGTCCGGCGATAGAAATGAGTAAAGATGCCAAAAACGAGGCGTTTTTATTTATTGCAGACTTGCACAGCCTGACGACAGTGAAGGATCCGGAGCTGCGGAAGGAAAACCTTTTAGCTACTGCCGCCGCATGGCTTGCTTGTGGCCTAGATCCTGAAAAGGTGGTATTCTACGCTCAAAGCGATTTACCAGAGTGTACGGAGTTAACGTGGTATTTGAATTGCTTTACGCCGTACCCGATGCTTGCCAACGCCCATAGTTTTAAAGATAAAAGCGATAATCTCAGCGATGTGAACGCCGGGTTGTTTGATTACCCCGTTTTAATGGCATCGGACATTTTATTGTACGACGCGGAATTGGTCCCTGTTGGGAAGGATCAAAAGCAACACTTAGAGATCACGCGCGATTTAGCCAGCAGTTTTAACCACCGCTATGGAGACACTTTTGTAGCTCCTGAGGCCAGTATTGCAGCATCTGTAATGACCATTCCAGGCACGGACGGGCGTAAGATGAGTAAGAGCTACGGCAATGTTATTGATGTGTTTTTGCCCAAGAAACAATTGAAGAAGCAAGTGATGGGGATCGTTACGGATTCCACTCCGCTCGAGGACCCCAAGGATCCGGAGACGTGCCACGTATATGCCCTATATAAGCTGTTGGCTTCACCTGTGCAGACGGAGGCGTTAGCGGCGAAATATCGTGGAGGAAACTTTGGATACGGTCACGCGAAGACCGCGCTTTTAGAGCTGATTCTAGAAGAATTTGCGGAAGCGCGTGAGCGTTTCGACTACTACATGACCCATCCGGATGAAGTAAGCAAGGCGCTGAAAATAGGAGCAGATAAAGCGCGTCCTATTGCTCAGGCGACATTGAGCCGGGTGCGTAAAAAACTAGGTTTTTAAACGAGAGGTAAAAAATCTGTTTAATAACGCTATTTGTTTCATTATCAATAGGGTTACTGCTACTTTAGCGCCGTGAAAGTTTTGAGCTACATTCATCATTTATGGTACTATTTGGTTGCGTTTGTAACCATTTTGGCATTACTCCCTGTGCTCTTGTGGACAGCGCGTCCCGGCGGTAACTACCATCATTTTTTCAAAGTAGCAAAGGTGTGGTCCTGGATGTATTTAGTGGGTATGGGTGTTTGGCCCCGCCCGGGCAAATATCAAATCAAGCATGATGGGCCGGTTGTTTTAAGTCCAAATCACGGGTCAGATTTAGATATTCCGCTTACATTTTTAGCTTCACCAACACCGGTGGTTTTCATGGGAAAAGCGGAACTATTGAAGCTCCCGCTGTTCGGTTATTTCTTTAAACAGACCAGCATAGCGGTTGATCGATCTTCGTTTAGCGGTAGAAAACAAGCCATGATTGATGCCGATCAGAAAATTAAAGAAGGATTTAGCGTTTGTATTTTCCCGGAAGGGGGAATTCCACCACAGAAGTATTTAATGCGGGGATTTAAAGCCGGAGCATTCAAACTTGCTGTAGAAAACAATGTTCCTGTAGTATTGCTTAGCATTTATCAAAGTAAATTTCGATTGGGCGACTGGGGAGAACCCTCAAGTATTGGCCCCGTGGACACCAAAGTGTTAGGGGAGTTTTGGGTAGACCCTAAAGAAGCTAACCCGGTGCAAGAATTGATGGATCGGTCGTATAGAGTTTTAGCTACGGATTTGAAAAACTGGGGCCATACTGGCGAAGTTGCTTTACCTTTGGAGGAGAATTAAGAGCTATGGAAATCAGTAAAGAGCAAATCAAACATTTGGCACATTTAAGTCGTTTAGAACTCTCAGATTCAGAGATTGATACGATGCATGGTGATATGTCAAAGATCTTAGATTTTGTAGCTCAGGTAGAAAAGCTCGACCTTGATGGTGTGGAACCGCTTACGCAGATGAGCAAGAGCGTGAATGTCATGCGTGAGGATGAGGCTGTAAACATGCTCACCAAAGAAGAGGCACTGAAAAACGCACCGGATGCGAACAGTGACTATTTCCGCGTTTCAAAGTTCGGAAAGAAGGTCTAAACAATGATAGCGGGGGGATGTTAACCCGACAACCTAACTCAACATCATGCGCATTACGATAATTCAAGGCAGTCCCCGCGAACAAGCAAATACCGATAAAGTCGCTCGTTTTTTGGAAGAGCAATTGGGACAAAACAAGGCGGTTACGGCTACGCAATTTTTAGATATCAGGTCTTTTAATTTCCCGAACTGGGGAATGGGAGAAGTCTCTAAGGAAGACCTAGCGCTGTTTCAATCAGGATTAATAGATGCCGATGGCCTGTTGTTTGTAATTCCAGAATACAACGGGCGTGTTCCCGGAGCATTTAAAAACACACTGGACTACTTCCGATCAGAATACAAGAAAAAGCCCATGGCTATAGCCACTGTTAGTGCAGGTTCGTTTGGAGGGGTGAACGCGTTGTACGATTTTCGTGATTGGGCCCATTACGTTGAAGGTATTTTAAGCCCCACAAAACTTTTGGTGAGCAAAGTAGGAAATTTGTTTAACGAGCAGGGCGTTCCGGTAGAGGAGCATTTTAACCTCAACTATCCAAAGTTCCTAGACGATTTTATTTGGCTCACTGAAAAAATAGCGAAGTAAATGTCGGGCCAAGCGACGGCCCTAAATCTATGCCGGAATTGGTTCGAGGACCAAGGCTGGAAGCCCTTTTCATTTCAAATTCAGGCGTGGTCTGCAGCTCTAAACGGAGAGTGCGGCATTGTAAACGCACCCACGGGAAGCGGGAAGACGTACGCTCTTTTGCTTCCGGCTATTGCGGCTGGAATGAAGCGGAGTGGACGCGAGGCGGAAGGCGTGCAGCTGATTTGGATTACACCCATTCGAGCCTTAGCGAAGGAGATTGAACAGAGCGCCCGCAGAGCCATTGAAGGCATGGGTTCGAGCTGGGAAGTAGGAACCCGTACTGGCGACACCTCTCAAAAAGTAAAGCAAGCACAAAAAACAAAGCTTCCTCAGGTTTTGATAACCACACCGGAAAGTATTCATGTAATGCTCTCAAACAAGGGGTATGCGAAGCTATTTCGCAATTTAGATTCTGTGGTTATAGACGAATGGCACGAACTTATGGGGAGTAAACGTGCCGTGCAGTGCGAACTATTCCTTTCAAAATTCAGAAAATTACGTCCTGCTCTTAAGACTTGGGGTATCAGCGCGACCATAGGCAATATGGACGAAAGTATGGAGGTGCTTTTGGGTGTAGACGTCGCGGAATCGGCCCGATTAATAAAAGCGAACCTCACAAAATCCCTTGTAGTAGAACCGGTATTGCCGGATGAAGTCGAAACCCTGCCTTGGGCGGGTCATTTGGGTATTCGGCTGCTCGAAAAGGTGGTTCCGCTTATTCACGAAAACCAAGGGACGCTTATTTTCACGAATACTCGAGCTCAAGCGGAGATTTGGTACCAAAAAATATTAGAGGTCGACCCTTCATTGGCGGGAATCATTGCGATGCACCACAGCGCTATTTCAAAGAACGTGCGTAATTGGGTAGAGGAAGCGTTGTACGATGGAAACCTGAAGGCGGTGGTGTGTACCTCGTCTCTGGATTTAGGAGTAGATTTTCGTCCTGTAGATTGTGTTGTTCAGATAGGTTCTCCAAAAGGGGTCAGTCGGTTTGTGCAGCGCGCTGGCCGTTCGGGTCACCGCCCAGGCGCGACGAGCACGATTCATTTTGTGCCAACGCACAGCTTAGAGCTGCTCGAATGTGCCGCATTGCGCAAGGCGATAGACCACAATACAAACGAGGACCGCATTCCGTATTTACGAAGCCTGGATGTGCTCATTCAGTACATGGTTACCTTGGCCGTAAGTGACGGGTTTGAATCTGAGGCATTGTTGTTAGAGGTGCGTTCAACGACCAGCTATTTTAGTATTTCAGATGAGGAATGGCATTGGTGTTTAGACTTTATTGTCCGCGGTGGTCAGAGTTTAGCAGCCTACGACGACTACCATAAGGTGGTGAAAGAAGACGGTGTGTACAAGGTGGTTTCTAGAAAAGTAGCGATGCGGCATAAGTTCAACATCGGAACGATTGTTAGTTCGATGATGGTGAAGGTCAAGCTGCAGAAAGGAAGTTTCCTGGGTCACGTAGAGGAGTATTTTATTTCGAAATTGATGCCCGGAGATAGTTTTTGGTTTGCAGGCCGCTGTTTAGAATTGGTCCGATTCCGTGGCGTCGAAGCCACTGTTCGCCTATCGAAGGCAACTACAGGAGCGGTGCCCAGCTACATGGGAGGGCGAATGCCACTGAGTGCAGAACTCGGCCACTTTTTACGAGATAAATTAGAAGAAGCGGCCACGGCGCAGACTTTTGAGGACCCAGAATTGGCCTTAATACAACCCATTATACGCCTTCAGAAGGAGCGGAGCATTGTGCCAACGAACACTCAATTCCTGATTGAATATTTAGAAGATAAAGAAGGGCATCATTTGTTTGTTTACCCTTTCGAGGGGCGGCTGGTGCACGAGGGAATGGCGTCCTTATTGGCCTACCGATTAGGTCTTTTTGGTCCACAAACCTTTTCTATAGCAATGAATGACTACGGCTTTGAGCTGTTATCTGATCAGCCCATACCTATACAAGATGCTATAGATAGCGACATATTTTCTCCGACCGCACTTCGTGAAGATTTAGTCAGTAGTCTAAACGAAAGTGAGATGATGCAGCGTAGATTTCGCGACATAGCTCAGATCTCCGGGTTGATATTTACGGGGTATCCAGGTAAAAACATGACGACGAAACAATTGGTTAGTTCGACCAAACTGATGTACGAGGTGTTTAAGGATTATGAACCTAACAATCTTTTGCTACGCCAGGCGTATGAGGAGGTTCATGAGTTTCAGCTCGAAGAGGCCCGCATGCGCGCGGCACTGGATCGAATCGCCACGCAGGAAACGGTGTTACAGCACGTAACGCACCCGTCGCCGCTCAGTTTTCCCATTTTAGTTGACCGTCTTCGTGAGACGATGGGTAATGAAAGCTTGGCGCAGCGCATCAAGCGTATGCAATTGGACTTTGGTTAATTAAAAACGCCCCCCACCTGACCGGCGAAGGGCGTTGTACTTAGAGTGTCTATATGGCGCTATCCGCGGCCGTTGCCAAACGGCTGTGCCGCAAGCTGGAAGCGTTGGTAGAACTCTTGAACACTGTCCTGGTCGTGTACCTGAACGTTTTGTAAAAGCATTTGATAGAACTGTAGGTTCGTACGCCATTCGTTCGCGGCACGTTTACGGTCCTCCCTGTCGAAAGCACTGAAGTAATCCAATTCTGCGTCTAAATGATCTGCAAATGCATTGGTCAATTCGCGTGCTTTATCTGTAGCGCCTGCTTTATAGTAAGAGTCAATAATACCAAAGACGAAGTAGTTGTAGCCAAATTTTTCAGCAGGCATCTTTTCCATTGCAAAGTCCAGCACTTCAACAGCTTTCTCGTCCGCTCCTTCAACGATCAATTCATTGGCAAGGCGCCCGAAGATCGTACGTAAGTTGTAGCTCAAACGACGGTTGGTTTCGTCGAGATATACCTCCGGAAGTTCCATATTCCCGTAACTGAATTTCGACATGAGGTTTTCGTACATGATTTCAGTATCTACCTTACCGTAATCAATACCGGTTCCACTTTCGTATTTCACAGGTACGAATCGATAGGCCATTCCTTCAAGACGGAAATAGTCGTTCAGCCAGAAGTAGGCTTTAGGATTGTTACCTACGGTGATAGAGAAGTAGATCGGGCGCTCCCAATTGTTATTGGCAATAAGGTCAACGACCATTAAATCGCGTTTGGTCATCACGTTGGATTTCCAGTCCCAATCGATGTAATCTAAAACATCTGCACTGTCTGCGATATCCATAACGCCGTTTGCATAGACCGCTTCTTTATCAATATTGATTCTGAAGTTTTTCTGAGGGAACAATGGTAATTCCTTACCACCACCTGTTTTGAACTTAACTTGTGAATCATTACGTTTGCTGAATTGGATGAAATCTTTAACATCCCAACGGCCTTTCACTCCAAGGTCACGGTAGTACAGAACATCACGTGTTCCCTGGACGTATTCGTGCCATTTGAAGCTAAACGGAACAGCTTCCCCATCGTAGGCTTTTCTGCGTTGTTGGTCAATGTACCAGTCTGTATTTAATAAGCTGAGGTTTACAACGCGAACATCCGTTCTGTACCCTTCAACTTCTTGCACATACCAAAGCGGGAATGTATCGTTATCTCCATTGGTAAACAGTATTGCATTCGGGTCACAGCTGTCGAGATAGGCTTTTGCGATATCTCTGGCCGTGTAACGGTTGCTGCGGTCGTGGTCATCCCAGTTTTCAGCAGCCATGCGAACAGGTACCGCAACAAGTGCAACACCGATCACCAAGTAAGAGGCCACCATGGGGCTCAGTTTAGTACGGAGCGTATCCCATAAACCGAGGGCCCCTAAACCAATCCATACAGCATAGGCATAGAACGAACCAACAAAGGCATAATCACGCTCACGCGGCTCAAACGGCTTGTGGTTCGTATAGACCACAATCGCAATACCCGTAAGCAGGAAAAACAGTGTAACGACCCAGGCGTCTTTCTTGTTTTTCTTGTACTGGTAATAAAGTCCAAAGATTCCCAGCAAGAATGGTAACATGAAATACGTATTGCGTGACGGATCGTTTTTCCAATGATCCGGTAGATTGGCTTGGTCGCCTAAACGCATTTTATCGAGGAAAGAAATACCCGTAATCCAATTCCCTTTGGTCATTTCATAGCGGTGCTGTTGATCGTTTTGACGACCGGAATAATTCCACATGAAATAACGCCACCACATCTTACCTATCTGGTATTCAAAGAAGAACCCGACATGCTGCGCAAAAGTGATCGGTGCATCCGGATCTTTAATGTTCATGATGTTGATGTAGTTCTGCTTGTATTGCGGATCATCATTCCATATTCTTGGGAAGAACCCTTGATATTTAGGGTCATAATTAGGAACGCTTGACTTCTTTTCGTCGGTAAGTAGATATTTACCGTCAACCTCAAGGTTGCCTCCCTTTTCCTCTACGTAGGCCAACGCTTCGCTTTCTAATTTAAACGCGGCTACCTGCTTTTTACCTTTCAGTACAGCAAACCCACGCTGGTATACCGGGTTACCATCTCCAAAAGGCTTGTTTCTATCGTAAGGGGCGTTGAAACTTTTACCATAAATAATAGGCCAGTCCCCGTATTGTTCGCGATTGTAGTACGCCAACAAAGACATGGCATCCTCTGGATTGTTCTCATCAATGGGCGTATTTGCATTCGAGCGGACTGCTAAAATGATGAACGTAGAATAGCCCATAACGATCAACATGACTGCAATCACAGCTTGTTGCGCCAATGGTCTGTTTGTCTTTTTAGTCCAAACAATACCAAAGGTCATGGCGGCTATGAGAATCAGTGAAGCGGCAACTGTTCCAGAGTGGAACGGCAGATTCAGGCTGTTTACAAACGTGATTTCTAATGCTCCGAACAACTTCAAAACCATAGGAATAATGAAGGCGAAAACTAAAGCCAACACAAGAATACTCGCGCCATTGGCAATGATAAAACCGTTGCGTGTGGTATTCGGGAATTTTTTAAAGTAGTAAATCATTCCAATAGCAGGAATGGTAAGGAACACAAGGATATGCACCCCAACAGAAAGCCCTACTAAATAAGCAATAAGTAGCAGCCATTTGTTGGCATGTGGATCTTCATCTACGGCCTGTTCCCATTTTAGAACGGCCCAGAATGCGGCAGCGGTGAAGAACGAACTCATCGCATATACCTCGCCCTCTGTAGCAGAGAACCAGAAACTATCGGAGAACGTGTAAGCTAATGCACCAACAGCGCCGGCGCCTAAAACAGCAACCGTAGCGGCCCCATCTATTTTATCCTTACCGCCCAGAAGTTTTACGCCGAGCGCAGTGATCGTCCAGAACAAGAAGAGGATACTGAAAGAAGAACTCAGGGCACTTAAAGCGTTGACCATGAGTGCTTGGTTTTCTGCTTCACCAGCAAATTGGCCAAAGAGGTTCCCCATTAGCTGAAAGAACGGAGCACCCGGAGGGTGACCTACTTGAAGCTTCACGGAAGTCGCGATATATTCCCCACAATCCCAGAAACTGGTCGTAGGTTCTATTGTCATGAAATAAGTAATGGTGGCGACGGCAAAAACCGTCCAGCCAACGATGTTATTTAGTTTTTTGTAATCCACTGATAACGTGCTTTTTGCTAGATGTTAGGTGTTCTAGCGTTCTAAACGGTTCGAAAATAAGAAAATCCCCGCCCCCACGGAGCAAACCTATTGTTAAACCGTGAAATTTTTAGCTAACTCTTTTTTGTGTTTTGCCATTTGGAGTATATTTGCCAACCCAAAAGGGAGAATTGTCCGATGGTGTAATGGCAACACTACGGTTTTTGGTACCGTCATTCTAGGTTCGAGTCCTAGTCGGATAACTCAGAGAAAGCCTCGCACGAAAGTGCGGGGCTTTTTTCTTGCCCACCCCTCAAGCTTGCTTGAAAGGGTAGGGCAAGAAAAAGGACCCAAGCGCCCCAGGCGCATGAGGCGTTCTATGAGAGGACAATATCTCCCGACGTCCAGACCCGCGCATGTTGCGCAGCAAGGTGCGCAATCCTAGTCGGACGGTTCTCAAGCTTGCTTGAAAGGGTATAATTAGTTGAAAGAAAACCCTAAGGTCAACGACCCAAGGAAAACATCTTCTTCGAAAGCACCTTCTCTAAACAATGGAATGCGCTCAAATCGACCCGTGAGCTTCACCTTTTTATACCCGGCTTGTGCCAGAATGGCATAATTTAAGATACGGGTGTTAAAACCACTTTGTGTGGTGCGTGTAAACCAGTCTCCGTCTAAATCACGTCCGCTATAAGCGGCAGAACTTGCGAGTCGCATCCGGCCCTCTAGACCAACACCAATATTTAGCCCTTCGTTAAAAGTTCCTTTAGGACTTAGGTCGAGATGCAGCATAACCGGTACATTGAGGTGCGTGTAACGCCAATTGCTTGACCAAACCGTGTTCATGTTAAAAATAGGGAACAGACCCGTTCCGCTTCCTCCAAGAATGTCTTTTGAAATGGTGCGTTCATTCTTGAAGCTGAAAACGGTACCAGAGAACCCTAGACCTGTTTGCAGTTGGAACGGTGATGCGTTGCTGCCTAATCGGCGTTTTTGACTAAAGAGGAACCGATTTTCAATGGAAAGCCAGCCATTTACATGCTCCATGGCGGACGCATCACTAAAATTGTTTTTCAGCAGTCTATTAGACCCTATATGCCATTCAAAGACGAAGGTTTTTTGCGCTCCTTTAAACAGGGAGTCAAGGTCGCTAAGCTCCCAGGCTTCTTCGGCTGGTGCTGCAAGAGTAGTGTCTGTATGATCAACAACGGTAATGGGCGGTAAAGAGTCGTTGTTAAAGGGGTTTATTTTGATGAGCGAAGTCCCGAAAACAGATAAAGACAGGCCTAGAGAGAAAGTAATGGTTAAGATTTTCATAGTGTACAAGTAACGTTTTAAAGATACACCGGTTCGAATGGGTTGAAAACAGAAAGCATATCTTTACCTAACATATGGCAAGAAAGCACAATAAGCGGGCCAACAAACGTTCGCAAAGCGTAGATATTAAAGCCTACGCGCAACAACTCGAGGGTGTTTTTCGTAAATACCCTGCTCGAAAATTCAACTACAAACAATTGGCAGGCCAACTAGGCTACAAGCCGCAGATGGTAAAGGCCAAAATAGAAATGGCGCTGTCTGACCTAGAGCGCAAGGGCACCATTATCATGGTGGACAGGTTCAAATACAAACTGAAATACACTGCCGTCTTCACAGAGGGGGTTGTTGATATGGCCTCAAACGGCAATGCGTATGTGGTGAGTCCGGACACGGAATCGGACATTATGGTACGATCACCGAACCTCATGCATGCGTTGCACGGGGACCGCGTAAAAGTAAGCTTATTCGCACGCCGCGGAGGCAAAAAGCTCGAAGGTGAGATTGTAGAAATCGTGGAGCGCAAGCAGACCGATTTTGTGGGTACTATTGAGATTGGTAAGAGTTACGGATTTTTAGTGCCTTCCAGCAGAAAGATGTTGATCGACATCTACATCCCTAAGGATAAGCTTGGTGGCGCGGAGCACGGTCAAAAAGCCATTGCTCGCATTACAGATTGGCCAGAGAAAGCGAGCTCGCCCTTTGGTGAGATTATTGAAGTGCTAGGAAATGCTGGAGAACACAATACGGAGATCCACGCCGTTTTAGCTGAATTTGGATTACCAAACCAATTCCCAGAAGAAGTAGAACGTGCAGCTGATGAATTAGACACCGCGATTAAAGAAGATGAAATCGCGAAAAACCGCCGTGACTTCCGCAAAGTGCCGACGTTCACCATTGATCCGGCGGACGCGAAGGATTTTGACGATGCATTGTCTTTACAGCGATTGGAAAACGGGCATTGGGAAGTAGGCGTGCACATTGCAGATGTGAGTCATTATGTAAAGCCAGATTCCATTTTAGAAGACGAGGCCGTTACGCGAGCTACAAGCGTTTATTTAGTGGACCGGGTGGTTCCGATGCTTCCGGAAGTGCTCTCAAACGGTGCGTGTTCACTGCGGCCAAACGAGGATAAATACACTTTTTCGGCCGTGTTTGAAATGGACGAAGATGCGAAGATTCACAACCAGTGGTTTGGCCGCACAGCCATCCATAGTGACCGCAGATTTGCCTATGAAGAGGCGCAACAGATTATAGAAGACGCCCATCCGGAAGGAAAAAAGGCAGATTTCTATGAGGAGATTCGAACCTTAGATAAAATGGCGAAGATCATGCGTGAAGCGCGTATGGCGAAAGGCGCATTGAGTTTTGATAAGAAAGAGGTGAAATTCAAATTGGATGAAGATAATGCCCCAACAGGCGTTTATTTTAAGGTCGGAAAAGACGCGAATCATTTGATAGAAGAATTTATGTTGCTTGCAAACCGCTCGGTCGCGACATTCATCGGTCAAGCGAAAAGTGGCCAGCCGTCTGGACAAACCTTTGTCTATCGTATTCACGACGATCCGGATCCACAGAAACTGCAGGATTTAAGTGTTTTTGTGAAGCAGTTTGGCCACGAGGTCAGAATGACGAATAAATCGGCCATTACACGAAGCTTGAATAAAATGTTGACGGAAGTGAAGAACACCCCGGCAGCAAACATGATTGAAACCTTGACCATCCGAACGATGAGTAAGGCGAAGTATACGACTCAGAATATTGGGCATTACGGACTGGCCTTTGAGTACTATTCGCATTTTACCTCACCCATTCGTCGCTATCCAGATGTTATGGTGCACCGCTTGTTGCAGCACTATCTCGAAGGGGGAAAGAGCCCAGATTATGCGAAGTATGAAGCGCTTTGTGAGCACAGTTCGGAACGTGAAAAGGCGGCTTCGGACGCGGAACGCGCAAGCATTAAATACATGCAAGCGGTATTCTTAGAAAAACATGTCGGAGAGAGCTTCATGGGTGTGATTTCCGGCGTGACGGAATGGGGTGTTTATGTCGAGTTGACGGACAACTATTGCGAGGGAATGATTCGGATAAGCGCCTTCCGCGACGACTACTACACTTTTGATAGTAAGAACTTCTGCATTGAGGGTGAACGAACGGGTCGAATATTTCAATTGGGAGATCCTATGAAAATCACCGTAAAAAATGTAGATTTAGAAAGGAAACAAATTGATTTTGAGCCATGTGTCTCAGAAGACTAACTTTGTAACTACAACGAAACTCACCACCATGTCTACTGCAAACCGCTCAAAACAGTTAGAAACTGCCGCCATCGTTATTGGCGTGTTGGCCATTGCCGCTTCTGCGTATTTTATTTTCATGACAGAAGGCAGCGCCTATCGATTGACTAATTATATCATTTCGTTAGCGTTCCTGGTGTTCGTGGCATATAATTTTATCAATGTTCGCAGTTTAAAAGGCGAGGTAGGCGAATTGAGCGATAGAAATGCTGAGGTTACTCAAGAGCTTCAGGGCACGAAGCAATCGCTGGTGGAGGCTCAGGCCGATCTTCAAACGGTAAAAGCAGATTTGATCAGCGCTGAAGAGGAGGCCACCGCCCGTGAAAATGAAGTAGCGCGCTTGCGTAAGAAACTTGAATCCAACGACGCATAGCTTAGTTTTTCCCAAAAAAAGCCTTTAGCTTTTCAAGATCGGCATCCGTAGATTCGCGAGGTGCTTGTTCTTCTTTTGCGGCAGATGATGCCACCTTTTTCAACGGCTGCTCCAATTGTGCGCGTCGCTGAGGAGTTAAGTCATGGGGTTTCTTTTTCCCGGTCATTTTTTTAGGAGGAGCGGTCTTCAGGGGTTTTGAACCCGCTACTTCATTGAGTTTTTCTTTTGGCGATTTTTCAGGGCTTTTAGGCACACTTTTTCGCACTTTGGTATTTTTTGATTTTGCCTTGTTTTTGTCGCTTTTTGGCTCTATTTGAGTCGTTTTCGCTGTTTTTTGGCTCTTTTTTATCGATTTCTTCGCTTTTTTCTTCTCTGCTACAACCTGTTGTTTCGATTTTGGCGCAGTGGATTCGACGGCTTTTTCAATCTCAGGTTCTTTAACACCGCCACGGGCCTTTCCCTTAAGCGTGCCTTGATCTCCATGCAGGCTTTCAGCGGGTATAAATTTGTCCCGCGTTGCCCAGGTAGTTAACGCACCGATGGCTAAAAGGAATTGGTTCTTTTTGATTTCGATGATCTCGCCCGGTTGACGCGAACCTATGAGTTTTACACGATCGCCAATTTTGACAGGGGCAGAAGTCAGTTTTTTAATCTTTTTTTCTTGCTGTTTTTCGTAGCGAGTTTTTTTGATAGTACGCTCGTCCTGAGTCTGATTAGCGCGTTCTCCAGCATATACCTTAAAGCGCCCTACTACCTCGTCTTTCCCTTTTTTGCTGCGTTGTTCAGCGTATTCATTTACAAGTCCTTGGAATTTTTTACCCCAAGTAATCATGGCGTTTTGTTGCTCATTCATCGCACTTTGCCGGCGCACCTTATCTTCTAATTGATCAATCTTTCGGCCTTGTTTTTCTTTGAGCTGTTCTAATTCCTCAAGGCGCGAAGTGAGCTGCGCTCGTTGATGGGCCAATTGGTTTTTCTCCTTTTGAATCCCCACGAGCAACCGATCCATCGCGACGGTACTTTCGTTGAGCACCAAACGTGCCTCGTCAATCAGTCGTTTGTCTACGCCAACCTGTTGTGCGACCTCGTAGGTATATGAAGAGCCCGGCACACCCTGATTTAGCTTGAATTCTGGCGTTAGGTCCGTGGAGTTGAACTGCATGGATCCGTTTTCTACAAGCGGCAGTTCGCTGGCCAATGCTTTGATACTATTGTAGTGGGTAGTCATCACCCCGTAGGTTTTACTTTCATTCAATGCACGCAGGAACACTTGTGCCATGGACGAACCCAGGTCCGGGTCTGAACCTGAGCCAAACTCATCAATAAGCACCAATGTTTTTCCATAAGCGGCATCGAGAAAATACTTCATCTTGTTCAGCTTTGAGCTGTACGTAGATAGTTCATTTTCTATACTTTGAGCATCACCAATATCGGCCATTATGCCATTGAACCAGCCCATTGTAGTGTCCGGATGAACGGTCACCAGCAAGCCGCTTTGAAGCATTAACTGAAGAAGTCCCACTGTTTTAAGCGTGATGGATTTCCCACCAGCATTAGGACCAGAAATCACGAGGATGCGTGTTTTTGCATTGAGTCGGATATCTAAGGGCACAACCGGCTTCTTCTTTGCTTTATGAAAGTCTCGAAGAACGGGATTAATGGCCTTAATTAACTCAATATGAGGCTTGTCTACCAATTGAGGCAAGCACGCTTCCTCATCTAATGCATACAGCGCCTTCGCATTTACGAAATCAATCTGGTAGAGCGCCGTGGAGAAGTCCCGAAGTACCTCACGGTATCCCGATACAAATGCGGTAAGTAAACGAAGAATACGTGTTACCTCTCTCTTTTCTTCTTCCTCTAAAAGGGTGATTTCGTTATTGATTTCGAGAGTTTCTGATGGCTCGACAAAAAAGATACTTGCCTTCGCGGAAGAGCCGTGAAACACCCCATTTACCCGTCCTTTAAAAGCACCTTCTATGGCTAAAACACGTTTGTTATCGTGAACACTTTCTTGTGTATCAGCGAGAACACCAGCGCCTTGGTATTTTTTAACGGCGCGGTAAAAGATGCGGTCTGCAGCAGCACGTTTTTTGGTGAGTGTGGCACGAATTTTACCCAATTCCGCCGAGGCTGAAGTTTTTACAACTCCTCTGCGGTCGAGTACACGATCAATCTCGTTAGGCACCTCTTTGTTGGGCGTGAGGTGAGCGAACTTATCCTGAATGGACGGCGTACGCATGGCGTGTTCCTTAAAGAAGTAGTGTACCCGATTAAAGCTCTCAATCATGCTTTTAATCACAAGAAAGTCTTCACCTTCGAGCGTAGCGCCTTGGATTTTTAAGCGCAATAGAAACGGCTTAATATCTTCTGCGGCTAGTGCAGGTACTGCGAAATCACTTTGATACAGCCCTAAGATTTCATGAACTTCTTGTAGATCTCCCGTAGTTATGACAAAATCACTGCTTGGCTTAAGGCTTTGAATTCGCTCACGGGCACGCTCTGTTACGGCGCGTTTTGCGACGGCCTGCTTGACCAAATCAAACTCTATACTTTCAAATAAATCTTCAGGATACGTTTTCAAAACTTACGGTCGACCGATATTATCCGCGGTACACGCCATCTTCGTTAGTAACACTTTCGGTGCCCGCATGTTTACGCAAGCCCCCAGCAAAGGCAAAGGCCAACGCCGACAACGCTGTTGTCGTAAATACGTCTATAGTGGTCCAAAGTACTCCCACGGGCACATCAAACATGTCGTTTTGTACATCGCCCCAAAGCCAGAGTGCCAGTAAGACGATGGAACCTATAAACGGTTTTCTACGCGTTTGTGTAGACCACGAGGGCACTATAATGGTTTTGGTATAAAAAAACACCGCCAGCGCAGCTCCCATGCCATGTGCGATAAGCATACTGTAGATCGCAAAGGGATTCGCGGTCATGTAGGCAGATATGATATTTGAACGCCCACTCCAATCTGCCGCTTGTAAATCGACCATCGGCAATGGGTCTAAAAACAGTCCAAAGAAACTGTGTAAACCGGTGGTTACGAGTATTGCGATAATTAAACCGACGACTGTTAGGCCAATGGAACGAAGGGCAAAAAGGAATTTTTTCATGGCGTTTAGGTATTATTTGAACCAGCTTTCGACTACATCAAGAGCGAGTGCGGCAACTTCTATTTTATTCTTTTTGCGGAACCCGTTGAGTTTTTGATGCAATGCCGCAGGTTTGTTCGCACGCAAGCTTTCTACCGTATGGTAACCGGCTTGCGCAATGTGCACGGACCACTCTTGAGGGACACCGATCGCCTCGAAGTCTTTTGGACTAGCGACGGTTTCAAATTTCTCAGGACGCATTTGCGGGAAGAAGAGCACTTCTTGGATGCTGTCCTGGTTGGTGAGCATCATGGTAAGGCGGTCGATACCGATTCCCAAACCGGAGGTAGGGGGCATACCATATTCTAGGGCACGAATGAAGTCTTGGTCGATGAACATCGCTTCGTCGTCTCCCTTTTCTAATAATTTCAATTGGTCCTCGAAACGCTCTAATTGGTCGATAGGATCGTTAAGCTCAGAGTATGCATTTGCAACTTCTTTACCGTTCACCATGAGCTCAAAACGCTCCGTGAGTTCTGGATTGTCGCGGTGCTTCTTACACAGTGGCGACATCTCCACGGGGTAGTCGATGATGTAGGTCGGCTGGATGTAGTGCTTCTCACACTTTTCGCCGAAGATTTCATCGATAAGTTTTCCTTTACCCATGGTTTCGTCTACTTCAAGCCCGATAGATTTCGCTGCTTCGCGCACTTCGTCTTCTGTCTTGCCGCTGAGACCTAAACCGGTGTGCTCCTTGATGGCCTCTAGGATAGGTACTCGGGCGTACGGCGCCTTGAAGCTAACGGTGTTCTCACCAATAGTTGCATCGGTGGTACCGTTTACAGCCGTTGCCACTTTCTCGAGCATGTTTTCTACAAACTTCATCATCCAGTGGTAATCCTTGTAGGCCACATAGATTTCCATTACTGTAAATTCCGGATTGTGGGTTTTGTCCATGCCCTCGTTGCGGAAGTCTTTTGCAAATTCATAAACGCCTTCAAAACCACCTACAATGAGGCGCTTGAGGTAGAGTTCGTTGGCAATACGCAAGTACAACGGCACGTCTAGCGCGTTGTGGTGGGTGATGAATGGGCGAGCCGCCGCACCGCCAGGAATGGGCTGTAAAATGGGTGTTTCGACCTCCATGTAACCTGCATCATTGAAGATGTTACGCATCGTACTGATCACGCGATTACGCTTGCGGAAAATTTCCTTTACCCCTGGGTTTACTACGAGATCTACATAACGCTGGCGGTAGCGAATTTCAGGATCTGTTAATTGGTCGTAAATCTTACCGTCGGCATCTTTTTTCACGACGGGAAGTGGACGAAGTGATTTAGAAAGTACCACCAATTCCTTCACATGCAGACTCATTTCGCCCGTTTGTGTGGTAAACACGTGTCCTTCTACACCGATAAAATCGCCAATATCTAAGAGTTTTTTGAATACATCATTGTACATCGTTTTGTCCTCATCTGGACAAATTTCGTCGCGATTCACGTAGATCTGTAGCTCGCCAGTGGCATCGGCAAGTACGGCAAACGAAGCCTTTCCCATGATGCGTTTTGTCATCAGGCGTCCTGCGATGCGTACGTGCTCAAAGCCCTCTGCGCCTTCTGTATAGCTGGAAGCAAGGTCGTTAGCATGGTGGGTAACGGTGTACTCTGCAGCGGGATAAGGGTCGATACCTAGACCTCTTAATTTTTCCAATGCGGTACGTCGGAGCTGCTCCTGTTCTGATAATAATCTTGCCATGATGCAATGCGTATATTAAGGCAACAAAGATAATTGCCTTTTGTAGCTTAGCAGTATGCGATTTAGCCGATTTTGCCCTTTCCTGTTTGCGTTGTTCACAAACGCCTTGTGTACCGCGCAGCCGTATTGGCAAAAGGGGGACCGATTAGGTTATGTAGGTGGCTTCGCAACCGTTCAAGGCCAAGGGGAGCAAATCGTTAACGCACACCTAGATTTAGACCTAGGCGGAAGCCTATTTTTTACGCCAAAGTGGGCGCTTGGTGCAGAGGCCAGTACAAGCTGGGATCCTTTGACACAGAGCGTGAATGCCACCATGCGCGCGCAGTACCTTTTGCTGGGCCGCAGTGATTTATCCCACAGTTTATTAGCAGATATTCATGCAGGAATGGGCTACCATACAAGCCAAACGGTGATGGGCACGAGTTTTTCGTCAAACGACGTAAAGGTTGGGCTAGGTTTGCAATATACCTGGTGGATTAGCCAAGGCGTAGGTGTGTATCTGTGGCCGCAGTGGTCACGAACGAACGGTGGTCCCAGTGGATTATGGGGCTGGCAGTTTGACATTCCCATTGGCGTCCAATGGAATTGGCACAAATAATCATGAGAAAAGTAGAATTTCAAGATATAGGAACCGTACGTTATGGTGCGGCTTGGGACTTTCAAACGAAGTTGTTTGAGCGAACGGTCGATCAAAAATTGGTCAATCGCAAAACTCCAGAAAGGGCTGAGGAGACGACCGACCACCTCATTTTCGTAGAGCACCCGCCCGTATTTACGCTAGGTAAAAGCGGTAAGGAAGCACACCTTCTTGTGGATCAAGCACGCTTGCAAGAGGAAGGAATAGATTACCACCCCGTAAATCGTGGCGGTGACATTACTTATCACGGTCTAGGCCAGATTGTCGGATACCCAATTCTTGATCTTGACCATTACTTCACCGACATTCATAAATACCTGCGTTACCTTGAAGACGTTGTTATTAAAACACTCGCGGAATACGGCTTAACGGCCGGAAGGTCGGATGGAGAGACAGGGGTTTGGTTAGATGCCGGCACACCACTTGCACGTAAAATTTGTGCCATGGGTGTCAAAGCGTCAAGGTGGACCACGATGCACGGTTTTGCACTAAACATCAACACATCCTTAAAGCATTTTGGCTTGATCGTGCCCTGTGGCATCAGCGACAAGCCGGTGACTTCGCTTCATTTAGAATTGGGCCGCGAGGTCGATCTAGAAGAGGTCAAGGACCATCTGAAGAAGCATTTTGTAGACCAATTCGGTTGCGCCCTGGTGCCAACCACAACTCCTTATACACATGAAAACAGCTAAGCGCGTACTTTCCGTACTCATTATTCTTTTTCTAGCTCTAAAATTCTCGCCTTATGGGTATTTAATCAAGGGAGTGAAGGGCGCATATTTCGATGGACATACCTCTGCACATATCTACGACCGTAAGCATTTTGACCAGCGTGAAATTCCTGTGTTTAATGCAACTCCTCTGCCCGTTTCTAAAACATTGAAGCGTGTTTTGGATGCAGAAACGCGTGAAAAAATAGAGACCTACAAAACGGCTGGACTAGTAGTCGTAGAACAGGATGAGATTGTGCTCGAAGAGTACTGGAATGCGCACGAACCCTCAACGATGAGTAATAGTTTTTCCATGGCGAAAAGCATTATTACGATGTTGGTGCAGATTGCAGTTCAGGACGGTTATATCGATTCTTGGGACGACCCTATTACAAAATATATCCCTGAATACGAGATTCCGGAAGGTATCGCAGAGCCCACGCTACGTCATTTCAGCACCATGACTGCGGGCATGCAAATAAAAGAGAATTACAAAGCGCCATTTTCAAAGACAGCAAAACTGTATTACGGGGATAACGTGATTGAGACGGCATTGTCTATACCTGTGGGCAAACACCCCGCAGGAGAAGTGTTCGAATACCAAAGTGCACAAACGCAAATTTTAACCATCGCTTTGAGTCGCGCTGTGGGTGAAAGTATTTCAAGCTATGCGAACCGTGAACTCTTTGCAAAAGCCGGTTTTGAGTCCACAGCAACGTGGCATTTGGACCAAGCCGAAGGATTGGAACTGGGTTTTTGCTGTGTTAACGCTAGCGTTCGTGACTATGCAAAATTGGGCCAGTTGGTCTTGCATCACGGAAACATAGACGGCCAGTCCGTGGTAGACTCTTCGTTTTTAGCCATGGCCAGCGCAGGCTACCGCAGCCCAGAATACGGACACGGTTTCTGGATTTATCCTGAGCCGCATCAAAACGTTTTCGCTTTTAGAGGAATGTTGGGTCAGCATATAATAGTTGACCCTGTACATAACAGAATAGTAGTGCGGGTTGGGCATAAGAGCGGGGGTAAATTTGCGAAGGAGTTTAATTTATTGGAAACCACGCTTTTAGCTCAAATGGACCGTTGGGACAACAACTAATGCCGGCACCGGTCGTACATATTGACCAATTATCCATCGCCTTTGATGGCCACCAGGTATTGCGTGATTTCACCTTTACCTTAAACCCAGGCCAGACCATTGCGGTGGTTGGCGAAAGTGGATCGGGTAAATCCGTCGCGGCACTTATGGCCATGGGATTGCTGGATAAACGTGCAGAAATTAAAACCGTCGTAGCCCAGCTTTTTAGCGAAGACCTTCTTTCTTTTTCTAGCGAAAATTGGTCCGACCTTCGCGGTAATGAGGTGGCTATGGTTTTTCAAGACCCCATGACGGCATTACACCCTTCTATTCGCATTGGTCGACAGTTAGAGGAGGTGCTCGAACGCCACACCACGCTAGGCCGCGTCGATCGCGAAAAGGCAGTACATGCAGCATTGCATGAAGTTGAAATTCCCGATCCAGAATCCAGTTCAAAAAAGTATCCGCACGAAATGAGTGGAGGACAGCGTCAACGTGTAGTTATCGCTATGGCGATGTTGTTGAAGCCTAAATTGATCATTGCGGATGAGCCGACCACGGCTTTAGATAAAGCGGTAGAAGGTAAAATTTTAGCACTATTAAATAAGCTTGTACGAGAAAGTGGTGCAGCACTTTGGCTCATTTCGCACGATCTAGAAGTGGTTGCTGAGGTGGCGGATGAAGTGGTCGTTTTATTCCGCGGTGAAACGGTGGAAACCGGCCCAGCAAAGCAGGTTTTTACAGTGCCAAAACATCCTTATACGAAGGGGCTTTTGGGATGTCGCCCACCGAAAGAAGGACGTCCATTTCCATTGCCGGTGCTGGAGGACTTTCTGAACGACACTGTTCCTTCAAAGCAGGCCGACTTAGCGGCCCCCATAGCTGCTGAAGAAGTAATGACCATTACGGGCTTACGCATTGGATTTGACCGAAGAACCGGGTTCCGAAAGACAAAACAATGGATTATAGACGGCATCGACTTGCACCTAAAAAAAGGTGAAACGCTAGGACTCATAGGGCCTTCTGGGAGCGGAAAGAGTTCAATAGGCCGTGCCATTGTGGGATTAAACAGCTTTGAATCTACTGCTTTTTCCTACACAGGCGATGCGAGTAAAATCCAGTTCATTTTTCAGGATCCCTTCAGCGCCTTAAACGGTAGTAAACGTATCGGATGGATATTAGATAGTGTACTTAAGCGTCATCGCCCTGATTTATCACCCGTAGAGCGCCTGAAAGAAGCACAATCCTTGCTGGAAGAGGTGGGTTTATCAGTGGCGGATTTAAGAAAGCGTCCGAAGGCATTTTCCGGAGGGCAACGCCAACGTATTGGTATTGCTCGCGCATTGGCTGCAGCGCCGGAGGTTCTGATTTGTGATGAAAGTGTCAGCGCACTCGACGTGAGTGTACAATCCCAAGTATTGAACGTATTGAACGGAATTAAAAAAAATCGGGGCCTGAGTATGATTTTCATCTCTCACGACCCCGATGTGATTCGGTATATGTGTGACCGGATAGTGGAACTTAGCCCTGTGGACTAGTTACTGCGGTCTTCAAAATCCTCTGTTTTTCTTCGCTGGTAAGCGCGTATACCAAAGTATACCACTCCTGAAAGCATTACGGCCCAGAATGCGAAGTATAAAACGCCGAAGATCATTATTTCAGTTTTACTGCCGTGCCGTAAGCCAGCATTTCAGCAGCGCCTTGCATCACCATTGCGGTGGTAAAACGAACGTTGATGACCGCATCAGCGCCCATGGACTCCGCGTCTTTGACCATTCGTTGAAAGGCTTGTTCACGACTTTGCGCTTGCAAGCGTGTGTATTCGCTGATCTCCCCACCTACAATGTTTTTCAGTCCAGCAAAAATATCGCGACCGATGTTGCGTGCGCGAACGGTGCTTCCACGCGAGATGCCGAGGATTTCTGAAACTTCTTTTCCTGGAACGTTGGCTGTAGTAGTGGTAATCATAGCGGTTTATTTAGTCTGTCTAAGTTAATTAATTGAACCTAAAACGCGCTTCATAAAACCGTTAAGTGCATCTTTTTTGGAAGTGCCGTTTGTGATTTCTTTATTCACCTCGAGCGCACCATAAAGGTTTGAGATGAGTTCCCCGATCACTTCAAGTTCTTCGTCTTTAAGCGTCGGTACGTCCGCCAACGATTCAAGAACTTCAAGAGTTTCGTGAATGTAGTCTTCGTCGTTTGCTTCGACAAAATTAACTAGGTGTTTGATGATAGGGATTTTCATAGGGTTGTTCTTTTACAGAAACAAAGTTAAGAGACGCACTCTATCAAAAACTAAAAGAGAGATAGATTCGTCTTATCAGCGTATTGGTACTCTGAAAAGTATCGCTGAATGCGGTTAAGAATTGGACATAAACTGGTCAAAAACCAATTTTTCTGTGGCGTAACTTAGAGCTCATAAACCCAACGACTCAAAACATAACGTATGACACGAGGAATAACGACCTTGATTTTAGCTGTCGCACTACTGCCGGTGACGGTAGGGGCTCAGATTTTATCTGTTACTCCGGCTTTTCCTTCGCAGAATGATACGGTAACCATCATTTACGATGCAACGGAAGGAAATGGCGCACTAACGGGTGTGGTTCCTGTGTATGCACACGCTGGGTTGATTACCAACCAAAGTACATCGCCTACGGATTGGCGTCATGTGCAAGGGAATTGGGGTACAGCGGACGCCTCTGTATTAATGACGAATTTGGGTAATAATCTACACAAAATCGAATACCATATGCCGTCTTTTTATGGTTTTGGGAGCAGCGTTGTTGTACAGCAAATGGCTTTTGTATTCCGCAATGCGAGCGGGAGTATCGTAGGTCGCGATCCCAACGGGAGCGACATTTATTATGACGTATATCCTGCGAATGGGGGACTAATCGCCCAATTTTTAGCGCCTGAGACTACCCAACTTATCAATAGTGGTGATTCTTTAGAGTTTGTGGTGGCGGCAACACAAAAATCAAATTTTAAGATCTACGATAACGGTACGTTAGTGTATCAAGATTCTACTAAACAAGATAATTTTTACCTCAGCAGCACTGCAGGAGGCATTCACACTGTGGTGCTTCAGGCAGAATACGACACCACCACCGTTTATGATACCGCCTATTATGCAGTTCAAGGACCGTTAAACGTCGGCGTTTTGCCCGGAGGAATGGAGCAGGGCATCAACGAGCTCAATGATACCACGGTATTCTTCAAACTCTATGCTCCGTTCAAAAACCGCGTGTATTGTTTGACCTCGCTGAATGACTTTTTGCCGGATACCCTTAATGCGATGACCCGCACCCCTGGAGGGGCGTGGTGGTTTCTAGAGATGACTGTTCCCGCAGGACAACCCTTCACCTATCAATACATGATGGACGGTGATTTAAGGGTTGCGGATCCGTATTCAGAGCAGGTTTTAGATCCTTGGAACGATGGATACATATCCAGCGCAACCTATCCCAATCTACCCAGCTATCCGACCGGAAACACCACGGGCATAGTTTCCTTGTACGAAACAGCAAAGCCAGCGTACCAGTGGAGTAACACCACATTTAATGCGCCAGACAAAGAGGAACTATTGATTTATGAATTGCTCATTCGCGACTTCGTTTCGACGCGTAATTACCAGTCTTTGATCGATACACTAGACTATATTGAGCGTTTGGGTGTGAACGCCATAGAACTGATGCCTAATTCTGAATTTGAGGGCAATTCCAGCTGGGGATACAACCCATCGTTTCATATGGCTTTAGACAAATACTACGGTACTCCGGATAAATTCAGAGCGTTTGTAGACAGTTGCCATAGCCGCGGCATTGCGGTGATTATGGATCAGGTGTTCAATCATGCCTTCGGTCAAAACCCCATTGCTCAAATGTGGTGGGACAGCGGCAACAATCGTCCAGCAGCGAACAACCCGTATATGAATCAGAATTGTCCCCACCCGCCGAACTGCTGGGGGAATGACTTTGATCATTTCGTCCAACCCACGCGTGACTATATAGACCGAATCAACACTTACTGGATTGAAAACTTCAATATTGACGGTATCCGATTTGACTTTACGAAAGGCTTTACGAACAGCTCAAACGCAGACAGTTATCAGGCCACACGCATTTCAGCGCTTAAACGCATGGCAGATGAATGTTGGAATGTAGATCCGGACTTTTATGTCATTTTAGAGCATTGGGGTCCCAATCAAGAGGAAAAAGAATTGAGCGATTATGGCATGTTGCTCTGGGGAAATGCGGTACATCAGTATTATGAGGCGGCCATGGGGTATACACCTGACAGCGATTTTAAGTGGGGTATTTACAAAGAGCGGGGATGGAACGATAAGCACCTCATCTCTTATATGGAAAGCCACGATGAAGAACGCGCTTCGTACAAGATCAAAACCTACGGTAATGCAAGCGGGGGATACGACACGAAAACCCTAGCGACCCGTGCGGACCGCATCATACAAGCCAGCGCCTTCTTCTATACCATTCCTGGGCCGAAGATGATTTACATGTTTGAAGAATTGGGCTATGACATCTCCATTGATAATCCTTGTCGTGTTTGTGAAAAACCCATACTTTGGAACTATTACAACGACCAACACCGCCAGAAAATCTATTTCTACATGGCCTCCATGATGGACATGCGCAAGAAGTATGATGTATTCAACACCTCTAATTTCACATATGCCCTCAACGGTTCTTCAAAGCGCATCAACCTCAACGGCGCCTCTATGCAGGCTACCGTGGTTGGAAACTTTGCGGTAACACAAAAAGACGTGTATCCTAATTTTCAGCACACAGGAACCTGGTATGACTATTTTACAGGTGATACCCTCACCGTTTCAAACGCTACGGCACCTATTTCTTTCGCTCCGGGAGAATGGCACATTTATACAGATGTAAAATTGACGGATGCAGCCTTTATGGACGTTGCTGAGGTTGAATGGGCCGAAACAAAACCATTCATGGTGTTCCCTAATCCGAGCACTGGATGGGTCGATGTAGTATTCGACTTTCCACAAGGCACTTCTGTTGAATGGTCGCTGCGCGATGTGCGCGGGAAAATGGCGGCACAAGGCAGTCTCGTAACTGACGGTCCACAGATCACAGATTTTGATTTCACGGCATTACCTAAAGGCGCCTATATCTTGCAACTGCAAACGCCGACGGAGGCATATACGGAGCGGTTGCTCTTAAATTAAACGCAAAAAAAAGCCCGGCATCGCCGGGCTTTTTTGATTAATGTAGGAGGAGGTGTACACCGTCCTTATTTTGTGTTATGACGCCTTCGTGTTCAAGCGACTATAGCAGCCTGCTAACCACTTCTCTTGAGGCGCTCAGTTCATGCGCAACTTCCCTATAAATTTCCAGCGCTTTCGCGGCGAGATCCGCATCGTGCTCCGGCACGTCGACCTCCGTTTTCTCGAATAGTGCTACTCCTTCGGTCTTCAATGCGATGCCCGTTTCAGTACTTATGCCTTCAAGCACCTCCTTTGGCTGGGTAACGAAATCTTCATAGGAGATGAAATGAATGTTACTGAGAGATTTAGCGTAATTGTAATAGTCGAGCCAACGTTCGAGCCAGTAGTTGAGCTTTCCGCGATCGGTTTGTTGTGGGGCCGTTCCCGATAGATTAAAGGGCAATTGGCCTTGTCCGAACTCGTGGTGCCCCAACCAGTTCATGTATTCTAAAATGAAGGGATCTTCCGTCTGTTCTTTTTCAAATTTCTGGTGCTGCTTCATCAAACTATAGGCGTGTTGCAGTGGATCTCGGACTAAAACAAAAACCTTCATATCTGGATTTTGTGGCAGGATCGACTTCAGACGCAAAATGGCATTGTTGTTTTTTGCGAGATAGATTTGACCGTCGCCACAAAGACTTTTGGTGTAGCGGCGGTACAGGTCGTTTTCTTTCGCGCTGAGCTCGTGCAAATGAAGCTGGTCGTCGGAGATGAATCGGTCGTTAGTGGCCACCTTAAAGAAGTATTCTTCGAGTGCTTCGACACTGGCGAGTCCGACTTTTATCCCATCACCGTGCGCACGCTCTTTGTCCTCTTTTTTCTTCGGCTTGTAGAATCTACTCCAAAGTCTGGGTGCGAGCAGGACGGGCATGTTGCTGTAGTCGAGGGAGGCGAACGGGCCACGATCCGTAAGTGCGCGTGTGAGCGCAGTCGTTCCGGCTCGCGCCAACCCCGTAATCAAAACGGCAGAAGTTTGGTCGGCTAGAATGGGATTTTCGATACCCTTGATTTGTCTTTTCAGCAATGCCTTTCCCAGATGGTAGTGGTTGAGAATGAGGCGGTGGAATAATTGGGCCATAGGGCTGTAGGCGCTCCGTTTCTTTTTGGGGTACAAGAAGGGGAGCAGTGTGCCTACACCGAAAGCAAAAAGCTTTTGCTGGTCGGGCAATACGTCGGCCCAAAAGTGTCCGGGGAGGTAGTAATAGGTGTAAAAAGTCAGTGCGATAAGCGCAGAGAGCAGCGCGAGGTTCAGCAGGAGGGATTTGAGGGTCTTCGCGGTTTGGGCATTCACGGCCTCAAACTTTTCATCGTCGTCCTGCTCAGAGATGAGTACATCAAGAAGCGCTACACTGTGGAGAGCGAGAGTGAAAAAAGGCCTTTTCATGCGCAAGACCCCGATGCTCAACAGGATGCCTGAGAAGGCGGGGAAGGCTATGAAGAGGACCGTCCACATTTACTTCTTGCGCGCTTTTTTGATGGTATACCAAATGCGGTAGCCAAAAGCGGCTACAATCAGTACCAGCACCAGTACAATAAGGATGCCTGCGCCAACGCCTAAACCAGGGCCAATGTAGAGAAAAGGTGTGCTCATAATGGGGTAAGAATTTACCATTGCAAATTACGGCTAAAATAACCACTGTGTTAAATATGAACGATCGATTACAACAGAGCAAAGTAAACAGCTTCTGTTGCTAAACGTTAATTATACTTTTTTGGGATGTATATTTATCGCCTAAACGCTCCAATTCGATGACTGCATTCTCAGACAATGCCTTATTAGAACTCTTAACACGGTTCGCGCTGACTTTGATTTTTAACCTTGTACAGATGCGTATCGTGAGTAAGCACGGTCGGGAATCTAGAAAGAACGTTTACAGCTTCTTTATTATTTCTGTTGTAGTGTTCTTCTTGGCGCATGCACTTCGCACTTTCGACATGCAGATCGGTATGGCCATAGGAATGTTCGCGGTTTTCGGTATAGTTCGGTACCGTACTGAAGCATTGCGACCTCAAGAGATGACCTATTTATTCGCTGCTATTGGAATTGCAGTGATTAACGCATTGTCATCAGGCGCTGAAGGCTGGCTGGAATTGGTTGTAGTCAACACATTGGTTTTAGGGTTTATTTATCTGCTCGAGCGTTTTTTATTGACGGAAGAAGAGCAGGAGCCTTCATTGGAAAAGATTAATGTAACATTACCCGTTGCAGATCTGGATCAAAAGGTATTTGACGAGAAGATCGAGACGCTCGCCCAGCAAATGCAGATGACGGTTGTTCGGGTGCATGTATCGAAAGTAGACTATGCGTTAGGGACAGCTCAGATCCAGGTTTACTATGAGAAATAAAATACTCTCATTTTGTTTGCTTGCCTCTGTTTTAGCTTTTGGGCAAACGGACAGTTCTGTCGCTAATCATGTTTGGGCAAAAGTAGGTTACAAGACAAAGCTGCCTAAACAAGTGTCGCTCACTACGAGCGGCCAATATCGAGCGAAATACAGCGATCAGGACCACGACCAGTGGTTGACGAATTTTGATTTTAAAAAAGAGCTTAGTAAAAAGTGGGATTTAGGGTTAGAGCTACGCCACTATTTTATTTTCGACAATCAAGGAGGCAATCAAGGAACTTTTCAGCGCTTTAGAGCACAGGTTAATGCACAGCAAAACATACAATTACCGTTAGGTGAACTCCATTTTAGATATGCTGTTCAGCAACGCTGGATCGTATCTGGCTCAGGTTCAAATAAGTTTGTAGCCCGCCTACGTGGTGAATACGACTTACCCATAAAAAACTTCAAATGGGACCCTACTTTTCAGGCGGAGCTGTTGAATGTTTCTAGCGATGAGCCAGATCAATCATTGCGATTAGGAATAAGGACAAGCAATAAAATAGGGGGAATTAAACTCCAATTTGGCTATTTCTATCAACGGGACCTTTACACTACAAATCTGTACAGGAACGTACTTCAAATGGGATTAAGGTTTTAACACCTCGGTAGTAAAGATTAATTCGCGGTGCGTTCTTGCAATTGATTATCAGAAAGTTGGTAGCTTTAAGAACGCTGTCAGACTTCAGCGTCAATAATTAAATCATTGTTATGAAGAATCTGCTATACCTCCTTACACTTACTGCGTTTGTCGCTTGTACAACGACCGAAACGGTCGAACCATCAGTATCCGATACGTATTTAGACTATTCCCAGCGCGACGATCAATGGACCGGCGGCGTGAAGGTGATTCCCGTCGAAACGGAGTTAGGAACCTTTAAAGTTTGGACGAAAAGAGTAGGGAATAACCCTGAATTGAAAGTGTTATTGCTGCACGGAGGGCCGGGCGCCACACACGAATATTTTGAATCTGCGGACAGCTACTTTCCAAACGCTGAGGTTGAATATTATTACTATGATCAGTTAGGATCAGGTAATAGCGACAACCCAGAAGACGAGCGACTTTGGGAGCTTGACCGGTTCGTTGATGAGGTTGAGCAGGTTCGTTTAGCCTTAGGTTTAGATGCGTCAAACTTTGTGTTATTGGGGCACTCCTGGGGCGGAATTTTAGGAATGGAATATGCGTTGAAGTACCAAGAAAACTTAAAAGGCTTGGTGATTTCTAACATGGTTGCCTCTGCACCCGAATACATGAAATACGCCCAAGAGGTATTGGGACCACAATTACCTGCTGAGGTACTAGAAGAGCTTCAGGCCTTTGAGGCGGCGGGAGACTACACCAACCCACGATACTTAGGACTGATCGAAGAGCACTACTATCCGGAGCATGTTTTACGTCGTCCGTTAGCGGAATGGCCAGAGCCTGTAAATAGAAGTTTTTCAAAGTTGAATTACCCCTTGTATTTAAAACTTCAAGGCCCTAGCGAGTTTGGTATGGTTGGCGACGCGACCCTTAAAAATTGGGACAGAACAGCCGATTTATACCGTATTGAAGTACCTACGCTAAGTATTGGTGCGCAGTACGACACCATGGATCCAGAAGCCATGCGTGCCATTGCAGATTCAGTTCAAAACGGAACCTTTTTGTATTGCTCAGAGGGAGGACATATGACGATGTACGATGATGCGGACACGTACTTCAATGGGATTATTGATTTTCTTAAGACGTTGTAGCACCGAGGTGCTGGGCCAATTCTTTACCCAGACCTGTACCTAAGGCAACCCCCATGCCACCTAACCGAACGGCTGCGTGAACACGCGCAGAAGGATGTAAAAGCAGTGGTGCTTTTCCTTCACCAAAGGCCATGATACCCGACCAGGCATAGTCTATCTCTAGCGGACGTTGAGGTGCAATGAAGCTTTTGAGGTCTTCAATCAGTTGTTCTTTTAAGAGAATGTTGATACCTTCTTTAGTGGTGGCTTCCCCTTTGAGGTCGAGGTGGCGGGCGCCGCCGAGGAGGATGCGGTTGCCTGAGTTTCTGAAATAATTGTACCCGCTGTGGTAGTGAAACGTTCCTTGCGGCGGCGCCCACGTCAGGGGTTTCGTGATCACAACCATGCCTCGACCCGGTTCAAGATCGGCGTCCGGTAGGAGTGTTTTTGTGAATGCATTCGTGCATAAGGCCAATTGGACCGTGAAAAGTTGGAGCGGACCGTCCGTAGTTGAGACCGCGACTTCAACACCATTCGTTTGTTCCACGTAATGAAGAACTTCTGTTTGGGTATAAAACTGTACCCCAGCTTCGCGTGCTTTTCGGGCAAATGCTTCCATCATTTTTCCGGTGTCGATACTCCCTTCAAATTGGTTTTTAACTAGTCCTTTTACCTTCGTTTGGTCGAAGCCAAAAGCAGGAATTTTATCGCGTGCGTCTGAGAACACGGGATTATTGAACAGTGGTTTGAGCCAGTCGTTGAAGGTGTACATGCGTTCGTGCAGATCGCCTTGGAAATCTAGTTCGTAGCCTCCTACTGGGCGGTAGTCTATGTTTGGGTCGCCTAGTAATTGGCGCAATTCAAGGCCGCCTTTGTACCG
The DNA here is from genome assembly GCA_905478295.1 of uncultured Flavobacteriales bacterium. GTDB lineage: Bacteria > Bacteroidota > Bacteroidia > Flavobacteriales > Schleiferiaceae > UBA10364. The sequence goes on along the minus strand of CAJQHZ010000002.1, from coordinate 1,599 downwards.
TTTTTCAACAAGGGAAAGCAGTTCGTTTTGTGAATCAGTTCGGGCATTTTCGGCCAATTCTGATATAGATCCAAAGCAAACGAATCCTGCGTTTTTGGTGCTGGCGCCGCTCGGGAATAGCCCGCGTTCGATGATAGCAACCTTTTTCTTAGGATAGGCTAACTGAAAATGCAATGCTGTGCTCAACCCAACAATACCGCCACCAACGACTATTAGATCGTGGTGAATGAAAGAAGACTTTTCCCAGTAGCTCAGCATTTACTCCATCTTATAATTGGAATTCCTGACCAAAGTCAGCGAAATGCATGCCCTGGGCTTCTAGCGCTTTGCGCCCTTCAAATTCCGCGTTACGTGCAGGGTTTGAGTGGTTGAGGTGAATGAAGTAAATCTTCTCACGCTCCTCTCTGGGTAGATAAGAGAACAGCTTGGCCGATTCTGAAATGAATGGATGCGGAACCTCTGACATGGGTCGTGGCACTTCTCCATCAGCGAAAAAAGTGCCGTCGATGAATGCGTAGTCAACACGCGGTATGACGGCGATGATGTTTTCTTCCCACTCTTCCCATTTGTCAATATCTGGAATGTAAAGTGCAACCTTTCCTCCTTTACGCTTGATATAGTAACCTACTGTTTCAGAAAATTCATCACGGTGAGGAACTAAAAACGGTTCGACGATCAGGCCGTTTTGAAGTGTACGCGGCACACCTTCTTCGAGTCCATTAAGTGTTATGTTTTGAAGTTTTAAGAGCTGGTTCCAAGGCCCGTTTTTTGCGAGAAAATCGATCATTCTTGGCATCGCATAGACCGGAACTTTGTTTGTATTTGCAGCTTCGCGACCAAAGTGTGCAAGTCCCGTATAATGACCCATGTGGGCATGCGTTAAAAAGACTGAGTACTTTTCTGAACCTGATCTTTCGAGGAGTTCTCCTAGCTGCGGGACAATATCGGGTGTAGCATCAAAGAGCACAGCAAGCGTTGAATCATAAATGCCTAGGCATGCGACGTAATCGTTTGGTTTAGGCGAGGCACAGCAGGATTTTTCGCAATTCATGTGCGGTGAACCACCGTCTTGTAGCGTGCCTAATACAACGAGCGTTTGACTGTGTATTGGCGCGAAAGCGAGGGTCAGTGCGAGGGTAATCCAGTGCTTCATGGTGAGTCGGTTCAAAAATTAACACGGGATAGAAAGAACAAAAAGACCAGTACTATAACGATGTGCCAGTATCTCTTGAACATAGAATCGGTCCACTTATTAGCTCCCCACATGCAATTTAATTGAGTAAACAATATAGTGGATTTATTTACTGTAGCGCGGTGCAAAAATCGATTGACATCACAATTTTTAGACTCGCTTTAACACTCGTCACTGTTCAAAAAAATCATAGAATGGTTAAAATGAAACAGCAGTTTAAATCGATAATAATTAATTTCCTATCGAAACAAAATCTTATTTATTATGAAAAACAAGTTATTATTAACTCTGGCAATCACAAGTTTGTCAATTGGGCTCAGCGCTCAGGAGTATGCAAAAAATTCCTTTGGTATTCATACTGCAGGACCTATTCAGTCTTTTGGGCTTCAATGGAACCATCAGTTTTC
>CAJQHZ010000001.1 GCA_905478295.1 uncultured Flavobacteriales bacterium | reverse complement strand
CTTCTCCTGTGACTGCTTCGTCTGCCTTTGTACCGTTTGAACAGCTTACGGCGATGATTGCTGCCGCTGCTAAAATTGCAATTTTCTTCATTTTATTCATTATTAAATAGATTCATACAGATCAACGCACAAAAGATTTAATTGTTTAAACATGCATCTAATTAATTTTTAAACCAGGTACAACGTAATTATAAGGAAAAGTGTTTTTTGCGCAGGCGAATTGCTAAAATACTGACGATCAAAGTGATACTACCTGCTAAAAGGTACGGATAGGTATAATGAAAGCCATAGGCCGCTCCACCGATAGCAGGACCTAATACCCTTGCTAATGAACCCACACTCTGATTGGTGCCTAAAATTTTCCCTTGGGCATCCTTAGGTGCAAAACTGCTCAATAATGAACTCACCGTAGGAGTCAAAAGCGCATTACCCAATGAAAGAAAGCTTAAACAAAACAATTCGAGGCCAAATAAATCAGTTGGTACAAAGGGCATTCCAAAAAGCCCTAGAGACACTAAAATGGTCCCGAACACCAGAAGATTGCGTTCCCCAAACCAGGTATTGAATTTTCCTATAAGTCCGCCCTGTATAATCACTGCCAATAGACCTATGTAGGCGAAAGTATAGCCTATGTGCATTTCAGATAAGCCAAAGTGCTCCGCCCATAAAAGTGTTGAGGTGATTTGCATCATGCTAAATCCTAAGATGTAGACAAAATTTATAGTGAATAGCGCACTTACTTCAGGGGTCGATTTAAAGCGGATAATGTCTTTAAATGGATTGGGGAATAATTGGCTTTGTTTGGATTTCTCTTTCAAGGTTTCTCCTAAGAAAAACCAAGCAAGAATAAAATTCAAGCCGCTTAAACTGGCTGCAAAATACCCTACTCCCGCAACGCCAAAATATTCATTTAATATCCCGCCTAAAGAAGGCCCGAAAATGAATCCGAGACCAAAGGCAGCGCCAATAATACCGAATGCTTTCGTCCTGTTTTCTTGTGGAACAACATCACTTATATACGCTTGTGCAACACTCAAGTTCGCCGCTCCAAATCCTTTCATGAGGCGCGTAACAAACAGAAGCCACAGCACTGTAGCATTTGCAAAGAGAATGTAAGCTACCATCATAATTAAAATACTCGTGAGCATCACAGGGCGTCGTCCATAGCGGTCGCTCAATCCGCCCCAGAAACTAGCGAACAAAAACTGCATAATACTAAAAGAGGCACCTAACAATCCTACCATCGCATCCGTTGCACCTAAATCTTTAGCATAGATCGGTAAAATCGGAATGATCAGTCCAAACCCCATCAGGTCAAGGAATATGGTTAAAAAGAGTACCGCTAAAGCCTTATTTCTCATCCTTTTCGGGTGCTACAGATTTAACTTTTATACCACTTTGCTGCAGGTTGTATTGACACAATTCGCGCGCCGCAAAGACTTCCGGGAATATGGCCTTCGCTTCATCTTCAAACTGTCGTTTATCTGCATAACGCGCACTAAAATGCCCTATGATTAAATGCTTTGTACCCGCCTCAACAGCAACCGTAGCCGCCTGAGCAGCGGTACTGTGCATGGTTTGCTTAGCACGTGCATTCTTATCTTCGCAGAAAGTACTCTCGTGATAAAGTAAATCCACCCCTTTCACGTACTCAGCAGTATCTGGGGAGTACATGGTATCAGAGGCAAACGCATACGACAATGGTGGTGGTGGATCAAAGGTGAGTAAGTCATTCGAGACTTCCTTTCCTTCATCGCTGGTCCAATCTTTACCTTCTTTAATCCAATGGTAGTCGCAGACGGGGATGCCATGCGCATCTGCTGCTGCTTTATTTAGCGATCGTTTTAAAGACTTTTCCTTAAACAGAAAACCCGTGGTTGCGATCCTGTGCTTTAATGGAAAGCTCGAGATAGTATAAGATTCGGTTTCAAGCAATACTTGCGGTACTTTATGCTGGGTCACTATAAATTGCATCGGATAGGACGTAAAGGTCCCCGCAGCCCTAAACTGGGTGAGTACGATATCTTTTAGTTTAGGAGGCCCATAGATTGTCAATGGCGCGGTACGGCCTAATAGATGAAAGGTGCTTAAGAGTCCAACCAAGCCAAAAAAATGATCTCCATGAAGGTGGGATATGAAAATATGATTGATCCTCGAGAACTTCGTCTTTGATCTCCGAAGTTGTTTCTGTGTTCCCTCTCCGCAATCTATCAAGAAATAATGCTCGCGCATTTTTAGTAACTGCGCAGTGGTATACTGATTTGACGTGGGCGTTGCACTTGCTGCCCCCAAAATGATCAAATCAAGGCCCATATTTAGGCCTTACTTAGTTTGCGCTTCTCTGCAAGTAGGTATAATACGGCCATGCGGACCGCTACGCCATTCTGAACTTGATCCAAAATAATAGAATGCTCACTATCCGCTACTTCCGATGTGATCTCAACCCCTCTGTTTACTGGTCCAGGGTGCATTACAACAATCGGTTTTTCAAGAGCATCTAGATGTTCCATTGTAAGACCGTACTGGGCACGGTACTCTGCAAGGGACGGGAAGTATTTTAGATCTTGACGCTCGTGCTGAACTCGTAACATATTCGCAACATCGCACCATTCAATGGCTGTCTGAAGGTTGTGTTCAACCTTTACACCCAGGGTATGCATGTATTTTGGAACCAGCGTCGTAGGTCCACAAACCATTACCTCAGCGCCCATTTTCTTTAACAACAGAACATTCGAAAGTGCTACTCGACTATGTACGATATCGCCAACAATAGCAACCTTAGTGCCTTTCAATGTTCCTAACGCCTCACGGATTGAGAAAGCATCCAGTAGTGCTTGTGTGGGATGTTCATGTGCACCATCTCCTGCATTTACAATGGAGGCATCAACGTGCTGGGCTAAAAACTCACCAGCACCTGGATTGGGATGTCGCATCACCACCATATCTACTTTCATAGATAGGATATTATTCACCGTATCAACTAACGTCTCGCCTTTCTTCACCGAAGAAGAAGCCGCAGAAAAATTGACCACGTCAGCGCTCAATCGCTTTTCAGCCAATTCGAAACTTAACCGTGTCCGCGTCGAATTCTCAAAGAATAAATTCGCCACAGTGATATCTCGAAGGGTCGGTACTTTTTTTATCGGCCGGTTAATGACCTCTTTAAACTGTGTCGCTGTATCGAGAATGAGCTGGATATCCTCTGATTTGAGGTGCTTTATACCCAGTAAGTGATTCACAGATAATTCGCTCATTATTCGGGATCCGTTAGTAGTACTGCATCTCTCCCGTCTACTTCTTCCCAGAGCACTTCAACTCGCTGTGAGGCGATTGAATCGACTTGACGGCCTTTGTAATCTGGTTGTATAGGGAGGTCACGCGAAAATCTTCGATCTATCAACGTGAGTAATTCCATTTTCGCTGGTCTACCGAAGCTCAGGATAGCATCCATCGCTGCGCGAATACTTCGACCCGTGTAAAGAACATCGTCTATAAAGACGACTTTTTGATCTTCTACCAGATGATCTACACGCGTTTTGTTCGGCTGCAAATGACCTGGACGTCGTCTGAAATCATCTCTGTAAAAAGTGATGTCCAAGACACCCGTGCGTACACCTTCCACACCATAGGTACTTTCAAGAAGCTTAACAATGCGTTCTAGAACCTGCACACCTCGTGGTTGCATTCCTATGAGAATGGAACTAGAGAAATCACCATGATTTTCAATCAACTTACAACACAAGCGATTTAACGCTATGTTCAGTGCTCTGGAGTCGATGATTTCCCTTTTGCTCATGCTGCAAATTTACTCATTAATACTTAGCTAGCGTAGCCTCCAAATCAATACCTCCAAAATTTCCACTGCTCATGAGCGCCATGGCCTTAATATTGTGCGGATTTTCAAGAGCCGATTGGAGCGATTCCGAGGAGTCAAATACGCGTACTCCGGCACCAAAAGCAGTTTCAACATCTGCCTTACTCAGAGCAGGCAGTTTTTTGTGCGCAACTGCGTCGGGACTAAAATAAACCCAAGCCTCATCCGCCGCGTCCATAGTACCTAGATACTGTGGTAAAAATTCCGGATTCAAACTACTAAAAGTGTGTAATTCTAACACAGCACGTACCGCTCCGAATTGCTCTTTAAGCGCTTTGACACAAGCTCCTACTTTACTGGGTGCATGGGCGAAATCACGGAACACTTTGACTTGACTTCCGGTTTTGAATACCTCCATGCGATTTTGAGCGCCCGTGAAACTCAAGATTGCATCGTAAAACGCATCTTCTTGAACTCCCATTTCCAAGCAAATCCATCGCGCTGCTTCAAGATTGCTCAAGTTGTGCTCTCCAAAAATTTGTAGCGGCATCATTCCCTCCTCGGTGTGTATAAAGGTCTGACCATCAACGATTTCAAATGCAGGAAGGGTGTAACTAAATGTTTTAACTGGTGCGCTTGTTTCTTCAACTAGATTCACTAATTCTACATCGCGCTCGTTGTAAATCAGGGCACCACCTGGCTCTATAGTATCTAGATAGGTACGGAACTGGTCAACATAAGATTCAAAGGTGGGAAACACGTTAATGTGGTCCCATGCAATACCTGTGATAACTGTGATATTTGGACGATACAAGTGAAATTTAGGGCGATGATCAATAGGCGAGCTCAAATACTCATCGCCTTCCATGACCATAAATTCGCTGCCACTTTCCAATTCAACCATACAATCGAAACCTTCAAGTTGAGCACCCACCATATAGTTTGTAGGCTGTCCCACATGATTCATCACGTGAAGTACCATTGCGGTGGTCGTAGTTTTACCATGTGATCCGGCAATGACCACACGCGTCATGGTTTTGCTGATTTCGTAGAGAAATTCCGGATACGAGAAAATGGGCAACTCTAACTCTTGCGCTTGGGCCAATTCTGGATTATCCTCACGCGCGTGCATTCCTAAAATAATAGCATCGAGTCCCTCTTGGACCTTTTCTGGATACCAACCTTCAACCTCAGGTAGTAATCCCTTTCGCTCAAGTCGACCGCGAGATGGCTCAAAAATTTGATCGTCTGAACCAGTGATCGTATGTCCGCCATTGTGAAGGGCAATGGCCAAATTATGCATGGCGCTGCCTCCAATGGCTATGAAATGAATATTCATGTGTTATTCTTCGAAGTATAAATTACCAAATCGGATTTTAGAACCGCGTAAAGAAAGTAGTATCGCGCCGTCATAGCCGTCATTTGCCAATCTCGATTGACGGGGTGCAACTCTGAATTTCTGGCGCTTATTTCGATATAGCACATTGTATCTCATGGACGCATCATGTCCCAATGTTACCATTACCAGGTTTCCTGCTTTCGCATTCGTTATGCGCTTGAGGTTCTTTTTTCCCCAGCGTTTCGCATTCTTACGGTGATCATTGTATAGAAAATGTAATCCCTCTTCATTCAGCAACATCGTATAACCCAAAAAGTAACCGCCATCATTCATTGACGTTTGTTTCTTTGGAATGTGCGCATACCAATCCACATCACCAGATTTATCTATACTTAAGACAATAATATCGTTGTAGTAATAGTAATAATTAGTCGTAGTCTGACCCCGTTGACCCTGAGTTGTTCGCACGACCACCTCATAATCTTCTGCCACTACATAAGCACCCCCATCTGGCCTGGACACAAACTCGCGAAAGACAAAATTTCTTCGAATACCTTTACCGCGCTTCGCTCTATATTTATTGAATTGAGCCACAAAATCTGGAGCGAATTGGTTGAGATTTGAAGAAACTACTTCTCCCTTCGCTTGGTCAAACGCTAAATACAAGGCTCCGTCCATGTCCCATACGTTTCTCTTACCATAAAACCCCGAAATGGCCATCTGTCCGTCTACTAGATCACACTCGATTCCTAAGCTTTGAACGAGCACATCTTGTAATCCTAAATCGAACTCAACCACATCGCTAATCCCACTCTCGTCCGTGACCCTCATGAGTTTGTACTCTAGATCTCGATTGTTCAACATAGTCATGTTGGGACTATTATCGTAATAGCTCAAAATGAATACTTCACCCGAATTGGACACTTCAAAATCCATGATCCCAAAGTTCCTATCGCGATAAGACAATTCGACATCTGCATTCCAAAGCTCCTCCAAGGCGCTATCAAAAATTCGTATGTAAAAGTTTTCTGTGGAATTACGTTCATAGGGCGGATTTGTAAAAATCGCAATCTTGGAACGGTCTTTAGATAATTGAATATCGAAATCACCACGAGCCCTACGTCGACTATCAAGCACCTCCATTACTTTCACTTCGCTTAAGGTCGCATTTGAATCGAGTGTGCGGCAGAGCAAATAACGCTGATCTGCCTGCCTGTCGTAACTCTCATAGAAGAGGTATTGTGTTTCGCCAATAATGACACTAGTCTTATAATCAACGCGTCGGCCCTTCCATTCCCAACGCGCATTTTTAATGAGCCAATTTTCGCCCAAATCATAACGGTCGTAATAGGCAAAATATTCATTTCGTGAAGACCCCAGTAAAGATGCGTTAGCTGTCTTGTAGGTGTAAAAACCTTTATCACCCACTTGGAGTAATCGGTCAAATTTTGCGGAGCGAGTAGAATACTCTGGACTCCATTCCAAAATTGGATATGAACCTTGTGCATGTGCACCGGTTAGGATAAAGAAGGAAACTATCAGCGTGAAGACGCCTTTTTTTAAACACAGCATACGCTTGGGGTGAACATTTTTTGTAATTTAACTCAGTTGAAGTCAAGATACAGCACCCCTACAAGATATCTATCATATGAAGAGATTTATTTACAGCCTTATCGCAGTCCTAGCATGGTCCCTGAGTGCCGATGCGCAGACCGTGATTGTGCGAAAGCGGGACCTCAACACTGCCCAAGGAGCAGGTACCATAAGTAGTAGTATATCTTCCAGCTCACTTTCAACGAGCAGTAGTTTGTATTACAGCAGGTACAACCACGGCATAAAACTTAGTCCAACAGCCATGTTGGCAGGAGATATACCTATTTCTTACGAACACAAAGTCTCAGATTACATGAGTGTGGAAGCGGGTATCGGCGTAACCACATTCAATATCACAGAAGAGGCCATTCGAGGCTACAGTATGAGACAAGACGGGCAAACGCAAAGCAAGCTCGGATATAGCGGCAACATCAATATGAAGTTTTTTCCGGAGGGCAATGCGTTCGAAGACGGTTATTATATCTCATACACCATGGGCCATCGGAATTACGCGCAAGATTTCTACACCACCACACCAACAGGTATAGATACTACCGTTAATGAAGGATTCAATTGGACCGATTTTGGATTTACAGTTGGCTACCAAAGTCGTCCATCAGAACGCATGATTGTAGACTGGTTTATCGGTGGTGCCATTCGCCAAAAGCAGCGCAGAACCTCTGATTATGTCGAAGCGTTCGATCCTGTTTCAGGTATTTTCACAGGAGAATACCAACTTATCGATTCAAAAAATGCTGCACCTGCCATACTTGGAGGAATGAAAATCAGCATTTTATTTAGGTAAAATCGCCTTTGAATGTTTACACGCTGCAGTAGAAACTTATTGCACACTCAAGCTGAACGCGGCGGGCAGGTTGTTGGAGAGCTTCACGGCAATGTCGTAATCATCAACCATAGAGTGCGTTATAGTTTCCGTATCTAAGCTAACTCCTGAATAGAACGTGGCAAGGTCAAAGGTCAGTACTAAATGATCACCCGGTCTAATGGCAGTATTGATTTCTTTGGTTCGATACAATGCGTTTTTACCAGTATGCCAAGCTAAAAGCTGGTCATCGACCCCTAAAATTCCTGATGCATTTACTCTACCATCTATTTTTAAGAAACGGTACATGGTTGCCCACGACCAGTACATTGCATTCGAACTGGAAAGCGGATGATTCGAATCAAAGGAGGTAGGATCCTGAATGTTATTGATGGAATCTACACCCATTCCAAAGCTGAATCTGTCAACTTTTTTCGTCAACGGTAAAACAAAATGCATCGAAGCACTGTCCTGTCCATTAATGAAAACAACAGGCTCTTTCACCTCATCTCCAAGCGCGATTTGACTTAAATAAAAATGAATCAACTCAAATTTAATGGCCGTATCGCCCTCATACAATGTCTCACCTATCTCAAAAGGAACGCCGTTGTGTTCAAGGTTTATTTCCAAAGTAACCTGCTGCGATCGATCACCACAAGAACTAAATAAAAGAACTAATGGAAAAAATAAAAATAATGCTGAACGCATAGAGCAGTGATTTTTACAGTTTAAACTCGAACTCACTACTGACGTTGTCTCGCAAAATTTTAGCTAAATCATAATCTATAGCATCAGCTGGGTCACTATTGATAATATTCATTGTGGACGGACTTAATCCAATGAGGCTAAAAATTCCAGAAAAGAAATTATCGACATCAATATCCATCACAATAAACACATCCTTGTTTGAACCTACATTGAAATTACGTTTTTCACTTTTCATCACAATCAAATCCGGAGTAGCAAAACGCCAATTAAAGTTTGCTTCGGGCGTTGTGAATACGCTGTCCGCTGGGTTGAAAATTCGACCTTCGATTTGAAAAAAGCTGTGACCAACATCACTACCATTCCATACCAAGCCTTTACTTAAGGGATTAGTCGGCTCTAGTTGCTCAGGAGCTGTAAAAGCGCGTGCGCTATCCAATCCTATGTTATACTCTATGCTACCATTGTAATTCCCTGAAGGCAAATAAGCGAGTTTTACTTCTGAATTACCTATCAAATCGATCATAGTCAAGTCACTTTCTGTAAAAGTGGTATCCTTTTCGTCATAGCTCACGAAGCGTGCACCGCTGAGTGTAACGTAGATATGATCAAATTTTACTAAATCGCCATTGACCTCATATACCGTTGAGGTGTCAATGATTGCACCGTCATAATATTTGTAGGCACGTATGTAGATATTTCTATTGTCCAGCGCTGTAGGATCAACGATTGGAATAGGATCTTCACATGCTGTAAACAGCGTTGATACCAGTACTAAAAGAATTAATTTTTTCATTCGTCTTTAATTTTCAAAAACTCTGGCGCTTGTTCTATAGCAACCATTATTTCATCTAACAATTTATCATTGGATTTTGAAAAGTCCAATTGTAAAGGTTCCTTAAAGGTAATGTTTAACAGGTTACCGTTGCTCTTCACAAACATACCCGTTTTATCGAAGGCTCGTCGAAAACCGTCAATCACCACGGGAACAACTACTGGCCTCAATTCTTTGATCAAATGTACCGTTCCTCGCCTTCCTTTAACGAAGGGTCTCGTGGTACCTTGTGGAAAGGTTATGGTCCAACCCGTTTCCATGGCCCGTTTAATATTTTCAATATCCTTTGGATCTACCGAACGGTTCACATTCTTGCCGGCCTCACGCCACGTGCGCTTAATACTTACACTCCCGGCATATTGCATGAGCTTAGGTAGCATTCCCTTTTTCATGGTTTCAGCCGCAGCGACGAAAAACACGTTGAGTTTGGGACGAAAAATCGTGTGAAAAGGGACACTATTGTAACGGCCATTTTCTGCAGCATTAAATACCTGATACATCGCACTAACATCTGCGAAATACGTTTGATGGTTCGAGACAAACAAAACTCCCTGGTTTGGCAAGTCACGCAATTTATCTGCACCTACAATTCGGGTACTATTAATGCGAAAGAAACGGTACCAAGTAATCAAACCAAACACAAAAATCACCGTCCGCTTAATGAGCAGATTGTAACCAAAGCTATCTCGCTTGAATGGATTTAAGTGCATGTAAATATTGTTTCAGGACGGCAAATATACTGCTAAGAAAACAGAGCGCTGAGCTCCCCAAGAATCATTGCTGTTGCGCCCCAGATTACTTCGCCCTGCCAATGAAACGCTGGTACCCTTGAGGGACCATATTTGGTCATTACCTCTGCATCGCGTACTATCGAACGATCGCATATTTTAGTCAATGGAACGGACAGCGTATAAGACACTTCCTTTTCTTCCAAGACCAATTCTGGTAGTGCTGGACTGTAGGTGACGTATGGTTCTACGTAAAAATTTGAGGGCGGGATATAAAGCCAACTCAATGCGCCGATAGGAAGCAACTCCTCCTTTCGCAGTCCTACCTCTTCAAAAGCTTCACGATACGCAGTATTCTCGAGTGTTTGATCGTGTTCTTCAAACTTACCGCCGGGAAAACTAATCTGACCACTGTGAGTACCATCGTATACCGGACGTTTCATCAGTAATACCTCAAGCCCATCGACTCCATCAAAAAGATGCACTAATACACCTGCTCGTTTAGGGTTCTTAGACGCTACTGCTTCCAAATTGAGTGAATTTCTGTAGGAAGGCATCAGTAGTCGATGCCCCTTAATACCGGGGAGCGGTTCTTTAAAAGCTGTTTTTAGGTCTGAAAGGGTCATGTTACTAAAGGTAGTTCAGGATTTTTGCGCAGTGCAAAAAGAGTCGTTATCTTTGTTTTCTATCATAAATTTTATTTAATAGGACATGACTATTACCCAATTCAAATATATCGTTGCCGTTGACAACCATCGCCATTTTGCGAGAGCTGCGGAAGCCTGTTTTGTTACGCAACCTACTTTAAGCATGCAAATTCAAAAGCTTGAAGAGGAATTGGATATTCTCATCTTCGACCGCTCCAAACATCCCATCGTACCCACACCATTAGGCGTACGTCTCATAGATCAAGCACGAAAGATTCTGCACGAAAGTGCCGTACTGGAGAATATGGCCAAACGTATAAAAGGTTCCTATGAAGGAATGTTGAGTTTAGGCGTAATCCCTACGGTCGCGCCTAGCTTACTTCCGCGATTTATTCCGGAATTCAAATCGAAATTTCCCGATATCACCCTAAAAATTGAAGAGCTCAAAACAGAGGATATGATTGATGCACTGCGCAAGGATCAGATCGATGTGGGCATCGCAGCTACACCTTTAGATGAGAAAGGTATTGTTGAAGAACCATTATACTGGGAACCATTTATGGCCTTTGTACCGGATTACCATCCGATGAAAAACGACGAGTTTTTATTGGCCTCGGAAATTAATGTGAATGATCTTTTACTCTTAAACGAGGGGCATTGCTTTAGAAATAGTGTTTTGAAACTTTGTCAAGCCAATTCTCAAGAAGGACAGGGATTACAAATGGAAAGTGGAAACTTTGATACCCTTGTAAAATTGGCCCATAGAGGTATGGGAATGACTTTATTGCCCTATTTGACAGCCATTGACTTAGATGAGAAATATAAGCCCAGCGTAAAACCTATCGCAACCCCTACTCCCGGCCGTGAGATCAGCTTACTTTATGCAAGGACACAACTTAAAGTGGAATGGATTGAAGCAATGGGCGAATTAATCAAGGTACATCTTCCTAAAAAAGTGCTTTCTAAACCAGATCAGATTGTTAGCCCATAAACTGGAAGAACCAAGTCAAGATAAAAAGCAAAACCACAGAAAGCAGGTTTAATGCAATCCCACGGTAAATCATATACGACATGCTCAAACTGCCCGTTGAGAATACGATGGCGTTTGGAGGTGTAGCCATGGGCAGCATGAATGCACAACTCGCACCAAGAACCAGTGGAAGAGATAAAGCATAAAAATCTAATCCCAAGGCTGTAGCCAACGAATACACCAAAGGAAGTAAGGCGCTAACGAGTGCCATATTGCTAAGTAATTCAGTCGCAAAGACACCCAATAGCGCCATAACCAACAGCCATGTAGCAAAAGGGATTCCTTGTAAGGATTGTAATTGATCACCTAACATTACAAACCACTGGCTGGCCTGTAATGTACCAGCCAATGCCAATCCACCTCCAAACAGGAGTAAAATTCCCCAAGGCAAGGCTTTCGTATCCCCCCAATCCAAAACACTTTTGTCTGAACCATCGAATACGGCGAATAGAATGACGGCAGCTGCTAATGCGATACCGGTATCCGACCATTGTATGACGGGAATCCATATATTTAAATACGGACGGAGTATCCAAAACATTGCGGTTAGCGCAAAAACCATCGCCACTCGACGTTGTGCTGTTGTCAACGTACCTAACCGACTCCATTCATCTTTCAACCAGTTTCGCGTGCGCTCTTCTTCAGATGACGAGAGCTCATTATGCCCCAACCCCCTACGTAGAATCAAATAAGCTATGGTACCCAACAAAGCACTTGCAGAAAGTCCGACCGGCAGCCATTCAACAAAGCCTATTTGACGGTTCAATTGCGCACTCATAAATCCGGCGAAAATCATGTTTGGCGGCGTCCCAATTAAGGTGGCCATTCCGCCAATATTTGCTGCCCAAGCCACACTGAGAAGAATAGGACGAGCCAATTTATCACGCTGCTCCGGCTCCAGAATGGCAATGACACTCGAAGCGATGGGCAACATCATAATGGCAGTTGCTGTATTTGATATCCACATGGACATGAATGCTGTAGCCAGCATAAAACCTGCGAGTAACTGATGGTCTTTTGTACCCGTTTTACGTAAAATCCAAAGCGCTATTCTGTAATGAAGTCCCGTCTTTTCCAATGCCAAGGCTAAAACAAAACCACCGAAAAATAAATAGACTAAGGGATGTGCATAGTACGTAGCCAAAGATTTCGCCTCAGCAATTTCCAATGCAGGGAACAGTACTAAAGGTAATAGTGCCGTAACCCCTAAATGCACCGTTTCTGTAATCCACCAGATAAGCATCCACAATGCGATACCTAGCAACCAATATTGTGGTTGAAAACGACCGAGAGCAGCGGTAAGAATGGCGGAAACAGGACCGGCAAGGCGAATTATAGGTGTAACTTTGTTCATCTAAACGAATAGCATATGAAATTGGTCTTTGCGACGCATAACCCGGGTAAGTTACAAGAGGTTCGTGAATTATTGGCACCCCATTACGAGGTAATTGGATTAACCGACCTTGGAGATCATGAGGAAATTGAGGAAACCGCACAGAGCTTAGAGGGCAATGCATGGATTAAAGCTCGAACCGTTTGGCAGAAACACGGATTATCCTGTTTTTCGGACGATACTGGACTAGAAATTGAGGCCTTCAATGGAGCTCCAGGAGTTTTCAGCGCACGATTCGCCGGTCCTGAGAAAGACCCTCAAGCAAACATGGACAAAGTCCTTCACGAACTTAAAGACCAAAAGAATCGAAATGCACGGTTTAGAACCGCAGTGGCACTCGTACTGAACGGTAAAGAATATCTTTTTGAAGGAACCGTGAATGGAGTAATCACTACTTCACAGTCTGGCGCTAAAGGCTTTGGTTACGATCCGATTTTTTCACCAAACGGATTCAACACCACCTTTGCAGAAATGGATGCACCGACGAAAAATGAGATCTCACACCGGGGTCTGGCCATTAAAAAATTGGTTGCATTTTTGAAAGCGAACTAGTCTTCCTCTGCTAAATCTTGAGGCCTAGAAAAGAAACTAAAATTGACATGACCGTAACGGCGGTGGGCGAAAAATCCGGGTAGATGACTCAAATCTGTTTGATCACTATGCTCGATAATAGCCTCCCCGTCTTCGCGTAAAAGCCCTAGATCAATTATGGACTTTGCTAAATCTTCAAAGCGTTCCCAATCATAAGGTGGATCCGCGAATATGAGGTCAAAACTAGTTGAAGCACGACGAACATACTGCAATGCATCTGCCTGGACGACATGTATACCGGCATCCAACGCTTCTGAAGTGGCTGTGATAAACCGAGTGCAATTTCTATTTTGATCGACTGCAATTAAATCTACCGTACCCCGCGAAGCAAATTCATAGCTAATGTTGCCTGTACCGGAGAACAGGTCTAGTACACGGGTTTCTTCAAAATCGAACCGATTGTTCAATACGTTAAATAGACTTTCTTTTGCGAAGTCAGTGGTCGGTCGAGTCGGTAAGTTTTTCGGAGCGGTAATTCTTTTACTGCGCCATTTTCCGCTGACAATCCTCATAAACGAAGAAGGTTAGCAAAGGCTACACCATCAAAATCAGATAAAGCAGAACTGACCTTCGCCCATTGCTGGGTTTTGAATAACTGAACTGTAGAAAAATAGGGCTCTAAAACAGGCTTGTAGGCACGAGCAGAGTAGCCACTCAATTCAACGACTGTGGCCGCTCGATCCCATCCTAGCTGCTCTGAGACATTCCCTAAATGATACAATAATTCGGACTCATTACTACATGGAAAGCTGTTGATGACCTGCCATTTATTCGCTGATCCAGCAAAAATCTGAATACTGTCCGCGTACACATGAACCCAAAGCTTAGGACTCGAAGTTGGTTTTATTCGTTCCAATTGAATGGCCCAATTGTGTCTGCAAACTAAAGTATCGCTTTGACTCAAGCGAAAATCAGATTCATTCAGGTACGATAAAAAAGTCATGGAGTTCGAAGAACTTAAATCCATAAAATTCGCTTTCTGTCCTAAAACGGTAGCAGTCCAGTTCGGTACTTCACCTCCGCTCATAATTTCCGGAATTAGAACAGTATGTGGCGCTTCTATAGCATAGAGCACTTCACCCGGTAATTCCGGAAAACCTGCAAGTACATCTGCAATAGGGTTTTCTCCCCAAGATGAACGAGGATGAAAGCCGAATAAATAGATTTGACGTGTGGTTGTATGACGCACCAAAAAAGAAAGTCCATCCTGTTGGTACAAGATGGACAATGTGCTCTCACCTGCCTTCGCATTCGCAAAAGCTGGATCTAGATTATTCTGACTTACAGTAAGTGTTTTCGTAGTTACCACTAATGGTAGGTTCTGTTAATGAGCCGATGGTTAGTGCTTCATTTGCAACTTTATTAAATGCTTGGGGATAACTATCCTGAACATCTGCAAAAACAGTCGCATATGGAGCACTCACTTCAAAGGTAGCAACATCAACGGCATTTTTATTAATCTTACCCGCGTTCATTGTAAATAAACTGTCTGTACCAGGTATTCTGATCATCGATTGCGCATCAAATCCATCACCAAACAACTGCACTGCAACTGGCTCTTGACCAAGCACACGCTGCATTACGGAATCCTTATTCATTTCCTTTTGGTACACCTTGTCGTAGTACATGAAGCTCGTATCCTTACGCTCTATAATATTGATTACACCTGTATCTACAAATGCGACGAGTTCATTAATATCAGAACAGAATGCGCCATTTTCAGATTTGTAGGCCAATTGCGCCTCGCGAATGTTTTCAAGCTTCTCTGTAACATCACAAATTCTCACACGCTCAATACGCTGGAATTTAATGGGTTGCATGATACTGTTGTAAATACGGTACGTGAAGTACGTCGAGAGAAGGATGAGGGCTACTTTAATTCCTAGTTGTACCTTTGAATTCATGGGTCTAAATCAACAATTATTGCCCAAAACTACAATAATTTTCAATTGCAATCACCTCAAAATACATATGTCGATCTGAAAGGCTTTTTTCCTTTCGAGCCAACTAATGATCAGGACCAATTACTACGGAAATTAGCGGTATACCTGAGCATTCGTCGCATTCAACCAGAGGTCATGATTGTTAAAGGTTATGCAGGTACAGGAAAGACTACACTACTGAAAAGTGTGGTAGCCGTCCACAAAAAACATACGCGAAAAGTAAAGTTGATGGCACCTACAGGTCGTGCAGCGAAAGTATTAAGTGGCGCTACGGGCTTTCCAGCTAACACCATTCATCGGAGTTTATACCGTCCCAAAGTGAGTTCTGGCGGCGCGGCGACTTTTGTTTTGGCGAATAACCCCAACAAGAACACAACCTTCATCGTGGATGAGGCTGGTTTAATAAGTACACAACGCGATCGTTCTTTAGGCGACCACTCCCTTTTAGAAGATTTATTACAATACGTTTTCGAAGACGCCTCCAACCATCTCATATTAGTTGGGGACCCTGCACAATTGCCTCCCGTAGGACAACCGCAAAGTCCAGCGCTTTCTTCAGAATTCTTTGCTAATCAGATGGGAATACCGGCAACAGAGCACACATTGCGTCAGGTAACACGACAAGCATTAGACAGCTATATCCTGAAGAATGCCACTATGCTTCGCGAGTTGATTGAAGCCGATTCAAGCGATTCACCCGTGTTTGAGGCTGGCGGCGATTTAACAAGAGTTGAAGACGGGTACCAATTGCAAGAGATTTTCGAGCAACTATACACAGGCGATAGCAGCGGAAATACAATGGTGGTGCGCAGTAATAAAAAAGCAAATAAATACAATCAAGGCATCCGAGGCCGCATTAAATTCCAGGAGGAGCGCATTTCTGCCGGTGACCAGTTCATGGTGGTAAAGAACAACTACTTCTGGCTGCCCGAATCAAGTCAAATGGGATTTATCGCAAATGGCGAGATCGGTGAGATAAGAAGCATAAGAAACAATCATGAACGGTACGGTTTCACCTTTTGTGAGGCTACTGTTGCTTTTGTGGATTATCCTAAACAAGAAGCGATCGATGTGATTCTAAATCTCAGCGCACTGGATAGTGAAAGTCCAGCATTAAGCGGAGCACAAAGTAATAGTTTGTATGAGCAGATGATGGCTAAATATTCCTACCGTGGTTCGAAAGGAAAAATATACGAATCGGTCAAAAACGACCCCTATTTCAACGCACTTCAAATTAAATTTAGCTACGTCATCACCTGTCACAAAAGCCAAGGTGGGCAGTGGGAACACGTAGTGGTGGAGCACCCCTATTTACCAGACGGGCCCTCTCCTATTTATTACAAATGGCTGTACACTGCAATGACCCGTGCCACCACGAAAGTCTATCTAGTAGGGTTTCCAGAAGCATGGTTTGAAGGCGTATCTTTGAAATCTTGAACCTATTGATATGAAATACCTCATCGCCCGATTTGTTTTCTTTACAACCGGCTGGAGACTTGTTGCAACTCAAGAAGATATAAAAGCCGCTCAAAATTCTGTAATGATTGCTGCGCCACACACCTCTAACTACGACTTTGTCTACGCTATAGGTACTTTTTGGCTCATGCGTCTACCTTTGAAATTCTTCATTAAAGACTTTTATACCCGTTGGTACTTCTTTGGTGTTTTTAAATGGATTGGAGCCATTGGTGTCAACAGGAGTAAAAGAAATAATTTAGTCGAACATGCCGCAGAATTGCTGCGGTCAGATAAAAACATGACATTGATGGTGCCGGCGGAAGGCACACGTAAAAGCGTGGATAAATGGAAAACCGGCTTTTATCAAATCGCAAAAAAGGCAGGTACACCCATTTCATTAGGGTTTTTAGACTACGAAAAGAAACATGCTGGCATTTTGAAAGTTATTCCTTGTGGCGAGGAAGTTGAGACCTTTACTGAGATTGAGAAAGCCTACACACACGTTGCTGGAAAACACCCAGAACTCTACAATAAAAAGATATTCTAATGTCTCATCCTGATTTACTTTTTCCTTTGGAAATTGCTTCAGAAATCAAACTGCGAAACAAAGATGACGGTATTGAAATTTGGGACCCAATACGAATGAAATGGCTTGTCGCAGTGCCGGAGGAATGGGTGCGTCAGCATTGTATTGCATATCTAAATACACTGGGCTATCCAAAAAGTAACATGACTACAGAGGCCGGGATTCAAACAGGATTCAAACAAAAGAGAACCGACGTTGTCGCAAATAAAGCAGGTAAACCCATCATCCTAGTAGAGTGCAAAGCACCTTTAGTAAAACTGAGTCAAACTACCTTTAATCAAGCATTTAACTACAATCAAAGCGTTAAGGCACCTTTCCTGTGGCTTACGAACGGAATGCAACATCTGTACTGGGATTGTACGAATAATGTGCAGTGCATGTCATTGCCTCTAGCGGAGTCGATCTAGACTGCGGACCTTTTTCTCGTCTTTCTGGATACCCTTAGACGCTAAAAAAGCGAAAAGAATACATACGAAAGGTGCGGCTGCACCCCAACGTGCTTCTGCTCCAGCGTTGGTTAAAATTGCTTGAACAATGAAACCCATAGCAGCTAAGGCACTTAGCATACCTAATCGCACCACAACGAGTTGCATTTTACGATTGCGATACAACAAAACTGCGCCGCTAAAAAGTGACATACTTATACCAAAAGTGAGAAAAGTATACATGCCCGCAGTTGCCCTAAACACTACTGATTCTGTGGCATATAAGGGCAAAACAAAAGCACCAAGAGTACTGATTATAGCAGCACCAAAAAGGTAAAGGGTCTGAATGCGTTGGATCATAGGATTAAAATTTCTTGCGACAAAGTTGAAAAAAATACTGCACCAATTTTCATTTAATCTCCAAATCTCACTATTATTGTCGTGTAGAGTGAACAATTGATCGAGCACCGGCTCAACTTCTACCTATTCTATCCCAAAAAACATGTTGACTGAAAACGATTTACAGGCACGTAAGCTGCCTGAACTAAAGGACTTAGGAGCATCTCTTGATATTCCAAAAGCCCGTTACATGAAAAAAGGCGAACTCGTTAGCGCCATTTTAAGTAAAACTGGACAATCCTCCTATACAGGCAAAACGACTGATAGCGCAATAAAATCGGACCGTACAGTAACTGTCGGAACGAAAGAAGAGGTTGAAAAAGAGCCGCAAACGCATCACGAAAAGCGTGAACCAAAGGCTAATAAAGAGCCGCAAACGCAGAATAATGAAAACGTCGAGCGCCAAAACAAAGGAAACCGTCACGAAAAAGGAGGTCGCCCCGAAAAAGGTCCACGTAACAATAACAACAGAGATCAAAACCAACGTGATCAGCGCAATAAACGCAGACCGAAGGAATTTCATTTCGAAGGCATTATTGCCAACGAAGGTGTGCTAGAAATCATGCCTGATGGCTATGGCTTCTTAAGAAGTTCGGATTTCAACTATTTGAATTCTCCAGATGATATCTACGTAAGTCAAAATCAAATTCGGGGAATGGGTCTTAAGACTGGTGATACCATCACTGGCGAAGTACGCCCTCCACGTGAAGGTGAGAAGTACTTTCCGCTCGTTAAGGTCAACAGTATTAATGGGCGTACACCGGAGTATGTTCGTGACCGTGTGGCATTTGAGCACCTAACCCCCCTATTTCCAGAAGCAAAATTTGATATAACTACGCGGAGAAGTACCGATTCAACGCGCATTATTGATCTGTTTTCTCCGATTGGAAAAGGACAACGTGGATTGATTGTAGCACAGCCAAAAACAGGTAAGACTACTTTGATGAAGGAGATTGCAAACGCTATTGCTGCCAACCATCCAGAGGCTTACATGATCGTCTTATTGATCGATGAACGCCCAGAGGAGGTCACCGATATGAGCCGTAGTGTGAATGCCGAAGTAGTTGCTTCAACTTTCGATGAACCTGCTGATCACCACGTGAAAGTGGCCAACATTGTTCTAGAAAAAGCAAAGCGCATGACCGAATGTGGTCACGATGTAATCATCATGCTCGACAGTATTACGCGACTCGCTCGAGCCTACAATACTGTGAGTCCTGCCTCTGGTAAGATTTTATCTGGTGGTGTAGATGCTAATGCGTTACAACGCCCGAAACGATTCTTTGGAGCCGCTCGTAATATTGAAGGCGGTGGATCGTTGACCATTTTAGCAACAGCGCTTATAGATACGGGTTCCAAAATGGATGAAGTCATCTTTGAAGAGTTTAAAGGGACCGGTAATATGGAAATGCAATTGGATCGTAAGATTGCAAACCGTAGAATTTGGCCGGCGATTAACCTCACAGAAAGTGGTACGCGTAAAGAAGACCTACTTCTCGCACCGGATGTTCTTCAGCGTATGTGGATCTTAAGAAAATACCTTGCAGATATGACGCCAATAGAAGCAATGGAATTCTTGAGCGATCGTGTTCGAAAGACAAAAGATAATGCGGAGTTCTTAATCTCCATGAATGGATAAGCAAAGCGGCCCTCAGGGGCCGCTTTTTTTTTACTCCACCGAAGCAAACTGCTTCTCGTATAAATTATAATAGGCTCCAGCTTTCTCGAGCAGTTGCTGGTGACTTCCCATCTCAACCACTCGTCCTTTATCTAAGACTATAATTCTATCGGCGTGTTGTATGGTGGATAGGCGGTGTGCAATGATGACTGATGTTCTATTTTTCGTTAAAGCTATTAGTGCCCGCTGTATTAACTCTTCCGTATGTGAATCTATAGATGAAGTTGCTTCGTCTAGGATAAGCACTGCCGGATTCGTGATGTACGCTCTAAGGAAAGCTAGCAATTGGCGCTGCCCGGCAGAGAGCACTCCACCACGTTCCTGAACGTTGTAATCTAAACCGTCAGGAAGTCCTTCTATAAATTCGGAAATACCAATAGCAGCAGCAGCTTTCAATATAGCTTCATCGCTAATGGAGTCATCGCCTAGAACGATGTTTGACCGAACCGTATCTGAGAATAAAAAGACGTCTTGTAGTACTAAAGCCAATTGCTGACGTAAATCATGCAGATCTAATTCTTTCAGCTCTTCCCCATCTATACTCACACGTCCTTTCGCATAGGGGTAAAAGCCCATGAGAATGGAAATGATGGTGCTCTTTCCTGCGCCCGTTGCTCCTACTACTGCGACAGTCTCGCCAGGCACTACAGCGAAACTTACATCGTGCAGTATAGGCTCGCCCTCATTGTAATGGAAGTCTACCGATTCAAACGCAATAGCGCCCTTTAATGGACGCAAGCGTTTTGTACCGTTTGCCTCGCGCTCATGATCACTCTCAAGAAGTTTGAGTACGCGCTCCGAAGCAACCATACCCATTTGTAAAGTATTGAATCGGTCTGCAAGTTGACGCAGCGGACGGAATAACATACCGATAAAGATGATCATCGCGGTCAGCTCTCCTACCGTCACTGCACCACCTTGTGCAGCATTCATGCCTCCATACCATACCGCTAAACCTATGGAAATGGCACTGAGCACTTCAATGATAGGAAAGAACAATGCGTAATAATAGATGCTTTCAATATTCGCATCGCGGTGACGGGCATTGATCGCACGAAATTTCTCAGACTCTTGCTTTTCACGACCGAAAGCCTGAACCACATTCATTCCACCCAGGTGTTCCTGGACGAAGGTGTTGAGATTAGATACTTCAGTACGAACGCGTTGAAAGGCACCCTTTATACCTCTCTGAAACCAACGTGTGGCCACAAATAATACAGGTATAATGGATAAGCTAATAAGTACGAGAATGGGATTGAAATAAAAGAACATCGCAACGAGCATAATCACAATGCGGAATAGATCTCCAAAGATGACTAGTATTCCCTGTGAAAAAATTTGAGCAATGGTCTCAATATCCGAAACAACTCTAGTCACTAATTGGCCAATGGGTGTGCGGTCGTAAAATCCCAGCTTAAACGATTGTAATTTATCGAAAAGCTCAATCCGAATGTCTTTGATAATACTCTGACCCAACCAGTTTGCGGCATACATAAAACCGAATTGGCCCAGACTCTCCAGAATAAGTAAGGAAACCAACCCTAGACTCAAATTCAATAAATATGCGCCGTCTAAAGCTAAGATGGCATCATCGATAATCATTTTCGTGATGATGGGACGAGCGGTTCCTAATGCGCCGAGGAGCACTGTCAACACGACTGAACCCCAAAACAAACCACGATAAGGCCGGGCATATGCCATGACCTTAGTAAACAGTTTAAAATCAAACGCCTTTCCGCCTACTTTAGACATGCTAGAGGTTGTTATAAGTTACTTGTGTTAAGTATAAGCCTTGTGCAGGGGCACTTGTTCCCATCGCCCCTCTGTTTTTTTGAGCAAATCGTGCTTCAAATTCAGCCACCGACCAGTTGCCGTTACCAACCTCATACAGCGACCCTACAATAGCGCGAACCATGTTACGGAGGAAACGGTCTGCCGTAATGTGGAATGTTACTACCTCTGCTTCCATTACCCACTCTGCGCGCGTGACAGCACAAATGGTGGTTTTGTTGTCGGACCCAGCTTTGCAAAAACTTGCGAAATCCGTTTCCGTAAGCAGCAATTTTGCAGCTTCATTCATTTTAGCAAGATCAGGCAAACGCTCTACCATCCATGCGTTATTACGCCAAAAAGGCGATCCTGACGCGCAAAGAATGTATTCATAACTACGAGCAGTCGCATCAAAACGCGCATGCCAGTTTCGTTGAACTTCGCGTGCCTCGTAAATGTGAATTGCAGGGTCGAGAAACCTATTGAGACGGTGAACCAATTGGTCCAAATCCTGAATTCCCTTTCCTAGTTCTGGTATGCAATCAAAATGGACGAACATTTCTTTTGCATGCACCCCTGTATCCGTCCTACCTGCACCCATGGTCTGAATGGGCTGGCGCAAGAGGGTACTGAGGGCGTCGTCGAGATCGCCCTGAACCGTCCGGTGCTTCGGCTGGATCTGCCAACCACAAAAGGGAGCGCCATCGTAGGCCAATCTCAAGAGTGTACGCATTACATTTGACTAATATTCACGCCAAAGGTACACTTGTGACACTCAAAAGGACAAAAATCCTACTACTCTCTGATACGCACAGTCACATGGATGACAGAATTCTTGATTTTGCAGCCGGTGTGGATATGATTTGGCACGCGGGAGACATCGGTAGTCATGAAGGAATGGATGCTCTTGAAGCATTGGGCAAACCCTTAATTGCCGTTTACGGTAATATCGATGACCACACCATGCGAAGCCGCTATCCACTCCACCAAAAGTTCGTTTTAAACGGTGTAAAAATATGGATCACGCACATCGGTGGCTATCCCCCGCGCTACAACAATAAAACTCGCGAAGGGCTGAAGAAAGAAAAACCGGATGTATTTGTATGTGGACACAGCCATATTCTGAAGGTAGTTCATGACAAGAATATCGATTGCTTACATATGAACCCTGGTGCGGCTGGCATCCACGGCTTTCATAAAATGCGTACCATGCTAAGGTTCGAATTAGTCCAAGAAGGTGAGGAAAAAGGAAAAGTCGCAAACCTTGAGGTCATAGAATTAGGAAAACGCGGTCAACTCCGTTAATTTTGTGTTTTAATAGCCTTGCAATGTCTACAGCTCTACATGCCATCACTCCCGTTGACGGTCGTTATGCTTCGAAAACCGAAGCCCTTAGTCAATACTTTTCGGAATTCGCACTAATAAAATACAGAGTTCGAGTTGAAATCGAATACTTTATCGCATTGTGCGAAAGTGACTTACCTCAGTTAACAGGAGTAGACCACAAGCATTTTGATGCCTTGCGTGCCATCTACAAGAACTTTAGCACGGAGGATGCACAGAAAATAAAAGACATTGAAAAGGTCACGAACCACGATGTAAAAGCGGTTGAATATTTTATCAAAGAAGCTTTTGAATCGTTAGGTCTAAGCCAATTTCAGGAGTTTATCCACTTTGGACTTACTTCGCAGGACATCAATAACACGTCCGTTCCATTATCCGTAAAAGAAGCCCTTGAAGAGGTTATCTGCCCTTCAATAGAAGCGCTTATTGAAGCTATTGAGGCGAGTGCAAAGGCTTGGGAAGCTATTCCACTTCTAGCGCGTACACACGGTCAGCCTGCATCTCCAACTACTTTGGGGAAAGAGTTTAAGGTATTCACCGCGCGTCTTCATGGGCAACTCGCTCAGCTTAAAGCGGTACCGCATAGTGCAAAGTTTGGAGGCGCCACGGGTAATTTTAATGCACACACTGTCGCCTATCCAGGACGCGATTGGCACAAATGGGGAGATGCTTTTGTAAGCAACCATCTAGGATTGCAACGCAGCTACCCTACTACCCAGATTGAACACTACGATAATATTGCTGCTCAGTTCGATGCCCTGAAACGCATTGACAATATCTTCATTGACCTTTGCCGTGACGTTTGGACCTACGTAAGTATGGATTACTTCAAACAAAAAATCAAAGCCGGTGAGGTGGGATCCTCAGCCATGCCGCACAAAGTGAATCCGATTGATTTTGAAAATGCAGAAGGGAATCTAGGGCTTGCTAATGCGCTGTTCGAGCACCTCGCTGGAAAACTACCTATATCGCGCTTGCAGCGTGACCTTACAGATTCTACTGTATTGCGTAATGTAGGCGTTCCATTTGGTCACCTTCTGATCGCCATAGCTTCTATGAACAAAGGATTGGGTAAACTCTTAGTAAATGAGGGTAAAATCGCTGCGGATCTAGAGGCGAATTGGGCCGTAGTCGCTGAAGCCATCCAAAACATCCTACGCAGAGAAGGCTATCCGAAGCCTTATGAAGCGCTCAAGGCTTTAACCCGTACAAATAGCGCTATAACTGCATCGAGCATCGCTGAGTTTATTGATACCTTAGAGGTAAACGATACCGTCAAAGCCGAGCTCAAGCAAATCAACCCGAGCAATTACATCGGTCAGGTACGGAGTTAAACCTACATCATGAAGAAAGCGCTCATTACATTTTCATTTTTTGTTGCCGGAGCGGCTTCTATCGGTCTCTATCAATACTTTAGAACACCTGACAAAGCAATGGAAATGAAGCCTGCTTATGAAGGCAGTGCCGATGGATTTGCAGGAATACTGATGGACTTTGAGTGGGAAACGGGCACAGTAATTCAACTGTCAGATACCATTCAAAGCGCAGAGCGCAAAAGCATCACCTTTCCTAATGGAATTATCGTAACGAAGGACACTTCTGATAGTAGCTTGTGGCCCACCGAAGGCTACATAACCGTAAAAGGTATTTACCAAGGTAAGGAAGTAGACGAATTCTTTGGAGAAACGCTAATTCGTGTGAGTGGCGCTTTTCTTCTCGAGCCCTCGAAGCCTGAAAATCTGAATTAGACCTATTCCGAAGAATACAGTGAGTGCCAGTGCGGAATTTCTAAGATCGCCGGTCAACGCCTCAAGAATGCCTATACTGAACATTCCAAAAGTTGTGGCCAATTTCTCCATAACGTCGTAAAAACTAAAATACGTCGTGTGGTCTTCCGTTTCAGGGAGCATCTTACTGTAGGTGGAACGTGATAAACTTTGTACTGCGCCCATAACAAACCCCAGGACACCGCCGACAACATAGAATTGACCTGCGGTCTGGACAAAATAGGCAGCAAAACACAGCAACATCCATATCGCAACGCCCACCTTGATTGCGAACACATTCGTCGTACGTTCACTCAAGCGCGCAAAAACTGCGGAACCGGCTATAGCAACGAATTGAATGATCAAAATGGTCATGATAAGCTGCGAGGATTCTAGATTTAAAACCTTTGATCCAAAAACTGCTGCAAGCAGTATAATGGTTTGCATGCCGACACTGTACCAGAAAAAGCCTGCAAGAAAAATACGTAGCGATTTTATTCCACGAAACTCTTTAAAGACGAGTAATAGCTCGCGCCAGCTTTTCCAAAACAGCTTACCTTCAAAATAATCTTTCACTTCATCTTTAGGCAATCTATTGATCGCTGGCAGTCCGAACCCCAACCACCAGATTCCTGTAATAAGAAATGAAAATCTAGAAGCAATGCCTTCATCGGCAAAACCGAATGTTTGCGGCATTTGAACAAGGATCAGGCATAAAATAAGCAACAAGGCACTTCCAAAATAGCCTAAAGAAAAGCCTCGCGCAGATAATCGGTCTTGCATCTCCGCAGGGGCGATTACCGGTAAGAAACTGTTGTAAAAAACAATAGACCCCGTAAATCCGACGCTCGCTAAAAATGCAAGATAAAGTCCTAGCCAGGGGTTAGCAGCAGTGAACAGCCCCATACAAGAGGTGCTCAAAGCCCCAATAATCATAAAGGTTCGCATAAACACCTTGCGACGTCCCGTGCGATCGGCCATTGCAGCGAGATAGGGCGATAAAATGGAAATAGTTAAATACGAGGCGGCGATGACATAACTGTAGACCACCGTATTTTCCCAATAGCGCCCCAAAAACAACACTTCATTCGTTTCGTTCTTCGTGACTGCCTCATAGTACAGCGGGAATAAAACGGTACTAATGACCAGTGAATAGACCGAATTGGCCCAATCGTACATGGCCCAACCGCGTTGTGTTTTTGTGAATTTCATCGTTGGACCAATTTACAACGCGAAACGGCATTATATTTGAAGTCAATAGACCAAATTAATTTAACCATGAAAAAACTGCTTCTTATCCTCGCCTGCTCTGTTGCCTTTTTAGAAGTTGCGGCACAGGATATGATTATTTACAAGGATAAAACGATCGATGAAGTAACCATCATTGAAGTAAATCCGGATTTCATTAAGTACCGCGAGTATGGGTCACCGGTTAATTCCGCAACTTTTAGTATCGAAAAAGATTACTTGAGTAAAATCATATTTGAAAGTGGTCGTGTGATGGATTTAAGTAAAACCATGATGGACGATGAGCGTATTTACGCGAACCAACGTCGACATGGTATTAAGATAGATATTGGCGCTATCAGTCAAAATTACATGTTCGTTGTATACGAGGAGGCCATTAATCCATCAAGCTCTTGGGAAGCAGGCGCCTTATTTGTGGGTGCGGGTTATGAAAATCAAAACGGTTGGAATGATCCAGAACGTGCCATGGGAGCAGGCCTTTATACCGGTTTTAAATTCAAAAGAAGTCCTAATTTCTACATGCAACGCATGCGCTATGGACATATTATGAGAGGTTCGTACATCAAACCTAACCTGATGATTACGACTTTTAATTACGACCGCATTGATTACGATCATCCACCTGATCCAGTTACGTTTATGTATCCAACTACCCGTGAAACGGCTTTCGCAGGAGCCGCGATGCTCGAATTCGGTAACCAGCTGGTATTGTCTGAACAGTTGATGGTAGAATATTCTGCAGGATTTGGCTACGGCTTTACCACTAAGCAAGTCAATTATAATTACTCTAATTATGGTTTCAGTGGGGGTGTAGGTACTGACTTAGCACCGTACGTTTGGAACTTTGGTTTAAAAGTGGGGTACCTCATGAAATAATACCGCCCCGCGGTAGATACCATAAAAAAGGCCCGGCGCATTGAAATGCGCCGGGCTTTTATTTGAATCCTATTTAAAGCGTTGCGCTTTATGCATTATTCTGCGTCTTAATCAAGTTCAATGCAGAACCCGCCTTAAACCAATCAATCTGCTGAGCGTTGTAGGTGTGGTTTAACTTAATGTTATCCACTGAACCGTCCGCATGTACAACCTCTAAGGTCAACTGCTTACCTGGTGCAAATTCAGCAAGATCAGTAAAGTTGAACGTATCGTCGGCTAGAATAAGATCGTAGTCTGCTTCGTTTTCGAAAGTCAGACCCAACATACCCTGCTTCTTCAAGTTTGTTTCGTGGATACGAGCGAATGACTTCACTATCACTGCACGCACGCCTAAATGACGTGGCTCCATTGCCGCATGCTCACGAGAAGAACCTTCTCCATAGTTGTGATCACCCACAACAATGGTTGGAACATCCGCTGCTTTGTACTCACGAGCTACGTTTGGAACCTCATCGACAGATCCATCAAGCTGATTCGTAACCGCATTGGTAGCCTCAGTATAGGCATTCACTGCGCCAATCAAACAGTTATTAGAGATATTATCTAAGTGTCCGCGGTAGCGTAACCATGGACCTGCCATGGAAATGTGATCTGTAGTACACTTGCCCAAGGCTTTGATGAGCAATTTTGCACCATTTATGTTTTGACCGTCCCATGGCGTAAACGGGGAGAGAAGTTGCAAGCGCTGAGAATCTGAAGCGACCACAACATTAATGCCTGAACCGTTTTCTGCAGGTGCTTGATACCCGTTGTCTTCTACTGCGAATCCTTTACTTGGTAGCTCTTGACCTGTAGGCTCTGCTAATGTAACTACTTCGCCATTTTCGTTCACTAGTGCATCCGTTATTGGGTTAAAGTCTAGCTTACCAGAAATTGCAATGGCTGCAACCATCTCAGGAGATGTCACAAACGCATGCGTGTTTGGGTTTCCATCAGCACGCTTCGCAAAGTTTCTATTGAAAGAGTGAACGATAGAATTTTTCTCTTGCTTCTCAGCTCCTTCACGCGCCCACTGTCCGATACATGGACCACAAGCGTTGGTAAAGATTCTCGTTCCCTCTAGCTTGTTGAACGTATCCATCAAACCGTCGCGCTCTGCAGTGAAGCGAACCTGTTCAGAGCCCGGGTTAATTCCTAAAATTGCCTTTGGCTTGATACCCTTTCCAACGGCGTCAGCAACGATGGAAGCAGCACGAGTCAAATCTTCGTAGGAAGAGTTGGTACATGAACCAATCAAAGCCCACTCAATATCCGTTGGCCAGTCGTTGGCTGCAGCTTTTTTCTTCATTTCCGCAACAGGTGTTGCTAGATCCGGAGTAAATGGACCATTCAAATGTGGAGTCAGCTCATCTAAATTGATCTCAATGACTTGATCGAAGTATTGTTCCGGATTTGCATAAACTTCTGCATCACCGGTTAAGTGTTCTGCTATTTCATCTGCAGCATCAACAACATCTTGACGACCGGTAGCTGCTAGGTAACGACGCATACTGTCATCGTAGCCGAATGTAGAAGTGGTTGCACCAATCTCCGCGCCCATGTTACAGATGGTTCCTTTACCTGTAGCACTCATACTCTCCGCACCTTCGCCAAAATATTCGACGATCGCTCCTGTTCCTCCTTTAACAGTAAGGATACCGGCTACTTTTAAGATGACATCCTTCGGCGCAGCCCAGCCGTTTAAACGACCCGTGAGTTTTACACCGATAAGTTTCGGAAATTTCAGTTCCCAAGGCATACCGGCCATCACATCTACGGCATCTGCACCACCAACACCGATAGCTACCATACCTAAACCACCCGCATTTACAGTATGGCTGTCCGTACCAATCATCATACCTCCTGGGAAGGCATAGTTTTCTATAACTACCTGGTGAATGATACCTGCTCCTGGCTTCCAAAAACCAATGCCGTATTTATTACAAACTGAAGACAAGAAATTGAATACTTCATTGTTCTTGTTGATACCCTCTTGAAGGTCTTTATCTGCTCCAATGCGCGCTTGAATCAAGTGATCTGCGTGTGCTGTAGACGGCACTGCAACTTTATCCTTCCCTGCCTGCATGAACTGTAACAAAGCCATCTGCGCAGTTGCATCTTGCATGGCCACACGGTCGGGCGCAAAATCAACGTAGCTCGCACCTCTACCAAAGGCTTCAGTGGCATTTCCTTCCCACAAGTGGGTATATAAAATCTTTTCTGCTAGGGTCAATGGTTTACCCACCGCCTTACGAGCTGCAGTAACGCGCTCCGGGTAACGGTTATAAACCTCGCGGATCATATCGATATCAAAGGTCATAGAAGTCTGATTTTTCTATTAATTCGACACGAATTTACCACATAAAATGCGATTTTCAGTGGTGATTTTATGTTAGAATCAACCCGTCGAGCCAGGCATTGAAAGATTAAAGATTATCCGGATAGAAAATCTTTATTTTCCTAAAAAACATGCTCAGAATTTGAGAATTAAGGAATCCAAACCTTAAGATTGTGGTACCAGTTGTCACCCTCAATTCGAACGATATACATACCTGAAGACCAAAGCTCCGTGCTGAAGCGGTGCGCTTGGGCTGTTTTTGACGATGCGGCAATTAATTTGCCCGTAGCATCGAATACGCTTATTCCTTGTGGATTTTCCAAAGTTACGTTCAAATATCCTTGGGTTTGAGAGACTTTCATTGAACGCAAAACGGTTTCCATGATGTCTAATAGTTCAAATCCTGCCGTATGCGTACTGTCCATTGCTGGATTAAAACTCCAATCTTTTATGGTAAAACTCTTGGCACTATCCTCCACATCGATTCGCGCCCAACCATAACAAGCAGTATCATTTTTAACAATACGAAGTCCTAAATACCCATCGGTCAGCGGACCCGCCCAGTTTGAGTTGGGATAAGCCACTCCGTCTACATGAAAAGCCATATATCCGGCATCTGTAGCGCTATTGATACCCGACCAACTCTGTGAAGCATCTATGGTAGTTCCAGGAAGTACTTTTTCTACATAGCTAAAGCCATTTTGGCCAGCGCCCATAGCAAGATTTCCTTCTATACTGTCTCCTGGGTGCAGAAGCACTGCATTTACGTTTCCTAATTGGCCACCGCCTAAAATGTGTTCAATGGTAAAATCTACAATGGTATCTCCGTCGAGGTCCAATTCAAAAATTCCGTCCACAATAGTGGTATCCGAAATATCTGTGTATTGATATTGTGCTTGTGCGGCTGTGCTCCCAAGAAGAGCGGCAGCAGTGGCCATATATTGACTAAGACGTTTAGAATCCGATTTTTCCATGGGGGCAAATATAAACCTAAAAGCGTCGCAACTGTGTCTTTACGACCCCTTTGAGATTGGAAATATCCACGGTTTTCTTCAAAACTTTTGTTAAAACCGCCAATGACTGCATTAATCGAGGCGATACCGCACCTTGTTGTTCAGCTTCCATGAGATCCTCGAACCATAATTCGATAACCGTAGCATGCGCATCCATTGCAAATAGCAAAGCCATTTCGTCGTGTGCTTTTTCCCAACGATCCAATTCATCCCATTGCAAGGGTGCCGATTCCACACCCATCATATGGCGCTGGCTTTTTAGAAGCGCTTGACTTTCACGTCGCATGGCTAGGATTACTTTTGGACCTTCCGGTAGCGGCGCCTTAACGAGTAACGGCGCTACGATTTTAACCGATCGTCCGCGATGACCTTTCAGCCATTGTACATCAAATGTCCAATTCTTGATTTTTTCATGTTCAAAGTAACCGGCAGCGTTGAAATTATCCGCCTTACGCGTTTCATCTGTGATCGGCTCGATTCCTAAGGACTGAAGCAGCTGCATGGCAAGAGACGTACCGCTGCGAGGCGGGCCGGTCACGACAAATAATGCTGTTCCGTTTTCCGCTGGAAGTAATGCCTGCTGAACAGCTTTCGCCGTTCGAGCCGCATCGTTATCCCCAGTTTTAAAGAAAAGCCATGCCAAGGCACCATGGACCCACGGCTGATGGAAAACTAATTCAGTGCTTTTAAGTCCAACACGTATGGCCTCATCCCAATTTTCAATGTGCAAATAATACCGAAGCCAAAGATTTAATACATCGGGTCGGTCTTCTGCTAAAGGCTGTAGCAATTCGTATAAAGTGTTATAGAGATTCGCTTTCACTAAGAATCTACCCCAAAGTATTGCGGTAGATGCATCCATGGTATGCGAAGAAAAATTGGGTGCTATCCATTCTTCATTATTCGACAAGGCAACTAAAGCTCGGTAATACGACCAAATCTCAGATTGCCGCTGCTCTTGAGCTACCCAGTTAAGTAGCTCGCCCAATGCATTAAATTGCTTCGATTCTGCAAGCAATGCTGCACCGAGCTGCAGATAACGCAAGGGCGAATTTTTATTCAATCCTAGCGTAGTTAATTCTCGCCAAGCATCTTCAGGTCTACCTTCAGCGCGCAGACTTCGCGCGAGGTAATAACTGTTTTCTAAAAGGCGTTGATCTGTGACTTCTGCTGCATGAGCATCAAGATATCCCATGGCAATCAAATCCGAAAGCATGGATGATTCAAGCATTAAAGACTCTTGATCTTCCCCACTAATTCCTGTGACACCAGGCACACGCGACGCCTTGAGTTTAGATTTAATGCAAGGAGCTACCCTCCCCTTCATCTCAGGAATGGCTTTCAACTGGTGAACGGCCAGCAGCGTAGGTGCAATGTCTAAAAGCGTTAAGCCGCTGGTCAACGCAGCAGTATTGACCGTAGCACCCTTTGCTAAGAATACGCCGAAATGGCGGTGCTCTAAAGCGGGCGCACCGGCATGATCCGGCAATTGGCCCCAGCGCTCGTCTCCCGATTTAAAACCGTGATCACTGATCAAAAAAGTAGTGGTCTTTTCGTTGGTGAACCCCAAAAGGACATCAAGGAAAAGGTCGTGCAATCTGTATGCAGCCGTTACGATATGTTTGTACATAGCAAATGCTTCATCCGACACACCTGGCAACTGCGGAGGATGGTACTTCATACCGAGGTGTTTGTAATGATCTAATGCGTCGTAATATATACTCGCATGCGCCTGATCTCCATAGGCTAATGCCAATGTCGCAAGGGTATGTACGTTGAGTGCATGCGTTGTGATTTTCAACACACTCCGTACCACTTCGTCTTCACTACTTAACTCAAGATCAGGAAAAAACAAAGCAATGACCTGCGCCGGAATCTCCTCGGGCTGCAGTAATAAGGCCTTTGCTATGGGCTGCAAATAAGAAGGACGGATGCCTTCATCGAGCCAATTCCCATCTTCTGCAGGAGCAAGGTTAGAAATCCGTACCCCACCACCTTTACTTTGTGGCGCGGGATGCGAAGGCCACCAACCTACTGTAGTGCATGAAAGGCCATTTTCTTCGAGTACATCCCAATAGGTTGGTACTTGTATTGAAGAGCCTCGAACGGCTCTAACCGTCTCATTCTTTATCTCTGTAAATCCATGGATACCGTGCTTAGAAGGCCATTGTGCTGTAGCAATGGTGCTCCAAAGCATGGGCGAGATAGGCGGATCCAGTGTGGCCAATTGGGCCTGTACCCCGCCCTCCATCAACGACGTTAGATGAGGCATCTTGCCAGAAGTCAACAAAGGCGTCATGACCTGCCAATCCGCAGCATCCCATCCAACCAGCAAAGAATGAAGGGGCCTGTTTTTTTCTGGCGGTTCGGGAAATTGAGTCAAATCAATTCCTTTGAATTGGGCGACGGCTTTATAGCCACCAGCCAAAAACCCCAATGTATATATATCCTTTTGCGCCATAGCGTAAAAGTAATTGCTAAATTTGGAGTTACCCCACTGCTATGCCCATGAAGACAAAAGCTTTTTCAGAGACCCTCTCCTTATCCTGGTCCGCTATCAAAGCGTCACCGCTGAGAACGGTGCTTACTTCATTGATCATTTCGTTTGGCATCATGGCACTGGTAGGCATTTTAAGCGCGACCGATGCACTTAAACAGAGTTTGGAAAGTAACTTCACCAGCCTCGGTGCAAATACGTTAACCCTTAGAAACTCGCAAGGCGGATTTTTCGCTGGCGGCTCAAAACGGAGACAGAATCCCAACATCTCCTACCGCCAGGCAAAATCATTTAAAGATCGAATGGCGTTTGCTGGAGCCAGGACGAGCCTCACGTATGTCGCAGGGGGCGCAGAGCAACTGAGTTTCGGAAATATCAGCACAAACCCCAATAATATGGTTACCGCTGCAGACGAGAACTATTTGTATACGGGAGGATTTGAATTGTCTGAAGGACGAAACTTCACAACGGACGACGTGCAGCGCGGAAAGAATTACGTCATCTTAGGGAATGAAACAAAAACCACCCTTTTTGGCGAAGCTTCTGCCGTAGGTAATACGTTAAAAATGCGCGGTAAACCCTATATGGTCGTAGGCGTTCTTGCTGAAAAAGGAAATTCAGGGATGTTCTCCGGAGATCGCGGAGCCTGGGTTACCATTACCTATGCACGGGCAAACTTCACAGCTGGCCGGCCCAATTATACCCTCAGTGTAAATGCACCAAGCGCACATTTATTAGATGCTGTACAAGGACAGTGTACTGCCTTGATGCGCAGTGTTCGAAAGCTTAAGCCCAAAGAAGAAAACAATTTCTTCATCATACGCAGTGACAGTATCGCAAAAAGCTTGATTGACAACCTTGGAATGGTTACTTCGGGTGCATTTATAATTGGAATCATCACACTTCTTGGAGCTTCTATAGCGTTGATGAATATTATGCTTGTTAGTGTTACCGAACGAACACGTGAGATTGGAACCAGAAAAGCGTTGGGCGCTACTAAGAAAAGCATAAGCACTCAATTCTTAGGAGAAGCTGTGGTCATTACCCAGCTGGGGGGCTGGACCGGAATAGTGTTCGGTATAATTATCGGCAATGTCGTAGCAAATATGGTAGATGGCGAATTTTTCATCCCATGGACTTGGATTACAGTAGCTTTCATATTATCGGTTGGCGTTGGGCTCTTAGCGGGTTGGTATCCTGCAAGCAAAGCAGCGGCACTAAACCCAGTAGATGCCTTAAGACATGAATAAATCATAGTATGCGCTCATGCGTTCTAACGCAAACCTCAATCTATTTTTCTTCCAACTTTTGATAGCCAAGCGCAGCGCCGAAAGCAACGCCTAAGGGTAACCAAAGTCCGATATTATCTGCAAGCAGCCCCACGATCAACCCGATTACTAAACCGACATTTAAAAACGTAATAAAAACTGAATGATCTTCTTTCTTCATATGTAGAAGGTAAAAAAAAAGCCATTCCGACAGGAATGGCTTTTCTATGCCTATAGTGACCTAATTAAGCTTCAGCGACGACATCAAATTCAAATGCTACAACAACCTCGCGGTGAAGGCGAACATTTGCAGTGTAGTGTCCTAATGCTTTAACAGAACCACCCACGATTTGGATGAATTTCTTGTCCAAAGACACACCATCTTTACCAAGAGCGTCAGCAACGTGACCATTGGTGATCGAACCGAATAATTTGTTGCCTTGACCTGTTTTTGCAGCCATTTTTAATTCAACTGCACCCAGTTTCTCAGCAGTCGCTTTTGCATCCGCAATTGCTTTTGCCTCTTTATGAGCACGTTGACGTAAGTTTTCTGCCAAAACCTTCTTTGCACTTTCTGTAGCTAAAACTCCGATTCCTTGAGGAATTAAAAAGTTGCGACCGTAACCATCTTTTACAGTTACCACGTCGTCAGCAAAACCTAAGTTTTCTACGTCTTTCTTTAGAATGATTTCCATGGTACTGAATTATTTGAGGTTATCAGCTACGTAAGGCATCAATGCAATGTGACGAGCACGTTTGATGGCTGTAGACAATTTTCTTTGGTATTTCAATGAAGTACCGGTCAAACGACGAGGTAAGATTTTACCTTGTGGGTTTACAAAACGCAACAAGTAATCTGGATCCTTGTAGTCGATGTATTTAATACCGGATTTCTTAAAACGACAGTATTTCTTTTGATTGCCGCTTTCTACGTTGATGGGCTGTAAGTAACGCACATCACCTTTTGCTTTAAATGCCATAGTCTAAGTTTTTTATGCGTTAGTTTTTGCACGACGCTTTGACGCGTATTCGATGCCGTATTTGTCCATTCTAATGGTCAAGAAACGCATGATGCGCTCGTCACGTTTGAATTCAACTTCTAATGGAGCGATTGCTTCACCAGGAGCTGTAAATTCTACAAAGTGGTAAAAACCACTCTTTTTCTTTTGGATTGGGTAAGCCATCTTCTTGAGGCCCCAGTTTTCTTTGTTGATAATGCTCGCACCCTTCTCTTTCATGAGGCCTACGTACTTATCTACCGCTTCCTTTACCTGATCTTCAGATAAAACGGGATTCAAAATGAAAACGGTTTCGTATTGATTCATAATTATAAAACTTAAAAAATTAAGGAGTGCAAATGTACGAGACTTTTCCCATTCGGACAAGGTATGTTAGCAACGTGTTTACAGGTCTTTTTTTATTCCTGTAGCTATTGGCCAAATCACCGCTTATATTTGTGCTATGGAGCAATTTGTCGTATCAGCAAGAAAGTACCGCCCGCAGGCCTTTGAGGCCGTCGTGGGGCAGTCGCATATAACTGATACACTGCTTAAAAGTGTCGACAACGATCATTTAGCTCAAGCCTTGTTATTTTGTGGTCCGCGAGGTGTTGGTAAAACCACTTGCGCTCGAATCCTAGCAAAAGTAATCAATGGCGGGGCCGATTTGAATGATGATGAATTAGCGCTCAATATTTTCGAGCTCGATGCCGCCTCAAACAATTCTGTAGACGATATCCGCAGGCTTATTGATCAGGTACGCTTTGCACCGCAAACCGGCAAATTCAAGGTATACATTATTGATGAGGTACACATGCTGTCACAGCAAGCCTTTAATGCCTTCCTAAAAACGCTAGAGGAACCGCCTGCGCACGCCATCTTTATTTTGGCGACCACGGAAAAGCACAAAATCATACCAACCATCTTATCCCGCTGTCAAATTTTTGACTTCAAGCGTATAACAGTGGATGATATTGCAGGTCATTTGGCATTCGTTGCAGAAAAAGAGGGCGTAAATGCAGAACCTGAAGCCTTGCACATGATTGCAGAAAAGGCGGACGGCGCCTTACGTGATGCGCTTTCATTATTCGATCGAATGGTTAGCTTTTCGGGTAATGAATTGACATACGAGCAAGTTGTTAATGTGCTCGACATACTGGACTACAACTACTTCTTCCGTACAATAAATCTGGCTAATGAGGTGAACTATCCAGACTTACTCCTACTCTACAATGAAATTTTGGAAAAAGGATTCAATGGACATGAATTCGTTGTAGGAATAGCAAAGCACTTCAGAGATTTATTGGTTGCACGAGAACCCCGCACTGTAGAATTATTAGAAGTGGGACCGTCCATACGAGAACAATACCTCAGCCAAAGCAAGGCAAGTTCTACGCGCTTCTTACTCCATGGATTGAAGGTATTCAATGAACTCGACGGACAATATAAAATGGCGAGTCAACCACGGATATTAGTGGAACTGGGGCTCTTAAAATTGGTCGAATTTATTTCGCAGGAAAAAAAAAAGTCGCAACCCAGCGTAGCGCCTAAATCCACCGAGGATTTTCTACCGCCGGTCATACCAAAGCGAACCGCACCAGCACCAAAGCCCGTGCCAGTAGCATTCCCAGTGGAAAACACTCCTCAAGCCGTTGCTACTCCAACCGTGGCAAAAGATGTGGCCATGGCTACGTCAGATTCAGAGTCCGTAGTAGAGAAAAACACTACTCCCGACGATTTACCTGAAGAACCTGCGCTACCGGAAACCGCGGCCCATGAACCGCCTGTTGCGAGTCCAGAAGCTGCGTTTGACACTACACCTCCTGAAGCTTCAACGCCACCACCGGCGATATCAATCACATCGAAAAAGCCCACTCCGCCGCCAGCGACACCTAACAGTGGTGGTCTATCACTTATGGCGGCGTTGAACGATCTTTCAAAAGAAAATAATTCACCCGCTTTTGTACCCGAATCGGCGGATGTGCAGGCTGCTCCACAGATACAGGAAGGTCCTCAAAGTGTATTCAACGAGAAGGAATTGATTGATGCGCTTTCGACCTATGTCAAACAAAGGCATGTAAAAACGGCCATACGCACGCTGCTTTCGGCGCAAGTCCCTAAAATTCTTGATAAGAACACACTGCAGATATCACTAGATAATAACATCCAACTCGGTTATTTCAATGAGGAGCAAAAGGAATTGGTTCCTTATTTGAGAAAGAAATTGGACAATTTTGCCTTGCGATTTGAAACTATACTAGTGGAGAGTGAGCAAGTGAAAAAGCTGTACCTCCCAGAGGAGAAGTACAAGCACATGGCTGAAAAAAATGCCAATCTCATTTACCTGCGACAGAAAATTAAAACCGACCTAGAGTAATGCGTCGCGTCCTGCTCATAATATTGGTGCTGTTTTCATTCAACGCACAGGCCCAACTCGATTGGTGGAACCAAGTACATAATTGGGACGGAGCGACGCCTTGGACGCACTACATGAAGTATTCTCATGCGTATCTAGGACCGAATGCCATTCCTATTCCTACCCTGCAGCGCGCCATCACCGGTCGACGCTCGGCTATGAGTTATTTCAAAAGCAGCTCACAGATGAGCCTTATAGAGGACGACAGCTTCTTGAGCTTGCATAACGAGTTACACTGGGACAGAGGCCACACACAGATTCACATCACACATCAGAGTATCGAATATTACCGTACCTCCACCGAGCTTCGCGACTACCGCATCTCGCGAGACGAGGACAGCGAAGGTATCATTGCTGGAGATATATTGATTGATATCAGCACTCGGCTTTGGGAAAGAGATCGTGAGGCGGTTTGGTTCACCTTCCATACCAAAACGGCTGCCGGACCGCTGCCTCAAGCGCGATTTACCGATGCCCCAGGCTATGCCTTTTTCTTTTCGCACCAAAAAAGCTTTTCATCAATAAGAAGTTGGGTTCCCACATTGACGACGGACGCCGGGTTCCAAGTCTACCAAACACAGTGGGTCGATTATCCACAGAACGATGGTTTTCTAGGAAATATGGGAGTTCAGGTACAAAAGGACCAAACCATTTTTAGTGCTCGAATCCGCACTTTCACTGGATACTTTCAAGATGGGGATTGGCCGCGACTGTTGGAGCTGCAGTGGAACCATAATTTGTCCTTCGGCCAAACACAAGTGGGCTGGACCAGAGGATTGAATGACTACCCGTTCTCTTTCTTGACCGTCGGACTCGTCTATTGGTTAGATTAAAAACCGCAACCGCCACTTAAGTCGAGCAGGCACCTCCACCCCATCGGCTTTGCGCAACGCGTCTTCCTTCCAATGCTTTTGCTTGGCTTGGTCGCCGCGCTTCTTGTACGTGCGGGCGAGCTCATACGACTTGCGGACCTCGTAAAGCGCAAATAGAGCATCGCTAATATGTCCCAATTCCCTAGCCTTCTCCACCGCGCGCATCACCTTTTCTACGTGTCCTTCGGCATCAGCCGTCATTCCGAAATCCAATCTGTATTTAGTCGTACAATGTGGAATCTTCATGGGCATCACACCCTTGGAGAACAACGCTAAATAAGCTCCAACATCTTCTTGCATATCCCGCTCTTCCTCCCATCTAAACGCCACCTTAGAGCGCATCACCACCGTGCTAGGCACGATGGGATTGAAGGCCAAGAAATCTTCCACATTTTGGATCTTAGGACAAGCACGCATGCGAATTCCTGAGCCGTGCATTCCGGGACTCCATTCGAAAATGGGCGTGTAAAACCACTGAACGTCTGGAAAGCGTATCAGATAATCCCGTGCATGGGCCAATTTATTAGAACCCCAAACATCATCCGCATCTAGAAAAGCCCATGCATCGCCTTTCGCTGCGCGCATGCCCGCATTTCTCGCTGCACCCAATCCCGCATTTGTCTGATTCACACAAACCAAAGGCAATCGGCCCATAAAAGATTGAATCACATCTGCGGTGGCATCCGTGGAGCCGTCGTTCACTACAACCACCTCAAACGGTTGCACGTGCTGCTGCTCAACAGAAATTAAAGCTTCACCGAGGGTCTCCGAAGCATTGTAAGCCGGTATGATGACAGAAATATTCATTAGTAGGGGAAAAACGTTTTTGGAAATAATCGAGCAGCCAATTTCTTCACTGGCGTCTTCAGTCCCAAAGTCTTAACAATACCACCGGCCGATTTGATCAACGCACTCTTCACTAAATAAATCAGCAATCCGCTACGGTACATTCTAAAAACCCGAAACAAACGCCCGTTATTTCGCAATACCTCCCAGCTCCATTTCATACTAAACACATTACCTGCCCACCACATGGCAACTTGCGCACGGGCAGACTGCAAGGTTTGCTGATCCGTCCAACCTTCACGTTCGAAGATGTCGTACATCGCTAAAATCTCATCAAAGGCCGTATAACTGGCAATGGCTCTGGAACGCTGTGTACGTTCGTGAAAACGAAAATAATTTCTAGCCGTTGCAAAAAACTGTAACTCACCGTGCTGCAACAACCGCGCATAAAACAACCAATCTCCGTTCAATCGCCAACTCGTCTCAGGGGCACCCACCTGATCAAAAACCGATTTTCGAAACAAAACTCCGCTCGCGTTAGGCACTGTATTTGAAAAAATTATACTTTCCGCAACTTCTGCCTTGCCATGCACCGTAAAGTCCGATTTCCAGCGTGAAGCATCGCCAAATATAAATCCATAATCCTCTTTAAAATCGCGTAAAAACGCACCTTCCTCGTCCACCAAATGACTGTGGCTGTAGGCCATCACCGCTTTTTCGTTACGCTCAAGGGCGTCCACATGCAATGCCAGCATATCCAATGCACACGCATCATCACTTTCAGCAATCCATAAATATTTCCCTTTTGCCCACGCGGAACCCCGAGCCCATTGTGCAAAAGGGCTCCCTGAATTCTTTTCGTTAAACAACACCTCCAAGCGATCGTCCTTTGCAGCCCATTTTTCCAGTACACTTCGACTCTCATCGGATGAACAGTCGTCCATGAGCAGCACTTCAATGTTTTGATAGGTTTGATTCACTATGGTGGAGATGCGCTCGTCTAAATAGTCAGCATGGTTATAATTCGGTACAATCACACTCACCAACGGCCCGTCAGTGGGCAAAACATATGTTGACTTTTTTTGCACTGATTCTTCCGCTTGTTTTTTACCACGGCGAGTAAACCCTGTCATTTGACCCGGCTTGACATTTGCAAACTGGTACAAACCAAACCACGTCTTGCGTTGAATAGCTTCATCACTACTGGTTAAATCTTCATAATGAACGGCACGGTAGTCCACGCCATAGCGTTTAAGGAGCTTCGCTGCATTCGTAGTATACGCACGAGCCAATTCTAAGGCGCCTTCAGCATCTAATGCACTTTGCGCTTCGTAAGAAAGCGACTGGCGACGGAGCAGTGAATCCACCACCGCTGCTTCATCGCGTAATACCCAAATCACCTTAGCATTGGGAAAACGCTCAAGCCACCAAGGTAAAGTCAGACTCAAACGTGGGTCTTTAACCATCCAAGGCCCTGCATAATGTAACCATTGACGCAGCGAACTTCCCGTTGAAATTTTCAAATGCGCAGCATAAAGATCCCGTGCTTGCAGCTCACTGAGACCCGATTGAACAGCCGCTTCTAATGGCGCGTCCGCAGGAACGTTCCACCAATTCCCGTTTGCCTCTTCAAGCAATCGTTCATTGATATCGATCGCATAAAGGGGTTCAGCGTTATGATCACATATGGCTCCCGTATATACCCCAGCAGAGGCCAGCGCTTGCGCTACCATGGTCGTTCCACTGCGGTGCATGCCTAGAATAAAAACGGGTGCCTGTATTTTGGTTTTTAACACGTATTTTCGAGCCTATGTCTAAGTCAAAGAAACTCGTTTTTATTCACATCCCAAAAACCGCAGGGACTTCCTTGCGACTTTTATTGGAATCCAATTACAGTGAAGCCGAAAGAGCTGCTATTTATTCGCACCAAGATTTAGACGAAAACCTTGCAAAAGCACTGGCTGACCCGAAAATCAAATGCATCTATGGTCATTTTCCATTGCGCCCGGTCATTATCGATTCCGACGCTACTGTAGTCACCCTGCTTCGTGAGCCCATCGCAAGAAGCATCAGCCATTACAATCATTACAGCAAGCGCATGAATGAAAAGCATGCGAAGCTCATGGAAGGTATCGAATCGCCGGAAGACTTTACAAAATTAGTCCAAAGCAACAACCGACAAACTGCTTTCTTAAGCGGCTACCTCAACCAAAAAGAATTTTTGAAAGATTCTGAGGCGCTCAATAAGGCGTTAGCCAATTTTGACCGACTCGACGCCGTTGGCTTCACAGCACTTTACAGCGCATCCATTGCCTACTTCGGTGAAGTGTTGGATTGGAAAAACACGAAAGCAGAGCATCATAATAAAGGAGGCAGCAAACCAGTGAGCAACCGCGACATCTGGGCATCGATGAATCAATACGACCTTCCGCTTTATGCGAAAGCCCTTGAACGCTTCGCGCCAACGCTCGAGGCGTACAAAGGAAGAAACCCACGCATACCGCGCGATCCATTACCAAAAAGAATAGTGAATTATTTACGCGCCCTCAGCTCAAAGTTCTGACCCAGATAAACGCGACGTACCTGCTCATCAGCGGCCAATTCTTCTGCCGTACCACTTTTTAGAATTTTACCTTCAAACATGAGGTAGGTTCGGTCCGTAATAGCCAAAGTTTCTTGCACATTATGATCAGTTATTAAGATACCAATGTTTTTCTTTTTAAGCCCGGCAACAATACCTTGAATGTCCTCGACTGCGATGGGATCTACTCCAGCAAAAGGCTCATCTAATAGTATGAATTTAGGCTTTGTGGCGAGCGCTCTAGCAATTTCTGTTCTTCGGCGCTCTCCCCCACTTAATAAATCGCCGCGGGTCGTTCGTATATGCGCCAATCCAAACTCTTCGAGTAATTCTTCTAATCGATCCGCTTGTGCTTCTTTCGAGAGCTTCGTCATCTCAAGTACACCTTTGATGTTATCTTCAACATTCAGTTTCCGAAAAACCGAAGCTTCCTGAGCTAAATAACCTATCCCAAGCTGTGCACGCTTAAACATGGGCATTTTCTGAATAGACTGTCCATCGAGTAAAACCTCACCGCTGTATGGACGAATGAGGCCAACAACCGTATAAAAGCTGGTGGTTTTACCGGCTCCATTAGGACCTAACAAACCAACA
The DNA here is from genome assembly GCA_905478295.1 of uncultured Flavobacteriales bacterium. GTDB lineage: Bacteria > Bacteroidota > Bacteroidia > Flavobacteriales > Schleiferiaceae > UBA10364. The sequence continues at coordinate 75,373 of CAJQHZ010000001.1, read as the reverse complement.
ATTTCGCCTTGATTAACCTCAAAACTCACGTCATTGACGACAGTTCTCGAACGGTATTTTTTAACGATATTTTTAGCTTCTAGTTTCAAGAGTGCGCGGCTTTTCTTTTTACAATACGTCGGCTCACCATGATGCTGATTTGATACAATAGCAACACTGGTAATGTGACTAAAATTTGCGAGGCGAGATCTGGCGGTGTAATAATCGCGCTCAACAACAATATACCAACGATGGCATGACGGCGATATTGTTTGAGTAGCACTGGGGTAACCATTCCCAATTTACTTAAGAAATAGACCACTATAGGTAGTTGAAATAAAATTCCTGTAGCTAACGTAATGGAGCTCACCATACTGATGTAGGAGGTTAAATCGATTCTGTTCACTACTTCAGCGCTGACCGTGTACGTACCTAGGAACTGAATACTTAGTGGAACGATTACGTAATAACCGAACAAGACACCTAGTAGAAATAGAAGAGTTGTAAAGAAAATGATACCGCTACTGCTTTTACGTTCCGTTTCGTGAAGACCCGGTTTAACAAATCGCCAGATTTCCCAGAAAACATATGGGAATGCCACAATAGCACCCGCGACAAGTGACACCCATAAATGCATTTGAAACTGTCCACTCATGCGCATGTTTAAAAGCTCAAATGGCACCTCATCAAAACAGAACACATCTCCACCAACGAAACTAGATAACCAACAGAAAAAGCGATAGGTCAGGAAATCCGGTTGCTTGGGGCCGAAGATCAGCTGGTCAAAAACTATAGATCGATTCATGAACGCCACTATTGATAACAGCACAATAGCCAATGAACTGCGCATTAAATGCCACCGGAGCTCCCCAAGGTGCTCTAGAAAACTCATCGAAATTTTAGTTCTGGCAGTGTTCATAGTTTATTTCAAAGCCCAAAAATCCGAAAAACAATCTGTAGTACCTTCACAATCCGCTGAAAATTGGCGTATATTAAAAGGGAATAAACCACACGCTTATGTCGGTGAATTGGGAAGACCATTTAAAGACCTATTTTGGTTTTTCGGGATTCAAAGGAAATCAACAGGCCATAATAGAGAGTATCGCTGCCGGCAAAGACACTTTTGTGATCATGCCAACCGGTGGTGGTAAAAGTATGTGCTACCAGCTACCGGCACTTTCCAGCCCTGGTACAGCCATCGTTGTTAGCCCATTAATCGCATTAATGAAAAATCAAGTGGATGCCATTCGCGGGCATTCTGAAAAAGACAGCGTTGCACACGTACTTAATAGTTCTCTGACAAAAAAGGAAATGGAACAGGTCCATTCCGACCTGCGCGCCGGCCTGACTAAACTTCTTTACGTCGCTCCGGAATCGCTAAACAAGACCAGTAATATCGAATTGCTGAAAGAAATCGAAATCAGTTTTTTCGCTATCGATGAGGCGCATTGCATTTCAGAATGGGGGCATGATTTCAGACCGGACTATAGAACCATTAAACAAAGTGTAAAAGAATTGGGCCGTAAGCCGGTCATCGCACTCACTGCAACGGCTACACCTAAAGTGCAAGCCGACATTATCAAGACCATGGGAATGGAAGAGCCGAACATCTTCCTTTCCAGTTTTAACCGACCTAACCTGTATTACGAGGTACGACCTAAGCGAGATATCGACCACGACATTATTAAGCTACTCAGTCAGAATATTGGAAAAAGCGCCATTGTTTATTGTTTATCCCGTCAAAAAGTCGAGGATCTTGCAGCACAATTGCAGATTAACGGCATCAATGCGCTCCCCTATCATGCAGGTTTAGAAGGCGCGAAACGAATCAAGCATCAGGATGCCTTTTTGAACGAAGACTGTGACGTAATCGTAGCCACCATTGCCTTTGGTATGGGAATCGATAAACCCGACGTTCGTTACGTACTGCACTACGATATGCCTAAGAGCTTAGAGAGTTACTACCAAGAGACGGGGCGTGCCGGTCGCGATGGCGGTGAAGGAAAGTGTATCACCTATTTTGATATTAAAGACATCGAGCGCCTACAGAAGTTTTTGAGTAAAAAACCGGTTAGTGAGCAAGAGATTGGGCGTCAATTACTCGAAGAAGCTACCGGTTATGCTGAAGCGGCTACATGTCGCCGTCGTGTACTCTTACATTATTTTGGAGAAGAGTTTCACGAAGACGATTGCGATAAGATGTGTGATAACTGCCGGCATCCACGCGAGAAAGTAGATGCTAGTGCAGAGCTTCTTGATACAATCGCCTGTGTAAACGAAACGCACGGAAAATTCAAAACATCGGAAGTTATTAATATACTCCGTGGAAATAAGACTGCTATATTGGCTCAAAACGATGCAGAGACGCTCAAAACCTGGGCAATCCAAAAAGATAAAACGGAAAGTCACCTTCGTGCAGTGATACGACAAGGAATTATCCGTCGTTACCTCGAGAAGAATATCGAAACCTACGGTACAGTGCACGTTACAGAGAAAGGAAACGCGGGAAAACTTCCTAAGGCCTTTAGAGTGCGTAAAGAGTTAAACTATCAGCAACTCAATAGTGGCGTGAACGAGACTAAAAAAGTAGTTGCTATGGACGACACACTGTTTGGAATTCTCAAGGACTTAAGAAAAAAGATCGCGCAATCAAAAGGGGTACCACCGTATGCAGTATTTGCAGAAAATTCTTTGAGCGAAATGGCGACCATCTATCCTTGTACTCTGGATGAATTGAAAAATGTTCAAGGTGTGGGCGAAGGTAAAGCCAAAAAATACGGCACACCCATTGCAGAAGCCATAGCAGTCTATGTCGAGGAAAATGATATTGATCGTCCTCAGGATATGGTTTTCAAAAGTGTTGCTAATAAAAGTGTACTAAAGGTCTATATCATTCAAAGTACGGACCGCAAACTACCCCTGGAAGATATCGCAAGCTCAAAGGGACTAAAAATGCAGGATCTAATTGTTGAAATGGACCGCATTGTTCAAAGCGGCACGAAAATCAATATCGACTATTACCTAGAAGATATTATGGATGAAGACAGCATTGAAGAGGTATTTGACTTCCTTACAGAAGAATGTGAAAGCGGCTCTATGACAGAATTACTTGAGGAGTTTGGTGACGACTATGATGAAAATGAATTACAGTTATTACGGCTCAAATTTTTCTCCGATGTCGCGAACTAAATATTAAAAAAGCCCGCTTAGAGCGGGCTTTTTTAATTCTGATAGAGAAATTCTAACTCCTTTAGTTGATTTTCTAGCGAAACGCTAGCTGTTGCACTACTGTAAGTCAGTAGAAACTGGATGGTTTTTTCAGACGCATCCACGTCCAAGTTTTCATAAGGTAGTGTTTTGGCCATAGCGACTCTTTTGAATTTATTATGGAATAACGAAATCAGTCACCACCTTCGTATGACTTACACAAAAAATTATCCTTCAAGACTAATATTGTGTGTAACCATAAGTTTTTGAATGTTAGTTATTGCATAACGCATGCGACCTAACGCAGTATTGATACTAACGTCCGTTTCTTCTGCTATATCTTTAAAACTATAACCACAAAAAATACGAAGCTCCAAAACCTTGCGCTGCTCTTCAGGTAATGCATCGATTAAACGGTGCAAATCTTCGCTAATCTGAGCCTTAATTAATGCAGCTTCCATGGGCTGATCAGACTCCCCGTAAGTATCAAATACCGTGTATTCACCACTTGTTCGCACTTCTTTCTTGCGTGATTCCCTGCGAAAATGATCTAGAGTTGTATTATTTGCAACACGCAGAGCCCAAGGCAAAAACTTACCTTTTTCTTCATATTTCGATTTTCGTAAGGAGCGAATGATTTTGATGAACGTCTCTTGAAACAAGTCGTCTGCAACCTGGCGGTCTTGTACTTTACTGTAAATCTGAAGGAAGATTCGCTTCTTATGACGACGAATCAACACTTCCAAGGCAATTTCCTGACCATTACAGTAACACTCCACTAATTCGTGGTCTGCTAGCTTTCCTAAGTTCATAATAAAGGATTTAGCGTAATGGTCGTCCTATAGGCGAAGTGTTTTATTGTTTATTTCTGTTGTGAATATAAATGTAAAGAAACAAAAACTGTTCCAATTCGGTTAAATTTGTTGTTTGGCCTCCACCATAGACTATGACGACACACATCGAAATCAAGCGCGCAGCAGTTCACAACCTCAAAGAGGTAAGCGTTAATATACCTAGAAACCAACTGGTTGTAATTACCGGAGTTAGTGGTTCTGGAAAAAGCTCGCTGGCTTTTGACACACTTTTTGCGGAGGGACAACGACGTTATGTTGAAAGCTTAAGTGCTTATGCCCGTCAATTTCTAGGGAAATTAGACAAACCAAAGGTCGAATACATCAAAGGAATTCCTCCAGCGGTCGCCATTCAACAGAAAGTAAGTAGTCGTAACCCTAGGTCCACAGTGGGTACTACAACAGAGATCTATGACTATCTAAAATTGCTTTTCGCGAGAATTGGAAAAACATACAGCCCTGTTTCTGGCGAATTAGTAAAACGTCATAACGTGAGCGATGTGATGAAAGTTATCCATCAGCTTGGCGAGGGAACTCGATTTCTAATTACCGCACCTGTAACATTTAGTGACCGAACAGCGCTTGAACATTTATCCATTCTTTCCAAGCAAGGTTTTGCACGGATATTGGTGAACGATGCAATCGTAAGTATTGAAGACATTCTTGAAGAAAACATATACACCTCTGACAAAATACACCTGGTCGTGGATCGTGCAGTGGTGCGTGTCGATGATGAGGACAATGACTACCGTCTTCAAGACTCAATTCAGACTACATTCTATGAGGGACGTGGCGCCTGCGAATTACGCTTCATGGACGATCGCCCTACCATAGAATTCAATAGCCTGTTCGAATTGGACGGCATTAGTTTTACCGAACCTACTCTTCATTTATTTAGCTTCAACAATCCTTTAGGTGCTTGTCCGAGCTGTGAAGGCTTTGGTTCCATTATGGGTATTGATGCAGATTTGGTTGTGCCCAATCCTCATTTAAGCGTATATGAGGGTTGTATTGCTCCTTGGAAGGGAGACACCATGGGTAAATGGAAAGATAAATTTATCCTGGGAGCATCAGCGTACGATTTTCCAGTACACCGAGCGTACATAGACCTCACAGAGGCAGAAAAAACATTACTTTGGGAGGGAGCAAAAGGCGTAAAAGGTATCAACGCTCTATTTAAGCACCTTGAAAGCAAAAGTTATAAAATTCAGTTTCGCGTAATGTTAAGTCGTTACCGTGGGAGAACAGTATGTAGCACGTGTAAGGGTAAAAGACTGAAACCTGAAGCGAATTATGTCAAAGTGGGTGGGTGTTCACTAAGTGACCTCGTCGAATTGCCATTGCGGAAGCTAAAGATCTTTTTTCAACACCTCGATTTAGACGAGCAAGATGCGAGCATTGCGAAGCGGCTGCTTACCGAAATCACCACACGAATTGATTTTCTTATTTCTGTAGGTCTGCCCTATCTCACCTTAAATCGTGTTTCTAGTACTTTGAGCGGCGGTGAAAGCCAGCGTATCCAACTTGCCACCTCTCTAGGCTCTTCGCTGGTAGGATCGCTGTACATTTTAGACGAACCTAGTATAGGCTTGCACCCAAAAGATGCACAACAGCTTATTACAGTTATTGAGGCATTGCGTGATAATGGCAATACAGTTGTCGTAGTAGAGCACGAAGAAGCCTTTATGCGTGCTGCAGATTTTCTGATTGATATCGGTCCAGCTGCAGGAAATTTAGGCGGCGAAATTCTCGCCGCTGGCATTCCCAAAGACGTCCTTAGTCATGAGACTTCGTTAACGGCAGCTTATTTAAACGGTACCAAGCAAATTCCTTTACCTCAAGTACTTCGCAAACCATCAGGTGAAATTATTTTAGAAGGCGTACGCCAACATAATCTCAAAGGGTTTGATGTTTCCATACCACTGGGTGTATTCAGTGTCGTTGCAGGAGTAAGCGGCTCTGGCAAGAGCACGCTTATTAAGCAGATTCTATATCCCGCTCTAAAAAAGCATTTGGAAATGGTCGGGGAACGACCCGGCTTACACAAAGCTCTCAAGGGTGACTTAAATGCCATTCAGCACGTAGAGATGGTCGATCAAAATCCAATAGGTAAATCCTCGCGCTCCAACCCCGTAACCTATCTCAAAGCCTACGATGATATTCGAAATCTTTATGCCAGTGAAGAATTGGCACGCGTAAGAGGCTATAAAGCCAAACATTTTAGCTTTAACACTGATGGTGGAAGATGTGACACCTGCAAGGGTGAGGGCGAAGTGACGATTGAAATGCAATTCATGGCGGATGTACATCTTCCTTGTGAGGCCTGCAACGGCAAACGATTCAAGGCGGAAATACTTGAAGTGAAATTCCACGGAAAAACCATTTCGGACCTACTAGATTGCACTATCGATGAGGTTATCGAATTCTTTAAAAAACATAACCAAATGAAGATTGCGAAAAAACTACAACCACTGCAAGATGTGGGCTTGGGTTATGCGCATGTAGGCCAGAGCAGCTCTACGTTAAGCGGCGGTGAAGCCCAGCGGGTTAAATTGGCCTTCTTCTTATCTAAAGGAATCAAAAACGGCAAAACCCTCTTCCTTTTTGACGAACCCACAACAGGCCTGCATTTTGACGATGTAAAAAAGCTGCTTCGAGCATTCAATGAACTGGTTGATCTTGGCCATACCGTTCTTGTGATTGAACACGATCTGGATGTGATCAAGCGCTGTGACCACGTCATTGAAATTGGACCAGAAGGAGGCGAACTAGGTGGTCAACTGCTTTACACAGGATCACCAAATGAATTGATCTCAGTAAAAGGAAGCCCAACCGCAGAAGCCATGAAATCGCATGAATCTTAGGCAAGTCTCAATCGAGACACTTTTAGTCAAAAACTATACACTAACGAAATAAGTCGGATACCCAAAACGTTTTTAATTCATCAGAACTTAGCAAAATATAACGTTTGTATTCCTAAATTTGAAAAGTACCTGAAAGGGTAGCTTAGGTTTATTGGTTTGGTATACGGTCCGCTTCGGCGGACCGTATCTTTTTAACCTTATTCCTATTTCATTTGCGATCCAGCACATTGATAGAGTAATATTGCAGCTGCAACGCTTACGTTTAAACTATCTACTGACTTTCCCTTCATGGGAATAATGATATTTTCGTAGCCATTCTCTAGCCACAAGGAAGAAAGACCTCCACTCTCCTCTCCCAATATAATTGCCGATTTCGGCGCCCAATTCACCTCATACATCGATACCGCCTCCTCATGCATGTGCGTTATGTATCCAGTAAAGCCACTATCATTCAGCCATTGCTGTACCTGATCGCTCGATCCCATAAAAATGGGAAGTTCAAACAGAGCTCCTGTAGCGTTACGAACAACGTTGGGACCAAAAGGATCCAGTGCCGGATCCGCCAAAACGATGGCCCCTGCGCCTGCCGCTAAAGCTGTACGCATGATTGCCCCTAAATTTCCGGGTTTTTCTATGCCTTCAACCACCACTATACGTCGCGCTGACTCAAGAATCTTTGAACGTGATGCAAAGCTGCTATCTGGACGATAGAATACAGCCACCACATCTTCTGTTGCATCACGATATGCAATCTTTTCGTAGACTTTAGCGCTTACCTCAAAATGTTCAGCACTTTCTGGAATACCTACTATGGGCGAAGCTTGCTCTAGCGTCCACAATTCTTTCATCTCCCAATTACAGGCCAATGCCCGCTCCACTTCTCGGCGTCCTTCAACTACGCAAACCCCAAAGACTTTACGTACTTTACTTTTAGAGACTAATTGGACAATCTCCTTTACTTTTGGATTACTCAGACTAGAAATGTAACGGCTCATATATATGGCTAAAAAGAATAGACCAAAGAAAATCAATTTAGAGGACTTAGGAGGCTTTGTCTTTAGTACGAATCCAGAATTCGAGCCTCAAATTTTTGAAGATGGCGACGAGACACCACTAAATCCCGGTGAACAGCTACTAGAGCTCTATTTCGAAAAGAAAGGCCGTGGCGGTAAGCAAGTCGTAATCATAAGAGGTTTTGAAGGAAACGAAACGGAATTGAAAGATTTAGGAAAATCACTGAAGCAACACTGTGGTGTTGGAGGGAGTAGTAAGGACGGTGAAATCATTCTTCAAGGCAATGTTCGCGATAAGGCAACAGATTATTTGCACAAAGAAGGGTATAAGACCAAGCGAATCGGTGGATAATTGGTTTTATATCTAGTAAAATCAAAAAAATCGAGTTTTTTTGAGAGACGTCTTAAGCCGCAAAAATACGTGTCTCAAATTAGACTACCGGACTGCTGCTAGTGCTTTTTCGTAAGCTTCTTCATAGAGAGGGACAATCTTTTCAATCGAGAATTTCTTCGCATGCTCAAAAGCTTGCTGTTTGAATTGGGACAATTTCCCCTCATCCTGTAACAAGGACAAACCATGGGCTGCCATCTCTTCAACTGCCCCGGGGGATGCCAAATAACCCGTAACACCATGTATATTTACCTCTGGTATACCGCCCGAGTTGGTGCTGATAACGGGAACCTTTGCAGCCATTGCCTCCAATGCTACCAAACCGAAGCTCTCTTTTTCTGAAGTCAATAAAAAAAGATCACTCATACAGAGCAATCGACGTACTTCTGTTGTCTTGCCTAAAAACCTTACTTTTTCAGCGATTCCTAAGTCCCGAACTTGCTGCTCTGCTCGTTCCCGTTCCGGACCATCACCTAACATTAATAAGATTACATCTTCTTCTTGAGCGATACGGTGGAAGATCTCTATGACATCAGGTATGCGCTTAACCGGACGCATATTTGAAATATGAATGACTATTTTTTCGTTATTAGGTGCTATTTGAGAGCGATCGCATTGATCTTCGATATTATAAAGATCGATGTCGATAAAATTGGGTATAACATCTATTTCACTTTTGATAACAAAGGAACTCAACGTATCCTTTTTCAAGCTTTCACTCACACTTGTAACCACATCACTCTTGTTAATAGAGAAGGTTACTGCTGGTTTGTACGACGGGTGTTTTCCAACTAGAGTAATATCTGTTCCGTGCAGTGTCGTAACAACAGGCAAATACTTTCCTTTTTCTAACAAGATTTTTTTAGCCATGTAGGCCGCATACGCATGTGGAATCGCATAATGCACGTGCAATAATTCAATGCCTTCAGTCAATACGGTATCTACCATTTTTGAACTTAGTGCCAATTCATAAGGCTGGTATTCAAACAACGGGTAATCGTGCACATTTACTTCGTGGTAAAATATATTCGGCTCTAATATGTTCAATCGGACAGGCTGACTGTAGGTGATGAAGTGGATTTCATGACCCTTTTTGGCCAACTGTATGCCTAATTCTGTGGCAACCACTCCAGATCCACCATAAGTAGGATAACAAACAACTCCAATTTTCATGCGGCTAAGGTATTTCTCTTAATTAAGGGCGTCGTAAATGTACTCTTGAATATTGGTTCTAACATCCAATTTACTGAGTTTCCAATTCTCAGCGTCAGGAAAGGTTCTATTGCTTAAAAAAATGTAAAGCAACTCCTCTTTAGGGTCCATCCACACCATTGCACCGGTAAAACCCGTATGACCAAAACTTTGTTGAGACACGCAAGTACAACTGGGTCCTGGCTCATCTTCTAACTGCTTCCGATCGAACCCTAATCCCCGCCTATTCCCTAACTCGCAAAAGGCACACCCACTAAATAATTCTATCGTTGATTCCTGAAAATAGCGATAGCCGCCATAGTAGCCCCCATTCAAGTACATCTGCATCATTTTCGCTAAGTCGTTGGTATTTGCAAACAATCCTGCGTGACCCGCAACTCCATTCATCATTGCAGCGCCCATATCGTGAACGCGACCGTGTACGGTAGTGTTGCGCCAATATCCGTCGACTTCCGTAGGAACGAGCTGATCAAGCGGAAAACCTTTATCTAAAGGATTGTAGGTGAGTCGCTGAGCGCCAATGGGTCCATAGAAAGTGTTGGCAACCCATTGATCCAGAGGCTCATTAAAACGCTCCTCCAGCATTTCTTGAAACAGGTAATAGCCCAAATCCGAATAGCGGTATTCCGGTGCCTTCATCTCACTCTTCGCGAGCATATGAAACATCGTATCCCTAATTTCTTGACGCACATACATGCCCTCATTTATTTGAGCATACCCCAATTGCGGCGTCGAACTGTACCAATAAGCTCTCGTACTATCGGATTTAATTGTGTGCATGTAATACGGTATCCAAGCATCTAATCCGCTTTGATGAGCTAAGACATCTTCAAATACCAAGTGCTCCTTGCCCGAGCCGTCCAACCGGCCAGTATGGTTGCCTAAGGTCGTTTTCAATAACAAGGGTTGCTTCTCGTACCATTTCATGATTCCTGGCAGCGTCGCGGTAATCTTCGTCACCGAAGCAATATCATACATATCCGTCCATTCCACCGGCTTAGACTTCGGATAGGTATGTGATCCAAAACATTTGGAATAAACTACCGTTCCATGACGCGCGACTAATACTTGCGCACCAGGCGTAGCCCCTGCCGCAATGGCGTGCTCAACGGTAGAATCGATACGATTTAAAGGCCCCGCATCAAGGCCTACCTCAAAAGGGATACCATATTTCAATCGAAGCAATTCTTCGGTTTTCTCGCCCTCACCGACTTTTCCCCACTGGTTCAAATCCACGGGTAACAAGCCCTTGGTCTCACGTGCACCAAACAAGAACTGAGGCGCCAAAAGCTGTGCGTATTCGTCGTTCTCATACATGATCAAAACACGGACATTTTGTCCCAAATTCGGGTAGCTCAAGATCCCATAAGGATTGGCAAAATGTAACATATATGTGGGTTTACCGGTAGCTGCCAATCGCTTGAGCAGCTCTTTCTCGTATGCTTCGAGTTTATATCGGCGCCAAGGATTCTTGGCATTTTGGTGAAAGCTAACCACAAAGGCGTCTTGGGATGCCAATTCACGCTCGTCCACATCTACCCCGTGATGGTGAGACATGGTCACATATCTATCAAGAAATTCTTTTACAGTAGCTGCCGATTCAAAATCTCCCAAAGCTATGTGCAGGAAATCTTGCTCAATGTTTTCTATAGGAAATGTAGCGGTGCCACGTTCCAACAATGTCGCTGCATTTCGAATCAGATTAAACGACACTCTTTGGTTATTATCTTCTCCTTCAAAAGGACCGTGGTCTGAGGTTATCAGTGTAGGATCGGCCGACTTTTGCGCTTCAAGCCAATCCGTATACGCCCTGCAATTTGACTTTGCCACCAAGATTCTTCTGACTCGCTCGTCTAGGGATTTAATCGAAATCTTATCCGTGGCAAGGGCATTTTGGAAGGCTTTGGTTGCCTTAGGCACGTCCATAGGAAACAACAAAATATCATTGCCCGCGGCAAACGCTGCCAACTCTATTTCTCCTGGAGGGGCAAAGGCAGCGGCGCCCTTCATATTAAGAGCGTCGGTAATAATTAGTCCTTCATACCCCCACTGATCCCTCAAAATATCTTGAATCACCTTGCGCGAAAGGCTCGTGGGTTTTCCAGACGGCTCAAGGGAAGGAATATTCAAATGGGCAATCATAATGGCCCCAACCCCCGCATCAATAGCACCCTTAAACGGCACCCACTCTACCTCCATGAGCTCACTGAGTGTGCGGTCGACTTTTGGCAATGTTTTATGGCTGTCCTGATGGGTATCCCCATGGCCAGGAAAATGCTTCCCACATGCGAGCACTCCATTGTCTTGAATCCCTTTAACTACCTCCACGCCCAGTACATTCACAAGATCTGGATCAGAACCAAAGGATCGCGCTCCGATAATAGGGTTGTTTGGATTCGTATTGACATCGAGCACCGGAGAGAAACTCATGTGTACGCCGACAGCAGTACATTCATCCGCCAAGGCATGTCCCAAATCATAAGCATCCACAGTCCCGCCTGCTGCTCCAACGGTAAGTGATGTTGGAAACTTGTAGGTACTATCCAAACGCATGGCCTGTCCCCATTCCGCATCTTGTCCAACGAGCAAGGGGAGGGCCGACGCGCCCTGAAGACGATGCAGTAGTTTCTTTTGACGTTCAGGTCCGCCTTGCATCGTAATAACACCCCCAATGTGGTAATCGCGAACGAGCTTTTCTAATTCCGCTTGATGATCCTCGTCTTTATTGCTGTAGGCGGCGACCATAAATAATTGGCCAATCTTTTCTTCAAGGGTCATTGCGCTGAGCACAGAATCAACATTAAACGATTGAGCATAAAGTCCTTTACCCGGTAAAATCGCCAGGACTAGGGTTACAAATAGGGGTTTGAGAAAGCGTACTTCCATAGGTCGATAAAGTGCCAAGGGGTTCTTACCTTTGAGATGAGAATATAGAAAGATATGGGACTATTTGAACGACGCCAACCTCGCGGTTTTCAACACCAACCTAGATTTCACGACGAGCGTAAAGATCGTTTGAGAATTTTGGAGCGTAATGAGGGCGTGGATGAAATTCCCTTCCAGAATAAGGACAAATACCGCGATCGTTTAAGAGAAAATTGGGACTTGCGAAGAAAAAGAAGCGCAGGTGCTAGTGAAGGCTACGGCAAACGTTTACTGTTTAGCTTTTTATTCCTCGTTGCTCTTGTTGTTGTTGCCGTTAAATTCCTCGCTTAGTGTCTACCATTACAATACTTCCTGATCACGTTGCTAACCAAATCGCAGCAGGAGAAGTGGTTCAACGACCCGCATCTGTAGTTAAAGAATTGCTAGAAAACAGTATTGACGCAGGTGCAACGAAAATCACTTTAGCCTTAGTAGGTTCTGGCAAGACCAGCATCAGTGTAACAGACGACGGCACAGGCATGGATGCGGAGGATGCTAAAAACTGTTTTTTAAGACACGCTACCTCAAAAATCAAATCGGCTGACGATCTATTTCAACTCACTACTCGTGGATTCAGAGGTGAAGCGATGGCCTCTATTGGTGCTGTTGCTCACGTACTCTTACGAACAAATCAAAACGAAGAAGGCCTCGGGCTGGAGCTGAAATTAGAGGATAGTGCAGTACAATCCGTTGTGCCCTATCCCTGGAACAAAGGAACACAGGTCGTCGTTAAAAATCTCTTTTATAACATCCCTGCACGACGTAAATTCCTCAAAAATGAGCGAATAGAATTGCGTCATTGCATCGATGAATTTCATCGGGTTGCGCTCGTCCATAGCCATATTGAGTGGATTATGAAAAGTGATGAAAACTTACTTTTCCATTTAAAATCAGCGCCTTTACGGCAACGCATCACCGGAATTTTTGGAAGGAAGTTCGACGAACGCCTTGTTCCTATTCAAGAATCCACTGAGGTGGTCCAACTAGAAGGCTTCATAATAAAACCCGAATTCGCTAAAAAGAAGCGTGGAGAACAGTTCTTTTTTGTCAATGGCCGTTACATTAAATCACCTTATCTCCATAATGCCCTTCGCGAAGCCTTTGAAGATATGCTTACCGGAGAACATCATCCCGGGTATTTCTTATACCTGACTGTGGATCCTGCCGAAATTGATGTTAACATACATCCGACTAAAACTGAAATTAAATTTGAAGACGAACGGGCTATATATGCTGTACTAAGAAGCGCCGCGCGCCATGCCATTGGTCAATTCAACGTTGCACCCACCATAGATTTCGATGCTGAGCAGAGTTTCTCTGTGCCTCCATTACCTGAGGGGCAATTACCAAAAGCCCCTCAAATCAAAGTCAACCCCAACTTTAATCCTTTCGAAACTACCCAGTCACAGCCTCCACGTTTCCGTTCTGATGACGAAAAGTACCAGCGGATTCAGCAAGAAAAATACCTGAATACGATGCCTTCGTTAGAATACTCTTCAGAAGATGAAATCAAGGATTTCTGGAATGAAAGCCCCGAGAGTCCTGCGATGAATGAGCAAACAAACCATGTGTTAGTTTGGGGCAAACACATGATCACACTATTGGGAAGAAAAGCCCTGATTATCGATGTTTTTGCAGCGAGATACCGTATTTTTTACGATCAATTTTTAGAGAAATTACGCAACGCGACATTGCCTTCACAGCAACTTCTTTTTCCTGAGAAAATTCAGGTTGGACTTTCTGATCAAGCCTTACTTCAAGAATACCAAGGTTGGTTTGCAACCGCTGGTTTTGATTTACGAGCCGAAAAGAACGCTGGCGAGTTCACGTTAGCGGGAGCGCCCATGCTACTCGCTCCAGAAGAAGCTGTACCCGCATTGGAAGAGCTTCTTGAGCAATTAAAATCACTAGATAGCGAGTCGATTGAATCGGCGTTACTTAAATCGTTTGCAAAGACCTTGTCAAAAAAAGCAGCGAATAGTGAATTCACTAAAACTAAGGAAGCTTTACAAGCGTTAAAGGAACAGTTGCTTAGTAGCAGCAACCCACAATACTCACCTTCGGGAAAAAAGGTCATTCGAGAATTGGCTCCTGAGGATTTAGAATCACTTTTATGATCGTACAGCGAAGCTTTAACTTAATGCCAACAATAGTAAAGAACCTTCTCATTATCAATGGGTTGTTTTTCTTGGGTATGACTTCTATCCGAACTACATTCGGTATAGACATAACCGATTGGCTGGGCCTATACTTTCCAGCGTCTTCAGAATTCCTTCCAGTACAATTAGTCACGCACATGTTCATGCATGGGAACTTTGGCCATATTTTTTCAAATATGTTAATGCTGTGGTTCCTTGGTTCCGCGATGGAAAATCACTGGGGACCAAAACGTTTCCTTACCTATTACCTACTTACAGGATTAGGAGCCAGCGCCCTTCAGATAGGTGTTAATGCTATTGAATACTTTCAACTCAGCGCTGCACTCGACAGCGGCGCCGTTGAGACCATTACTCGTGACGGTAAAGATTTAATCGAGCGAGGATTCAATTATACGAATCCTACTTGGGGCAGTTTAAACCGATTACTCCATGCACCTATGGTCGGAGCATCTGGCGCCGTATTTGGAGTCCTTCTGGCTTTCGGGATGACCTTTCCGAATCAAGTCATCTACCTCAACTTCCTGTTCCCAATTAAAGCAAAGTATTTCGTAATCGGATATGGACTATTGGAACTCTACAATGGATTCAGTGTAAGTAATAGTGGTATCGCACATTTCGCGCATTTAGGCGGCATGCTCTTTGGATATATTCTCATCAGAAAATGGCGCAGAGATATGTATCTTTAAAGCTTACCACTAGAACATGAGCGACTTTTTTTCAAAAGTAAAACACGATGCTTTTAAGGGCGATTACCTCACAAGGTTGCTCTACTTAAACATCGCTGTATTTCTTGCTTTCAGTCTGACCAATGCATTCGCTAGCTTGTTCACAGGCAACTTCGGTCTTATTCCGAATATTGCGGATGATCTACTCGCGCTCCCATCTAATCCGTTGAAATTTGCTTTACGTCCGTGGACCATATTGACTTATATGTTCACGCATTTTAGCTTTCGTCACATACTCTTCAACATGATCATCCTCTATTTTTCAGGGAAGATGCTTATGGAATACCTTGGAGAACGACGCATGCTCTCATTGTATATCTATGGAGGAATCGGAGGCGGTATACTTTATATTTTACTTTACAACATTAGCCCGGTACTTACCTCTGGATCAATGGTAGGCGCAAGCGCGGGAGTTATAGCCATTCTTGTTGCTGGCGCCCTTTATATGCCAAATATGCCGGTTCGACTGTGGGGTATTTTCGAAGTAAAGTACTGGATGCTGGCAGCCGGTTTAGTACTTCTTGACGTGCTCAATTTAACCAGCGAAAATGCAGGAGGACACATTGCCCATCTCGGAGGGGCAATTGTTGCTTTTTTCTTTATTCGAAGCATGCGCGCGGGCAATGAGTGGAATGTGTATTTGTTCCAAGTTATTGACTTTGTTCGAGGCGGTTTTCAATCGCGACAACGAAAAAGAAAAAAGGGCTTTAGTTTCGGTGAAAGAAATTATAAAAACAGTGCCAAGAAAACTACTTCATCCAAAGCGGATGGTGCAGGTGATACGGCTCGTATGAATGCAATCCTTGATAAAATCAAGGCCACTGGATACGATAGTCTTTCTAAAGAGGAAAAGGCTTTTCTCTTTAAAATCTCCAAAGACTAAGTGAAAAAGCGGCTTGTTTTGCTGCATTGGCTAAATCTCGCATTAACCGGAGTGACTTTAGCGATGGCAATGGGGAGTCTCATTCCTTCACAGTATATCCCAGGAATAAGTGTGCTAGTTTTACTATTACCACTTCTTGTTATACCGCATGTGGTTGCTTTTCTTTTTTGGATTCGATTCAACCCAAGAAAATCCAGCACTAACTTCTTAGGTTTGGCCATTATTGCCTTCCCCTTAATGGCGCAATGGCCCTATGCTCGGGCGGAGGAAATCTCAGAGGGTGAAGTTAAAATAGCCACCTATAATGTTAGAGCCTTTTATCAAACCAGTGGCGCGGCGCAAGCAATCGGGAATTGGACCCAGCAACAATCCATAGATATATTGTGCATGCAAGAGATTCGACGCAGCGCCGCCGCACCATTAGCTAAACACTATCCCTACCGAATATATGCCCCGCGAAATAAGAATTATTCAGTCGCTATCTATTCTAAATATCCGATCATAAACCATTCGCCACTCGAGTACACAAGCCTCTCTACCAAAGGGTACGCACGAACGAGCGCGCAGTATGCAGATATAGTGCTCCCGTTCGACACAGTACGTGTACTCAACGTTCACCTCAGCTCTACCGGTTTGCAGGATCAAGATATGGACGCAGTTCATTCAAAAGATGAACTATTAGAAACGGGCCAATTTGTTCTAAGCAAACTCGCTGCTTCCGACAGAAATCGAGGACTGCAAGCCAATCATATCATTGAATGGGTAAAAGAAAGTCCGCATCCAGTTGTACTGTCAGGAGATTTCAATGGAGTACCAGGGGGTAATTTGTACTGTCGATTACTTCAACACTTGCGCGATCCCTATATTCTCGATGGGTACGGTACTATGGGCTCTTTTGAACCACTTGCAAGAAGAGGGTTGTTTTTTAAAATTGACTGGACCATGCATAGCGCCAACTTGCACTCAAAAGGCCAATACATTGAAAACATAAACCTAAGCGACCACAGGCCACTCGTAACGAGATTTAGTCCTGAACCACCTGCGCCTCAAGGAGATTAAGCGCATTTAATGCATTTGTTCGTACGCCGCTAGTTCGCGACGGAAAGACTCGTAAAACTTCATCATAATACAACGGCACACATACAGCCTCCTCTGATAAAAACGCATCAGCAGTTGACATTAATGCGGTCCGTTCTTCCCCTGCGGGTAAATATTGAATTGTACGATACAAAGAATCGAATATTGGAGAACTGTAACGGCTATAATTAGGACCATTTGGCGCCTTCATTTCAGAAGAAAAAAGCATTAAATAATTCGCTGCATCGGGATAATCTGCAATCCAACTCGCCCTAAAAAAGTCCAACGAACCTGCCGACTTTTCACTACGGAGCGCTGCAGACGGCACTACATTCACTGCAATTTCCCAGCCCAATTTCGCTAAAGCTCCTTGAACAAACTCGCAGAGATCGCGATAATTTGCAACCGTTGTTAAAGTCAGCTCTGGCAATACTTCATAGCTTTTAATTATACTTTCAGCACTATCAGGAGCATACCCTATACCTCCTGCGGTTTGATGCCCTGGCAAGCCTACCGGTATTATCCCTCCAGCAGCGGGAACACCCACCCCGTTGCGTAAAGAGGCTATCATTTCAGCTCTATCGATAGATGCATTAATGGCCCAACGTAAGTCTCTAGAGAGCGGTCGTTCAGCATTGAATACCAAGTATTCTGTATTCAGAAATGGACTGCGAACCAAAGAATGCTCGGCCATATAACGCTCTTGAAGTATGCCCTGTCTGGTTAGAAGATCATCTTTAAAACTGGGATCAAGGTTGGGCAGAAAGTCAAAATTTCCACGCAAATATTCTAAAAAAGCGCTTTGTTGATCCGTTAAGAAAGAAATACTGATTCCGTCTAGATAAGGCAATTGGGCGCCTACGCTGTCAACGCGCCAATACATCTCATGCTTATGGAGCACTAATTTTTCTCCGTAATGCCATACATGATATTTAAAAGGTCCGGTACCCGTGGGCGTGGAATTCAAAGCTGTCTCTCCCGATGAAATTACACTACAAAACGGCATGGCCAGCAACGAAAGAAAGCTGGCATTCGGTTTCTGCAATACGATCTCAACGGTCAACGGATCAATCGCTTTACAGGCAGAAACACCTTCAACTACCCAGCTTCCCGGTGATGCAACCCTAGGATCTTTTAATCGGGTCAGGCTGTAAACAACATCTTCAGATGTCAGCGTTTTACCGTTATGAAACCGTGCATCTCTTAAACGAAAAGTGTAGACGGTAGCTGTACTGTCTATTTTCCACTCTATTGCGAGTGCCGGGGCAATGCCGTTATTGGCATCCAATGCCACCAAACCTTCGTACAACTGCTGTACCGCCCAAATAGAGCTTTTTTCTTTTGCAAAAGCGGGGTCTAACGAAGGTATTCCAGCCGGCTCATTGTAACGAAAAACCATTTTTTTGTCGGCTCTCGCTGTATTACAGGCCGTCAGCACAAGAAAAACAACTACAAAAAAGCCCCCTAAAAAGGAGGCTTTAATGAATCGATTTAGTCTATTAGGCATCAATATTTGCATACTTCGCGTTACGCTCAATAAAATCTTTACGAGGCGGAACTTCGTCGCCCATGAGCATAGAAAATACACGATCGGCTTCAGCGCTATCGTCTATCGTCACTTGCTTCAATATGCGCTCGTCCGGATTCATTGTAGTCTCCCACAATTGCTCTGCATTCATTTCACCTAGACCCTTATAACGCTGAATACCTACTCCCTGGCCCGTTTCGCCACCGTATTCAAACTGGAGTTGATCGCGCTGCTTATCGTCCCATGCATAGGCTGACTTCGAACCTTTCTTCACTAGGTAAAGTGGAGGGGTTGCAATGTAAACGTATCCCTTTTCTACTAATTCACGCATGTAACGGAAGAAAAACGTCAAAATCAAAGTTGAAATGTGGCTACCGTCCACATCAGCATCAGTCATGATGACAATCTTATGGTAACGTAATTTCTGAATATTCAGCGCTCTAAAGTCTTCCTCGGTCCCCACAGAGACGCCCAACGCGGTGTACATGTTTTTGATTTCCTCGTTTTCAAAGACTTTATGTGAGATCGCTTTTTCAACATTTAAAATCTTACCACGGAGTGGAAGAATTGCCTGGAAGTTACGATCACGACCCTGCTTCGCAGTACCTCCTGCTGAATCTCCCTCAACAAGGAAGATTTCACATACTTCAGGATCCGTTTCAGAACAATCGCTTAGCTTACCTGGCAAGCCCATAGAGGACATTGTTCCTTTACGCTGTACCATTTCGCGCGCCTTTTTAGCGGCGACGCGAGCTTTCGCAGCTAGTAATACCTTTTGAACGATGATCTTTGCCTCTGATGGATGTTCTTCGAGAAAAGCCGTTAGCATTTCACCTACGAGCTTATCCACTGCACCACTAACTTCTCTATTACCGAGCTTTGTTTTAGTCTGGCCTTCAAACTGTGGCTCCATCACCTTAACGGAAATGACGGCGGTCAAACCTTCTCTAAAATCGTCTCCACTTACTTCAACTTTCTCTTTTGCTAGAAGACCGCTTTCATCTGCATATTTCTTCAATGTACGAGTCAATGCACGACGGAAACCGGCAAGATGCGTCCCTCCTTCATGCGTGTTGATGTTGTTTACATACGAGTGGATGTTCTCGTTGTAGCTCGTATTGTAGTGCATGGCGACCTCAACAGGTATACCGTCGCGTTCGCCATCCATCGACATTACTTCCGGCATAATCACCTCGCGGTTGGCATCAATGTATTTGACAAAGCCTGCCAATCCATCTTCACTGTGGAAGCACTGTCCTATATATTCGCCTTTTTCATCCTTCTCACGAAGATCTGTTAGCGTTATAGAAATACCTTTATTCAAGAAAGCTAATTCGCGCATGCGCTTCGCTAATATCTCGTATTGGTATTCTAATTCTTCGAAAATATCGGCATCAGGCTTGAAGGTAACAATGGTGCCACGGTAATCGGTAGTTCCGATTTCACGTGTAGGGTATTTAGCCGCACCCCGTGTAAACTCAACCTCATATTTTTTACCGTCCTTGTGCACTTCAGCGTGCAACATGATAGAAAGTGCGTTGACACAACTCACACCTACCCCGTGAAGTCCACCGGATACTTTGTACGAATCCTTATCAAACTTACCACCAGCATGTAGAACGGTCATTACGACCTCTAGTGTGGAACGTCCATCTTTCGGGTGTGGATCAATAGGAATGCCTCGACCATCATCCTTTACGGTGATGCTATTATCCTCATTAATGGTTACATATATGTCTGATGCGTGACCCGCTAAGGCCTCATCAATAGAGTTATCTACTACTTCGTAAACAAGGTGGTGGAGTCCCTTTACACCGATGTCTCCAATGTACATCGCTGGACGCTTGCGAACGGCTTCTAGCCCTTCAAGGATCTGAATGGATCCACCGTCATAATTCTTTTGCTCTTCGCTCATAAACTTAAGATGAAGTTATGTTTAATGCTATCCTAACAAAGATACCTTTTAGGTACCCAAAAAGCGAGAAAAGGGACACGAAGCCCCTCTTCTTTTACCAACATTTTTATTAACATTTACGCGGTTTGCGATCGCTTCGATCCCCTTAGAATTGGTAGTTTAACACGAATAAACCTCTGATGCCTCGAACGCGATACCCTAAATAGGTTTGGTAGTCCTGATCAAGTAGGTTGTAGGCGCGTAAACTAATGCTCAAATTATCGTTGATTTCATATCCCAATTGCAGATTAACATCCGTATAAGCCTCTAATCCTAGTTCCGGAGCAGTCCCCACGTACCTACCACTTACGTGCTTTGCAGCGGCTGCAACTCGAAGGTCGTTGATTTCATAGGATAGTAGACCACCAACAATCTGACCTTCACTTCCAAGGTAAGAATCGCCAGAATACGCGTTAAACTGGGCATAGGTACTTATGGTGAGCTGTTTCAACGGTAAGTTTAACTCACCTCTAAAGGAGGTTTTTAGAACCTGCTCCGCGTAGCTCACAGAAAGCGCAGGAAGAAGTGTTCCATTCAAATCTACAGGGGAAAGCACCGAATCTCTAGTGAATTGAACCGCATCGTTCATAAACGTCATGGCGCCTTCTAACCTATATTGTAGTTTACCTATTAGTGCACCTTGCATTCCTACATAACCGCGATTTTGACCTGACAATCTAAATTCCTGATCCAACGATATTTGTGGCACCTCCTGAATCAAACTTTGTAACGTTTGTTGCTTTGAAGAACCGTCCCATCCCCCATATATAGCAAGGGTCCGTCGTAAAATTTCCGCCTGCAGATTTACTTTCGGAAACACATAAAATTCGAATCGATCTTGAGTAAGACCGGACGTTTGCGTTCCGCTAAAATCTAAACCGAATTCATAAGAGAGAATACCATTTTTACCTTGTGTAACGGGGGCAATTGTAAAATTGTGGTATTGTCCACCTGCAACAGACCAACCATTGTATTGTGAAAATTGATAACCCAAGTCTAAATTAATTTCCTGATCACCTGCTTCTAACTCAATAGTGTGTACTGTTTTAGCAAGGTGCTCACTCGTAGCAAAACCGGCATGAGTATATAGGTAAGATATTCCACCACCACGGTACGTCGCTAGCACCTTACTGGTAGGGTTTGAGGTTCTCAACCATTGCTGGTTTATACCATAAGTCTGCTGCCAAGCACCCCGCACGGTATCTAATTGACCTGTCTCCGCCGCACCAAAGAAACTGTGGTAGTTCGCTTGGAGGAGCGCCTGAGTCTTAAAGTTCCAATTTTTTGTCGCCCGCTGAAAATCAGCCAAAAGCGTATTCGCGTAAGTAGGTTGGGTATAGAACGGACTATTTACACCGCCGAGCGTACCATCGTGGAGCGCTTTTATACCCCAAACGTTCTTCTTACTCCTTGGCGAAGAAAGAACAAAGCTGGCATACGTCCCGGTATAATTACCTGCACCTAGGCTCACTTTTTGCGTTGGTAGCTTAGGAAGCTTCACTCTGCCCAGTCGAATGCTGGGTATAGGATCTGGATCAAAGTCTATAACCATTCCCTTAGGTTGAATGCGAACATTCACGTCTAATTTTTCCGAAGTCGTATCCGCAAATGACGGTTGCTCAGAAATTTTATGTGCCGAACGAACTTGCGCTTTGTAATCTTCAACTACTCTGATTTCGACGCTTTTCACTTCATCACCTGATTCCTCTTGACTCCAAGCCAATACTGGCAACAACATGAGTCCTAATAGTACTGTCCTTTTCATATGTCGTTACTCTTCAATTTCTTCTAACTCCTCTAATTCCGATCCTTCTACTTTT
Organism: uncultured Flavobacteriales bacterium; assembly: GCA_905478295.1. Classification (GTDB taxonomy): domain Bacteria; phylum Bacteroidota; class Bacteroidia; order Flavobacteriales; family Schleiferiaceae; genus UBA10364. Next base: position 52,785 of record CAJQHZ010000001.1, on the reverse strand, counting down.
AAGCTATCTACGCCAAAAGTCATCTGCGATTCTCGTTCACTATTCAGCGCTAGATCTGCCTTAAACTGCTGTGCCTCTTGTGCCAATGTTCCAAAATCGGCATTTTCGATAATGAAATCGAGTGTGTAATTCGCTTGGAAATCATCTTGAAGGCCGGCATAATTTTTTGCCATAAGCAACAAGGATTTCCATCGCCACTGTGGATAGGTAGGTAAATTATCAATCATCCAAAAGATGCGCTCATTCGAAGCTTCATATTTTGCCTGTACAAACTCGAATTCGGCCAAAAAATAGTTCGATTCAGCCTGTGCCTCTCCTTTAATCTCCTCTGCTACCTGTGTATAATAGCGTTTTGCATTGGCACTGTCGCTCATTTGCAATGCACTACGCGCCGCATTCATTAATGCCTCTGATCGCCATTCTGCAGGAAGCCCTTCATCCTGCAATAAGCTTTCAGCATATTGCATAACGACAGGAACATCCTCTAATGCCTTAGCGCAGCGCATTAAGCCTAAGCGCGCACGACGACCTTCATCTGCATTCCCGACTAGACTGACCACTTGCTGGAAATATGTAAACGCAACTTCAAAATCTTCATCCGCATAGTACAAGCTCGCCAAGCGCTCTACTGTTCTTTTACGGAAACTCAATTCTCCAGAGCGCTCCACGGCTTCATATCCTGCAGTCGCCATTGCATCCTCGCCCTCAGCAAAAGCGCATTCGGCCATGTAATAATTCGCAGGAACTTGGAAAATACCATCAGGAAATTTCGCGAGGTATTCCAGCATGCCTTTTTTCGCACCAGGGCAATCTCCCAAGCTGTAGCGGTCAAATGCACCATTGTAAAGTGTCGAATCCAGTGCACTCTGGCCAATATCTGTACCCGTAAGTGTTTGTATCCAATCGACATAGTCGCCTAATTGGTCCAGTTCCGAATATTGAATTTTCGCCAGTCCCAATGCCTCTTTACTTTCAGGGGTATTTGGATACGTTTCAACAACCCTTTTAAAAGCGGTTAAAGCCGCTGCGCCATTCCCCTGCGTGCGGTATATTAAACCCAGTGCCACATGCGCATTCTTAACAAAACGACTCTTGGGATAATCTGCTACAAAAGCATTAAAGATCGCTTCAGCGCGCTTGTTTTTACCCAGCTTCATATACGTTTCCCCCAATTCAAAATACGCATCAGTTGCATAGACAGAGTTTGGGAATCGCTTCACTAACGCTTCCAAAGCATCCCCTTTTTTCTGAGGTTCATCAACTAACCCATAACAAAGCGAACGTTGGAATGCCGCGTAATCGGCATCGGGTACTTGCCTTCCGAGGTAAGTGGTGTAATACGTTATGGCATTCGCATATTGGGCCGTCATAAAATAGGAATCTGCCAACCGGAGTTCCGCGTCATTTGCCAATTTTTTCCCAAGTTTGGCGCTATTCAGGAACAACCGGAAAGTAGTTGCCGCATTGCGGTAATCTTCTTTCGAGAAATACGCATACGCTTTGTTGTATAAGCTGCGTCTGTATTCACTAAGTGTTGCAGAACCCGGCGTTGCCTCGAACATATTAATTTCTAGGAGCGCTGCATCAAAATCGTCTTCTCTGTATGCAATCTCTGCCAACCAATAATGCGCTAAGGCCGCATAGATATTATTTAATGGATAGTCTAAAGACTTATTGAATAAACGCCTTGCAGCGGTATACTGTATTGCATTAAAATGCTGCACTCCCCTGAAATAAGCTACCTTTTGATACGCGCCTTGCATGGTCGGCTGATCTAAACCTGCAGCCGAAATTGCTTTCATCGCACTCTCGTAATCTTTAGAGCTCAGGTACAAATTTGCGAGGTATTCATTCGCTTCTTGACGGTAACGACTGTTGGGATAGGTGCTTAAAAAGGCTTTAAAAATATCTAAAGGCTGTTCAAATGGCGTACTCGAATCATAGGCCAATTTTGCGTAATTAAAATAGGCATCTTCTCGGAGCGACTGATCTTTTCCACTTTCACTAGCGCGGAAAAAAGCGGATTGGGCTTCGGTTTTTTTGCCGGTTTTTAGATAGCAATCTGCCAGATGGTAGTAAGCACTCTGCCCTAAATCATCTCCCCGATTGTGAATCTTATTAAATGCATTGATTGCCTCTTCATAACGGCTAGTCTTGTAAAGCACAAAACCCAATTTATAATGGTCTTGCTGGTCTAGCTTACCCCCCAACACCTGATGTTTTTCTAAATACAGTGCTGCTGATTTCCAATCTTTCTTTTGGTAATAGCCTTCACCGATGAGTTTTGCAACCTCAGCCGCTCGTGACGCCACTGCTTGCTCCAATAACGCCTCTCCAACACGCAGCAATTCATCGATTTCGCCCGTCTTGTAATAAATCTGACTCAAGTAATAAGGCACTACGCCTCCGAATCTATCATCACCCACAAGCAGCTTGAACTGCTCAACAGCAGTGCTGTACTGTCCTGCCTCGTAAGCAATATGTCCATAATAGTACCTGTGATGACTGCGGTATTCTCCTTTGTAATCCTTACCCTGAAAAAATAGATTTCGCGCCTTATCTGCATCTTTGGCCATCAGATAACTGTACGCCAATTTAAAATAGTATTCACTTCTAAAACTAGTAGAAACATCCTGCTGGTCTATAGCCCCTAGCCATTGCACGACTTTTTTATATCTGCGATTATTAAAATAATAATTTGCCGCTGTGATGTGTGCTTCCTGCCAACGTGGACTCAATGGATACGTTTGAGCGAAATACGTCAAAAAGTATTCGCTGTTTTCATTCATCAGATAAAGTGCACAAAGCGCGCGATAAAAGCTGCTCTCCTCCTTCAAAAAGCTCTGCGTCGGTAAATTTGACTCAAGCAGTTCGTCAAAACCAACTCTTGCTGCTGCATAGAGTCCGTCTTCGAACAAATCAACACTTTCACTGTAGGTTGCTTCAAGTCCCGCTTCTAAAGGTGTTTCTTGAGCAATACCTAAATGAGTAAAGGCCAGCAACAACGCGCTGTAGAGAAATCTTCTCATCATCTTCAGGTTTATCCTTAAAAATAAACGTAGCCCTTCGTACGCGGTACGTTAAAACAGGTTTATTAAGGGGAGTTATTCACATGAAAAAACGCAGAACCTCGCTACTTTGGTATGTTATGTAGTGAGGATTTAATAGCTTGTAGCCCTATAACTGATCTTTTACTAAATGGCTTTAGTCGCTTTAAAAAACGCATCTATTTTCCAAGGCAAACACCTCGTTCTTAGCGCGGTAAACTTCGAAATCAGTGCAGGTGAATTCGTATATCTCATTGGGCAAACGGGATCTGGCAAAAGCTCAGTTCTAAAAACACTTTACGGTGACTTGCCCTTAACGCAAGGAGAAGGACGCGTTGCAGATCACGAACTTAATGGACTAATGGACAAAAGTATCCCTGCCTTACGCCGTGATTTAGGCATCGTCTTTCAAGACTTTCAGTTGCTCAGCGATCGAAGCGTTGAAGGCAATCTAGATTTTGTTCTGCGTGCAACAGGATGGAAAGACAAGGAAGCACGTGCCAAGAGAATTGTAGAAGTCCTATCCTTAGTGGGTATGCAAAATAAAAAGCATAAGAGCACCTTCGAAATCTCAGGTGGAGAGCAGCAAAGAGTAGCCATAGCGCGTGCACTGTTAAACGATCCTAAAATCATCCTTGCAGATGAGCCTACAGGGAATTTAGACCCCCGTACCTCAGAAGAAATCATGAGCTTATTGCTGAGCTTAACTGAACAAGGCAAGGCTGTTTTGATGGCAACACACGATTTTCAATTGATCCATAAATACGCTAACCGCACACTAAAAGTGGAAAACGGCGGAGTGAGCAGTGCTCAAGTGCAAGCCTTCTAAAATCTTTTGGACGCGCCGAGTCAAAATACGTTGAGCATTTGTATTGCTAGTTTCGGCGACGATCTCGGCGCGCTTTTGAATGCGCTAGACTATGGGAAGCGTGCTTTATCTAAAGATTGGACTGTTGAAATTATTGCAGGGGATCAGCACCCAGAACCAGCCGCTGATGCAAAGCAATGGGAAACCCAATACGGCTTGCGTTACCTCCACCATCCTAATGATCTTGGGCGCAGTAACAATCGAAATACCATTGCCAAAGCCTCAAAAGGAAATTACTTACTGTTTCTTGACGCAGACGCACTTCCAGTCTATCCCAATCGATTTCTGATCGCCTATTGTACCGCTCTAAATGGAGCCGAAGTTGTCGTTGGCGGAACAGCATACTGGCACAGCCGCTCCAGTCTTCGTTTTGCTATCGGCCAACGCAAAGAAGCCATAGCCGCGAACAAACGCGCAGGAAACCCTCATGCGAATTTTAGCGCCTTTAATTTCGCTATTTCACGCGCTACTTTCCTTCAACATCCTTTTGATGAAAGTCTAAAACAATATGGGCACGAAGACACTCTATTCGGGCAAGAATTACGTTACGCCTGTAAAACCATAACACATATCGATAATCCCGCCTACCATTTAGACGGAGATAGCGACGCAGAATTTCTTGACAAAACAGACCTTGCTGTAGATAACCTCGTAGCGCTTATTCGAGAAGGTAAAATTGACGAAGAGGTCCGATTATTTGCGGTCTACCGAAAACTTCAACGGACCGGAATAGTGCACTTAGTTCGACTTTTAAGCATCCTGTTTGCAAGCAGCATACGTGCATTGCTCATGGGTGGCGTACGAAGCGTCTTGCTTTTTGATTTTTACAAGCTTCTCCGTTTATCGAGACACGCTATAAAAATTGGGCGTAGAAATTTCTAAGCGGAATGCACTCTTTTTCCCAACTCAAAGCTTCTTGAGCATGCTTTAATCCTGGCTCATAGGCTTCACGATGCTCCGCTACGGCAGCAATAGATCTACGTAAGGCTAATATATTTTCCACATGTACCGTTAGTCCAACATTGTAGTCTTCAACAATTCGCTTTACCTCAACTACCCGAGAAGTCACCACAGGTGTGTTGCATTGGATGTAGTCGAAAAGTTTATTGGGGAGCGAAAAACGGTAATTGATATTTGAATCTTTATCTAGACTTAAACCGACATCAGCAGCGGCCGTGTAGTGCAATAGTTGTTCATAAGGCAAGCGATCAATAAATTTCACTTTCCCCTGCCAACCTTCTTGAGCTACTTTTTCTTTTAAACTTGGAATAGCATCTCCACTGCCCACCAAAAGCAAAAGCCACCCTTCCATACCAGCAACGGCCGATACCGCTTCCTCTAGACCTCTGTCAACATTCATACCTGAACCTTGATTTATTGCAATACGCATGTGCTCCGGCAGTCCTAATTCTCGCCTTGTTTTAGGCTCAGATGCTTGCGGCCTGGGACTGATGTTTCGAAACACCTGAGGTCGAATACCGTAATCCTTTTCGTAAAGGTCGGCAATACTTTCATTTACCGTCCACACGTCTGTAAGCTTAGGGAAAATACTGCGCTCGACAGCAAGCCAAACTTTTTTAACCCACCTTCCTTGAATCTCAGGTACCCCGCAGAAATATTCATGACTGTCGTAAACAAGCGGAGTGTTGTAGAGACGGGATATCAAATAATTAGGCAGCAGTGTATCGAGATCATTCGACAGCACTACCGACGCCCTATTCAGCAACAGAAAGAAAAATAACCGCACCTGAAATTCCGCGTAAAACAGACCGCCTTTTTTAAAAAATAATCGCATTCGCGTCGTCTTATACGGTCTATCAAGCGGCACGCTATTCGGCAATAACCGCCCTACCCAACGCACATCGTACCCCAATTCCAACAAGAGCATGGCCACCTTGTGCACGCGGTTGTCCGTACTAATGTCGTTGGTAGTGGAAAGAATGATCTTTTTAGGCATGCGAGAATTCGTTCTTTAGGTAAAGGTAGCGATACCTACATTTGCATCGAGCGAATTTACCATGCAAAAGTCCGATTTCGAATACCTACTTCCCGAACACCGCATCGCAACACACCCATTGGAACAACGTGATGCGAGCAAACTTCTTGTGTATCGCGACGGTAAGATTGAAGACCAATCGTTCTCAAAACTTCCTGATCTCCTCCCTGATAATAGCCAGCTTATATTTAACAACACGAGGGTCATTAAAGCGCGTCTTCATTTTACCAAGACCACGGGCGCCAAACCCATCGAGGTATTTTGTCTGGGGCCGTATCAAATGAGTGTTGAAGATAGTATGAACGCCACGCGCCAGATACAATTCGAATGTCTCGTGGGCAACCTAAAACGGTGGAAAGATCATGCGCTGCATCTAGATCTCGGCGATGACCTAGTCCTGACGGCTGAAAAAGGGATTCGTATAGGTCACGCCTTCGTAATTCATTTTAGCTGGAACAGCGAAGCCGCTTTTAGTAGGGTATTAGACGTCGCTGGCAAAATCCCGCTTCCGCCCTATATGAATAGGGATGCGGAAAATGCAGATATTGAACGGTACCAGACCGTTTATGCAGCGAGCAACGGCTCCGTAGCTGCTCCAACGGCTGGATTGCATTTTACCCCAAAGGTATTCGATCAGTTAACGGCAAAATATCACCATTGGTTTGAAGTTACTCTTCATGTGGGCGCCGGGACATTCAAGCCTTTAGACGATGGCGCCGTTGAAAAGCACGAAATGCATTCAGAGGAATTGCTTTTAAGTCGCGATTGGCTGGAACGCTACCTAGCTCATAAAGGCACTAGATTCGCTGTTGGAACGACGAGTTTGAGAACACTGGAAAGCTGCCATTGGATGGGAGTAAAAATATTGCATGGTCAGCCATTAGAAGATTTAGGCCAATTCGAAGCATACTCCTTAAACAACTCCTTTAGTACTGAAGAAGCTTATTCGGCGCTTTTAGACTATTTGAAAACCCACAACATTCAGTCGACCACGTTAAAAACACAGCTAATGATAAAGCCGGGCTATCGCATTAAATCGGTTAAAGGAATCATTACCAATTTCCATCAACCTGGCTCAACCCTTCTTCTTTTAGTCAGCGCTGGAATTGGAAAACGCTGGCAGGAAGTCTACCAACATGCCCTTGCGGAAGACTATCGATTCTTAAGTTACGGCGACTCTTCATTACTGTATTTCGATTGATTTGTTGAATCTGTAAATCTTTCAACACCGAATATGTAACAACCCCGTATCGTCGTTATCAACGAATGCGGCATATTCTCTTCAACTACTGTCTTCTATTCTCATTGTGTTCCTATTCTAGCTTGGCGCAACACATCCTATTTTATAATGTCGAAAACCTATTTGACACTTTACACGACCGAGGTAAAAACGATTTTGATTTTACACCAAATGGGGCATACTCCTATGCCAGCCCAACCTATTTTCTAAAAATTCGACAGACTGCTCGCGCACTTCGGTCTGCGATGAACACTACAGAACATACCATCGATATCATTGCCGTTGCCGAAGTAGAAAACCGTACAGTCCTCCTAGATTTAGCAAAGCACAAAGCAATTAGAAGCTTTGGACCCTGGCGAATTGTACATTTTGACAGTCCCGACCGCAGAGGCATCGATTGCGGCGCTCTTATTAATCTTAGCACCTCCCGGGTCATTCAAAGCAAACCCATTACGTACAGCTCAGGTCACTTTAAAACTCGAGATGCGTTGCTCTTAGTTACAAGAAGTGCGTCTCAAAAAGACAGTATCGATTTAACCAGTGTCATCGTCCACCTCCCGTCAAAAAGAGGTGGTGCATTGAAAAGTGCGCCCTTTCGAAGGATGGCTTTATCTGCAGTTTTGGCTGAACTGGATTGCGATAGCGCTCAAAACCAATTAATAGTTGGGGATTTTAACGATTTATCTACCGCAGATTATTTTCAAAACATCATGGACAGCGGCTGGACTGCCCCTGGTTTTTCACACCCTAAAAACATTAATGGCACGTACAAGTTTCAAGGCCGGTGGCAACATATTGATCTCGCGCTATATCGGAGCAAAAGACAGTATCTAGGCAGGATTCTTGCACCACCACTCTTGCTTGAAACTGACACTAAATGGGGCGGATACAAGCCTAAAAGAGCCTATTTAGGCCAATTCTACACGTACGGTTACTCGGACCATCTACCCGTTTACATATTTCATGTAAATGATTGATGATTTTTCGATAATTTAGTGAGTTGTTAAAAGACATATTACGACCTATGAAAAAATTAATCGCATTAAGCGCTGTTTTCGGCGCATTATTCCTCACTTCGTGTGATACTGGAGGTCCTGAACCTGCACCGGCGACATACCCGGGAGATTCTTTAACTGTTAGTGGTGTAGTCCGCCCATTGGTGATTGAGACAACCGGTGCATGGTGTCAATACTGCCCTAATGGTGCTGAGATAATGACAATGCTAGACGGCGTGTTGGGAGATAGCGTAGTTTTAGTTGCCAACCATGTTGGTGATTGGTTCTCTACTGATAACGAGGCTTCTGCTAAGTTTGATGATAATTTCCCAACTTCTGGTGTACCTAACTTCTATGTAAATAATACTGATGTTGGTCAAAGCCCGACAACAGCCGCGGCGGCGGCAACTTTGGCAGAAGTTGCTTTTGGTCTTGAGGCAGATGTTATGCTCAATGACGCAGGTACAGGTTTTACCGTTTATCCTCGTGTCAAAGTGCTTGAGACGAAAACGGAAAATATTTACATGGTTCAATCTTACCTTCTGCTTAACGGCGTTGTTGCTAAAGATTACGGCAATGGCGTGGACTTGAATCAAGTAAGTTCACTTCCTAAAGTAAGTACTGGATCTGGCACAACACCATCTACATGGGCGCAAGATGCTGCTGTTGTTGCGGGAACACCGTTAATTACATCTGGTACGATATACACTCACGATGAAGTACTTTATGACCATGCGACTACAGCAGTCGTAGGCTGGCTTGAAAGCTCTGATGCCGCTACTAGCGATACTTCTACGACCGCATTAGGCCCATGGGGAATGAACCTAGGAGATATCAATCCTTTGGGCAATGCTTATGCAGCTGGGGACATCTACGGAACACGCTATACGCCTTTCCAATTCCATATCAACAAGCCAACGCTTCCGACAGGCATGGAAGCTGATTTCAGCATTGCAACGATCATCTGGGAACTACGTCAAGACGGCTCTGGTGCCTATGATTACATTAATGGTGTTGTGACTCACGTTTACTAAGCCAAAAACAAAACTTTATAAAGGCCTCGCAGGAAACTGCGGGGCTTTTTTATGTCCGAACGCTTGTACTTCAGCGATGATAAGAAAGATATTTATCTTGAAGAGATCGGTGGATGCACAGGAGGACCAACCATTATAAGCTTCGAGAACCAGACCATCGAAATGTGCTAACAAAAAAAGCCCCGCTTAAAGCGGGGCTTTTTACCAGGGCGGACTCCCCTATTATTTTCTGCGCTGCGATCTGTTGAGATTCTGCTGGCGTTGCATTTCTTCTAAGCGGGCCTGAAACTTACTCTTTTTCTTTTCACTTTTAGGCTGTGCCTTTTTAGCTTCAATCTTAGCAAGAATCGCTTCATCATTGACGCTTTTGCGGATTCCCCACTGCATGCTGAAGGTTACGATATTACTAAGGAAGTAATAGTAGGTAAGACCGGCAGGATAACTATTCAAAACAAACATGAACATTAACGGCATCACATACATGATGATCTGCATTTGCTTCATCTGCTCGCTTGAACCAGTACCTGCAGTCATTTGCTGATTCATTCTAGTATAGAGAATGGTTGACGCCGTCATCAACAATGTGAATATCGAAATGTGATTCCCATAGAACGTGCTGATCAACGGGATGTGTTGGTCCCATGAGATGAGTGCATCGTAGGTACTTAAATCTGTGGCCCAAAGGAAGCTTTCACCTCGTAGCTCAATCGACGCAGGGAAGAATCGGAACATGGCAATCAAAATTGGCATCTGAACGATTACCGGGATACAGCCTCCTAAAGGATTCACACCTGCCTCTTTATATAAAGCCATCTGTGCTTGCTGTTTAGCTACCGCATCTTTCTCACCGAATTTCTTATTCATCTCGTCCAACTGCGGCTTGAGCACACGCATTTTAGCCATGGAACGGTAGGATGCGAAAGTCAATGGCGACATCGCTCCTTTGATGATAAGCACCATGATGAGTATGATTAAGCCGTAACCTAGTCCATAACCCTCAAGCCAATTAAAAATGGGCACGACGACGCCTCGACCGATCCAGCCAAAGATGCCCCAACCGAAGTTAATCACCTTTTCATAGCCTTGATCGTAGTCCTTCAGTGTCTGGTAATGATTCGGACCTATATAAAATGTAAATGGCAAGGTATACGAACCATCAACGGTGGCATTAAGTGTAGCGGTGCTTGAGAATTTTTTAACGATACTCTCATCTTCATCTCCTCCATTAACGGTAGCTGCTTGCACTTCAGAGAACCCTGATTCAGGATGAGCAATGAAGGAAAAGAAGTGTTGTTTTTGTGCTAGCCAATCCACAGCGCCGAGAGCTTCACTATCGTCACCGCCTCGCCCACTCATGTTTTCAATATCTCCATCTTCAGAGACCTTGTAAGAATACGTGGAATAGATACGTTCGTTACTAATGCCTTTTTCCGTGCGCTCAGCTGTACGCTCCCAAAACAGCTCTGGCTTACCTGAAGCTGCCGCACGACCACTGACTATCCATGAAAAATCAAAGCCATTTTCAGGCAGCGTGATGCGAACTTTTGTAGCACCATCACTCAGTACCACACCAGAGGAGGTACGCGAATCAATCGCGAATTCTTTCTGATTAAGGCTTTCTGCACCCGGTAAAATCAAATCCATCGTCTGGTTGTCAGACACAATGAAAAGAGAATCGCCCGTATAGGTAGAGAAACCCTTAATCTGAGCAGAAACCATCCTTGCACCTTTGGTGCTAAAGGTCAATTTTAAATCATTGTTTTCAACGACAAATTCTTCTGGTAAGAACCCATTACTATTTTCGTCAGAAGTTGAATTGATTGTCAATTCATCTTGTAAGACTAATTCAGATTCGCTAACTAATTCTTGAGACTCCTCTACTTCAGGCACAAGAGGTTCGTCCGGTGCATTTTTACTTTGCCACCAGCCGTAACCAAGCATTATGACAGCCAGTAGTACGAAACCTATGATTTGATTTTTATCGAACCCTCTGTTTTGGTTTTCCATGTCCTATTTTTTTTGATGGAATTCATCACATGCCTTAACGAATGCAACGAAAAGTGGATGCGGTCTTACAACCGTACTTTTATACTCCGGATGGTATTGTACACCGACGAAGAAGGGGTGATCTTCCACCTCAACTATTTCAACAAGACCGCTATCCGGGTTTATACCCGTTGCTTTTAGTCCAGCTCCCGTCAGTGCGTCTTTAAAGTCATTATTGAATTCATAACGGTGACGGTGGCGCTCAGTGATATGTGTCTCGCCGTAGGCAGCTTTCGCAATAGATCCTTCAATTAGGTCGCATTTCTGCGCGCCCAAACGCATTGTACCGCCTTTGTCTGTAATGTGCATTTGCTCGTCCATCAAGGCAATCACTGGCTTATCCGTTTCAGGGTCGACCTCTGTAGTATTCGCCTTAGTATAACCCAATACATTTCTTGCGTATTCAATCACTGCAGCTTGCATACCGTAACAGATGCCGAAATACGGAATTTTATGCTCTCTAGCATACTGAACCGTTGCCACTTTACCTTCGAAGCCACGCTCACCGAAACCTGGTGCTACTAGTACCCCGTCTAAACCTTTACAAGTCGAAGCAGCATTCTTCTCTGTGAGATGTTCGGAGTGGATCCAGCGAATCTTCACTTCTACCTCATTCGCTGCGCCTGCATGTATAAACGCCTCTGTTATTGATTTATAACTGTCTTTGAGCTCAACGTATTTTCCAATTAAACCTATTTCAACAGTACGCTTAGGATACTTTAAGCGGCTTAAAAAATCACGCCAATTGTTCAAGTTGGGTTGTTGTTTTGACTCTAAACCGAAATAGTCTAAAACAGACTCGTCTAGTTTTTCTTTATACATCATGACCGGAACCTCGTAAATGGTACTGGCATCACGTGATTCTATTACATTCTTTGGTCGAACATTGGTGAATAGTGCCAATTTTCTTCTGATATCTTCATCAATAGCGTGCTCAGATCTACACACTAATACATCCGGCTGTACACCGCTTTCGAGTAACGTTTTTACGCTATGCTGTGTAGGCTTCGTCTTTAATTCGCCAGTAACGGCCAAGAATGGCAATAAAGTGAGATGTATGACCATACAATCACGCTCCATTTCCCATTTTAGTTGACGGACACTCTCGATGTACGGTACAGCCTCAATATCACCCACCGTTCCACCAATTTCTGTGATGACTATATCGTAATCACCCGTCTCGCCAAGAATTTTTACTCTGTTCTTGATTTCGTCTGTAATGTGAGGAATGACTTGAACCGTCTTTCCTAAATAATCACCACGACGCTCTTTTTCTATAACACTCTGATAAATACGTCCAGTAGTGACATTATTCCCCTGTGAAGTCGGAGTTCCTAAAAAACGTTCGTAATGTCCAAGGTCTAAATCCGTCTCGGCACCGTCCTCAGTAACGTAACATTCTCCGTGTTCGTAGGGGTTCAGTGTACCCGGATCCACGTTGATATAAGGGTCCAGCTTTTGAATAGTCACCCGATAACCTCGGGCTTGTAAGAGTTTTGCCAAAGAAGCGGAAATGATCCCTTTTCCCAGAGAAGATGTTACACCACCGGTAACAAAGATGTATTTAGTGCTTGCCATAGTTTAATTGAAACAGGGCAAAAGTACCTCTTTTCTCGCCCAATTAAAAGGAGAAACTGCAGCTAATCGTTGGCATTATTGGCAATTGATTCACACGCTCAGCTGCGACACGGTCATAATAGAAAATGTTTTCCCGATTGTACATGTTCGTAGCTCCAATTGAAGCCTCCATAGTACCGTATTTCCACTCACCGGAATATTTCAAACTAGCATCTAATCTGTGGTATGTAGGTAATCGATTACTGTTCAAATCTCCATAAAGAACCGTAGGATCTCCATTAGCTGTTGTGTAATCAAAATTAATATCCGGATTACCCAACGGGTCCAAAAAGTCAATTCCTGGATAATACCCCTGGGTTGGTGTAAACGGAAAGCCGGTACCTAAGTTCCAGCGTACGCTGATGTACCATTGTTCGTTTTTTCCCAATTTTGCATTTCCAACCAGGTTTAAATTATGACGGCGGTCAAAATTTGGGGCATATACCTGAATACCATCATCACGTCGCACCTTGCTCCATGCATAAACGCCCCAGAAATAATAGCGTCCCTTTTCATATTTCAAGACTGCATCATAACCATAAGCCCAGCCGTGTTCTACGATGAAATCCTTACGTAAAATCTCCGGGCGATCGCTGTACGCAGGAACATCGTCATACAGCTTGTTGCGATTGATATTCGAGATTTGAGAAAAATCCTTGAGGTAGGTTTCTAAATTAATATCCCAATGATCACCTAAGTCATATTCAAATCCACCGACCACGTGCGTCGCTTTCTGCAACTTCGACGTTATGGGGTTCTCCCTAAAATTCTCTGGAAGATCTGTGGCACCGGATAGGAATCCATAGAAGAGATTCACGACATCACGATCAGAATTTGCTGCCACAAGGTTTTGACTGTACAAACCACCCGATGCTTTAAATCTAAAGTCCTCTGTAATGCTATATTTCACACCAAGCCTAGGCTCAATACTTAATTCCGATAGTGAACCGTAGTAATGCAAGCGAAGTCCTGGCTCTACTATCAGTAAAGTTCCTACGTGCCTGTAGTTGAAGTAACCTCCTAGTTCTGTTGTGCTTTCTTGTTGATTGAGGTTTAACCCAAGACTATTCGTGAAATTAAAATCGGTGGTATACCCGATCAAATCAATACCATACTTCGCCTCATCCGCCTTGCCGATAAAGTACGTAAAGTCCAGTCCACCATTGAATCCATTGATGGTAGAATTCCTAGGTTGATCTGGATTCTCCGTGCTCTCTATGTAATATTGGCTTTGCGCAAAATCCCCTTGAATTAAAGTTGCCGAGGCGGGTGGTATGACCGTGAAATTCGCCCCATAACCCCAACTGTTCCACTGTATTCCTTTGGCGGAATCCAATAATACAGCATCTGAAAAGTTGAATGCCTTTGCGCTTAATTTAGAACCGTTGTCCGATTGCGTTGTGAACTTTCCGTAGAGGTCATTAAAAGTGAAGGGCAATCCCCCAAAACGAGTCTCTACATAAGGGTAAAAAATAGGCGCCGCCTGGCGTAGATAACTTGTTTTGCCAGATATAAAAATGCTGCTATTCGCTAAGCCATTTGGGTTTTTTGGACCGATCGGCGCCTCAACCAATAGCTTACTCATGTATGTGGATGAATAGAGCTTCCCGCTAATTTTCTTACGGTTACCATCGCGCGTTTTCACATCCATCACTGAGGAGTTACGAGAGCCATACTCCGCACCAAAACCAGCGGTATACACCTTTGCACTTTGAATTACATCCGTATCAAACACAGAGAAAAACCCTATACTATGAAAGGGATTATAGACGATCATTCCATCCAGCAACACGAGGTTTTGTATTGGAGCACCGCCACGAATATACAGCTGGCCCCCCTGATCACCGGTGGTTACAACACCCGGCAAAACTGCAATAGCTTTCATCAAATCTGGATCCCCGCCTGCAGAAAAGGTTTCAATAGATTTAGGATTCAATGTTACCACCGCGGTATTTACCTTCACCTTCTTCTCCGCACGTTCAATATTTAAATCAACCGTATTTAGCATCTGGGTCGACTCACTGAGGTAGACCTTTACAGTGGTAGGTTTGTTGCGGTAAATACGAGTCTCAATCGTTTTAGATTCGAATCCCAAAAAACTTACTGTGATGGTCTGAAGTCCAACGGGCACTTTATTCACCTGAAAGTAGCCGTCAAAATTAGTGGTAGCACCGACATTTTTGCCTTCAACAACGATATTTGCGTAAGGAACCGGTTCCACCCCACCCTCTACATATACAAAGCCTCGTAGCATTTGTCCTTGTGCGAATAGACCGCATTGTACTAACAAAAAGAGGATGATAAATCTAGTTTTCATAGTGGGGCAATTGCAGCAAAAATAAGGCCTAAAGCACACATCGAATCAACCATTCTCGTAAATGCTCATATTCTCCTGAAGAAGAACGTATTACCCCTTTACATTTACGATCAAACACTAGCAATTCTTCGAGCATGTTGTGCGCATGAGCAGGCGAATAATGTCGTGCTGCTGCTGAGAACTGTTTTAAGAAGTAAGGATGCACTTTTAGTGCTGTCGCAATCTGTTTTTCGTTTTTACCCTTTAAACTATGGTATTGTATAAGATTATTCACGAAGTTGAATAAGATCCCTGTGATCATTTGAACAGGGTGTTCTTTTGGGTTTTTACTAAAAAAATGAACAATCTTAAATGCCTTACTAATATCTCTTGTGGCAATAGCAGCAACCAATTCAAAGTTGTTGTAATCTTTAGAAATACCTATGTGACGTTCGACATCTGCAGCGGTTAAATTCCGCGCATCGCCCATCGCAACGTCTAATTTATTTACTTCGTTGTGTAACCTACTTAAATCGGTACCTACTTGTTCTGCCATTGCCGCAACGACTGCAGGATTAACGGTGAAGCCTTTCGTTGTTAATCGCTTTTCGAGCCACGGGGTAACCTGATAATCACGTAAAGCATCGGACTCCAGAAAAACGGTCTTCGCCTTAATGGCTTTGCCGGCTTTCGATCGCTTATCCAATTTTTTATGCATATGTCCGAATGCCAGCACTGTGGTTGGCTGAGGCTGATCAAGGTATGAAGCCAAAAGCTCCCAATCGGCCGCCTTCAAGTGCTGCGCCTCCTTAACCACTACTACTATGTGATCACTCATCATAGGAAAACGTTTAGCTTCCTCTAAGATTTGTAACATATTCGTGTCTTTCCCATAAAGCACGCTTTGATTAAAACTCCTCTCCGCCTCATCCAATAATTCTTTTTCTATCACCTCAAGCAATTGTTGGGCGTAAAAGGACTCCTCACCAGAAAAGAAATAGACCGGAGCTAGTTTCTTCGCACGCAGATCTTTGACTATACTTTCGTAGCTATACGTTGCCATTAATCGTTGTGGTATGGTTCATTATTTAAAATAGTAAAGGCCCGGTAGAGCTGCTCTAAAAATACAACACGAATCAATTGATGTGAGGTCGTCATTTCACTCATACTAAGCATGGCGTTGGCTCTTTCATACATCCCACGAGAAAATCCGAAAGCCCCGCCAACAACGAATACCAATCGCTTTGGCCCTCCATTCATCCACTTTTGCAACTGCTGGGCGAAACCTTTAGAATGGTATTGCTTTCCTTTTTCATCGAGCAAAATGATCCAATCACCGGCTTGAAAGTGTTTCTGAAATGCTTGAGACTCTAAATCCTTTACAACCTCAGCACTACGCTTACCTGCAGCCTTAACATCAGGCACCACGATAGTCTCATAAGGCGAATAGTGCTTTAATCGACCTTCAAACTGCGCCATTCCTTCGGATAGATAGCGTTCAGAAGTTTTACCAATAACAAGGAATACCATCTTCATGAGCCATACAAAGATGCTAACTTGCAATGAGAAGCACACTTTTAATTGTGATTTTATGCCCCCAGCTTCCTGGACACCTCATTTTGAAAACTTAAAGGCGCAATTTGACTTTGCTATTGCCGAAGATATAGGCGATGGAGACCACAGTGCGCTATCCAGTATTCCCAGCGAACAACGTGGAAAAGCGCAGCTGATTATAAAGGAAAATGGTGTTTTTGCGGGCGGTGCTTTGGCGGCGTATCTGTTTAAATACATTGACGCTACAGCAACAGTAAAGCATTTTATTGAAGACGGTGCACTCGTAGAAAAAGGCACCCTAGCTTTAACCGTTGAGGGGAACACCATCAAACTACTACAGAGTGAACGGCTCGTCTTAAATTACCTTCAACGGCTTTCAGGTATTGCTACCCGAACCTATTCGTATGCACGTTTAATTGACCATACTAAATGCACTGTGTTAGACACAAGAAAAACCACACCAGGTCTCAGAGTTTTGGAGAAATGGGCGGTTGCTTTAGGGGGCGGAGGAAATCACAGAATGGGGCTTTACGACATGGTAATGCTTAAAGACAATCACATCGATTTTGCGGGAGGTATTTCTAAAGCCGTAGCACGAACAAAAGCATATTTAGCAGAAAGTAATCGAACCTTAGCCATCGAAGTAGAAACTAGAAATATGCAAGAGGTATCAGCTGCGATTCAAGCGGGTGTGGACCGAATTATGCTGGATAACTTCAGTATTTCCGAAACAAAAGAAGCCGTAGAATACATTGCGGGACGAACGGAAGTCGAAAGTAGTGGTGGTATAACTCACGATACCTTAGTACCTTACGCGGAATGTGGTGTTGATTTTATAAGCGTTGGCGCGCTTACCCACCACATTAAGGGATTAGATATGAGTTTAAAAGCACTATAAATGAAGCTCTTAACCACTTTAGAACATAACCTGAGTAAGGTAAAACCACCGTTTTTTGACGGTCTCTCGATATGGGATATTTTAAGCTTTTTCGTTCGTGGCATTTATCAAGGTGCTATTACATCTCGCGCCGGCTCAGTGAGCTTCAGTTTTTTCTTAGCACTTTTCCCCGGTATTATTTTCATATTTACTCTAATCGCGTACTTACCGCTCGATGTTTTTCAGGAAGAACTCTTCGGCGTTTTGGAAGATGTATTACCTGCAAGCACGCATGAAATGGCCATCGATGCAATAGAAGATGTCCTTACCATAAAACGCGGTGGACTTTTGTCAGTGACCTTCATCGCGGCACTTGTTTTTGCAACCAATGGTACTTTGAGTCTGATTTCAAATTTGGGAATTAGTTACCATAATATCAATGTTAAAAATTTCTGGTCTCAATACTTTTCTGCTTTCTTACTCACTATAGGGCTAACGGTATTAATCATTATCGCCATAGTAGCATTGATTTTTACGCAAGGGTTTACTGGTTGGCTCGTTGATTTGGGCTACCTCGCAGAGTATGCCTCATTTGTTATTTACTGGGGTAGATTACTCGTCCTGCTCCTAACTATAGTTTTAGCCATATCGCTAGTTTATAATTATGGACCTGTGCGCTCTAGAAACTGGCGCTTTATTTCAGCGGGGAGTTTATTGGCCACTTTCTTAATTATCATTTCCTCACAAGGATTCAGCTTCTACGTAGAGAATTTTTCTACCTACAACAAATTCTATGGCTCCATTGGAACACTATTGATCATGCTGCTTTGGATCTACGTGAATGCATTTGGCCTTATCATAGGATTTGAACTAAATGCGAGTATCTCTGGCGCTCAACAACAAAGGGATCAGAATACTGCAGAATAAAAAAAGCCCCGAGAAAACTCTCAAGGCTCATTTATTTTGCGGCTATCGCAACCTTAACGCATTAAGGTGAATTGCTCGTATTTAATGAATTCTAAGCCGTCAACGTCTCGATACATGATCTGAGCTATATATACTCCTTCGTAACAGGACTTATCATTAAACGTACCATTCCAACCGGTATTGATGTCTTTACTGTGGAATAAGATATTACCGTCTCTATTATAAATCTGCATCTCGAAATACGTGATGGCATTCGCTTTAACGAGGTACACATCATTCCTTGAATCGCCGTTTGGTGTAAATGCTGTAGGTGCGAATACCGCAGCTACATCTCTTGGATCTGGGAGCGTATCACATTCTGCTAAAGCAATGTAGACTGTATCGGTACACAAATATTTACAATAACCTGCTTCTACAACAACGGTATCATCGCGAGAAAACCCTTTTTGGTAAATACTACCACTCTGCGTGTTTCCAGAGGTGTTCGTCCAGTTATAGGCAAAATTAAACGTCATTGCCGGCCCGCCCATCGTATTTACAGAAGGTGTTGTGGTGCCGTTTGGTGCTATAATTCCCGCCGCACAGTCTTCCCATCCATCTGCATCAGTCAACTCATTGAAGTCAAAATTCGTTGCAAGCGTTGGAAAAGAAGCGGGGTTCAAATGTGTACTCATATACGTCTGAATGTCGCCTGAGGCACGCTCTTCATTCCAAATACGAAATTCATCCATTTCGCCATTAAGATAGGTTGCATTACCTGAAGTAGGGCTTACGCCATATCCCATGGTAATGTCACCAGTGTGCGATATGTCTCCACCAACACCGAAACTTTTCGAGGTTTCGAATCCACCATCTATGTAAAGTGTCGCCGTCGTTGTACCACGGTTCCAGGTCACAGCCACATGGTGCCAATTCCCATCATCGATTTCTGTGATACTTCCTGTCATTAATTCGTATGCACCTGCAACATCTCTAGCAGCGAATCCTACGTTCCCTGAATTATCCTTCCAAATAGCCCAACCTTGACCTGTAGCATTTCTATACACAGACAGGTACTCAAGCCCTGAAGTGGAGTTTACTAAAACCCAAAATTCAACCGTGAAACTGGTGGTTCCAATGTTAAATGCAGCGTTGTTTGGTATTTCCAAATAATCTGATGAGCCGTCAAATTGCAACGAGTTGTTCGACGTAGTACTGCGTGCAGCAACGACTTCTACTATTTCATCTGGACAAACTAAAAAATCATCCTGATCAACTGTGACGGTCATTACCTGGGCAAAAAGTGCCGACGAAAAAAATGCGAATAAAAGGAGAAGCGTGTTCTTCATGTATAACTGCTTGAGTTCCAAAAATAAGATTAAAAAACAATTGTTTGGCGTTCTGCCCACTTAACTATAGAATTTCCATCCCAAGCCCAGTAAGAAGGGACGGTACGGGAACAATGCCTAGACCATAGCGCATAGGTATTTGCTCCGGTTTCATCGATAACGAGGTAATCGCTTTCTTGTAAATCATTAGGTAAGTTTTTCTTATGTGCTAAATAATCGCCTGCAAAACATAATGGACCTGCGATATCAAAAGGACGCGCTTCCCCTGCACGCCATCTGCCCTGTGTTGAAAATACTCCTAAAGGAAATGGTCGCGCTTTGGAGTAGGCATCCCGCATAAAGAAATCGGCCCCTAAATGCACGAAGACCCGATCAGGCTGAACAACATATTCAATAGTACTAATTGCAAATCCCGCGGACGCATGTATCCATTGCCCAAATTCTGTGACCAGCTTAAATGGAGTCCCACGGAAAATCTCCTGTACCATTAAACCATAGGCAGACATTTTAGTCCGCCCTTCGATCGCTTCCGATGGCAATCCGCCACCGATATCAAGCGTATGAATTTTTCCTGGACTCTGCGCGTTTATGGTCAAAGCCATATCCCGTAAACCTATAAGGGCCTCTTTCTGAGCCTCTAAATTTTGCATCTGAGACCCACTATGAATATGTAATGCACGTACAGGGAAATCAATCGCAGCTCGAATAAGTTCAGACTGGTTCGAGATCGGAACACCAAATTTGCTTTCGTTCTTACTAACATCAAACATTTCAGGGGAACCTGCATGTACTTGGGGATTGATTCGTATGCCCAAAACGCATGTGGCATCGGCTGGAAAACGTTCCAATTCGGCAATCGTATTCACATTAACGAGCATCCCTGTATCGTATGCAACTTCTGCGATTTCAAGACGTGTTTTAACCGGAGAATCAAAAACAATCTGATCTATTGGACAACCAGCATTCTTTGCTCTTCTTACCTCCTCTATGGAGGCGGCCTCTAATCCGTATCCCCAAGAAACAAGCGTTCGAAGAAGCTCAATCTGCGGATTGGTTTTAATGGCAATACTGTGCTGCATTCTAGGCATGGCTTCGCTTAAATGAGCTAATCGCCCTTTTAATCGCGGCAGGTGTGTGACGATTGCAGCAGTATCTTCCGCACTTAATTGCGGCAATAGCGATTTTAACGCTTGATCTATCGAGGATCTATTCTCCACCGAACAATTCTTTAGCGAAGGATTCGATGATGCTTATCAAGCGGTAATCATTAGTTAGATCGACAGCATCTCTCTCTAAGAAAGCTCGTACGGTGTACGCGCCAATAGCCAGACGAATAAAACTCTTATCTCCATATTGAACGGGCTGCCCAAAGAAAACACTGTCCTTACCATCAATAAACCCTTCATGCTTGGAAGTGGTAATGGCTTTAAATAAAGCTTTTAGTTGGTCATTGTCTAATGCACGATCATTCACCCAAACCTGTAAAGAGATGATAGACATATTTGTTTTTAATTGGTCTGGCATGAGTTTAAAGGAAGCAGAAGTTTCCAATTTACTCATCACGCCCAATGCCCAACGTGAAATGATATCGTCGGTCTGCTTTGTAGACCAATAGCTGTATTCAGACATTTCGTCTAGCGCTATTTCCCAACGTAAACGAAGCGCTTTGTTTTCTTTTTGCGGCAGATACTCACGCATGTTTTCCATAAACCATGGCACATCATATGCGCTAAAGAGCGCACCGTACGGTTCTATGACACTCGCATCAACCTGCTTCAAGCGCTCGCTCCATTTACGCGGCACGAGCATGGCAGCACAGAACGGGGGTGCTTGAAAAAACTTACTACCCGTGAGCATAACCATCACTCCTTTTTCTAATAAGTCATGAATGAGCGAGTCATCCACACGGAACTGACATAAATCCACCACCCACATGGTTTCACTGTCCGTATCTATGACGTTTAAATCATCCTTTATGCCGGATTTTGACCCAAAAACTAAACTCCCTACCACCGAAGCGTCAGGATTGTTCGCAATGAGTTCATTAATGGCCCCTGTGCGGTCTAATATATTTCCTTCTGCATCCCTAGCATCGAGATAGTGCACTTCGGAAGTATTGTTTGGGTCCACGAAAGCACCTTTTTCAATTTTATCTCCAAACTGATTGTAGTTGGCGTAGAATCTAGTTTCGCTGGCGAACTTTGATCCTGAACCCAATTCCTCCGGACAACTGACTATGTTGAGTAACCGTTTGTTGGGATTCAACATCATTTGGAACATCAGTGGATAATAGACTAAGTCAGATCCTGATGGCGCAAAGAACACGTCAAAAGGATCTTTAAACTCACTTTGCACTAATGCGCGAAGGCGGTTGGCCTGGTTCTCAAGTAAATTCTCATAGCTTAATTCGTCGTATTTACCCAAAAACGCTTTGGTGACATTGAACGACCGACGCGTTAAAACATTTGCGGTGCACGACCCTCTTTGGAACAACGATTCAAATTGAACAGGGTTCAGATGATATTTATTCAAACCACTTTCCGGTAAGATATGAACGCGCTCGTCACAGCCTTGTGTGAGGAGTTCTTCTATTTCTTTCTTACCTATGGTGTTCGCGGGTTGATTGTTCATTATTTCGTATTCTAATTGGAATACCGAAAATACGTACGAATGCTAGCATAATCAACGTATTAAGTCGGTATTATTCCACAACTTTTGCTAGCTTGGAGTCACGATTCAAAAAGCTATTATGAATTTCAAAAATTACCTACCTGTACTCAAGACCTGGATCCTACCGATGGTTATTCTATTGAGTATCAACGTTGCCTTCTTAAGTCCAGCTTATTTTAGCGGCGATATATTGGACCAAGACGATATCAAATTGGGCTATGCAAAAAGCAAAGAAATCCGCGATTATCGCGCGGAAACAGGCGAAGAAGCGCTTTGGACCAATGCCATGTTTAGCGGTATGCCCGCTACCCAGATCAGCACGAAGTATGATGGAAATATCTTTCAATACTTAACGGATGTTGTGCGTGCGGTAGGCGGCACAAACTCTTCTACGTATATCATTTTTTACCTCATGATTGCTGCGTTTATCGGTCTACGAGGAATGGGCGTAAATCATTGGCTCAGCACTATTGGCGGATTTGCCTACGGATATTCTGGATTTTTCATCATAGGCTACGCTGCCGGACACAACGCAAAAGTGAATACGGCGGCATTCATTCCTTTGATGATTTTAGCCCTGCTTTTGGTTTTTGAAAAGAAAAATTGGCGCGCATTTATCCTGATGGCTGTTTTCGCTGGATTGAGCATCCACAGAAACCATTTCCAAATCACCTATTACGCAGGAATTTTCATGGCCATTATCTGGGTTGTTTACCTGATTCAATACGCTAAAGAAAAAGCGCTCCCCACCTTCGCAAAGTATACCGGTTTGGTAGCATTGGCGGGTGTACTCGCGATAGGACCAAACATTGCCAATATGTGGTCTACCAAAGTCTATACTTCCGAGAGTATGCGTGGTGGCAAAAGTGAACTCACACAAAAAAATCAAAACCAAGGTGAAGGAGGCTTGTCTTATGACTATGCGATGAGCTGGTCTACTGGGATTTACGAAACCGTAGCGATGGTTATACCAAATGCAGCCGGTGGCGGCATGATGGTCGATTACAGCAAAAAAGGCACTGAAACCTATGATCAATTGGTCCAAGCTTTCCGTAGCCAAGGAATGAACGTAAAGCAAGCGGAACAACAGGCCAACCAATACATGGGTGCGGCCTTTATGCGCTGGACCGGTGAAAGCATGGGCAATGGTGCGTATTATGTTGGCGCCGGGATGTTCTTCCTTTTCTGCCTTGCCTTTTTCGTTGTAGGTGGTGCCACGAGGCAGTGGGTCATTGCCTCAGCTATTTTCTTTGTTTTTATGAGTTGGGGGTCCAATTTTAATGCATTCAACACCTTCCTTTTCAACTACCTCCCGCTCTACAATAAGTTCCGTGTGCCTTCCATGGCATTGACCATTTTATTCTTTATCGTACCGTTCTATGGCATCCTAGGACTGAACCAATGGTACACACTAGATAAAAAGGCCCGCTTTGATGCACTTAAAAAAGGAGCCCTTGCATTTACTGGATTTGTTGTGCTTTTTGGTCTAATAGCTCCATTCGTTATGGATCTCGAAACCGCCCGCGATACGCAATTCGCTCAACAAGGTTTTCGTATTGACCAATTAGTAGGTGACCGACGTAGTTTAGCCACCTCTTCGGCCCTAGCCTCTTTAGGCTTCGGCATACTAACAGCCGCCACACTTTACTTCTTCCATACAGGTAAACTCAAACTTTTGAGTAGTGCTGCTATTATTGGAGGTGTTGCTTTGTTAGACCTGGGGCTTTTCACCACGGACCAGATTGAGCGCGAAGATTTCTTGAGTCAACGCCAATGGGAAGCACAATATGCACCTACTGCCGCGAATCAAGCGATCAATCAGGATACGGATCCGCATTTCCGTGTTTGGAATGCGACTGTCGGCCTTACCAACGATAGCTATACCAGTTACCACCATAAAAGTGTCGGTGGCTATCACGGAGCAA
Source organism: uncultured Flavobacteriales bacterium (assembly GCA_905478295.1). Classification (GTDB taxonomy): domain Bacteria; phylum Bacteroidota; class Bacteroidia; order Flavobacteriales; family Schleiferiaceae; genus UBA10364. The sequence goes on along the minus strand of CAJQHZ010000001.1, from coordinate 28,365 downwards.
AACTCCAGCGTTATCAAGATTTGATTGACAACCAATTAAACAACCAAAACATCGCTTGTTTCAGCATGCTGAATGCGAAATACATTATCACTCAAGGACAAAACGGTCAGCCTCAAGCACAACGCAATCCCGATGCGTGCGGCAATGCTTGGTCGGTACAGAGCATTCAAGTGGTTCCTAATGCAGATGCAGAGATGGCTGCTTTAACTGCCTTTAACCCAAAAAGCACTGCGATTATTGATGCGCGCCATACAAATTATTTAGGGGGCAAAACGACCTATGCACCCGCGAAAGCACGCTTAACCAACTATGATCCGAAGTACTTAGAATACAGTGTGGAAGGCGGTAATGCATTTATTGTATTCTCTGAACTATTCTACGAAGGCGCCGGCAACGATTGGCAAGCCTATTTAGATGGAGCGCCTGTAGCGCACGTTCGTGTAAACTACCTCCTGCGCGGACTCACTGTACCTGCAGGTAAACATGAAGTGGTTTTCGAATATGCTCCTAAATCACACTTCACTGGACAAAAAATCAATTATGCAGGTTCCGGTATCATCTTACTCTTGCTCTTTTGGATGGGCTTCAAGCAAGTTCGCGAACATACCAACGGATAAAGCATGAGCGAATAACAAGCACAAAAAAGCCGCCCCAAGGGGCGGCTTTTTTTGTAGACTTAATTCCGTAAAATCTCTTTCAATAAGCGTTTGGCTTGAACATCACGGGCATAGGCTTGAACTTTCGTTGCATCTGTACGTGGCGCACCTTGCTCGTTCATCCGGCGAACGTACTCCGTGATGGCTTCTACCTCCTTATAATCGAATACCGCTCCTGAAGAAGTGCTTCTAATGATCTCAGCCGCATCCCCTTCCACAGGTCCCAATCCTAATATAGGATTACCCGCACCTAAATAATCGAACAACTTACCCGGGACGTGCCCTGTAGCACTCGCTACGTTCGGCAATAAGAACAGCATGAGGTGACAATCCAATAGGTATTGGTTTAATTGGGCCTTAGGAACATAGTCCACGAACGTAAGGTTTACATGTCCATTGACGGCCTCAAGCGTCGCTCGACTCTGTCCATCCCACGAACCCACAACGCGCAGGTTCATTTCAAAATCTAGCGAATTTAAAGCCGCAACCAATTCACCACAGGGGTATTGTGCCGCGAGTGTCCCGGCATAAAGCAATGTGAATTTTGAAGGGCGTTTAGGCACAAGCGCACTGAAATCCTCTGGATCAAAACCATTCGTCAAGGTATGCACGCTTCCCTTCTTCAAACCGCCTTTTTGTTCATACAACCCGCTCCAGCTTGGGCTGACACTAATCAACTCATCGCAGGATGCAAACACCTTACGTTCCAATCCTCGCTCATACCAACGCGTCAATGCAGTTGGGTAAAACTTGCGGTAGTAATAAATATCCGTCCATGGATCTCGAAAATCTGCAGTCCAGTGTACACCAAACTGTTCTTTAAGCTTCAACCCGATCAACTGCGTGCTGTGTGGCGGCGATGTCGTTATCCAGTGCCGAACGCCTTCCGTCTTGATAAGCTCCGACGCAGCTGCAAAGGCATGTGAATTCCAACCTTTACGGGCATCTGGAACAAAGAAATTTCCGCGAACGAATCGGGCCAATTTCTGCAGGACAGTTACATTCGCGTCTTCACCTGAAAACCCGCTGAAGGGCACGGACTTTTTTCCAGTAACTTTTTTATAGGCCCCAAACTTTTCAGAAGTCCCGGTTCGGTAAACCTCAATATTTGCATCAACGTCCTCAAGTAAACCTTCGTCTCGCAGCGGATACGTTGCTTTCTCAGCATCAACAGTCACCACATACAACTGAACACCCTCACGTGCTAAATACTTACTGAGCTTCAACCAACGCTGAACCCCAGGACCGCCAGCAGGCGGCCAATAGTATGTGATGATTCCGAGCTTCATCTACTTCTCTTTCTTATTTTCTTTAACCTCAACGTAGTCTACATATTCGCCTACATCTTTCGACACCTTACTTGAAGAAGGTGCCTTTCCTTTGGGTTCTTTCTTCTTTTGAGCCGATGGATTACGATTCGCACCGCCTCTACCGCCAAAAAAACGGTCCAACCATCTGAAGATTAGCCAAGCTAAAATGGTAAGTGATAAAAAACGAAACATGGTGAAAATTTTTGTCAAGATAAAAAGAATCCCGGCGCCTTTCAGCGCCGGGATTTTAAAGCATGTCTTTACAATGCAATTAGCGACTCAGGTACAAGCTGCGTTCGCTGTGTAACTTTTTAAATACAGGATCTTTAAGGTCCTTGATGAAATGAATTTTCTCACCTGTTGACTTCATTTCAGGTCCCAATTTCTTATTCACATTAGGGAACTTACTGAATGAGAATACTGGAATTTTTATCGCGTACCCTTCAAGGTATGGGTTGAAATCAAAATCCTTCACCTTCTTAGTTCCTAGCATGACCTTTGTTGCATAGTTCACATAAGGCTCGCCATAAGCTTTACAGATAAACGGTACTGTTCTCGATGCACGTGGATTCGCCTCGATGATATAAACCACATCATCTTTAACAGCGAATTGAATATTAATAAGCCCTTTTGTTTCGAGCGATTTCGAAATATTGATAGTGTGCTCTATAATTTGCTGCATCACTAAGGGACCTAGGTTGAAAGGAGGCAATACCGCCGAAGAATCTCCAGAGTGTATACCACAAGGCTCAATGTGCTCCATAATACCGATGATGTATGCATCTTCGCCATCACAAATAGCATCCGCTTCCGCCTCAATAGCTCCGTCTAAGTAGTGATCTAACAAAACTCTATTGCCTTCAAACTCTTTGAAAAGGTTCACTACGTGGCGCTCCAATTCTTGCTTATTGATAACGATTTTCATTCCTTGACCACCCAATACATAGGATGGTCTAACAAGAATAGGGAAACCTAACTCGTCAGAAATGTCCAATGCCTCATCCGCTGTTGTTGCAACGTCAAACTCTGGATATGGAATATTGATTTCTTTTAATAGGTTCGAGAAACGACCACGGTCTTCTGCCAAATCAAGCGCTTGATACGAAGTGCCAATAATTTCGATTCCGTAACGGCTCAGTTTCTCAGCCAACTTCAAAGCGGTCTGTCCACCTAATTGCACAATAACACCGCGAGGCTTCTCGTGTAATATGATATCGTATATGTGCTCCCAGAAAACAGGCTCGAAGTACAGTTTATCCGCGGTATCAAAATCTGTACTTACCGTTTCAGGATTACAGTTGATCATTATGGTCTCATACCCTTCTTCTCGTGCAGCGAGTACACCGTGTACACAAGAATAATCGAACTCAATCCCTTGACCAATTCTATTCGGCCCAGAGCCTAAAACAACTATTTTTTCACGCTCTGTAACAACACTTTCATTCTCAATGATTTCAACACCGTCAACGGTTTGGTGAGGCATTTCAAAAGTAGAATAATAGTACGGCGTCTGTGCAGGGAATTCCGCCGCACAAGTATCTACCAATTTCCAAACGCGATTGATACCTAAATCTGTTCGCTTCGTATGAACCTCGCTTTCAAGCGCATTAACCATATGAGCGATTTGACGATCGGCAAAACCTTTCATTTTCGCCTCTTGAATGAGCTCTTTCGGCAAGGATACTAGATTGTGATTTTCAATCTCAGACTGCACACGGGCTAAATCTTCAATCTCTTTCAAGAACCACATATCGATTTTCGTGATGTCGTAAATGGTTCTCAATGGAATGCCCATTTGAATCGCGTCGTAAATAACAAACAAACGGTCTGAAGAAGCATATTCTAATTTGTGCAAAATGGTGTCGTGATCGGTCAATCCTCTTCCGTCCGCTCCTAAACCATTACGCTTAATCTCAAGAGACTGTGCTGCTTTATGGAGGGCTTCTTGGAAACTGCGGCCGATCCCCATGACCTCGCCCACGGCCTTCATCTGAATACCAAGACGCGTATCTGCACCTTCAAACTTTTCAAAGTTCCAACGTGGAATCTTCACGATCACATAATCCAACGTGGGCTCAAAGTAAGCCGTTGTAGTCTTAGTGATTTGATTGTTTAATTCATCCAGAGAATAGCCAATAGCTAATTTCGCGGCTACCTTCGCGATAGGATAACCTGTTGCTTTTGAAGCTAAAGCCGACGAACGGCTCACACGTGGATTGATTTCTATAGCAACGATATCCTCATGTTCATCAGGACTAACCGCAAACTGAACATTACAGCCACCAGCAAAATTCCCAATACTGCGCATCATCTTGATGGCCATATCGCGCATTTTCTGATAGGTCGTATCACTCAAGGTCATCGCCGGAGCCACGGTTATGGAATCTCCAGTATGGATTCCCATCGGGTCCATGTTCTCAATAGAACAAATGATGATTATATTATCATTTTTATCGCGCAATAGCTCGAGCTCATACTCTTTCCATCCGAGCAGTGCTTTATCAATCATTACTTCATGAATCGGAGAAATTTCCAGTCCACGACTCAATGCAGTGTCAAATTCTTCTTCACTGTGAACGAAAGTCGCACCGGCACCTCCTAGGGTAAACGAAGCACGAACACAGAGCGGGAATCCAAACTCTTGGGCTGTTTCCTTGCCACGTAAGAATGACTTGGCAATTCTCGAAGGAGCCATAGGAATATCTATAGTCTCCATGAGCTGACGGAATTCGTCACGGTCCTCGGTGATATTGATCGCTGCAATATCCACTCCAACAATGGCAACATTATTCTCTTCCCAAACACCTTGCTTATCTGCATCGATACACAAATTCAATGCAGTTTGACCACCCATTGTCGGTAAGACAGCATCAATATCTGGATGCTTTTGTAAAATCTCCTCTATACTCTCCACCTCTAAAGGCTTCAAATAAATGTTATCCGCAATGACCTCATCGGTCATTATGGTTGCTGGATTTGAGTTGATTAAGGTTACAATGATTCCTTCTTCTCGGAGACTTCTTGACGCTTGCGATCCAGAATAATCGAATTCACAAGCCTGGCCAATCACAATAGGACCAGATCCGATAATGAGTACGTGTTTGATGGAAATGTCTTTCGGCATGAGCTTTTAAGATTTGCACAAAGTTAGTGGTGGTTTGGGCCAAAAAAAAGGTGTTGCTTTCGGCAACACCTATATCTTATCAAAAGGTTTTTAACATGTATTAACCTTTGTAATTCCCTTTATCACTAACGGTCAAACTCTTGCGACCTTTAGCACGACGAGAAGCCAATACTTTACGTCCATCAAACGACTCCATTCTTGAGCGGAATCCGTGCTTGTTTCTGCGTTTTCTATTACTTGGCTGAAATGTGCGTTTCATAACAATACTTTTTACCCTACTTGTTCGGGGCTGCAAATATAGAATAGACTTTTGAAATCACAACTCCCTGAAATGAATTTTTAAAAAATTCCCGGGCTGTGCGCTTGCTTGTATATAAACTTACCAAAAAAATAAGCAATCTAAACGATGATCCTTTGCCTAGTGGCGTTCTTTTAAGGCATCTGCCGAAACGATGAAAGACTTTTGGAACCAGCGCTATGCCGCTGATGAATATGCATACGGTACTGAATCCAATGCTTTTTTCGACCAGCCGTGTTAAGTCGCTACTTCAGGACTTCAAAACACTCAAAGTTTGGGAAGAAGAAACGATACTCAACGAAGGTCCTTTTCAACAAGGCGCTGCAAACGTGATAGGGCGATTGGGGTTAAATAACTTCTACTGAATTAATTAATCGTACATTTGCACCACGAAAAAGCGTCTATCTTTCCAAGTAGGGTCAAATTTTAGTTTGGGAAGCGCTGACGTTCATAGGGCGCACCCAGCGGTACTGGGCAACTAAAATTTGGCAGAGCCAACTCCATTTATGGAAACTTTTAAAGACAGTGGTCTACAACCTTCTATTGTGAAAGGTGTAGAAGCACTAGGGTTTGAAACACCTACACCTATTCAAAAGCTCAGTATTGAGCACTTATTGGAAAACGAAACTGATCTTATTGCTTTTGCGCAAACAGGAACAGGTAAAACGGCGGCATTCTCTCTGCCTATTTTACATAATCTAGATCCTGATGTTCAGCACGTTCAAGCAATTATACTTGCGCCAACGCGCGAGTTGTGTTTACAGATTGGCAACGATATCGCTTCTTACACGAAGTTTATGGATGTAAAAGTCACATCTGTCTACGGCGGTGCACCCATCACAAAACAGATCAAAGAACTTCAGGGTCGTCCACAGATTGTTGTAGGTACCCCAGGACGTACTTTAGATCTAATCCAGCGCAGAAAATTACGCATTGAGGATGTACAGTTTCTCGTTTTAGACGAAGCTGATGAAATGCTTAGCATGGGTTTCCAAGATGAATTGGACGCCATTCTAGACAACACTCCAGATCACAAACAGACGTTGTGTTTTAGTGCTACGATGCCTGATGGCATGAAGCACCTCACGAAGAAATACCTCAAAGATCCTAAGGAGATCTCTGCAGGTAAGCGGAATATTAGCGCTTCTAACGTAACACACGAATTATATGTAGTGAGTGCGAAGAATACTTACGAAGCGATGCGTCGTATTGTGGATTTCAATCCCAATATTTATGGAATCGTCTTTTGTAGAACCCGCCGTGAAACGCAAAGCATTGCAGAAAAGCTAGTTGGAGACGGCTATCGTGCAGAAGCGATACATGGAGATCTCAGTCAGGCGCAGCGTGACGATGTGATGAGCCGTTTTCGTCGTAAAAAATTGAATGTCATGGTTGCTACCGATGTTGCTGCACGTGGTATTGATGTTAATGATCTTACACACGTGATTAACGTGAATATTCCAGATGACCCCGAAGTTTATGTACACCGTTCTGGTAGAACAGGTCGTGCTGGAGCTAGCGGAATCTCGCTAGTGATTACCCACGGTCGCAACATGAGAAAAATAAAAAGTCTTGAGCGCCTTATCGGCAAACAGTTCGAAGAAAAAACAGTACCGAGCGGTGATGATATTTGTGGAATCAAAATGAAGGAAGCCATCGATGAAATCGTTAGTTATGAGCATACTACTACCATTGATCCGCAACTTTTAGATGTGGCAATGGATAAATTAGCCCATCTAAGTAAGGCGGAATTGATTGAACGTTTTGTAGGACATGAAACCTCTGTCATGCTCAGCCGCTACCGCGGTGCACGCGATATTAATGAGAAAGCTTCTGCTCCTAGAGAACACGGCAAACGCGATCGTTCGACCGGTAGAGAAGAAGGTTTTAAAACAGTAGTCATTGATTTAGGCTACCGCCAAAACGTGAATCCAAGCCGTATCATGGGCTTGATCAACGATGCTATGGAAGGTACTAAAGTGCGTATCGGTAAGATAGATATGGACAAAACCTTTACAAAAATAGATATCGAAGACCGTCATGCCGTGGAGGTTGCTGCACGATTGAATGGAGCCAAAACAGGTTCCTATGTAGTGAACTCTTACTTCGAGGAAGGTAGTAGCTCCTCAAGAGCGGAACGCCCATCGTACGGAGGAAGGGACCGCAGAGACGGTGGAGGATACAAAGGAAAACGCAGATTTGAAGGCGGTTCTGACCGCAGAGAAGGACGTTCCGGCGATCGTCCAGCCCGTCGCGAACGCATTAGCGGTGAGCGCACGGAAAGACGCGAGCGCTTTAGCAATGATAGATCGAGTTCTGATAGAAGAAGCGGTGGCGGTTTCAATAGAGACGATAATCGCAGCGGGAGTCGTTCAGGCGGAAGCTCTAGAGCAGGTGCGCGTTCTTCAGGCGGCGGCTACCCTAAAGGTAAATCTGGCAGCGCCGGAAGAAACCGTAGAAGTTTCTAGCAGAAAGGTTACTTTAGAATTAAAGGAATGAAATGAAGCGAGCACAGACGGTATGGATTACAGGAGCATCGAGCGGTATAGGCGAAGCATTGGCTTTGACCTACAACGCAAAAGGCTATCACACCATTCTTAGTGCGCGACGTTCGGAGGTTTTAGAGTCAATTCAAAAGAAATTGACCCATCCCGAACAAAGCTACCTTTTGCCCTTAGATTTAGAACAACATGAAAATGCCGAGGCGTGGTATAATCAAGCTTCGGCGTTTACTGGTTCTATTGACGTTCTCATTAATAATGCTGGAATGGGGCATCTGGGAACGGCCATAGAAATGGAGCTTGACATAGAACGTAAAGTGTTCGAAGTTAATTTTTGGGGAGCTGTGGCATTAACCAAAGCAGTACTTCCGCATATGACATCGCGTAATAGCGGTCAAATATGGACCGTTTCTAGCATTCTAGGTCATTTTGGATCCCCAAAATTAGCAGCCTATGCCGCCAGTAAACATGCAGTGGTAGGCTATTTCGAAAGCATACAATATGAATTAAGAAAGAGCGAGGTGCATATTGGGATCGTCAGTCCTGGTTTTATAAATACTGCTGTCACCCTGAATAGTTTAGGTCCAGATGGAGTGCCAATAGGAAAAAACAGTGTTGCTCAGGAAAAAGGAATGCTACCTCTCGATTTTGCCTTGAAGTTTCTAAAGCTTTCTACCAAAAGACGGCCTAAAAAACATTTGTTAATCGGTCGATATGAAATTCATTCGGTTCCTTTCAAACGTTACCTGCCTAAATTATTTTTCATGGTTTATGGAAAACTAACTGATGTCACGAGACAAAAGAAAAACTAGCCGTTATATTTGAGTTTATAATTTACGACCCATGGCAAAAGGAATAATCAATTCAAATTATCTAGACGCAAGCTTTGCTAGCGCGCTCAAGGACGCCTATGAAAATGCGCAACCTTGTAAGTATTTGGTTATGGAAGATTTCTTTACTAAAGAAATTGCCAATGATTTATTTACGCACTTTCCCTCCATTGATGATCTCAACGTTAAAAGGAAAAGCTTAAATGAAGATAAGAGCGAAGATTACCATTTTGATCGCTGGCATCCCTCCTTTTCAAAAGTTCGGGAAGCTGTTGGCTCAAAAGAATGGAGCGACCAATTGAGTCGTATTACGGGGATCAAAGGTTTACACACCACTACCGATGCCTTAGGATCTGGAGTACATCAAGGTAAAAACGGTTCCTATGTAGATGTTCACATTGACGTAAACATGAACCCAAAACTAGGACTTTGGAGAAGAATCAACCTATTGGTGTACCTCAACAAAAATTGGAAACCGGAGTACGGAGGAGCGCTCGAATTGTGGAATAAAGAGATGACTGAATGTGTAACTAAGGTACCCCCTACGTTTAATACAGCGGTTATCTTTTATACCGACGAAAACAGTCCTCACGGCTATAAGAAAATAGCAATCCCAGAAGGCGAATCGCGCAAAAGCTTCTACACCTACTTCTATACCAAACCGGAAAAGGGTGTTAGCTATCGGGATTCGAAATTCGTATCGAGACCAGATGACAATGCTGCGAAAAAAGTAGCTACTGGAATTAAAGAAACATTAAAGGTGAATGGAAAAAAGCTACTGAAAGCTTTTGGAATAAAAGACCTGGATTTTCAAGACAAAAACTAACGTCCTCCTTAGGAATAAATTTAAAGCTGCCTAGTGCAGCTTTTTTTATCCCACATGGATATTAGCCTTCGGGTACTTAAAGGTGTTCACCTCTTGGCGCTGACCACTTAAAGCAAAGGCTAAGGTTAGCGTTCCAACCCTTCCCACAAGCATAGATAGCATTAAAATCATTTGAGACCCGGTACCTAAGTCTGCAGTGATTCCCGTGCTAAGGCCTACAGTACAAAAGGCACTTACCTCTTCAAAAGCGAGGTCCAGTAAGTTCATCGAAGGCTCAAGTATGGATAACGCAAAAACACCTAAGAGAATACTCACTACTGAGAATAAAAATATCGCAAATGCACGGTTCATTAACTCCCACGGAATCTGAGTTTTGTAGAGGTTGACGTTTTTCTTACCCTGAATTGTAGCAGCAGCACTCATAAAGACTAATGCAAATGTGCTTGTTTTAATACCTCCTGCGGTGGATCCAGATCCCCCTCCAATGAACATTAAGAAGATTAAGAACAAAATGGCAGGAGTAGCTAATGCACCTATAGATACCGTATTAAATCCTGCTGTTCGTGCTGTAATACTCTGAAAGAAACTATCACTAATGTGCACACCAACGTTTTGATCACCTGGGTCTAAAAAGAAAAAGATAATCCCACCAACGATGATTAATGTGGCTGAAACAACCAACCCTAATTTAGTGCCAATTCGTAGTCCACGCCACGAACGCAACAAGGACTGTTTCGTCCAAGACTGACGAAGAATATCCGTTATTGTACCGAATCCAATACCACCAAGAATAATCATTAGGGCGATAACCCAATGAATACTGAAATCCCACTGTACGGATTGACTGGCAAGTGAATCAGAAAAAAGAGAGAAGCCTGCATTATTAAATGCAGAAATGCTGTGAAACAAACTGTAAAAAATGGTGGTTCCCAACGTATCAAAATCGTTACGCCATAAGATGCCGAGAAGTAACGCGCCCGTCCCTTCGATAATTAATGTCAGCCTGAAAATTGCTGAAATTAAGGACCGCGAACGCCTTAAATCCTCCCCTAAATTCTCGCTCATAAAGTTTTGCTGACGCATGCCAAACCCACCGCGAAGGATAGCGAAAAGTGCTGCAAAGGAGATGATGTTTAATCCGCCTAACTGCATTAAAAGCATAACTATAAACTGACCCTTTCCACTGAGAATCGTGCTTATATCAATCAAGCTTAAACCAGTAACACAACTTGCTGAAATGCTTGTAAACAAAGCGGTAAATAGATCCAGTCCGTCCCGACCACGAACCGTCATTTCAGGCAGCATAAGCAAACATGTACCTAAGGCTATTAAAACCAAAAAGCTAAGCACTAATAAGGTCGGTGGGCTAAGTTTCGATTGAGGAAGGAGTTCACCGACTCGACCGAATTCCAGACCAACAATAACGAGCACATAGCATTGTAAAACAATCAAAAAGCTTTCTTGGAGTCCCGGGATTTTAAGAAACAAGCCTGCTTCATTGAGCAACTCGAAACCCGTTAGATTGATAATTAAAATATCCACGATCAAAAAAAGCATCAAAATCCCCTCCCATTTTCGGTCTTTCAAGAACTGTATTGGGTGAAAATTATACAATAACTCCAATAGAAATTTAACCAGATAGTACCCAATCGAACCGCGCACTACATAACCGACTACTGCATTCTGATGGGCTTCTAATTCAAAACCATGATAAAAAACAAGTGCTATCAGCGTTGTAAGGGCAACCAATACACTTCCACGTGAAAGCGATCGCAACACAAACTCGCGGCTGTCGTAAAGCTTAATATTTATACGCTCTCTTAGCGCATTAAGTCTCGATTCTAGGCTCAAATTCTTTTTTTCTCTTAACTCGAAGTTAGGACTATTACTTTAAATGACTTTTACCTCAATAGCCTTCGTACGATTTTTCTTCTCGAAGATTAGAGCCTGTAAGGATATTGATTGTGCTCTTTAAGGCAGCACGTTGATCATTCAAAACATATACTTCTCGAGCCGATGCAATAAAGGTATCTCCGAAATCCTTTGCCTTTTCTTTTGAGCGTAAGGCATCTTCAACATCCCAGAGCTCCTCATTAGTAGTTCTAAGTGCCTTTACTGCTTGGTGAAACTCCTCTTTGGGATTCGCTAATCCGGTAATGATTTTCACCGCGTTTTGCAATGCATCCCATTCATTCTGAATATTACTTAGCTTTTGAACATCAGAAATACGCTCCAATTTTATCTCTAAAATGGAAACCTTATCTAATATCTCGCCGTTCGAAACTTCTATTTTCAAAGTAAATGGACCTAGTCCTCTAAATTAGATACCGCGACTTTCACACGCTTTACTGCTTCTTCCAACTCTGTTTCCGCCGCCGCATAAGAAAACCTGATGTAACCTGCTAATCCAAATGCGTCTCCCGGAACTGTACTAACCAAGCCTTCTTCCAAAAGATACATACTTACGTCTAAAGAATTCTTTAATATGCTCCCGTTAAACTTCTTTCCTAACAACGAAGTAATCCTCGGAAAGACGTAAAATGCACCCGGAGGCGTTTCTAATTCAAAACCCGGAACCTCTTTTATCCATCCCACCATTTTCTCGCGTCGACTCGCAAATTTTTTGATCATGTAATCGACAGAAGAAGGATCAACTTCCAATGCAGTCTTACATGCACGCTGTGCAATTGAATTGGTTCCAGAGGTGAAATTCGACTGGAACTTTGTACATGCTTTGGCAATCCATTCAGGTGCGCCAATATAACCCACGCGCCAACCGGTCATAGCAAATCCTTTTGATAACCCGTTAACGGTAATGGTTTGCTTATATACCTCAGGAAAACTTGCTATGGAGACATGATCTACCTCACCGTAGTTTAATAGTTCATAAATCTCGTCAGAAATTATATACAGGTTAGGATACTTTGCAACTACGGCAGCAATCGCTGCCAAATCTTCTTTACTATATATCGCGCCACAAGGATTGTTTGGCGAAGAGAAAATAAGCACTTTAGATTTAGTTGTAATGGCCGCCTCTAACTGGTCCGCAGTAATTTTAAATCCACCTTCCATTGTAGTCGGAAGGACTTTTACCTCGGCGCCGCAATACTTTGCCTGATCCATATAACTTACCCAGTATGGCGCGGGAATAATGACCTCCTCGCCAGGATTAACTAAGGCTAAGAAAATGTTCAATAAACTTTGTTTTGCCCCTGTACTGATCACTATCTGATTCGCAGTGTAGTCGATTCCATTGTCGCGCTTGAATTTAGCCGCGATACTTTCACGAACATCTGTAAATCCTGGAACCGGCATGTAATGGGTGTAATTCTCTTCCATCGCCTGAGCAGCGGCTTCCTTGATAAAATCTGGAGTATCAAAATCTGGCTCACCAAGAGAAAGACTAATAACATTTTTACCTGTCGCGCTTAACTCGCGTGCCTTTTTAGCCATCTCAATGGTCATAGGCAGCCCCATCTCCTGTGCTCTTTTTGAAAGTGATTCCATGGTTAAAGTATAATATGGTGGCAAAAATAACGATATTTGTATGCCTCAAGACATTTTCATGGAAGCATTTATTGAAATCCTCAAGTATACATTTCCAGCGGCTTTAATGCTGTTGCTCACCTATTTACTGCTGTCAAACTTTGTTGACAACGAAGAAAAAAGACGTCAGTTTTACTTGCGCAAAAACCTCCAGAAAAAGGCGCTTCCTATGCGTTTTCAAGCCTATGAGCGTATAATTGTACTTCTAGAACGCATCAGCCCAAATCGTCTCGTACTTCGTGTAAAGCCTGGTAACTTAGACGTAGTTAGTTATAGAAAAGCCCTTGTCAGCGCGGTACGGAGTGAATTTGACTACAATATTTCACAACAGGTTTATGTAACCGATAGCGCATGGAATCACGTGGTGAGCGCGAAAAGTCAAGTCGTTTCTTTAATCAACAAAACAGCAGTAGAATTAGGCGCAGAAGCTACCGCAGGAGATTTAAGTCGAAAGTTGATCGAACTTGAAATGACGGGAGATATCTTTCCAACGAAAGCTGCCATCCTGTTACTTAAGCACGAAGCAGCTCGTAACTTTTAAACCTTACCCTTTAGGGCTCTTACTAATTTTTCGCTGGCCTCAAAGGGATTCAGGCTTCCATCTGCGACCTCAATACTCAGTTTTTCATACTGCTTTTGCCAATTCTTATCTTTTTGTAATTGCTCAAAAACTCCTTCGCGCACAGAATTTTCAAACCAGTATGCCTGTTGGTCTTTACGTTTTTTCTCGAACCACCCTTTCCCTTGACTGTGCCTTTGGTAACGCTCTAGTGCAGCCTCTAATTCATCAAAACCAAACCCCGTCAATCCTGACGCAAGTAGAACTGGAGGATGCCAATCAAATTCTTTGTTTGAGAAGAGCTGTAGTGCACTTCGAATCGAAAGTGCACTCCGTTCCCCTGAAGTGGTGTTTGGCGGCTCAGATTTATTGACAGCGATAATATCTGCCATTTCCATGATGCCCTTTTTTAAACCTTGCAATTCATCGCCAGTGCCCGGCATTGCTAAAAACAAAAAACAGTCGACCAGTTTTGAAACCAACGTTTCACTCTGACCTACACCCACGGTCTCAATGAAAATATAATTAAATCCAGCAGCCTCGCAAAGTAACATAACCTCCCTAGTCTTTTTTGCAATACCACCAAGGTTGCCACCAGAGGCGCTGGGACGTATAAAAGCACGATCATGCTTGCCCAATTCCATCATTCGAGTTTTATCGCCTAAAATTGAGCCTTTACTGATTTCAGAAGATGGGTCTACCGCGAGAACCGCAACCTTCGCATCTTCATCTGACTTCAGCAATGTATTTCCATACGATTCGAGAAAAGTGCTTTTACCTACACCAGGTACGCCTGTTACACCGATGCGAAAACTATTTCCAGTATAAGGCATCAATTCATTTAAAAGTGCACGAGCATGATTCTGATCTGCTGCTGTATTACTCTCAATCATCGTAATACCTTGAGCCAATGCCGTTCGATTGCCTTTAATAATTTCCTTTACCAATTCCGTCGAGGTGCGGCTAGTTCTCTTCCCAGTTTGTAAACTCGGGTTTACCGATGGAGCTTCCTTTACCCCTTTACTGATATGTAATGCTTTTTTAGCCACTACGCCTTATCTATATAGGTTTGTAGGTACTCAAAATCTTTTGCAAGCACGCCGTTTTCACATTCCGTTGCACGATAAAGTATGTGCTCTTTATCTCCGTCAAAAAGCGCTGGAATCACATGCTCCATTAAATCGGATCCAAAGCTCAACGAAGCATCCCTGGGTAATTCACATGGAAGGTTATCCACTGCCATCACTCCTATTGCTTCAGGATGGTCGTGCGCTACCTCCTTCTCTTCAGCTGCCAAATAGCCATAGAAGGGTTCAGCAATAGTTGAAGCCCGGAGCGTAGAAGCCACAGGACCGTCTATATCGCAACTAATATCCGCCACATAGGTGATCGCAAAATCTGGCTGCTTCGCGTCCGCTCTCGAGAAAATAAACGGCGCACGACTGTCGTAATAATGCCCCGCGATATACAGCTTGGCATATCGAGCATACCTCATAAAATCACTTTCAAACCCGCTTGGATCCGCGAAGAGCGCCTTGCGATCAAAAGGACTTCCGTCGCTAGTCCTATAATAGTGTTCCACGTCTAACTGACTCCAGAAACAACCCTCGTAATTTTCAACATCTTCTGGTGCAATTTCTGGGATACCAGCAGCCTTCAAAGTCTCCACCGCACCGCCTGCCACGCGTCCTTTCCCTGTAAGTAGGATGCGCAGATCTGCTGGCCAATCAATACCTTTGAGTTGATCGAACATGTCCTGCATGTCATGACATTCATGTGCTGGCTTAAGTACAAATTGTCCATATTTTTCAGCCCATCCCCGAAGGCCATTGTATGCACCAACCAATCCTGCAAATCGGCCAAATGCCACCACGCGAGTCCCGTTTTTCTTGAGTAATTCGTAATCAATCAAACGAATATTACGTTCGACACAGGCTCGCAGCAGTTTTGCGTTGTAGGGCTGTTGCTTGTAGGTATGTGAAAAAAAGAAATAGGTTTTGCTTTGAATTAAATCATGTATCGGCACCTCTTTAACACCGAAGAGCACATCGCAATCGGACAGATCTTGTTGCAAATCGATGCCATGCCGGACATATTCTTCGTCCGAAATAGCCCGTATCGCCGAGGACTGAACCACAATTTCACACTTAAATTTATCTTTTAACTGCGCAGCGTGTTCTGGAATTAGTGCAACGCGCTTATCTATTGGAATCTTTCCCTCTCTTACTATGCCGATTTTCATATGCTTAAAGATAGTAATGATTTTAGCGTGTATTCGCATAGTTCCTTTGTTGATGTGCACATAATTGGCATAGAATTCGCGTATCTTCGCGGACCACATCTTTTCTGGGGCTGACTGGTTTTGACAGCAAGCCGAAGGTTGATGTAAGCATGCCGAGCGCTGAAGGGGCAGCTCGTTAATACACCGCTTCAATTTTTTATAACTGGCGAAGATTCTTACGCTTTGGCCGCTTAATCTGACAGGATGTCGATTTTGCTAATCCTATACTAGGTATAGGAGCTGAACATCTCGCAGGAGCCCCCGTCCTGAGGCGACTGATTACGAGGTGTGGAAAATTCAGGAATGCAGTTAGCCTTTGCTTCGCGGGCTAACCCAAGTCTAGAAGATAAGCTGTGATTAGGGTGCTTATGCTCAGAGATCGGTCGAAAATTCAATCATAAGATAAGCATGTAGAAAGCCTCAGGCTTCCTTGTTTGGACGCGGGTTCGATTCCCGCCAGCTCCACTTGGCGATCGAAGTAAAAAAGCCAGCGCTCACACGCTGGCTTTTTCTTTAGACAAAATCCGAAGTTTGCTTCAGGATGTTGGATGAAGAAAAATGACACAGATGCGAGGCGGATACAGGCTTTATTACCTGTTCTCAATATGTTTTTAGGAATTACGGCGTAACTTCCCAATATGGAGAGAATTCTACTAATGACCCTAGGTTCTCGGGGAGACATGGAACCGTATTTAGCCTTAGGTGAAGAACTTAAAGATGCTGGACATGAAGTTGCCTTTTGCATGCCGGAACAATTTCGCTCACTGGCCTCAGAAGTGAGTATTCATTTCTTCCCGATGACTCACGAATACCTCGACTTGATCGACTCGCCTGATGTCAAAAAAATTATAGGGCAAATAGACTCCGGTTTTAGCCGAATAAGAACGCTTTTTAAGCTTTTGCGAGAAACGAGCCCCCTACAGGAGCAACTCATCCGAGATCAGCGGGATGCAGATTTAAATTTCAAACCGGACAAAATCATTTACCACATCAAATGTGCCTACCCTGTCATGGCGGCCTTGCGCGTAAAGCGGAACGTGGAATTACTCATTCCCATGCCTTGTTTGTTGCATCCGGTTCGCGAATTGCCGGCTATAGGAATGGGTCAATTCAACAACAAGTTGTGGAATACGATGAGCTATAAACTCACAAATTCAGCATTGATTTCCCAGGCAGTTATAGGCTATGGCAATAAAATCATGACAGAATGGAATTGGGCGCCTCTAAAACGCAAAGAGGTTCGTAATTTTTTATTGAATAACGTACCTGTTGAATACGCCATTTCAAAGCGTCTCTTCCCGCAACCTCAATACTGGCCTGAACACGTTAAGGTTACAGATTTTCGTGAACGCAATAAGTCTAAGCATTGGGAGCCTTCAGAAGATTTAATACGATTCATAGAAAAACATCCGAATCCCTTGTATGTCGGATTTGGTTCAATGATCAATGCAAAACCTAAAGAAGTAGGTCAAACCCTAATACTACTGAGTAAGAAACACGATCTACCTATTTTCATCAACTCCAGTTGGGGCGGTATTGAAATAGAAAGTCCTTTACCCGAAAACATCTTTCTAGTCAAGGACATTCCTTACGATTGGCTTTTCAGTCGCGTTCGTGCAGTGGTGCACCATGGAGGCTCCGGCACTACGCATAGTGCATTGCGATTTGACAGACCTCAGCTTATTCTTCCTCACATCGCGGATCAGTTTCTTTGGAATAAGTTAATCCACAAATCAGGTATAGGGCCTTTAGGGTTTCCCATAAAGAAGTTTACTTCTGCTCGTTTTGAAGAAAAAGTATTGGAATTACTCGAGTATTAGCGTCTACTCGAAGATCGCTTACCGCGAGCAGGTGCTCCTGAACGGGAGTTTCTACCACCCTGCTTGGGACCACGATTCCCGCGTTGTGAACGTTGTCCTTGTTTAGCCGGAATACGGTTTTCTGGGATTGACCATTCCTCAGCTGCACCTTCTGTAAATGGATGCTGCTCAATCAACGGTACTTTCGCTTTTATAAGTTTTTCAATATCCTTGAGATAGCCTCGTTCATCTGCGGCACAAAATGATATTGACGAACCGGAAGCCTCAGCACGTCCTGTACGGCCAATGCGGTGAACATAGGTTTCAGAGATATTGGGAAGTTCATAATTTACCACATGTTCTAGTCCCGAAATGTCAATACCTCGAGCTGCAATATCAGTTGCTACCAATACACGAACTTTTCCCTCTTTAAAACCTTTCAATGCTTTTTGACGGGCATTTTGACTTTTATTACCGTGTATAGCTGCTGCACTTACGCCTTTTTTATCAAGGATTCGAACGACTTTATCGCAACCATGCTTCGTTCTTCCAAAGACTAACACACTACCTTCTAATTCTTCTTTAAGCAATTGAATAAGCAATGACGGCTTTTCACTCTTGCTTACGTAATACACACATTGCGAGACGCGCTCTGCGGTTGGTTTCTCAACAGCGATACGAACTTGCTTGTAATTAGGCTTTAGGATCTGTCCACTTAACTCCATGATAGACTTGGGCATGGTGGCTGAGAAAAATAGACTTTGGCGTTTTGAAGGAATTAAACGCAGTAACTTTTTTATATCATGAATGAAGCCCATATCCAACATTTGATCGGCTTCATCCAATACAAAATGTGTTAAGTTTCGTAGGTCGATGTATCCCTGACCCTGTAAATCTAATAGCCGTCCTGGCGTAGCCACCAAAATATCAACACCTCTTTTGAGCTGATCAATTTGAGGATTTGCACCAACACCACCGAAAATCACGGCGCTACGAAGAGCGGTTCCCGAAGAATAACGCTTGGCATTTTCGGCGACCTGCAAGGCCAATTCACGCGTTGGCGTAACTACTAATGCTTTTATACGCCGTTTGCGTTCTGAAGGAGCATTTAGCAAATGCTCTATAATTGGTATTGTAAATGCAGCCGTCTTTCCCGTGCCTGTTTGAGCTGTACCGAGTAAATCGTAGCCCTCTAATAGGACAGGAATGCTTTGGGCTTGAATAGGTGTAGGTTGTGTATAGCCTTGTTCTTTTAAGGCAGATAGGATTTGAGGCTTAAGCCCCAATGAATCAAAGGTCATATTTTCTTTTTTGGCTGCTGTTAACTTAACGCAGCAGTACAAATGTAGGCTTTCTGTAGTCAGTGGAATTTTATTTTGCAAAAACAGGAGTTTTACTATTATTTTGCAGTGTAGAACAATTAATTATTAAGAAGATTCATCTTTAACTATGAATGCATTAAACATCACCATAAGTGCAAAGCTTTACAGTAAAAATCCCGATGAAACTGAGCTCGGAAAACGCATATTATCGAAGAGTATTGCATTAATGGATGAGCTAGGCTACGAGAATTTGACATTTAAAAAAGTAGCTCGAGAAATCACAAGTACAGAATCTGGAGTGTACCGCTATTTTCAGAATAAGCATCAGTTACTAACCTATCTAATCAACTGGTATTGGGGCTGGCTCGAGGTGAAAATGGCACAAGAATTCATGCTGCTAAACAGTCCCGAGGATAAACTGAAGCGAGCTATGGAGCTTTTAGTACTTCCTATGGAACAAGATGAACGCATTCCTCACGTTGATGAGCGAGCTTTGCAGCGCCTAGTAGTCGCAGAATACCCCAAGATCTACCTTACGAAAGATGTAGACCAGGAAAATAAAGAAGGCTACTTCTTGGGGTATAAACAGATCTGTGAGACCCTAAGTCAGCTCGCTTTACAAATTAATCCGGACTACCCGTATCCACATAGCCTTTTCGCGACTATAATAGAAGCTGCCCAAAGCCAACAATTTTTTGCTGAACACCTTCCACGACTCTCGGATTCTTCCGGCGGGCGGCAAGAAATTGTTCAATTCCTAATCGACATGACACTCAAATCATTGCGTAAATAATGACTAATAACTGTGGTTAATAGGTACGGAATTACTCAAAGTCAACCTTCGCACAAGCTCTTTTGCAAAAGCATTGATTCAACACGCTTAAACACAAAGCGAATTGGATAATAAGTGGGCTGAATGGCTGCAACTTTCTGAAGGATTCTAAGTCCGTAGCTCACCCTCAAATTTCGTTACATTGCATAGAGTTAACATGCACTGTAATGAACAAAACTTGGAATTGGTCGCTGACCGTCGCACTGGCTGGATTTTTATTCGGCTTTGACACTGTTGTTATTTCCGGTGCCAATGCCCCCATTAAGGAATTGTGGCAAACCTCAGCCTGGTTTCACGGCGTTTTCATCATGTCGATGGCGCTATGGGGGACTGTTTTGGGTTCTCTCGGAGGTGGTGTGCCTACGCGAGTTTGGGGTCGCAAGAAAACGCTGATTGCCGTTGGATTATTGTACCTCATTAGTGCAATCGGTTCAGCTTTCGCTCCGGATCCTTATCTCTTTTCATTCTTCCGATTTTTGGGTGGTATCGGTGTTGGCGCCTCTACTGTGGCCGCTCCAACTTACATTTCCGAAATCAGTTCCGCAAAAAATCGCGGGCGTTTAGTCGCGTTATACCAATTCAACATCGTCTTCGGAATTCTCATCGCATTCCTTTCTAATTATCTTCTCGACGGATTTGGAGGAACGAACGACTGGCGTTGGATGCTCGGAGTAGAAGCCCTGCCGGCCGCGTTCTATTGCGCGCTAATCTTTGGCATTCCTCAATCTCCCCGATGGCTGGCCGTTACGAAAGGTGACGATGAGCAAGCGTTACGAATATTGGAACGCATTTTAAACAGCTCTGATGCGGCCAAGAGTGAATTAACCGCAATAAAGAGCCACACTACAGGCAATTCAGTCAAAGACAGTGTGTTCAATAGCAAATTCAAGAAGCCATTACAATTGGCTTTTCTTCTTGCGTTTTTCAACCAATTAAGCGGAATCAATTTCATTCTCTACTATGCGCCCGTCATATTAGAAAATGCGGGGTTCGCAGCTTCAGACTCCCTACTCTCTTCCATTTCAATCGGAGGTACCAACCTGCTTTTCACTTTTGTAGGACTTTATCTTATTGATCGTATGGGACGCAAATCACTCATGTACATAGGTTCTGTGGGCTATATTATTTCATTACTTATGGTGGCCTATGGTTTCAAAACAGGGGCTTCAGCTGAATTCAACCTCTTCTTTATCCTCACCTTCATTGCCTCTCACGCTGTTGGGCAAGGTGCAGTCATATGGGTTTTTATCTCTGAGATTTTTCCGAACAGCGTAAGAGCAGCAGGCCAAGCATGGGGCACCGGAACCCACTGGGTATTCGCTGCTTTAATAACGATGCTCGGTGAAGTTGTCCTCGAAGCATTCCCTGGCTGGATTATTTTTGGATTTTTCGCCGTTTTCATGCTGTTGCAACTGCTCTTCACACATTTCATGATGCCAGAAACTAAGGGCGTTAGTTTGGAGGAACTGCAGGACCAATTAGCTTCAAAAGATGACTAAACTAATGAGTCACTAAAGAGACGAGGGCTTTTTATCGAACTTAGCAAAGTGCTCATTTATTTGAATGCAATCCCTTATACAAGAGTAATAGCGGTTCTAATTTCGCGGTATTGTCCTGGTGGCACCTCGATCCATGGAAAATCTGGGTGCCCCAGTCCCGTGACCGGCTCAACAGCAATAAAAGGTGCATTGGCAGGCCGAAAAATCTGCACTATAGGAGCTAGTTTTTTTATTTCAAGAGTATACTCATCATTACGGATGCGAGGATTATCACTATAGAAAAACGCCCCGTCTACTTCTTCTGCCCATTCATGACCGGCATATGGAATTTCCTCGCCGGGATAACTAAATTCATTTTTGATCAAACGTACGGTAGGTTCTGGGGTTAATCCCCAGTTTCGCTGTACCTTAAAATATGGATGCCAACCAATATGAAAAGGTAATACTTGTGTACCTGTATTTCTAACAATCGCTTTAAACGAAAATCCTTCCGCACCGAGTGCATAGTGTATTTCTAAATCGCAAGGAAAAGGATAGAACTCATAATGACCATCATACTTATAACGGCAGCATACGCCATTAGAATTAAGTTGGACATCAAACGTTTGATTGACAGTGAATCCATGCAATGCTGCGTGATGTTTTTCATCATTGATTGGCCAATGAAACTCTTGTCCGTTGTGCTCCATGATCGTTCCTGAAGCCATACGTACGGGAAATGGAAACAGCACAGCTCCTGCAGCCCAATCCCCTGCGTTGTGCTTAAAGTCATGAAGTAGCTCATGACCTTTAATTTTTAGCGCCAATAAAGAAGCGCCTTTACTTCTTACAGTAAAGGCGCCGTATTCATTTTCCATTCGAAGGGTATCAGCCATTGATTTCGCTTTTTTGATTATTCGTTCATTCAGAGATTAATAAGGTAACTACTCCGAAAGCTCAAGAATGGCAAATACCATTATTACTTAGAATAGCACATTAATGATTGCTATTTTAGTGTGTAAACGGGAACGATGAGTGGTGCAGATCAATTTTCAACTCCCCATCGACTAACCTATATCCAAACGTGTATTCGACTTTTGCATCGTTACCGTCGGTATCTGTAAAGAAATAATTTCCCATGGCTAATGCTCTATTTTCTTCCAAGATTATTCCTGTATTTTCAAAATGCACCTTTGTCCAGGGTTGTATAGCGAAACCTTTATCTTCAATACATTTTCTATTATCACCTGCAATAAAATAGGACAACGCTTCTTCTTTTAAAGGTCTAAATTGTTCTATTTCACATTTTGTAGGCTTAAATAAAACCACTCCTAACCCAAAAGCGTAGCGGTCATTAAGAAAACTACTTGCAAATGCCTCGCATTCTGCCCTTTTGTCTTTTAATGATCCGATTTTAACTACTCCGTCCCCCCACTGCTGTTGGACTTTTAACACTTGTTCTTTTGTCACCATTTTAATCA
Organism: uncultured Flavobacteriales bacterium; assembly: GCA_905478295.1. Lineage (GTDB taxonomy): Bacteria > Bacteroidota > Bacteroidia > Flavobacteriales > Schleiferiaceae > UBA10364. Next base: position 5,522 of record CAJQHZ010000001.1, on the reverse strand, counting down.
ACTTTTTAATAAGGCCGTAATCTAAGAAATGTGCTGAACTACCAAAACATTTTTATTTAAATGGTCTACGTAAGATGTAAGATTTAGGCTGGTAACGTTTTTGAGCCAATTTTAACAATCCCCTAAAAAACCAATTTTCTGAGTAGAAGGAAAAATAATTCTCCTCTGGTTCTGCTCCATAGGAACTTTTAATTTCAGTGGCCGTTCTTCCCAAACTCACTTTTTGATATCCGCCTTCAATACCCAATCGAATGACATAAAACATGGCATAACTATAGAAATCATTAGGTGAACTATCCGAAGAACCAAAGTGCATGGCACGCAAAAGTGTACCGTCTTCAACGATAGATAAAAATCCAATCAATCGATCTTCAAGAAAAAAGCCATGTATCTTAAAGGACGAACCAAAGCCTGCTTGATACAGCTCTAAAAGCCATCCTAAATTTTCAGGCATTGCTACTACTTTATCCGTAAGCGTTGTGGTTAATAATTGTGCTGCGGTTGAAAAATCATCTTCGTCCGGCATTAGTATGCGTTCTTCTAAAGCCATATTCGACTTCATCACTTTTTTCAAACGTGCCCTATATTTTTTTTTCATCTCCTGGGTATAGGACTCAAAAGAATTCCATCGAACTTCGACTGACATCATGGGATCTGCTTTGAAGGAAAACCAATTTTTGTTTTCATTCATGGACGCACTAGACACAGACAAAAGCAGTTTGACAGGCAAACGCATCTTTTTAATGGCGACGAGCGCACGATCGGATTGCTCTGGACTTAAAATCCAGAAACCTGGTAGCCATGGACTTCCAATCACTTGTAGGATTCCTTTACGAATCCAGCGGTTCAAAACAGCCAGTCTTCTTTGACGGGTATATTGCCCTGAACTACGATGCACTAGAGGCTGAGTTAATGGAAAAAGGAATCCATCTTCAAGCTCGATTAATCTTCCAGGTAGTTTGCCTGCAATTACATTTTCAGCGGTGGTCTGCATCTAATTAAAATATGCGATATTAGGGGTTAAGTCAAAAACCATGTTTACACCCAACGAGTTCCAAGTTCAATTGTTTGAAGAGATTTTCGGCTCGACTAAAGGTAAATCGAAAATCACCCAAGATCTCATGGGAGTATTAGGATGTTCACGTGCTTCACTTTATCGCAAGCGCACGGGTTCAACGCCTTTGACGGCAGATGAGCTCGTTAAATTAGCGAACCACTTCTCATTGAGTATTGATGCATTAAGAATCAATACGGAGGAAAATGCGCAAATCGTGGTTTGCACAACAATGCCGCCCATTATGCAATACAGCGATATTGATTTTTATCTTGAGAATACACGTAAAAACCTGGAGCTGGCTGTTCAACAACCCGATGCACAACTCTACTTTACGGCGAAAGAACTACCACTCTATCGCTATATGGATCAGCCGACGCTCAGTGCATTTAGGTACTACTTGTGGGTAATGGAGAACTTACGCCGACACCAACGTTTTGACCCTTCGGAAATCCCATCTGAATTGATTCAAAAAGGCGCCGAATTGACTAAACTAAGTCAGGGCATCAAAACAACAGAGTTCTGGACGGCCAGTGCATTTGACAATATCATAGGACAAATCAGTTATACTGAAGCCTCAGGACGAATTTCCAAACGCCTTTTAGCACAGTTAAAAGAAGAATTGTTAAATGTTGTTGATGTATTAGAGCGGAATATTTTGAATGAAAAATCCAATACAGGCGCCGCTTATCAGATGGTCTTGTGTCATTACTTGACGTTAAGTGACGGGGCGCTCATTGAAATTGGCCCTAATTATAGCGAGGTGCTTTTCTCTTATGGTTCCATAAATTATATGAAGAGCACGAATCCAAACCTGGTCAACGCATTTAAACACGGACTGCGCTACCACAAACTAGAGGGACAAACGCTAGGATCGCTCGATCGTGACATCGTAGATGCATTTACCGAACCCATACGAGCGAAAATTAATGCACTGTAATACCGCTCGCAATTCGAGCTGCACGTTCGCGGAGTTCTTCCATCGTCTCCTTTTCTAATCGATCATAGGTTAACACCACACCCATTCTTCGATAAGGACGCGTTGTTGGCTTTCCGAATAATTTAACATCCGACTGCGGCTCAAAGCTGGCTTTTTCCATTCCTCTGTAAATAGGTTTTCCTTCCTTTTCAGCCAATACCACCGCACTAACAGCTGGGTAACGCAATTCGATCTCGGGTATGTTCAAACCTAATAACGCTCTTGCATGCAATTCAAACTCATTGAAGTTTTGATTGCCCGCCAACGTTACCATTCCTGTATCGTGAGGTCTAGGACTCAATTCTGAAAAATAAACTGCATCGTGAGCTAAGAAGAATTCAATCCCCCAGATTCCATAGCCACCCAAAGCTTGGGTCACTTTCTTCGCCATCGATTGTGCTTCGTCGAGTTGCGATGATTCCATAGCGCATGGTTGCCAACTTTCTTGATAGTCCCCCCGCTCTTGGCGGTGCCCGATGGGTGCGCAAAATAGTGTTTCACCAGATTTCTGAGTGACGGTCAGCAAGGTGATTTCCGTATGGAAGTCAATAAAACCTTCGACTATAATTTCTTTCAAATCACCACGAGAGCCCTCCATAGCGTACTGAAAAGCCGTTTCGAGCTGTGAAACCTCTTTTACCACACTTTGGCCCTTTCCAGAGCTTGACATTAAGGGTTTAACCACACAGGGAAGGCCAATTTCATCTACCGCTGCAGTAAACTCTTCCATGTTGGTAGCATAAGCGTAAGGAGCCGTTTTTAAGCCCAATTCCTGTGCTGCCAAATCACGAATAAGCTTGCGATTCATAGTGAAATTTGCCGCTTTTGCCGATGGCGTTACTTGAATACCAGATGCTTCAAACGCGTAAAGTTTATCCGTACGAATACTTTCCACTTCAGGCACAATGATATCCGGCTGGTGTTTGAGGACCGCACGTTCGAGCGCAGCTCCATCGAGCATAGAAAAGACTTCAAATGCATCCGCAACTTGCATCGCAGGAGCGCCTTCATAGGCATCACATGCAACCACCGTACAGCCCATTCTTTTTAGGGAGATCACCACCTCTTTTCCCAGCTCTCCAGAGCCTAACATCATTACTTTTCGCATGGTATAACTATTGTACCTCAAAGGTATTGGTTAAATTTGTCTTCATGCGGAAGCTCATCATCCTGGTATTCACATTGTTTTACACCCTTGTCTCGACGGGTGCAGTGAGTTATTTGCACTTTTGCCAGCACGAAGAAAGTGTTCATCTAAGTGTAGCACACGACGAACATTTGGCCATTACAGAAGCGCCTGTATGTTGTCATGCTCCACAGACGACTTCATGCAATTCAACTGAAAAGTCTTTAGATTCTGAAGATTGTTGTGAAACAACGTTTACAGAATTGGACGAAACCCTAACTAATTTTGAATTTGACAAAAGCGTCAATTTTGATCTGTTAAGAACAGCTGCCGCTACACAGTACATGGGAGGCGCTAAATCTTTTTACAGTTCGCCGCTCCTGGTTTTTGACAACGGCCCTCCGATCTATTTGAAATATCAAAAACTGCTGTTTTACGCTTGATTATTGGTGCAGTTTGCATCAATAAAAATCAATCTTAATTTAAACGCAGTAACATGAAATCACTAGTTTGCTCATTAGCGCTTTTGAGCGCAATTGTCCTTAACGGGCAGTCAAAATACAACACCACTACTTTAGAGGTAGACGGTCTTTGCGGTATGTGCGAAGAGCGCATCGAAAACGCAGCCTACATTCAAGGCGTAAAAAAGGCCGACTGGAGTCAAGAAACGCACCTTTTGGAACTGATATACAACAGTTCTAAAGTAGACGAAGCAGCCATAATTGCCGCTATCAACGAAGTAGGACACGACGTAAAAAATCATCCTGCGACAGACGAGCAATATGCGAACATCCACGGCTGCTGTCGTTTTAGAGATCCAGACCAAAGAGCGAAGCACGGCTTAGGCGATCCATTGTGTAAGCCGGGTGAAACCCATGAAGAGCACCATGCTCATGGTGGGAAACACGACCATTAAATGACTTCGCATAAAAAATACCTAGGCTTAGCACTTCTGCTGGCCTTCTCGGCTTTTGCTCAGGTTGACACATCGAGTATTCAGATGTTCGAAACACTGGATGAAGTCGAAATAGATCGAGATCCCGGAGTTCGACTTTCGAAAAAATCAGTGCTTTCAAAAGAGCTGATTTCTGAAGTTGAGCTTCGGAAAGCTGCCTGTTGTGACCTCAGCGAAAGTTTTGAGACGAACGCTTCCATCTCAGCTTCCTTTACGGATGCAGTAACCGGAACTCGACAAATCCGACTCTTAGGTCTTGAAGGACCCTACGCTTTATATACTCGTGGAAATCTCCAAACTATGGGCGGCCTTTCTTCAGTACTAGGTTTGGCATTAATTCCCGGTGCTTGGATACAAAGTATTCAACTGACAAAGGGCCCTGGCAGTGTAGTAAACGGTGCTGCTGCTATGAGCGGTCAAATAAATTATGAATTGCGTCCCAGCTTTACCAAAGAAAAAGCGCATTTCAATATTTTTGCCGGACCAGGACGTTTCGAACAAAACGCCATTTATACCTGGAAACAAAGCGCAAAATGGTCGTCCAATGTTATGGTACACGGCAGACAACAACTCTTCCGTTGGGACGGTAATGAAGACGGTTACCTCGATGCACCCTTATCCAATCATGTTTTTATTCAGAATGCATGGAAACACCAAGGCGCTAATTCTGAGGCTCAATTTGGTGTAAAAGCCAGTAGTATTGACAATATTGGAGGCAGTACGCTTTACGGTACACCGACATTAGTGCCTATCTGGTCGCACGAGCTGCAAACTAATAGATATGAACTTTGGGCGAAGCGTGGCTATTTCCTTGAAGGCGGCATCAACCGCAGTATTGGAACACAGCTAAGTGTAGTCTACCAAGATTTGGACAGTTACTTCGGCAACCGTCTCTTTACCGGAAAAGAACGACGACTGTACGGTAACCTTATTTTTCAGGATAATATTTTTAATACGCGACATACCTTTAAAGGCGGTCTCGATGCCAATAGTTTTAGGGTAAGCCAACAAATGTGGGAAAATGACGGTAGCTATGATGGATTATGTACGGGGGTTTATGGCGAGTACAGTTATGTCAATTCGCCAGACGGTGAAGGCTTCAGCATGATCCTGGGCCAACGAGTTGATGTCCTTAGGTACTATCTTCCTTTCTATGTTCCCAGATTACATTTGAAGTTTAACTCTGGTCCTTGGGCATTTCGAGGGCAGGCAAGTAGATCGTGGAGAATTGCAACCTTAGGAGCAGAGTATATGGGTTATATGGCCAACGACCGTACGGCAGTATTTCTAGGTAACCAAAGCGGTCAGATCCCCCCACCTATTGAAACATCGAATACGTATGGTATCGGAATAAATTGGTCAAAGGATGTCTTGTTCAAAGAAATGCAATGGTATGCTGATGTATTCT